>JAGXIF010000039.1 GCA_024635755.1 Halothiobacillus sp.
ACCATGTTGGAAACCACCTTCGGCGGCCTGCTAGGCCTGATCATCCTGTTCCTGGATATTTACGCGATCATCAAGGTCGTTCAAAGCTCGGCCTCGGTCGGCATGAAAGCACTGTGGATCGTGATCATCCTGTTCCTGCCGCTCATCGGCCTGATCCTCTGGTGGTTTTTGGGCCCCAAGGGCTGACCCAAGGCTGACCGCCCGCTACGCATGGCGACAGTCGCCACCAAACGGGCACTGGATCCGGTGGATGAGGACGATGGCTATCGCGTGCTCGTCGACCGGCTCTGGCCCCGGGGCGTGCGCAAACAGGATCTCGTGCACGACGAGTGGCTCAAGCAGGTGGCGCCTTCCGGGGCGCTACGGCGCTGGTTCGGGCATGATCCGGACCGATTCGAGTCCTTCGCCGAGCGCTACCGGCAGGAGCTGGAAGGCAACGAGGAATTCGATCGGCTGGTCGAGATCGTCGCCGAGCGCCCCGTCACCCTGCTCTATGCCGCCCGTGACCGGGAAAACAACCATGCCCGCGTCCTGGCCAAACGTATCGAGGAGCACTTGAGCAAGGACTGAAGCCTGATCCTTGCTTCGACGCGTCCATCGGACAACCAATCAATGACCACTACTAACCGTCTACCCACGGTGAAAGCGCTCCCCTCGCTCGGCCATGATATCTGCGGCAGTGTTCATCGGGTTCCCCACGGATTCATCCGATCATCAATTCCGCGCAGGCGGAAATCCACCTCGGTACGTAACGTCATGGCCCGCGGTGCGCTAACGGTGTCGACGAAGCCACCTTGTGGTCACCGGCTCTGACTGGGCACGAAGGTGGTCTCGATGCCCCGGGGGCCAGCTTTCGCGGGAATGACGGCGGGGTGGCATCTGTCGTCGGCCGGCGGCCTTACCCCCGCAGGCCAATCCCGTTGCGGAACAGGCGCAACACGTAGAGGTAGGCGAGCACGATGCCCACGGCAAGGATCGCGTAGGTGCTCCACACTGGCACGTCCGAGATACCCAGCATGGCGTAGCGAAAGCCGTTGATGATGTAGAGGATCGGGTTGTAGAGCGAGGCCTGCTGCCAGAACTCCGACAGCATGTTGATCGAGTAGAACACCCCGCCGAGATAGGTCAGCGGTGTGAGCACGAAGGTCGGAACGATAGAGATGTGGTCGAAGTGCGTGGCGTAGACCGCGTTGATCAGCCCGCCCAGGGCGAACAGGATCGAGGTCATCAGCGCGACGCCGAACAGGTTGAGCACGCTGAACACCGACAGCTCGGCGAACAGCAGCGCGACCAGGGTGACCGCCCCGCCGACGGTCAGGCCGCGGGCCACCCCGCCGGCGACGTAGCCGACGATGATCAGCCAGTTGGGCATGGGGGAGACCAGCAGCTCCTCGACGTGCCGGGCGAATTTCGCGCCGAAGAACGAGGAGACCGAGTTGGCGTAGCTCTGGGTGATCACCGACATCAGGATCAGGCCCGGCACCAGGTACTGGATGTAGGGCACCCCGTCGATCTCGCCGATGCGCGGGCCGATCAGGTGGCCGAACACCACGAAGTACAGCGCGGTCATGATCATGGGCGGCAGCACGGTCTGCACCCAGATGCGGCCGAAACGCAGCACCTCGCGGGTGAGCAGCATCACGAAGGCGTTCCACGCCCCCCGAGGGGTCAGGCCGACCGCCTTCTCGCCCGGCCCCTGGTGGTCGAAGGCGTCGCTTTGCGAACGGATACTCATGAACGTTCCTCGGCATTGATGGCGGCATCGTCGTCCTGCACCAGGCGCAGGAACAGCTCCTCGAGACGGCTGGTCTTGTTCTTCATGCGCTCGATCACGATGCCGTGACCGCGCAGCACGTCGAACACGCCGGTCAGCTCCTGGCCACGGGTCAGGTCGACCTCGATGGTTTCGTCGTCGATCAGGCGCGAGGCCTGTACCGGCATCTCAGGCAGGGACTGGACCGGATCGCGGCTATAGAGCACGAAGGTCTCCTGCGAGAGCTTGCCGAGCAAGTGGCGCATCGAGGTGTGCTCGACGATCCGCCCCTCGTTGATGATTGCGATGTTGCGGCAGAGCGCCTCGGCTTCCTCGAGGTAGTGCGTGGTCAGGATGATCGTGGTGCCCTGCTTGTTGATCTGGGTCAGGAAGTCCCACATGCCGCGGCGCAATTCGATGTCCACCCCGGCCGTCGGCTCGTCGAGAATCAGCATCCGCGGGCCGTGCACCAAGGCGCGGGCGATCATCAGGCGGCGCTTCATCCCGCCGGACAGGGCGCGGGCCATGCCTTCGCGCTTGTCGTATAACCCAAGCTGCTTGAGCAGTTCGTGGGCGCGCTTTTTCGCCGCCTTGCGCGTCATGCCGTAGAAGCCGCCCTGGTTGGTGACGACTTCCTCGACCGGTTCGAACTGGTTGAAGTTGAACTCCTGGGGCACCACGCCGATCTGGGATTTCACCCAGGCGCGGTCGCGATCGAGATCATGACCGAACACGCGCACCGTGCCGCGGGTCTTGTTGACCAGCGAGCAGAGGATGCCGATGGTGGTCGACTTGCCCGCGCCGTTGGGCCCCAGCAGGGCGAAGAAGTCACCCTCGGCGATGGAAAGCTCGATGCCCTTGAGGGCACGCGTGCCCTCCTCGTAGGTCTTTTCGAGCTCGTAGATTTCGACGGCGTTGCTCATAGGAATGCTCGAAGCCTGTGATTCTCGAATGATCGGCCCTTCCCGGTCAGCGACCGGCCGAGGGCAGGTGCCAGTGATAGCGGATGCCCAGCCCCCGCACGGCCAGCGTGACGGCGAAACCCAGGATTACCCCGGCAATCGACCAGGCCAGCCAGTGGGCGAACAGAACATAGACGACTCCACCGGCCAGGGCGGCGGAGGCGTAGATCTCGCGATGGAGCAGCAAGGGTGGCTCACCGGCAAGCACGTCACGGATAAGCCCACCGAACGTGGCGGTCATGATGCCCATCATCACCGCGATCATGGGGCTGGCATGCATCGACAGCGCGATCTGTGTCCCGATGACGCAGAAGGCGGCCAAACCGACCGCATCGGCCCAGAGCAACCAGTTCGCGCGCCGCTTGAACGGATTGCTGACGTAGAAGGTGGCGATCGCCAACACCGCGGTGATCACCAGGTATTCCCACTGGGTCAGCCAGAAAACCGGCCGGTCCAGCAGCAGATCGCGCAGCGTGCCGCCACCGATGCCGGTGACCGTGCCGAGGATCAAGAACCCCATCAGGTCCATGCGCTTGCGGTCAGCCACCAGAGCGCCACTGACGGCGAAGACTGCCGTCCCGAAGTAATCCAGCCCCTGCAGCAGCTCGCCGATCATGCCCTTTCCCCTTGTACTCCTCGCCCTCGTTGCGCGAGGCCGCAGAGGATAATCAGTCCGTCGCGGCCATGAAAGCCCCGGTCTGCCATCGGCCCGTCCAGGCCACTCCCGATTCGCCCCGGGCTGGCCCGGAGATATCCCGACCATTCTACTTGGAGGAATTGCCTGCGGCGAGGCGCTAAACTTTTCGCATCACTCACCGGCACGGCCGCGCACTGTCCTCGATCCCATGACCAAGACCCCAGACGCCCTGTTCGATCCCGATTTGATCCGCCGCTACGACACCAGCGGGCCGCGATACACCTCCTACCCCACCGCCGTGCAGTTTCACGACGGCTTCGGTGAAGCGGACTACCGTGCCGCGGCCGCGCGCTCGAACGCCATTGGCGGGCCACTGTCGCTGTACGTGCACATCCCGTTCTGCGACACGGTTTGCTACTACTGCGCCTGCAACAAGGTGGTCACCAAGGATCGCGCCCGGGCCCGTCCCTACCTCGACGACGTCTACCGCGAGATGGCCCTGCAGGCCGAGCTGCTCGACCCGGGCCGGCCGGTCGACCAGCTCCACTGGGGCGGTGGCACGCCGACCTTCCTCTCGCATGACGAGATGCGCGAGTTGATGGCACGCACCGGCGAGCACTTCGCCTTGAAGACCGACGACAGCGGCGAGTACTCGATCGAAATCGACCCGCGCGAGGCCGATGCCGCCACCATCCGGCTGCTGCGCGAGATCGGCTTCAACCGCATCAGCCTTGGGGTGCAGGACTTCGACCCCGACGTGCAGCGCGCCGTCAACCGCATCCAGAGCTTCGAGGAAACCCGCGAGGTGGTCGAGACCGCCCGGGCCCAGCGATTCCATGGCGTGAGCATCGACCTAATCTACGGCCTGCCGGGCCAGACCCGCGAGCGATTCACTAAGACGCTCGACCGGGTGATCGAACTCGACCCCGACCGGCTGTCGATCTTCAACTACGCCCACCTGCCGCAGCGCTTCAAGCCGCAACGCCGCATTGCCTCGGAGGATCTGCCCAGCGCGACGGAAAAGCTCGATATCCTCGGCTCGACCATCGAATACCTGATCGGGGCGGGCTACGTGCTGATCGGCATGGACCACTTTGCCAAGCCCGACGATCCGCTGGCCCGCGCCCAGCGTGAGGGCACACTGCATCGGAACTTCCAGGGCTACTCGACCCATGCCGAGTGCGACATGGTGGCCATGGGCGCCTCGGCGATCAGCCAGGTGGGCGGCGCCTTCAGCCAGAACGTCAAGGACCTGACCTGCTACCACGACGCCCTGGTTCAAGGGCACCTGCCGATCGAGAAGGGCGTGGTGACCACCGAGGAAGATGCCCTGCGTCGCCACGTGATCATGGAACTGATCTCGCATTTCTGGGTATCGATCCCCGCGGTGGAATCCCGCTTCGGCATCGATTTCGCGACACACTTCGCCGATGCGTTGGCCGACCTGCAGACCATGGCGGACGACGAGTTGGTGAGCCTGACCCCGCAGGCGGTCGTCGTCGAGCCCCGCGGGCGACAGTTAATCCGCAATATCTGCATGGCCTTCGACGAATACCACGGCACGCTCGACGGCCAGCGTTTCTCGAAGGTGATCTAAGAGGCCTCGGCCCCGCCGCTACCGTGACCGATTTACGGGGCGCGCATCGGCACGTTCGGCCACCAGCCACGGGCCGATCACGAGCAGCAACGCAAGATAGACCAGCGCGAGCCCACCGGCGGTGGTCGCGAGCCAGAACGGTTCGAGGCCCGGCCAGATCGGCAACAGCAACCGGCTGGTCACCACCGCCAGCAACAAGACCAGCACCGGCCGCAGCCATTTGGGCAGGTGGATGGGCCGACCGGTGTGTCCGGCGCTCACGCGCGTCATCATGCCCGTGGCCATGACCGCGAGCATGCCGAGGCCGAAGGCATGCACCGGGCCATCCAGTCCGCCGACCGACAGACCGGCGAGCACGGCCGCCGTCCATGCCAGCCCGGCAAGCACTACGGACACGCCCAGAAACAGCAGCCAAAGCATCGGCTCGGTGAGCACTTTCCGATGCCACCAGCGCGCAAGCGCATAGCCCCCCGTCACGGCAACCAGTGCGGCGATCGCGGCCGCGACCAGCGGCAACACGCCCGGTAGTACGGGTACGGCAAGCAGCACGACAAACAGCAGCATCGGCCCGCCGCCCAGTACCACTGCCACGTAACGCCCGGTGCGCCGGGGCGGGATGCCCAACCGGTTGGCCGAAAACGGCGGCACCACCCGCTGGGCGATGAACAGCAGCATCGCCACGATCGGCAGCAGCCCCATCCAGCCGTGGATGCTGGCCAGACCACTATCATGGCGTTGCAGGGCGAACAGGACATCGGCCAGGGCAATCCCGGCCAGTGCCACCACGAACAGGAGGTTGTGCCACTGCCGGGAGAGAAGGATCAGTCGCGCCACGACGAACAGGATCCCGAGTTCGGCAGCGATCGAGAGAAGATACGGCCAGAGCGGATTGCTGCCCACGAGCAGGAAGGCCAGCCGCGCGGCGAGCCAGACCCCCAGCCCCACGAGCAGACCGCCCGGGCGCCAGGCACGTCGACCGGTCCAGTTTTGCGCAGCGGTGGTCACAAAACCTGCGACCAGCGCCACGCCCACCCCGAAGATCATTTCATGCGCATGCCAGCGCCAGTCGAGATGGCCATTGACGGCCGCATCCCAGCCACCGACTACCCAGACACCGGCCCAGAGCGCCATGGCCAGCGTGGCGAAGCCGAGCATCAGCAGGAACCAGGGACGAAAACCGATTGAGAGCAGCGGCCACTCGCGCCATTCGCTCATACCCGCGACACCGCCCGTGCGGGTAGACAGCCGTCCTGCAACCGGTTGAACAGCTCGCGCTCCTCGAAACGTACATGGGCGACCAGCAATTCACCCAGGCGACGGCCACTGGATCGATCGCCGTCGCCATCCAACACCTCGGCGATCAGCCGCTCGATCTGGCGATGTTCCCGTTGCATGCGCTCGATCTGTCCAGCGAGGGTCTCGTCCTGCGGGCATTGCCCGATCGCCTGCCTTCCGATCGCCTCTTCCTCGGCGAAATGCGCCTGGAGCGCCGCGCAGTGGCTGAGCAACGCCTCGCGTAGCTCGACATCCACTTCACCGCCCTGCAATAGGCGGGCAAGCCTCAAAGTCTGGTGGTGCTCGCGGGACAAGGGCTGGAGGCTCTCGTGACGTTTCATCTTGGGTCCTCGCACGTAACTGGCAATGGCCGATCAGAATATGCACACTAGGTGCATATTACAAACTCGAGGAACGGCCGCCGTGCAGCTCAACCAGCAAACCGATTTTGCCTTTCGCATACTCATCTACCTTGCCGGCCATCCCCGCACGGCACGTGGCGAGACCGGGTCGGGTGTCCCACCCCCGCTGCCGAAGATCCGCGAGATAGCCGAATACTTCGATGTCTCCTACAACCACCTGATGAAGGTGGCCAACCTACTGGCAAGCCGGGGGTACGTACGCGCCCGCCGTGGCAAGGGCGGCGGCCTCGAACTCGCCCAGGCGCCCGAACAGATCCCACTGGGCGAGGTGGCCCGTGAGGTCGAGGGGCATTGGCATCTGGTGAACTGTTTTGCGCAAGACACCGATTGCCCCATCAGTCACGGCTGCCAACTGGCCCCCGTTCTGGGCAAGGCACTGGAAGCCTTCTGGGCCGTCCTGGATCAGCACACCCTAGCCGATATTGCCCGACTGCCACCGCGAGACATCCCACTTACGTTTCATGCCGTGAACCGCTGATTCTGTCGTGAAACGTCAAGGGTAAAGGCTGCGCGTATCCGATACCGATCTGCGCCCCTTGAACCGGGCAGATGCAAGGCGCCCGTCCGCCGTGGAAGGAGTCATCCTTCTCCAAGGACGGCAACACCGCAGATGCCCGGCTCAAGGCGCGCCCTGCGGGGCCTGGTGAGCCGCCCGCGCTCGGCGTGGCGATGTCTTGACGTGGCCACCGGCACGCCGGCGACATTGCGCCTTGATCACGAACGACTCGCTAGGCCAGGGTGACATCGGATTCGTGCAGACCTTCCCACGCTGACACGGCGCGGAAATGACGCTGCAATCAAGGTCTGCGGGTCACTTTTGCGCCTTTTCGGCTCACGCCCCCGGGTTGAGCTTTCAGTCCCATGCACTATAATGACCGCTCACTTATACGGACCTGAACGCGGCTGGAAACTCAACGCGAACAGGCAAAAAAGCATGACGATTCATTTTCGTGAACCGCGCCTCGAGGATGGGGGTCGGATTCACCAACTGATCCAGCGAGCGGGCACGCTCGACCTCAACTCGGCCTACCTCTACTTTCTGCTGGCAGACCATTTCCGCTCGACCTGCGCCATCGCGGAAAACGGCGATGACCTGGTCGGCTTCGTCACTGCCTACCGGCTGCCGGACAACCCCGATTCCCTGTTTGTCTGGCAAATTGGCGTGGATGCCTCCGCCCGCGGTCAGGGCGTCGCCTCCCGCCTGCTCAAGACGCTGGAAGAGCGCGACTGGTTTTCCGAGATCAAGCGCATCGAGCTGACCATCGCCCCGGACAACCCGGCCTCCCAGACCCTGTTCACCCGCTGGGCGGAGAAGATGGGTTGCTCGATCCGCAGCGAGCCCTACCTCTCCAGCGAGCTTCTCGGCGAGGGCCACCAGCCGGAAGATCTCTACGTCATCGATCTCTGATCCACGCCGCCGCCCGCCCTATCCCAAGTGGCCGGCGGCGCATCGTGCGCCTATTATCTATTTCACTTTTCACGCTCAAGACGAGGACCTGTGATGGACATTGACCTGTTCGAGAAATACGAGTCCAACGTGCGCGGTTATATCCGCTCGTTCCCGACCATTTTTGTCAAATCCAAGAACGCCACTATGTGGGATCAGGATGGCACGGCCTTCATCGACTTCTTCGGTGGCGCTGGCTCCCTGAACTACGGCCACAATGATCCGGCCATCAACCGGGCGATCATCGACTTCATCGAACGCGACGGCGTGACCAACGCCCTCGACAAGGCCACTGACGCCAAGTACCTGTTCATCAAGAAGCTGCAGGAAACCATCCTTCAGCCGCGTGACCTGGACTACAAGGTTCAGTTCGTCGGCCCGACCGGCACCAACGCCGTCGAGACGGCCCTGAAGCTCGCGCGCAAGGTCAAGGAGCGGTCCAAGATCGTCTCCTTCACCAACGCCTATCACGGTCATACCCTGGGCGCGTTGGCCGTCACCGGCAACGAGTTCTACCACGACGATTTCTACGGCGTGCCGCTGAACGTCACCAAGATGCCGTACGACAACTACTTCGACCCAACCGGCGAAGGCCAGATGGACAGCATCGACATGATGCGCCAGTACTACGAGGACGCCAGCTCGGGCTACGAGCTGCCGGCCGGCATCATCGTCGAGACCATCCAGGGCGAAGGCGGCATCAACGTCGCCTCGGTCGAGTGGCTCAAGAAGCTCGACAAGATGTGCAAGGATCTCGACATCCTGCTGATCGTCGATGACATCCAGGTAGGCAACGGCCGTACCGGCAACTTCTTCAGCTTCGAGCGCGCCGGCATCAAGCCGGACATCGTCACCATCTCCAAATCGATCGGCACCGGCCTGCCGATGGCGATCGTGCTGATGCGTCCGGAGATCGACCAATGGTCGCCGGGCGAGCACACCGGCACCTTTCGTGGCAACTCGCTGGCCTTCATCGCCGGCGCCGCCGCACTGGAGCGCTGGGATAACGACGATTTCTCCAAGGAAGTCGTCGAGAAGGGCAAGAAGGTCGAAGCGCGCTTCCGCGCGATCGCCGAGCGCCACCCGGACCTGATCTCCGACGTTCGCGGCCTGGGCATGATCTGGGGCCTGCAATCCGAGACCGAGGACTTCTGCAACGAGGTCTCCGCGGAAGCATTCAAGCGCGGCCTGCTGGCAGAAACTGCCGGCGCCGACGACCAGGTGATCAAGTTCCTCGCCCCGCTGACCATCAGCGAAGCCGAGCTGAACCGGGGCCTCGAACTGCTCGACGAGTCCGTCGACGCCGCCGCAGCCGCTCGCAAGGGCTGATATCCGACCGACGACGCCCCGCCCTGCGCCGGCGGGGCCATCAACTAGTTACGGAGTCAAACATGCTCGTACGTTATCTTGACCGGGACATCATCGGCACCGATCGCGAAGTCGAAGCGGAAAACGGCAACTGGGTCAGCCGCCGGCTGATTCTCGCCGACGACAAAGTGGGCTTCTCCTTCAACGACACGATCATTCGTGCCGGCACCGAGACCTTCATTCATTACGCCAACCACATCGAGGCGGTGTACTGCGTAGCCGGCAATGGCGAGATCCACGACATTGCCAACGATGTCACCTATCCGATCCGCGACGGGATGATGTATCTCCTCAACGACCCGGCGGCCGACAAGCACTACCTGCGGGGCGGCAGCGAGGACATGCGCATGATCTGCGTGTTCAATCCGCCGCTAACCGGCCGGGAAGTCCACGACGAGAACGGCGTCTACCCGGTATTGACCCCGGAAGACTGAAAGACCGCGGCGCCGCCATGTGGTGGCACGACGAAAAAACCCGACAGTCTGTGACTGTCGGGTTTTTTGCTTTCCGATCACCAACACGGTCGCTGCCGCTACGAGACAATCCGGCGTTCCATTTGCTCCGCCGGTTTACCCGGGGTTTTCGCCAGGCTCGAAACGGCGCTGACGATTGATCTGCATGACCAGCACCCGTGCGCCCTCGGGATCGCTCTCCCGCTTGGCCTCCATGCCCTTGGTGACCAACCCTTCGATGATTTGTCGAATACCCAGGCTCTCGTCGGCATAACGACGGATCAGGATCAGTCGCGAGCCCTCGACAGCCCACGTCAGCGGCAACTGCTGGGTATAGCGCGGCACGACCAAGGCTAGACGATCCTTGGCAAACCCATCCAGATAGACCCCCTCGAGCACGCGACTGCCCCGCTCTTCCGGGGAGAAAGCACGAATCGTCTCCGCCCTGGCGCCTTGCCCATGACGGTTGTCGAGGCTCAGGTCGTCGGCCCCCACCTCTTTAAGATACTGCTCGGCGGCGCGGATCTGCTCCTCGGAATACAGGCCTGTCGATTGCATCGTATTAGTGGTTTAACCTCGTGAGGGCGTCCCTGCGGTTTCCGGCTCTCTCCATGGCCCTGTGCATACTCTACTCGGATTGGCGCCACTTTTCTTCACGAGCCCCCATCGGATCGATCATGTCGCGCTTGTCGTGTTTTCCGCTTGTCCAGAGGCGGGAGCGCCGGCGGGCGCCGCCCGCATAGGGTCCATCGACGCACTCGGGCCTGTCTTACTGGCCGGCCGCCGAGCGCCCTGCCTTAGAAGATCTGAACCTGCCAGGCGGTAGGCCAGTGATTCGCCCGCTCACCCACCATGCCACCAGTGGCCAGGTGGATGGCCCCGTGCCGATCGGTACGGAACACTTGCGCGCCGGCGGACCGCCACCGTGCCACCACCTCGCCACGGGGATGATCCCAACGATTGAGGTAGCCGGCGCTGACCACCGCAGCGTTCGCTTGAGTTGCCGCAATGAAGGCAGGGGTCGATGAGGTCATCGAGCCGTGGTGGGGCACCAGCACCACGTCGGCAGACAGGTCGGCGTGGCGCACCAGCCATTGTTCCGCCGCCTCGATATCCCCCGTGAGCAGATGGTTGGTGCCGGAGGCCAGCAGAACCTCCCACTGCTCCTGCTCAAGCTGATTGCGATCCCCGATGGCCTGTCCCTGCAGCAGGCCGGGTGCTGCGACCAGGTGGTCTGACCCGATGAGCATCGAGACACGGCCAGCATGATCCAGGCTCGACTGCAGGCGCGCCTGCGCGGCATCACGCAGGCGTTCGATGCCGGCCGCCACCCCGGGTGCCGGGCCGAGTGCGACCGGCTGCGCCTCGCGCAGGTAGCCCGTGGACAGGAGGCGATGGCGAAACAGCCAGCGGCGGTAGTCGAACCCGCCGGGATTGGCGTGGCCGTGCAGGGGCTTGAGCCGTGCCTGTAGCCGATAACGAAAACCCGAGCGCAGCGTGGTACGCGCGGCGACGGCGGTGTAGTCGCTGAGCTTGATCCGCCCGTCCTCGGGCAGCTCGCCACAGACCCGCCGTGCAGCGGCCTGGTCAGCATCCACCGCCCGGGCTTCCACCAACTCCAGGGAAAAGCGCCGCCGGTCCTGCCGGTCGTCCACCAGCCCGCGAACCACGCCTTCGATGTGGCAATCGATCCGCTCGTCAAAGACCGGGGTCTCTGCCAGCAAGACGTACGACGGCAGCAGGGTGTGCAAGCCCCCGGCCGTGCAGGCAAGCAACAATGCCCAACGCCACATGCCCCGGCGCCAACAAAGCAGACTGGCCACCGGTAGCGCCCATGCCAGCAGAAAGGCGAAGGTCGGGAAGGCCTGAATCAGCCCGGTGGGCCAGAAAAGTGGCGCCATCCATGCCGTCGACGCGGCAGGCAAACCGTCGCTGCCACTCGGCCAAGGAAGCAGCCACGCGAGCAAGGCGCCGGCCACCCAGGCCAGCGCGATCCAGCGGGCAAAGCCCGGCGAACGCGAGGCTGTAGGGGAAGAGATCATCACGCTGCGTCCTTGCAGCCGGTAAACCAATCGGCACCCCAAACCATGGGACAATCCGGACAATCGGGGCAATCCGGGGAGGCTCAACCGATCGGCCCTTCCAGGGCATTCCTTGCCCTCGGCCGACTGGGTTAACATGCCCGACATGAATACTGTAACCGCACCGACGATCCATTGCATACCGGTCCTTTCGGACAACTACATCTGGCTGATCGAAGGCCTGGATGGCGCCACGGTGATCGTCGACATGGGTGACGCCGCTCCGGTGATCGAGGCAATCGAGGCGCGCGGTCTCAAGCCGGTCGCCACGGTGATCACTCATCAGCATGCCGACCACGTGCAGGGGCTGGAGACGCTGTTGGCGCGCTTCCCCATGCCGGTCTACGGTCCTGACAGTTGCCGGCGCCACGGGGTCGACCACGTAGTGGGCGAGGCCGACAGCTTCTCGATCCCGGGCGTGGGCCAATTCGACGTGATGGCGACCCCCGGGCACACGCAGGACCACCTCTCCTATGTGCTCGACAAGCACCTGTTCTGCGGCGACACGTTGTTCACGGGAGGCTGCGGGCGCCTGTTCGGGGGAACCGCCGCGCAGATGCTGCATTCGCTCGATCGGTTGGCGGAACTCGACGATACGACGCGGGTCTACTGCGGCCACGAATACACCGCCGATAGCCTGCGTTTTGCCGCCCATGCCGAGTCCGACAATGCCGACATCACCGCCCGTGTCCACGAGGTCGCCGAAAAGCGCGCCAACGGTGAACCCACCGCCAGTGCCTCGCTAGCACTGGAGAAGCAAACCAATCCCTTCCTCCGGGTTCGAGAGCCGGGCCTGCGCGCCGCCATCGAACAGTATGTCGGCCACACATTGCCGGACGATACCGAGGCCTTCGCCATGTTGCGCCACTGGAAGGATGATTTCGACGGACTGGCACGCCTGTAGCCACCCCCTGCCTCGAGACACCGCTTGGCGGCCACATTCAAGAATCGATGAAGCAACCAATGAACCCACAGACCTCGTCCCCGCACACGACGCCGCTCCCCCGATGGGTTGGGAGCCGCCGGCTTTTGACGCTGGGCGCGCTGCTGCTCACCGTCCTCCTGCTGCATGGTTGTGCCAGCGTAGTTCCCCCGGGAACGGCGAGTGGCGTTCAGGATCAGGATGCCGCCGGCCGGGATTTCAGTCTGCTGCCGGCCATCAGCCGGGCGAACAAGCAAGGCGAGAAAGCCCGCGACCACCAAAAGGATCTGTGGGCTGCCGTGGCAACGCGATTCACCTTGCCGGTACCGGATAACGCGCGTGTCGATGCCGAGGTCGCCCGTTACAGCAAGCACCCGGACTACCTGCGCGAGGTAAGCAAGCGGGCCGAACCGTATCTCTACATGATCGTGGAAAAGCTCGAGGCGGCCAATCTGCCACTGGAGCTGACCCTGCTGCCGATCGTCGAGAGCGCCTACCTGCCGGAGGCCCTGTCCTCGAGTGCGGCTGCCGGGATATGGCAGTTCATCCCGTCCACCGGCACCTACTACGGCCTGGAACGCGATGCCTTCTACGACGGCCGCCGTGACATCGAGGCATCCACCGACGCGGCCGTGGCCTATTTCAGCGAGCTGCGGGGCATGTTCGACGAAGACTGGCCCACCATCATCGCCGCGTACAACGGCGGCCAGGGCACGCTGCTCAACGCCATCCGGGAAAACGAGCGGCGCGGGAAACCGACCGACTTCTGGAGCCTCCACCAGATTCGCCAGGAGACCCAGGACTACCCCGCCCGCCTGTTCGCCCTGGTCACGATCTTCTCGAATCCGGAAAAATACGGTTTCACCTCCCATGCGATCGCCAACCGCCCGGCCCTCGCCCAGGTCGAACTCGACCAGTCGATCAGCCTGTCCAAGCTTGCCGAGCTCACCGGCATGCCACACGACAAGCTGTATCGCCTCAACCCGGGGTTCGGCCGGTCGATTACCGGCGGGAAAAACCGCCAGCTGCTGGTTCCCCATGAAGCCCGCGGGCGATTCGACGTGGACACGCTCGACTCGGCCGCCGCCGAGGCGGAAGAGTGGGGCCGATACACGTTCGTCAAGGGCGACAGCTTCTACCGTGTCGCGCACCGCTATGGCAGCTCGGTGGACGAGTTGCTGGCCATCAATCGCCGCCAGTCGGCCCTGGCCCGTCCGGGAGAGATGATCCTGGTACCGACCGGCCGGGTCGACCGCGCCGTCGCCAGCGGCAATGCCCGCACGCACACGGTCCAATCGGGCGAATCCCTCTGGTCGATCTCCCGGCAACACGACATCAAGCTCGCCGAACTCCGCCGGATGAACGCCTTCGGCGATGACCCGGTACTGCGCCCGGGAGACAAGGTGGTCGTGGGCGTACAGGAAAACGCGACAGCCGCCACCGCCCGCGTGGCCTCGAAGTACGTGGTCCAGTCCGGGGACACCCTGTGGGAACTGGCACGCCGCTTTTCCACCACGGTCGACGAGCTGACCACCCTCAATCGAATCGGCCGCAACGCCGCCCTCCGGCCCGGCCAGGAACTGGTCGTCGCCAGCAACTAAGAACCCCCTGAACGGCGGACGGGCGTCCAACGCACAGGGGGCGCGTATTGCGGTTCGATTGCCCGGTTGGTCCCGGCCGCGTCGCTGCGGCTATGCCTCGGCAATCCCCAACCAGCGCTGCGTGTTCTCGCGCGTGCGCGCCGCCATCTCCGGCAGGGTCTCGCCGCGAACGTCGGCCAGCACCTCGGCGACGTGGCGGACGCGGATGGGATTGTTGGGTTTGCCGCGGTACGGCACGGGGGACAGGTAGGGCGAATCGGTCTCCACCAGCAGACGATCGCCCGGCACGTTGCGCGCCACCTCTCGCAGGGCGGCGGCCGACTTGAAGGTGACGATGCCGGAAAACGAGATATAGAAGCCCAGGTCCAGGGCCCGGCGAGCCGTCTCCCAGTCCTCGGCAAAGCAGTGCATCACACCGCCGCAATCCTCGGCATTCTCGCGTTCGAGCACGTCCAGGGTATCCCCCGGGGCCCCGCGAGTATGGATGATCACCGGCTTTTTCAGGGTCTTGGCCGCCTCGATATGGGCGACGAAGCGGTCATGCTGCCACCGCTCGCCCTGCTCGCAATGGAAGTAGTCCAGCCCGGTCTCGCCCATCGCGACGATCGCGCCGGCATGCCGGCTGTCGCGCACGGCGGCGACCAGGTCCTCGGCGGGAATCACGGTGCCGGCCTCGTCGGTGGGGTGCAGACCGTAGGAGAGGTACACCTCGGGGCGATCGTCCGGCCGCTCGATATTGTCGGCCAGGTAGGGCGCCACCAGCTCGGTCATCCCCCCCCAGGAAGCGGGAGAGATCGCGACACACAGCATCTGCGTGACCGACTCCAGGTAGGCCGTTTGCATGAACCGGTCAAAGTCGTTGTCGAAGGCATCCAGCTCCACCCGGTCCAGGTGGCAATGAGAGTCGAACAGTTGCATGACGTACCTGTGGGGGTCGCGGTCACATGGTGTATGTCGGGGTTTCCTTTTCCAGGGCCCCGGCGAGATATGTCTCGATCTGCTGACGGGTGCGGCCCTGATCCATTCGGCCGAATTGCACGCCGATACCGGCCGTCTTGCCACTCTGCGCGCCGGACGGGGTGATCCACACCACCTTGGCTGCCACCGCCAGGCGCTCGGGGCTGCCCATCAGGGTCAGGGTCAGGAAGATCTCCTTGCCCATGGGAACCTGCGTGTGACCGGGGATGAATATCCCGCCATTCTTCACGAACGGCATGTAGGACTTGTAGAGCGTGTCCTTGTCCGGGATGTTGTGGTGGATCATGCCTCCACCCAGGCCGCCTCCTGCTTGCCGCACCGCTGACATGACGTGCTCCCTCGTGATCGATTGACTGGGCACAGTCTAACGGCATTGCGCACCCGGCGCATACCGCTCGCCCGAGCGAGGCTCAGACGACCGGATCGAGACGTCGTGCCAGCCGTGGGTCCACCAGATCGAGGGCCAGTTGTTCGACCGACAACTCCGGGTGCAGCGGGTGGGCCGCCTCGCGGGCGAAACGCACCAGCCGCGTCTGAATTGCCAGCCACTGGGCCGCGTCATGGGCCTTGGCCAGTTGGTCGACCGCCGACTCGAGTGCCTGCGGCAGGTCGCCTGCCAGCCCCGCCTGGCGACGGGACACCGCCGCCCAGAGGCGCAACAGCCAGCGCGCCAGCATCGGCCGCGGCAGCGCCAGCCACGGCCCAATCACGCCCAGGGGGTTGCCGCGGCGACGGCTCAATTCCACCCAGACACCGGTTACCGCCTGCCAATCGAATACCAGCCGGCCTTCCTCGACCCAACTGGGGTCGTCGGCGAATGCCAGCAAGTCGGCCTCCTCGACAGAACAGTCCAGGCTCTTTCGCCACCATTGCGCCAGTTCGGACTGGCGGGGCTCGCGCAGACGCAAGCGCTGGAGACGCGAACGGATCGTCGGCAGCAGGCGGTCAATCTGCTCGACTGTACAGAGGAACTGCATCGAGTCGGGTGGCTCCTCGAGCAACTTGAGCAGGGCATTGCCCGATGAGCGGTTGAGCCGCTCGATCCGCTCGATCAGCACCAGCCGCACTCGCCCGTAACGGGTGAACCAGGCACCCGCGATCAGGTCGCGGATCACGTCGACGGGGATGTCACGGTGTTCGAGGTCGTCGGCCAACCGGCTGATGTCGGGGAAGCTGCCCTGTTCGGCCTGGCGGCACGCCGGGCATTCCTCGCAGGGCCAGCCCTCGCGCGGCTGATGGCAGATCAGGCGGCGCGCCAGGGTTTCCAGCAGCGCGGTCATGGGCGCGCCCATCCGACCATGCAGAAGCAGACCGTGCGGCAATCGATCGGTGGCGATCAGGCGATCGAGCTGGCTCCAGGCGTCACGAACCCACGCCGCGCCTTCAATGGTGGCGGGGTCACTGATCAGTCGCTGCTCGGCGTTGCCGGCGAGCGCCTGGGCCTCTGCCGTGCGTCGTTCAGCCATACCGGGCCTCCAGGGTGGATTCGATTTGCGCGCGCACCGCAGCCAGGGGCTGCGTGCCGTCGATCCGTACGATGCGCTCAGGGAAACGCACGGCCAAGGCGGCGAAACCGCCGCGCACGCGCTCGAAGAACACCAGCGCCTCTCGCTCGAATCGATCGGCGGTCTCGCGGGCGGCGGCACGTTCGAGACCCAGTGCGACGGGCACGTCGAGCCAGAAGGTCAGGCCGGGATTGCAATCGGCATGGGCGATGCCGGCCAACTGCTCGATCATCTCGGCCGACAGGCCCCGCCCGGCACCCTGGTAGGCTCGAGAAGAGTCCGTGAACCGGTCGCAGACCACCACGCGCCCGACCTCCAGCGCGGGGCGGATAACGCGCTCGACATGCTGCGCCCGCGCGGCGAACATCAGCAGCAATTCGGTGGATTCGGCCACCGGCTCGTCGCGCACCGTCTTGAGGACATCCCGCAATTGCTCGGCCAGCGGCGTGCCACCAGGCTCGCGGGTCGCGGTCACCTGCCGGTCACGCGCCTCGAACCACTCGCGCACGAAGGCCATCGCCGTGGACTTGCCAGCGCCTTCCAGCCCCTCGAGGGTGATGAAGTCGGCGGAGTCGATCGCGTGGGTCATGGCGTATTCCCCTCCCCGCGCTCATGGGCCCGCCAGCGACTCACGGCGCGGTTGTGCTCTTTGAGCGTGCGAGAGAAATGGTGTCCTCCGGTGCCGTTGGCGACGAAGAACAGCGCCTCGGTCTGTGCCGGCTGCGTGGCGGCGATCAGCGCGGCCCGGGACGGCAGGGCGATCGGGGTGGGCGGCAGACCGCTACGGGTATAGGTGTTGTACGGCGTGTCGCGCTCGAGCTGACTGACCGTCAAGGCGCCGCGGTAATCGTCCCCCAGGCCGTAGATGACCGTCGGATCGGTCTGCAGGCGCATGCCGCGCTCGAGCCGATTGACGAACACCCCGGCGATGCGGTCGCGTTCGCCGGGTACGGCGGTCTCCTTCTCGATCACGGAGGCCAGTATCAGGGCCTCGTAGGGGGAGTCGATCGGCAGGCCGTCGGCCCGCTGCGCCCAGGTGGCCTGCAGTTGCTCGCGCATCAGGGCATGGGCCTGGCGAATGATCGCCCGATCGGTGGTCCCGGCAGGGTAATGGTAGGTATCGGGATAGAGCCAGCCCTCGAGGTGTTCGACCGACAAGGCCAACGCCTCGATCACCGCCTGCGGAGAGAGGTCATCGAGCGTGCGTCGAATCCGGGGCGCTTCGGCCAGTCGCTGGAGAAACTCGGCGGCGGTCAAGCCCTCGGGCACGGTGAAGCGGTACTCGACCACGTCGCCGGCCACCAACCGATCCAGCAGAACGGCCAAGCGCTCGCCGGGAGCCATCTCGTACTCTCCAGCCCGAATTTGCCGCGCCTGCCCCCGGAAACGCGCCGTCCAGTAGATCACCTCGGCGGGCAGTTCGGGGCGTTCGGCGTGAATGGCCCGCGCCACGTCGCGCACCGACTGACCGCTCTCGATCTGCAACGGCGTCACCTCGTCCACCACCGGCATCGTCCAATAGCGGTACGCCAGCCCGACGCCCAGCACCAGCCCCACGAGCAGCGCCATACCGATCGTCCAGACCAAGAATACCCCTAGGGCTCGCCGCATCGATAACTCCGAAATTCCCATTCGCCCGTGATTGCCCGCGATTGCATGTGATCGCCCTTCAACCCAGTTCCCGACGTGCCACACGCGCCCAATCGCTGCCTTCCAGGGCCTCGCGCCAGACCGTATGCTCCAACGATTGCCCCTCGTCCGGCTGCCAGAAGCCTTGGAGAAGGAGCAGGCCGCCCCGCCCTGCGGGCGGTTGATCGGGCACGGACAACGGCCGTCCCAGCAGCGAGGCGATCGGTCGCCAGGCGGAGACGGCATTACAGCAAAAGGCCTCGCTGGCAGCCGCCAACCGCCCTACCCCGCAGGGGACGGCCTCGGCATCGAGCCGCTCGATCCAACCCGCCCGCCGGGTGCCGGCCACCATGCCGTCGACCAGCCGCGGAGTGAGCCAACGATGGCCCTCGCGCCAGAACAGGTTGCTCATGGTACCCGAAACCACCCGGCCCTCGCCGTCCCGCATCAGTGCTTCCGTCGCCTCGGGCGCGAGGGCCTGCTGGGCGAGCACCTGGGGCAGACGATTGAGGTGCTTGAGCCCGCGCAAGGCGGGAAGGCCCAGCAGGGGAACGGAGTTGACCGTCACCGCCAACGCACCGACCGGCGGTTCGGGCAGGGGACCGAAACGGGCCGCCACGGTCAGCTCCGGGCGGGCGGGACGACGGTAGCCGCGCGGGCCTTCCCCCGCCGTGACCATGAGCTTGCACACGCCACTGCGCCCCGGCTCAATGGCCTCCGCCAGCACGGACAGCACTCGCTCGCCGCTGGGTTCCGGCAGCCCCAGGCGCCGCAGGCCGAAGCGCAGTCGGGCCAGGTGATCCCCCAGCGCGACCGGACGGCCGCGGTAGACGAACAGGGTTTCGAACAACCCGTCGCCGAACGCCAGGCCGCGATCCCCGAGTGAAACGCCCGCCGGATTCATGGGCGCGGACGTCCCTGTTCGAGCGCCTCCTCGCCACCCAGGGCGTCCAGCACGCCCCGCGCCTTCTGATAGGTTTCCTGGAGTTCGCGCTCGGGCCTGGAGTCGGCCACGATGCCCGCGCCGGTGCGAAATTCACCGCGACCGTCAGGGGTGACGAAGACGCTGCGGATAAGGATGTTGCTGTCCAGCCGACCGTGGTTGCTCAGGTAGCCGAGGCTGCCGGTGTAGGGGCCGCGCCCCGTCTGTTCGAGCTCGGCCAGAATCTCCAGGCAGCGCACTTTGGGGCAACCGGTGATGGTCCCGCCCGGGAAACAGGCCGCCAGCGCCTCCAGCGGCGAACGCTCGTCGGGCAGACGACCAATGATGTTCGATACCAGGTGATGGACGTGGGTATAGGACTCGACCACCATCAGTTCGTCGACCGCCACGGTGCCGGGCAGGCAGACCCGCCCCAGGTCATTGCGCTCCAGGTCGATCAGCATCACGTGCTCGGCACGTTCCTTGGGATGGGCCTGCAACTGATCCACGAGCGCTCGATCGCGCTCCGGGTCGGGATCACGACGGCGGGTGCCCGCAATGGGGCGCGTCTCGGCCCAGCCCTCGGCCACGCGCACCAGCCGCTCAGGTGACGAGCTCAGGATCTCGCCCTCGGGCTGACGGTACCAGGCGGCAAAGGGGGCCGGGTTGCGCTGGCACAGCGAGCGGTAGACGGCCTCGCCGTCCACCCCCGCCGCCAGATCGAAGTGCCAAGCATGCGAGAGATTGGCCTGGAATATATCCCCGGCAAACAGGTAGTCACGTACCCGATCCACGCCGGCACGATAGGCCGCCCCGTCCGGCGGCGTGAGGCCGGCCAGTGCCGAGGGGGGCGGGTCGGCCGGCTTGCCGGCGCGGGCCACGGCGTCCCGCGCGGTCAGCAAGGCGCTCGCCAGACGCTCCCCCGCCGCGCTGCCGTCATGAACGAGCACGTCCTCTCCGGCCAGATGATCGCGCACCAATGCCGCCGGGTGGTACTCGGCCACCGCCGGCGGAAAACCGCTCTCCTCCCCCAACGCAAACGCCGGTAGATCCAGGCTGGGTTCGATCTGGCCGGCCATCTCGTAGGCGAGAAAAAAGCTCCAGCCACCGATAAAGGGGAAGGCGGTATCCAGGCCCTGATCCACCAGCCACTGTTTCCAGTCGACCTCTCCACCGGACTGCCGGCGGGAAACCCCACGCTGGAAGGCGTCGAGAAAGAGGCCGTCGCCCGCGGGGGATGCCAGCCGCTCGCTCGAGGCGGAGAACAGCAGCGACCAGCGGCTAAGCGGACCACCGGCGGCGACGCTTTCGAACAGGTGACTGGCGGCCGCACCGGCCTCGACCACGACATCGGCGAGGACAGGCTCGGCGCCGGCCAGACGGGTGATTACGGGGACGACGGCCATGCAGCATCCGCCCGATTGACGCGAATGGGGGCTGGCGTGACGTGGGCCGCTGCCATCAATCGACCGAGCGGCCGAAAATCAGGGTGCCGTTGGTGCCGCCAAAACCAAAGGAGTTGGACATCGCCACCTCCAGCCCTTTGACCTTGCGTGCCTCGTTGGGCACGAAATCCAGGTCGCAGTCCTCGGAGGGGTTTTCCAGATTGATCGTGGGCGGCAACACCTGGTCTCGCAGCGCGAGCACGGAGAACACCGCCTCGATGCCCCCTGCCGCACCCAGCAGATGACCGGTCATCGACTTAGTCGAGCTTACCGGGCAGCGCACCGCATCATCATTGAACACCTTCTTGATGGCAGTCACCTCGGTGCCGTCACCCGCGGGGGTGGAGGTGCCGTGGGCGTTGATGTAGCCCAGATCACGTGCCGATAGGCCGGCGTCCTTGAGCGCGGCGTTCATGCAGCGATGCGCCCCGTCGCCGTCGGGCGCCGGCAAGGTCATGTGATAGGCATCCGAGCTCATGCCGAAGCCCAGCACCTCGCCGTAAATGTGGGCACCGCGTGCCTGGGCGTGCTCGAGGCTTTCCAGCACCATCACGCCGGCCCCTTCACCCAGCACGAAACCGTCACGACCCCGGTCGAATGGCCGCGAGGCGGCCTCCGGGTCGTCATTGCGGGTCGACAACGCGCGAGCGGCGGCAAAGCCGGCCACGCCCAGCGGCGAGATCGACCCTTCCGTGCCACCGGCGACCATCACGTCGGCATCACCGTAGGCGATCATCCGCGCGGCCTGACCGATGCTGTGCGTACCCGACGTACAGGCGGTCACGGTGGCCAGGTTGGGGCCGCGAAACCCGTAACGGATCGAGAGCTGCCCGGATGCCATGTTGATGATCGCGCCGGGGACGAAAAACGGTGAGACGCGCCGCGGGCCCTGGTTTTCCAGTGCCAGCGTGTTGCGCTCGATGCCGCCGAGACCTCCGATGCCCGAACCGATGAAGGTGCCCACCCGGACCATATCCAGGTCGCCACCCATCAGGTCCGCGTCCTCGATCGCCTCGATGGCGGCGCCCAGCGCGTAATGGATGAACGGCTCCATCTTCTTGACGTCCTTCGCCGGGATGAACGTCGCCGGATCGAAATCGCGCACCATCGCGGCAAAGCGCACCGACATCTTGCTGACATCGAAGCGCTCGATCGGCGCGGCGCCGGAACGGCCGTCAAGAATCCCGCTCCAGGAATCCTTGACGTTGTTTCCCAGGGGAGTCACCAGGCCTAACCCGGTGATCACGACACGACGTTTACTCATGGCTCTCGTTTCCAGTTCGGTTGGGTGGCGCCGATCGGGACCGGGCATCGGGCAGGCGTGCTCTCGCGGCCGTCGACGGTATCACCGACCACCAATTAAAAAACCGCGATCGACCTTCCAGAGAAGGCCGACACACGGTTTTCAGATCACAGGCTCGACGCCTGTGAGACGCACAAAGGGCCTGATCAAGCGTCCTTGTGGTTGTTCACGTAGTCGATGGCCTGCTGAACGGTGGTGATCTTCTCGGCTTCTTCGTCCGGAATCTCGCACTCGAACTCTTCTTCCAGCGCCATTACCAGCTCAACCGTGTCGAGGGAGTCTGCGCCGAGGTCGTCGACGAATGAAGCTTCATTGGTGACTTCTTCTTCCTTGACGCCCAACTGCTCAACAACAATCTTTTTGACGCGTTCTTCAACGTTGCTCATTCGTATCGGACCTCTTCTGATACATACACTGCTTAACAAAAAAACATACGGCCCGGGAGCCCCGGGCCAACACTGCCCGGCATTCTATTGAAAACCGCCAGAGAGGCCAAATAAAAATCTCCCGCCGCCCGACGGCGACCGACCGACCTCCCGGCTGAGCGGCCTCAAGCCATGTACATGCCGCCGTTCACATGGAGGGTCTGGCCGTTGATATAGGCGGCTTCCGGTGCTGCCAGAAAGCGCACGGCACTGGCGATTTCCTCCGGCTGACCGAGTCGGCCGTTGGGGATGTTGCCCAGCAGCGCTTCCTTCTGTGCCTCCGGCAGATCGCGGGTCATGTCGGTCTCGATGAAGCCGGGGGCGACGACGTTGACGGTGACGCCACGGCCACCCAGTTCTCGCGCCAGCGACTTGGAAAAGCCCATGATCCCGGCCTTGGCCGCGGCATAGTTGGTCTGACCGGCATTCCCCATCGAACCGACCACGGAGGCGATCGAGATGATCCGCCCCCAGCGGGCCTTGGCCATCGAACGCATCACCTTTTGCGAGAGGCGGAAAACGGACGTCAGGTTGGTGTCGATAATCTGATCCCAGTCGTCCTCCTTCATGCGCATCAGCAGCGTGTCGCGGGTGATGCCGGCGTTATTGACCAGCACGCCGACCGGGCCGAAGCGCGACTCGATCGCCTTGATCACCGCATCGACCTGGTCTGCCTGGGTGACATCCAGCGCCATCCCGGCGCCATGCTCGCCCAAGCGCTCGTCGATGGCCGCCGCCCCCTTCTCCGAGGTGGCCGTGCCGACCACCGTGGCACCGGCAGCCACCAGCGCATCGGCGATGGCCGCGCCGATGCCGCGCGAGGCACCGGTAACCAGCGCCACGCGCCCGTCGAGATTGGCGAATCCTGCAGCTTGTTCAGACATGGGGCTTCCTCGTGTTTTGCTGTTCTGTTGGGCCGGCCGGGCTTATGCCGTACCCAGCGCCTTTTCCAGTGTCGCCTGGTCGAAGACGGCCTTGGCGCCCATGCCGCGATCAATGCGGCGCGCCAGCCCGGTCAGCACCTTGCCAGGACCGAACTCGACCTGGTCACCGGCGCCCATTGCCTGCATCGCCTGGACGCAGGCCACCCACTGGACCGGGCGATAAAGCTGCTCGACCAGTGCCGTGGCGATGGCCTCGGGGTTCTCGTGACTGAGCGCATCGGCATTGTGAATCACCGGGGTGGTCGGCTGGCGCAGTTCGATCTTGGCGATCTCGCCCCGCAGTTCCTCGGCCGCATTGCGCATCAACGAAGAATGCGATGGCACGCTCACCGGCAGCAGCAGGAACCGCTTGGCGCCCTGCTCGCCGGCGATGGCCTCGGCGCGCTCGACCGCAGCGCGGTCACCGGCAATCACCACCTGGCCCGGGGCGTTGAAGTTGACCGCCTCGCAGACCTGACCGTCGGCGGCCTGCTCGCATACGCCGCGCACGGTATCGTCATCCAGACCCAACACCGCGGCCATGGCCCCCTGGCCCTCGGCGACGGCCGACTGCATCAGGCGCCCGCGCTGGGCTACCAGTGCCACCGCCGCCTCGAAATCAAGGGACTCGGCGGCGACCAGGGCGGCGTATTCACCCAGGCTGTGCCCGGCAAAGGCGGACGGGGTGGCGCCGTTGTTGTGGCGCCAGATCTGCCACGCGGCCACGTCCGCGGCCAGCATGGCCGGCTGGGTCCGCTCGGTCTGGTTCAGCGCCGTCGCATCCCCTTCGGCGACCAGCGCCCAGAGATCGTAACCCAGCACGTCACTGGCACGGTCGAACACCGCCTGCGCGATATCCTCGTGTTCGCCCCAACCGCTGGCCATGCCGATCGATTGGGACCCTTGCCCCGGAAACACCCCTGCAATCATGATCACGTCTCGCCGATTGAAAAACGGCGCGATGGTATCACAGCGCCATATCACCCCGCCCGCGGCACCGATACCAGATAGTCACAAGCGACTGGAACAATGAACGGATGCCTATCGTGATCCTGTCGAAGGAGCCTTAACCTTGCACGTCCTGATGATTTCCGACGTCTTCTTTCCCCGCATCAATGGTGTATCCACCTCGATCGACAGCTTTCGTCGGCAGTTACTCGAGCAGGGACACCGGGTGACCCTCCTTTGCCCGGAATATCCCGATGATCAGCCCGGCACCGGCACGATCACGCTCTCCGAGCAGGACGTGGTGCGCATCCCCTCCCGGCGCGCGCCGCTCGACCCGGAAGATCGACTCATGCGGTGGGGCGCTCTGATGCGCCAGGCGACGAGACTAGTGACGGAGGATGTCGACCTCGTCCACGTGCACACCCCCTTTGTCGCCCATTACGCCGGACGACGCATCGCCCGGCGGCTGGGCGTGCCACTAGTCGAGACCTACCACACCTTCTTCGAGGAATACGTCGACAAGTACATCCCGTTGCTGCCACCGACATGGCTGCGGCGACTGGCGCGGGCCTGGTCCCGGGGGCAATGCAACGCGGTCGATCGGCTGGCGGTCCCCTCAGCGCCGATGCAGGCCGCCCTGCTCGACTACGGCGTGACCACACCGATGGCCGTCATTCCCACCGGCCTATCGATGGCAGACCCGGCGACGGTGGCGGCCGCCGGCGACTTTCGCGCGCAGAATACAATCCCCGACCAGGCGCCGCTGCTGCTCTATGTCGGCCGCGTCGCGCGGGAAAAGAACATCGACCTGCTGATCGACATGTTCCCCCAGGTACTCGATCACCACCCAGATGCCATCCTGCTGATCGCCGGCGAGGGGCCTGCCCGGGACGCACTGCAGCGCAAGGTCGAGGACATGGGGCTCGGGGGATCGGTGCGGTTCCTTGGTTATCTGTGTCGGCAGACCGAACTGCCGGCCGCCTATCGCTCGGCCGACCTGTTCGTGTTCGCCTCGACCACCGAGACCCAGGGCCTGGTCATACTGGAGGCCCTTGCCCAGGGCACGCCGGTGGTGGCGGTGGCCGAGATGGGCACACGGGATGTGCTGGATGAGAGCGGTGGGTGCCGCATCGTGGAGGGCAGCCCTCAAGCGTTCGCCAGGCAGGCCAACGAACTGCTGAACGACGATGCCCTCCGGGAGGGCTTGCGATCGGACGCTCGGCATTACGCGCAAACCTGGTCGGCCGAGGCCATGACGGCTCGACTACTGGCGCTTTATGACGAGGTCGTCACCGCGAGAGGGTGATCGATCGGTCAGATGCTATTGAATAGGGACAGGCCCTGGATCTTGACCATGCTTTTCTGCGTGGCTTGCAGGCTGTAGAGGTTTTCGTTCAGCCGAGAAATGGCCTCCGGCATGTCCGTGTCACGCAAACCGGACATCAGCTGCTCGTTGGCCAGCTTCCAGGCCTGCTGATCGTTTTTCAGACGATCGAGCACGTTGAGGTCGTTGCCCATTTCACCGCGAGCCGATATGGCCTTGCCCAGAAGCGCATCGACATC
>JAGXIF010000003.1 GCA_024635755.1 Halothiobacillus sp.
ACACCACTTGCGAACCGTGCCGTGGTCCACCCCAAAGCGCGCCGCTGTCGTCCGGCTGCCGAAAAGGCCGTCCTCTCGACCTCGGACCACACGTAGCTTAAATGGCAACGAATATTTAGCCATAAGAAAACCCCTGTCAGTTGGATTGGTGTCCAACTTTCAGGGGTCAGTTCATTTATCGAGCGGGGTTTTTTGTTTGCACACCATCGTCCGGATGGCATCCCAGCCCCCTTGCGCCTTGCCTTAAGGGTGGCGGGTCGCCGAAACGGGCCGGCAGGCCCCGGTCCGAGGTTCGCCGCGACACGACGTCGCGTCGAACCGTGCCCGATAGCGATCCGCCGCCCGTAAGGGCAGTCCGCAGGACCAAGGCGCCAGGGTGTCCTTCTTTTCGTCTCTTTTCATTGGACAAGCAAGAAAAGAGACTCGCGCGCTCATCGAGCGGTTGCCGAAGCCAGTGCCGACAATCAGCGCGCGAAAGCCGGGCACTCAGCCCCAAAGACACCGCAAAACAAAAGCCCCTGAACATCAGGGGCTTGGGTTGAGTTTGCAACACTATTGAGTGACGTGACTCCTAGAACGGTTGTACTTACCTTAACAAGAGCGAAACACGAGCACAAGTTGCATAACAGACACTTACGATAACGCTCGCAACACATCCTCATATAATTGTGTCAGTTGGCAAAAAATAGACCGGAAGACGCAACAAAACCTGTCCCCTGCCAGGAATCCATCAGTCCGCAGCCACGGACAACGGGTACGCGCCAGCCCCGTCATGCAAGGAAACATGTAGCCCGCTCGGGAACTGCTCTTGGCCCACTATGATCAGCAGGAATGCGTTTAAGCGATGTGTCGACTTCACAAACTGGTCTGACAATGTCACCAGATCTCGCCCGGATGGGCGCGGGACTGGTTCAGGGTGAGTATGCCAACCTCCCAAGAATTGAAGTCCTGCCTCGAAGAACTCATCTATCTCGGCTTGTTCGGCAAAACGATCAGCGACATAACTCGTCCGACCGCGGCGATCGGTTGGACGCGGGCCTGAAGCATGAACAACAGATACCACGGAGGAAGACACCCTCCCGAACAATAGCCCCCCGGCCTCCCTCGACCAGAAACAACGCTGTTGATGGGTCGCGAAATGATCGGTGACCGCCTCAAAAATGCAGATCTCTTGAGAAGAGGAGCCAACCGGAAAGCGTAACTGGCACTTCGAAGTCGACCCTGACGTCACGCTCCGCCCCCCTGAAGAGGTGGCCAACTCATCTGCCGAACTACACCACCCACCTCACCACTGCAGACGTCTTCCCACGCCTTGGTCCACTTCCCACCGGCACTTTCGAGCAGAGCTGACCGCCCGGCCCAGAAACGGACAACAGACCCTTGTTCCGCGCCTAACAGAGCGTCGAGAGCAAGCTCAGAAGAGGTCGCAATAGTCTGAGCCAACTCTATTGGGCCGTACGGCTGGTAAATGGCCCCGCAGGCAGGCTCTTGATAAATGTCAGGAGCACCAGACCAGTCGGTCACTTGCAAGCCGGGCTCTCCGAAGGAAGACATCCCACTAGCCAGTGATTCGTCGGCTGCCGCAATCAAGACTGCCTGACCGGCACAGGCGTTAGCCTCTGTCCATGCATAGAGCACGTCGGCTGCCGGCTTATGCAACTGGTGCCACTCATCCAATGAACCTTCAGAACTCCAGCTACCGATAGCACTGATGATCAAATCAGCATGCTGAAGCGTGTCAGGACCTTCAGCGTGGAACTCCTGCCAAGTTTTTGGGCGAGGCTCACAAAACCTCATATGGGGATAGTCGGCGAGGAGCTTCGCGGAAAGCTCGTTCGCTTTTTTTTTGCCAATGCTCTGCGCACCCAGGGGGTGCCGACCAACATTGGCCCAACTCAATGCATCGGGATCAACCAGCGTGATCCCCCCAACACCCGCTTGGGCCAGCATTACTGCTATTGGCGCCCCAACGGAACCACACCCCAAAACGACAACATTCTTCTTAAACAGCAAAGCCTGTCGGCTATCGCGGCCACGACCATGTATCCACGCCGGGTCAGCTCGCTCCACATCATGTCTCTTCAATGTTCCGCTCTGAAGGAAAAGCCTTGCAGCCCTTTCTGGAGGCATCCTGCCGGGACGAAACCCTTTCTCGAGGGCACTAGGCCCCCTGCGGTAAGCCCCCCAAGTGGCTTTAAGGGGCCGCCACGCGGTAACAGCCGTCAAAGCCGCACCGTGCTGGGTCCGCGCAGACAACACCACCAAGAACTGCGCTGCCTTAGTGTTCGCCGTTTTCGCCGCGACCTTCATCAATAGCCGCTCTTCCGCCTCTCCTAGGCGCCCAACCAAGTCCGTCAGGTCCGTTGGTCGCGAAGGGTATTCCGACGGCACAAGAGGCTGATCTAAAGCCAAAAAAATCCCCTGGCGGGTTGTGAACGGGTCCGGCTTCCCAGACCTGGAAAAGTGAGAAACCCAGCGCCCGAGAGCCTCGTGAGACTCTCCAGCCAAATAAAACAGCTCCCCAGCCCAAAACACAATCTCCCGAGAGGGTCCGTCGGGATCGGAAATGAACCGGACTCGTTTCGCTGCTGGAGTTGCAGTCCAGTAAGAGAGGAGCTCCTCACGGAAATCATTCTCGCACCCACCTCCAGCACAGCCTTCATACAGCCGAAGCGCTTGCCTGAGCACATACTGGACTTGGCTTACTGGGCGAGCCGGATCCCCCTGAACTTCATTTGGTGCCGCACAAAGCACTCCGTTGTGCTCTAGGTGAGGCATGCTCAAAAACTCAGGAGCGTTCTCCAGCGCCACCTTGGGTAGGCGCCAGGGAAACTGATCACAAAGCAGCAGCTCGAACGCCACCTCGCCCCGGCTAGACTTCACTGGGACACGCCACCCACTCCGAACTCGAATCCCTTTGAAGCGTCGGAACTCCTGCGTTTTCAGAGGCCGAATCTTGTCGGCCGACTGCATCAACCATCGTTCGACTTCGGCTACCGCTTCGCCCCAACGGGAATTGAACGACCCTCCTGTCGAGTCAGGCATGCCTGTTGCTGCCACCTAGCTTCACTGCTTCTTTTCCACCCGAGTCATTCAACAGGCCGTGATCCAAAACTCTGGTCCCGTCCTCTGAGACCAAGTCACCATCCATGGGAATCCGCTCCCCGAACGCCACGGCTAACCTTCCGAGCGCCGCTTCGGGATCGTCCGTTTCCTTCATCGCTGACGCCAAGTCCCAATGAAGCGATTGCGCAGCGCAGATGTACGCTTGACGATCTTCTGGCGACCACCCTTCGTCGAGGTACGCTCCCTCGACGACAGGGTTCTTCACCCGATCAGCGAGAACTTTGGGGAGCCGAGACGCAACAGCCAGCAAGGCCAAGTCATCACGATTCTCAGGGAGCTCACTGCCCTCCTCTTCGTAGGTGGTCACGACGGATGACATCAAAGCAATGGAGGCCAAACCACACGACTCCCATTGGGAGTCACGCCAGCCTTTCAAATATCGACACTGCCTACGCAGTTGCGCGCCATGGCCGTGCACAGCATCTTTAAACCAAGACTCCAGCTTACGAGGGTCGGACTCCTTCCAGCCCTCATCCCGATGGGCCAACATGATCCGGTCTGAGGCCAGGTCGCGATAGACGGCTTCGTTAAGCTCAAAGTCAGCGCTGTCGGCCTTTACCGCTTCATTTAACGCCTCGTTCAACTCATAGAACTCGGCGTCTGGGACAGCGTAAAGCGCGACGTCCATGTGTTCATCACGGGACAACTGCACACGAACGCACGACGACTTATCACTGTTCAGCTCCCACCCTTCACGCTTACAGAAAGGCCGAAGCACCGCCTCCACCGCCTCAAAGTACCCGGCGCTCATGAGGGCTGGATGTGAAGCCCCATTACCCTGGAGGAATGACACAGGTAAAAACATGCCATCATCCAGATCAATTTGTTGGGGAGGCGTTTTCTCTGCGGAAATGTGCGTGTGATAGGCGAAGCTGCCCTGCATTCTGAACTTCGGACGAAGCGAATATGGCGGATCGAAGCTCTCGTGAATCTCGAAAAGCTGTTCAGGCGAGACCACATCCGACCAATTGCGGAGAGCATCGCGAAGCTCCCTGCGAATCTTGTCACGAGCCAACCTCAGTCGCTTCTCAGACTGATCGTCAACCTGCAGGGCCTGTTGGTACCCATCCTTGTCCCCTCTACCTCTAAAGACGCCATCCAAATTGAGTCCCATAGCCACTTCCTCCATCGACTTCGGTTAGCCTAGCAATCCATAATACTCACCATCTGGACAATTTGAACCCAAGAGACGCTAAGCATGTATCACCTACTTCCTATTAGACGAGCCATAATATGGTTTTTTTTATTGTGCCTAGTATTTTTCCTGATCGCTGCACACTTTTCCAAGCCAGAAGGGTGGCTTGAGCCCCTGAAGCTGGGATCGCTTGTCGTGGCAGGAATGACAGGGCTAGTTTTATTTTTTGGAGAATCAAGAGCCTTCCCATGGGTAATAAAATACACACCACTAAAGACCTTATTCCCATACATCGAGGGAGAGTGGGCAGTCCTTATACAATCAAACTGGAAAAAGGTCAGAGAAATTAATGACTTAGCAGACAACGAAGAACAAACATCAGATCCAAAAACGGCAAAGGCAACTATAAAAGCACGGCTGTTCTCAGTCACATTGCTGCTTGAAACGGACGACAAATACTCCGAATCCGAAACAATTTTCGCAATACCAGAGAGAAACAAGAAGAACGGCAACACCCGATTGCATTACATCTATCACAACGAAACACGCAACCCGGAAGAAACCGACTGCAGCCGACACTATGGCGCGGCGTATCTCGACACAAAAGCCCCAAGCACCATGCCGAAAAGATTAGAGGGGGTGTATTGGACAAACAGAAGCTGGCACAAGGGGCTAAACACTGCCGGAAGCATTTCCTTTCATCGAGAATAGAAATTATTGTCAGGGACAAGGCGGTTTGAATCGCCCCGACAGCCTTGATTCCGCCTTCCTAAGGCCACCAGCCATCAGTTATTAGGCTCCGGCAACCGACGACCTCGTCGCCAATCCCACGGCGAGATAAACTCTCCACGCCAAATGCCTTTAGCAGACGATTTTGCCGCCTCCTCGTCCTTAACATACCGCACAGTATAGTAGCGATAGGCAATGGCCCAGCCTTCTCGAACCATTTCTCGATTGATGTTGACGCCATCTCTAAAGCATGTGCCAATCAATCGATCGTAATCATCCCTGTCGTGAAATTCGCAACGAACGTCCTCTCCTGAGAGGAGATTTGTCAATGCCAAAGTGGCTTGCTCTCCACAACGCCACTCCTCACCACTAGCATCTCTGCAAAACTGACCAGATTCTGGGGAGTCAATCCCCCCAAGGCGGACTCGCGTACCCTCGACATCGATCGTATCCCCATCGACGACATGCGCCTGCCCGGAAACCGCACCATCTCCGGATAACGAAAACAACAGGGCGATCGCTTGAAAAAGATTCGATAACAAAATACTCATGCCCCGTTAATGATCACGCGGCCCACAGAACCATCAAAGCACTTGCAACTGGCCTCTACTTGTAATCTCTATCTGCGCCACGCCTTTGTATGAGGCAACCTCCCCAATCACACAGACATTTTCGCCAGGCAGAGTCTCCAAAAAATTCTCAAAAGTCTTGTCGACTTCGCCCCAGACCACTACTGCGAGCCTATCGCTATTAGGGAACTGCCGCCCTATGTTTATCCAGATAGGCGCACCGTCCAAGTCAGGGCGCGCCGAAACCTCCACAACTGGACCACTGGCAGCCACCTCTTGGCCAACGAACTCAGACACACGCCGCCAATGCAGCGGACTTCCGCAGTCAGTGCCAGCAGAAGAGGCAGCAGTTTGCGTTCCGGCCCGCAAGGACTTTTCGCCGGTAAAATCAGCGGGAGGCCCTTGGACCAATATGAAGGCAACAGCGACTATTAAGAAAACCAAGGCCCAGATAGTCGTCTTCATAACATGAGAATCTTTTTTAAGGGTATGGATTTGCGATCGTGCGACATCAAGATCGGCCAACTCTTTTTTGTCGCCTCCTGTCAGTGCGCCAGATTTTGATTCTTCAAGCTGTTCTAGGACTGCGTCCTTTTCTTCCTGAAGCTGCCGAACTGTGGCAGAAGACCCTCCATCCTGACGTCGGTGAATTTCATTTTCTAGTTTTTTCACCCTCTTGAGCAAGGAAGAAACATGCTCGGTTTTTGCTCTTTCGTTCCGCAAAAGTAGAGAGATGTGCTTGGAGCATCTTTCGGGCCTATCTCTCACATCCCGATTCGCGAATCTGATAACGACCCAGCCCTGTGAGACGAGAGAGGCCTCACGTCTCTGCCAATCCAGGAACTCTCGGTGGGTCATACCTGAGCCAACACCGCGCTTATCATAGCCATCAACTTCAATCGCAATTCTGACCGACTCGCCTTCTTCAATGGCGAAGTCAATAAACCGCTGCCTGCCGTCGATATCTGTTATGGGGCGCTGTGCAGAGAGGCGCCCCCAGTCAAGATGCTCTACCTTGGGAAGAACGGAATTTGCGAAAAGAATCTCGTACTGGTTGCCGACTTTTCCCTTGTTTTTCCTTAGCCATAAATCAGCGTTCATTCCGCGGTCTCTCGTCTATCTATTTACAAGCAGGATCAACGTCTGGCGGCATTTCTCCCGTTTCCTCTATATATTCGATCTCCGCCCGAAGTCGACGCAATTGCCGCGTAGCCTCCGCTTTGGTATTATAAGGCAGTGTCACATAATGTGGTCACCGATTACTTTGTTGCCTCGTTAATCCATCACGTCATACCCATAAAACTTATAAAGAAGCGACCTAACACTGTCTGTAATTAGCTCCTTGTCCGACACCCTTAGCCGCGGAAAGAACTTACCCTTAAAATCCTCAACATCATCACAGTGACTTCTGTTCATGCTGTCAAATGGTTTCCCGTGAGTAAAGTAATTGTATCTCGCATGGCCACAATCAGATGCCGCGTTCATAATGGAATCAAGTTTTTTCTTGATTTCTTTTGTGCTTTGAAATGGCGCCAGAGGGAGCTTTCCAGTGTACTCTCTTTTCATTTCGTGGCTGAAATTATCCAAAACGGCCCTCGTCGCGGGAGAAATAGACGAGTGCGCCAAGGATGAAAACGTCGATAAAAGAAGAAAAAAGCCTATTGTGATTTTTTTCACTTTACCCTCCATGCGTGAAATAGGGAATCTCGTTGTGGTAAACCACTTTCGCAGGAAATGCTGGAAGGCTCAACTTGCAAGTGCAACACAACGGGCGGCCGGTTTCAGTCGGTTGGGCGGCAAACCGCGGCAAGCCATCTTGTCAGCGGGTGGAAATGCTTTCGAGTAGGCCGGATCGAGTCGACACCGCCTCAGTCCGTATTCCCCCCGATCCATCGCTGGCAACGGCCGATTCAGATCGCGGTCGCCCAAACCTCGAGCGTACGCGTTGCACTGCCACCGAACGAACTACTCCAACAGGTTCTCGTTCTCCTGCCGCAGCCGCTCGTTCTCCGCCTTCTAGACGTGCCAGGCGCTCCTTGGTGAGCTTGTAGGCGTCCTTGATCCTGGCGTGCCGATGGGAAGGGTCCGTCGGGATGGACGAGCACTGAGAACCGGCTTACAGACATACCAAAGAAAAACGCACTGCCCGAACGCACCTCAAGCCGTCAACAAGCCCTGCGCCAATCTCCATGTCACTACCCATCCGGTGACATGGCGTCACTCTATGGCCCGCATGGTGGAGTGCTTTACGGTGTAACCGCCACCTGCAGGTGACTCCCTGCGAATGTCCTCCGGCATCTCTTGACCAGAAGATCCGAGTTTTTGTTTGACAGCAGACGGCTGAAAATCCATTAACGGTGACGAAATTGAAACCCTAAAAGACTAAACCTCTGTGTTCGGATTGTCTCCCCTGAACGATTTTATTGACATTACTCATGTAAACCTCATTCATCACTCATCGCCCCCAGCGCTTCTCAATGACATACGTTAACCCATATTGCTCGCGGTTTTTGTCCACCACATCTTGAACAGCGTAGCCTGGCAGTAGCCGGAAATTATTTCTTCCCATGCAGTTCCGATACATGCCGAATATTTGGGCCTGGTTCGAAAACCCAATAGTTTCATACCTATCACGTATAACTGACATGCAATGGAGGTCCGCCCGCTCCCAATACATAAAGAATTGTTCTTCCTGATCTGGAGGGATTACTGACTTATCTACTAGTTCGAAATTCTGAAATCTAGGGAAAGAATCGCGGTCACCACCGCCCCCTGCGGAATAAAGTGCCGAACAGCCAGACATTATTATAAATCCGAAAATAATTAATATAAACCTCATGCACTTCTCCTTATTTTTGCGTTGGATCATCGTTGCCGCAAAAGCGGGCGTGTCATATGAAAAAGAAAATTGCGAGATAACTCCGCGTCACCCAAACTTGCCCACAGATAGAAACCGGCAGGCCAACTTCGGTTGCCTCAAAAATGGCACCGAACGATTACTCCAACAGGCGATCCGAAAAAACAAAGGCTAATCCGTATTCCCCCGATCGATCGATGGCAACGACCGATTCAGATCCCGATCGCTCAAACCTCTAGCGTACGCGTTGTACTGCCACCGAACGAACTGCTCCAAGAGGTTTGCATTCTCCTGCCGCAGCCGTTCGTTCTCTGCCTCCAAACGCGCCAGGCGCTCTGCAGCCGCTTTCATCGTAGGCGGCAGGGATAGGGACTCATCCGCTTCCTTCAGACGCTCTTTGGTGAGCTTGTAGGCGTCCTTGATCCTGGCATGCCGGTGGAGGGTCTGTCGGGACGGACGAGTGCCGAGAATCGGCTCACAGGCGTCACACAGCCGATCCCAGGTAAGCTTGTCCCGCCATCCATCGAGAAGCCCGACGACGGCCTCGATGTCACGATCCGTCAGATGACGAGCCATCGCGCTTCTCCAACAGTGAGGGCATGCCGGTCAGCAAACGCCGTTCCTCTTCGCTGATCTCTCCGCGAGAAGCCTTGGCCTCGACCGCCCGCCGATGGGGACTGAACTCGTTGGGGTTTCTGAGCCTGATCATGGCCCCGTTGGGGACATCCGGGTCTTCATAGATGCGGATCAACTCCCGGTAGCGGATCTGGGCTTGCTTATGAACTTCGTACCACCGATCAGCGCCCGCAGTTCCCTCGGCGATCTCTTCTTCAGCCCGTTCCACCTGGGAATCGACAATCCCGTAGAGCTCCTTGATCCGGTCGATGCGCCGGTCGCCTTTCACGCATACGTGCTCGGTGCAGTTGATGCAATCTCTGAAGCGCTGACACGGCGACATCGAGAAGTCATGACCACAAAAGCCGAACTCCGTGACGTGAGCTGTCGGCATTTCCAAGGCATTGAACTCCTGGGTTGTCATCGGGAGCTTCCTGGCCACCTGTTCGGCAAGCTCTCCCGTCGTTAGGTCAGTCCGCAGAGCCGGATCGTGTTGTCGAACCATGTCGGCCAACTCGAATTCGTCCATGTGGTCATAGACGCGGTTCTGCCGCATGTCAGCCCGCCCTGCCCAACGTGCGATTTCTGCTTGGCCCAACCCGCCACGCTGGCTCATGGTGTCGAGCAAATGTCGGAACTGATGGCTCGTCACCTTCAAAGGGGACAATCGCCCCTTATTCAATCCATGCCGCTCGAAGATGGATTGGGCAACCTCTGATCGCGATCCCAGTTCGTCGTTGAGCATGTTCGCGGTCGGCCTCCAGACTCGGTAGGGGTTCGCCCCCATGTCCGTACGCAACTGAAGGTCTTGGAAGCAAAACAAGGCTTCCGAGTACCGAAGATCATAACCTTCGTTGAAAATGGGAAACCCTTTTGGAAGCCGTGTGCGCACCAATTGGCTCAAGTCCCACAAAGTATTCCCACCATCCCTCGAAGATAATCCGAGAGCTTTAAGTCGTCCCTTCTTGTAGTGGGCAGACCCCTCTATTGCCAGCGCGTCTACTGACTCCTTGAAGCTCAACGGCTGATCCGTCGGCACATCTGGGCACCCTGAATGTCGATAGAACTCATCAGGATGATGCTCGAGCCAAGCAGCGATCCGCCTCCCCTCCTCCGTCAATTCCTTCAACCGCCGGATGGCCTCCTGAGCGATTTCCACCATCGGATCAGGAATCCACTTGATGAACGGGTTCGCTCCCTTTCTAGGCGTGAACCGCCAGCCGTAGGCCATACTTCCATTTCGCTTTTTCTCCCAGACTTCACAATCCACTGGGAGAGAAAGAATCTCGGAGACGCGTGAGGGCGCGCATAACAGAAGCGCCACCGTACACGTCGTGAAAATATCTCTGGGTTCTCTCGGATTGCTGGCGAATAGCGAGGCAAGAACATCCAACGCCTCTTGATCAGGGAGTTTCCTTTCCCGCTCCTGCTTGGCCTTCTTCCCGGTTCGGACGGTGTCTCGGGGTCGCGGAAGAGGGTTCTTCCAGTCCAAGCGGGCCGATATAAAACCGTACTCCCCAATGAAGCCGATCAATTTTACCAGTCCCCCACCAACTCGGTTCGCCCGACTTGGCCAATAGCGTTCCCCGGCAATCACTCCCGCTCGATCAGCCACGGCATGATTGAGGCCCGACAAATCTGAACTTCCGGTCACGTCGACCAAGGCTCTCTCAAGAACCCGGAGCGCGGGAATCTCAAGCATCGAGGTCGTGGGGCGAACGCCTTGCTGATAACGGAAGTAGGCCTTGGCAAAATCCTTGAAAGGCTGAGAAAGCGGGTGAGCGACGACAGCATCCGCGCGCGGCCTAGTCGACTGGTCCAAGTTGCTAAACGTGACACCGACTTCACGCCAATAATCATCATCCCATTTCAGATCGGCCCCAAAGACAGTCAGATCGTCGCGGCAATGTTGGATGAACTCATCGACGCGCTCCTTCGCATCAAGTTCCGGCCGAGGGACAAAGCGAACAACCTCACCCATTCTCTCTAAGCCCCTCTCGACGCCGCTCACAGAGCTTTACTACCTCTGCAACCGCAATGATCGTTCGATCATTTGTGGAAGCGATCACCTCATCCTTTGTTTGTTCGGCAGTCTGTTCCCGCTGGGACACGAGTGAATGCAAGACTTCCGCGTGCGGACCGTTCAGCCATGGTTGAAAGGCTTTGCAGGTGTAACAAGCGATAGGCGCGAGTGCTCCACAGAAGCCATAGTGCCCACAGGTGCCAGCGCCCTTCCCATCATCAGTGCGGACGCGGCTAGTGAGATCGTCGCCTCGAATCGCGCCGCTCTCATCGTCAACAAGCATTCCGGCAAAAGCCTGGGCAAGAGGCGCAAGCTGGGAAGCCACGGCCTCGTTGATCGCATCGACGTTCTCGGCAACGTTCTCGGTGTAGACCTTGACATTCTGCGTGTCGGAATGATCAAGAGCCTCGGCAATGGGGACGGAGCCATAGGCGGCTTCACGCGCCAGACGAGTCCCCAGCGTTCGCCGCAACCTAGTGGGAAAAACGTGCAAAGCCGACCCAGTTCGCTCGGACTGAACATTGAGCCTTTTAACGACTTCGACCAGGCGCTCGGATATAGACGAACTACGGGTGTGAAAGAGGTCCGTATGTGCCGCGGCGCGGAGCTGCTGTTTACCGTCATGCCCCCCAACGTAGGCGCTTAAGACCTCCCAATTGGGGAAAAGAGGGAGATGCGTGGCGACGGCGGGGTTCCCACCTAGATCCAGCCATCTCTTCTCCACTTCGCCGACAAGAGCCTTGATTACCGCGCCATTCTCCACCGTCAGAGCGACTGGTCTGAACTCCTCTCGCAAAGCTCTGGCTTTTTGCTTTCTTCTCGGAACATTTAAAACGTATGCTACGGCTCCGTCAGCAATCGCTGCCTCGACAAGGTCGCCACACCGAAGATCCCCTATCTGAGACGGGCGCCTTCCTGTTGCGAGCAAGAGAATCGAGAGAGCATAATCGGGCAGCGTTATTTTGCCGGACTCAAAGCCGTCAGCGAGAGCCAAGTGTAGCGCCTCATACTCGAGCTCGGAAAGCGGTCCTTTATAGGGATCACGCAAGGCTACAGCTTTACCCTTTCTGACTCCCCGTAAGCGCATCCCGCTCAAAACTCGAAGCACGTCTTCATCGATCCCGGGTTCCCCCCAGGAGACCCACCGCTTGAAAAAAGCGACCAAAGCACCCAGGTGATGCTCTCTCGAAGAGTCCAAAGTAGATCGATAACTGAGCACAATGGCAGGCGTGATGTGCCGAAGCGCGATGGAGGACTCAGAACCGTGACAAGCGTGCCCCACTAACCCTTTGAATTTTTCGACCACCGACCTCGTGGTGTGCGCGGCGTAATCTCGTGCTTGGCGCGCTAATGCTCGACGGAACCCGCTAAACAAGGGTTCTCCCAGCAAGACGGCTGTCCACTCCATTGAAAGGCTCACGTCACGCGACAACTTCCACCGGTTAGAGTCGGGATCAAACTCGTACCCATCTCGCGAAATCCACGGCTCACTTCTGACTACTAAGGGAAATTGCTTGTCACTCCTTGGCATCTTTAGCCCCCCCTAGTCGGTCGTTCTTGCAGCGTTAGCATTGCCTCGCGTGCCTTTTCCTCCGTGTGGCGCCGGGTATAAATGGCCGCAGTCCCTGAACCTTCCTTCCAGCCCATGAGGTTGCACCGCATCTTTTGCTCTTGAGCTTCGCCAATACCCTGCCTGTCGGCTAAACGAGAGAAATTGTCATTACTCGTATGTCTCAGCACATGGGGGCACAACGAATTGAGATCTATGCCAGCAGCTCCCCTGATCCTCGCTACAACCTTCTGCAAGCCACCGGATGTCAACGGAAGGCCAAGATGGCGGCCTTTCTTGTGCGTGATCAAAAGGAAGGGATGACGTCGAGCTTCACGGATTTGATGTCGATCCTCCATGACGTATCGGTACACCTTGTCACTAAGGGCTGGAGCCAACGGAAGACGACGATCAAGGGTCTTCGCCTTTGGTTGGTTTGCCCTGGGGTCCTCCGCATCGTCACTTCGGCGAGGGATGACCACTTCATTGCGCTGGAAGTCGAAGTCGGAGACTTTGAGAGCCAGAAGCTCACCATGGCGAATCCCGAGAAACAGCAGGAGCCAGATGATCAGCTCATTTCGGCGCTGAACCTCCGGCTGGAAGGGGTTTTCTTCGGCCCCAAGCTCAACAAGAGCAAGGAGTTGCTTCTGGACACCTTCGTTTAGCCCGCGCCGGGCATTAAGCGTTGACTGCCTCGGACGAGGTGGGCGAAGGGCTAGCAACCGAGAGGACATCCGCCTGATTTGCTCATAACTCGCTTCATCAACCTGCCTAGCATTCCTCTCGACAAGCCGTTGAGACATCCATTCGAGAAACTTGGCGATGTATGTAAGCCGAATGTACTGCGTGTCACGGGAAACACGCGGATCAGGCACCACCACCGGAGAACGAGCGGACTCCTTACCAAGCGCCCTAGATGACAATCGAACAACGGCGGACGACTTGGCACGCTTTCTCGGCTGTCGCTTTGTCTTCTGCACGAATGAGCGAAGCGACTCGGCCTCCTGGTCGCTCAAGAATTGCCGGCGAGCGAGCCGATAAGCCAACTCAAGATCGTTTTCTTCCGCCCAGGCGTAGAGCACCCTAATCGCATCAAGGTTCGCCTTGATCGTGTTCGCTGCCTTACTTGCGTTCCGAATCTGCGTGGTGGCAAACAACGTGGCGTAGAAGTCAGGGATTCCGTCCGAGCCGAGCAGCAGGGGATACCGCTCTCCGTCAACGAACTTCGCCATCTTGATCGCGTAGGGCAACTCGCTGCCTCCAATCAATGCAACACATCTACAAGGTAGTAGCTAAGCACAGAAAGTCAACACAAAACGCAACGTCCAGAAAAAACAAAAGCCCCTGATGAACAGAGGCTTAGAACTAATATGCGACAAATAAGGCAGAGGTAACCTTCAGAACGGAATATCGTCCTCGCCGAAGCCATCGTCGATGGACTTGGCCGGGCGCTGGTCCTGGGCCGGCGGCGGCGGCGGCGCACCGTAGTCGGACTGGCCACCACCAGCGGCGCCTTGACCGCCGCCATAGCCACCCTGGCCACCACCTTGGCTAGCCTGACCGCCGCCGTAGCCGCCGCCCTGGCCGCCACCGGCACCCGGACGACCGCCGAGCATCTGCATCTCGTTGGCGACGATCTCGGTGGTGTAGCGGTCCTGGCCGTCCTGGCCCTGCCACTTGCGGGTCTGCAGGCGACCCTCGATGTAGACCTGACTGCCCTTCTTCAGGTACTCGCCGGCGATCTCGGCGAGCTTGCCGAAGAAGACGATGCGGTGCCACTCGGTGTTCTCGCGGTTCTCACCGGTGTTCTTGTCGCGCCATTGCTCGGAGGTGGCCACGCGGATGTTGGTGACCTGGCCGCCGGACGGCAGGTAACGGACATCCGGGTCGACCCCGAGGTTGCCGATGATGATTGCCTTGTTCACACCGCGGCTTGCCATATTCAAACTCCTTCGTGATTCCTGCCGGCCGGTGACTCCAGCGGCCACCTGCGCAAAGGCACACTATAAAGCATTCACCCCCGGCCAACGAGATCGGGGCACATTCGGCTACACTACTCGGTTCCGCGTCCCGCGGAGAAGCGACATCCCTGCCCGGCAAGCGGGCACATTCAAACAACGAAGCACCCCAACACCATGGCCGATCCGTTTATCCGCATCCGCGGCGCACGCACGCATAATCTCAAGAACATCGATGTCGACCTGCCGCGCGAGAAGCTGATCGTCTTCACCGGCCTGTCTGGCTCGGGCAAGTCGTCGCTGGCGTTCGACACGATCTTCGCCGAGGGCCAGCGACGCTACGTCGAGTCGCTGTCGGCCTACGCGCGCCAATTCCTGTCGATGATGGACAAGCCGGACGTCGACACCATCGAGGGCCTGTCGCCGGCGATCTCGATCGAGCAGAAGACCACCTCGCACAACCCGCGCTCGACGGTGGGCACGGTCACCGAGATCTACGACTACCTGCGCCTGCTGTACGCCCGCGCCGGCCTGCCGCGCTGCCCGGAACACGACATCGACCTGACCGCGCAGACGGTCTCGCAGATGGTCGACCACGTGATGGAACTGCCCGAGGGCTCCAAGTGGCTGCTGCTCGCGCCGGTGATCGAGAATCGCAAAGGCGAGCACCACAAGCTGTTCCAGGAATGGCAGGCGCAGGGCTTCCTGCGGGTGCGCATCAACGGGGTCGTTTACGAGATCGACGAGATCCCCAACCTCGATCCCAAGACCAAGAACACCATCGAGGTGGTGGTCGACCGCTTCAAGGTCCGCGACGACCTGCAGCTGCGACTGGCCGAATCCTTCGAGACCGCGCTGCGGCTGGCCGATGGTCAGGCGATGGTGGTGTCGATGGATTCCGACGAGGAGCACACCTTCTCGGCACGCCACGCCTGCCCCAAGTGTGGCTACTCCATCGGCGAGCTCGAGCCGCGCCTGTTCTCGTTCAACAACCCGGTCGGCGCCTGCCCGAGTTGCGACGGGCTGGGGGTCAAGCAGTTCTTCGACCCACAGAAGGTGATTATCAACCCCCAGCTGTCGTTGGCCGCCGGCGCGGTGCGCGGCTGGGACCGACGCAACGCCTACTACCATGCGTTGCTATCCTCGCTGGCGCGGCACTACGACTTCGAGCTGGAGACGCCGTGGGAAGAGCTGCCCGAGGCGATCCGCGAGATCGTTCTCTACGGGTCGGGCAAGGAGAAGATCGCCTTTACCTACGTCGGCCCGCGCGGACGGCCTTCCGAGCGCACCCATCCGTGGGAGGGCGTGCTGCCCAACATGTCGCGCCGCTACCGGGAGACCGAATCCCAGGCGGTACGCGAGGAGCTGGCGCGCTACATCTCCGAGCAGGCCTGCCCGAGCTGCCATGGCACCCGCCTGACGCGTGCGGCACGCCACGTATTCATCGACGACTTCAACCTGCCCACGATCACCGGCTGGTCCATCGGCGAGTCAGGGCGGTTCTTCGAGACATTGCAGATCGAGGGGGCGCGCGGCGAGATCGCCAGCCCGGTGGTCCGCGAGATCCGTTCGCGGCTGAAGTTCCTCAATGATGTCGGCCTGACCTACCTGTCCCTGGATCGCAGCGCGGAGACGCTCTCCGGCGGCGAGGCCCAGCGCATCCGGCTGGCCAGCCAGATCGGCTCGGGGCTGGTGGGCGTGTCCTACATCCTCGACGAGCCGTCGATCGGCCTGCACCAGCGCGACAACGACCGCCTGCTGGGCACGCTCACCCACCTGCGGGACCTGGGCAACACGGTGATCGTGGTCGAGCACGACGAGGACGCGATCAACGCCGCCGACTTCGTGCTCGACATCGGTCCGGGCGCCGGGGTCCACGGCGGCGAGATAGTCGCCCAGGGCACGCCGCGGGAAATCGCCGAGCATCCCGACTCGCTGACGGGCCAGTACCTGTCGGGCAAGCGCGAAATCACGGTGCCGACGCGCAACCGCGCCAACCCCGAGGCGATGCTGACGCTGGAAGGCGCCACCGGCCACAACCTGCAGGGCGAGACGCTGCGCATCCCGCTGGGGTTGTTCACCTGCGTGACCGGGGTGTCGGGTTCGGGTAAGTCGACGCTGATCAACGACACGCTGTTCAAGATCTGCGCCCACCAGCTCAATCGCGCCAGCGCGACGGCCGCACCGTACCAAAACATCCACGGGCTCGATCAGCTCGACAAGGTGATCGACATCGACCAGTCACCGATCGGGCGCACCCCGCGCTCGAACCCGGCGACCTACACTGGCCTGTTCACCACCATCCGCGAGCTGTTCGCCGGCACGCATGAGGCCCGCTCGCGCGGCTACACGCCGGGGCGCTTCTCCTTCAACGTCAAGGGCGGACGCTGCGAGGCCTGTCAGGGCGACGGGGTGATCAAGGTCGAGATGCACTTCTTGCCGGACGTGTACGTGCCCTGCGACGTCTGCGGCGGGTCACGCTATAACCGCGAGACCCTCGACATCCGCTACAAGGACAAGACCATCACCGACGTGCTGGAGATGACCATCGAGGAGGCCTGCGCCTTCTTCGAGCCCGTGCCCAGCCTGCACCGCAAGCTGACCACCCTGATGGACGTCGGCCTGGGTTACGTCAAGTTGGGACAGAACGCGACCACGCTCTCCGGTGGCGAGGCCCAGCGGGTCAAGCTCTCGCGCGAGCTGGCCAAGCGCGACACCGGCCATACCCTCTACATCCTCGACGAGCCGACCACCGGCCTGCACTTCGAGGACGTCGCGCAGCTGCTCAAGGTGCTCTACCGCCTGCGCGATCACGGCAATACCGTGATCGTGATCGAGCACAATCTGGACGTGATCAAGACGGCCGACTGGATCGTCGACCTGGGTCCGGAAGGCGGCTCCGGCGGCGGCCGCATTGTCGCCAGCGGTACCCCCGAGCAGGTCGCCAAGGTGGAGGGCTCGCATACGGGCTACTACCTGGCGCGGATGCTTTCGAGCCCCAGAACGTCAAAGTAATCAACCACGACACCTGTGGGTCGGGATTCAGCCCGACAATCCGCGGGAAGATCGGACCGAACGATAGGAGCGCCTCCAGGCACGATCCGCTCATGCCAACTCGAGGCGGCTCCACCTGCTTTCGCGGCTAAAGCCGCTCCTACCATCCGAACCCGCGCAAAGTGCGAGCTTGCCTGACAAGCAAAACCCGACCGTAGGCGCGTGGCCTGCGGTCGGGTTTCTCAGCCGATACTGGTAATGGAAGGGGACTGCCGCTGGCGCGGCCTTCGCGAGCGGGGCTCGCTCCCCACGCGGCAGGTTACTCGAGCGTGCGCTGCAGGCTCTCGAGCACGTCGCGGGTCTTCTCCTTGGTCTTGTCGATGACGTTGGAGGTGGTGTCCTTGGTGGCCTGCCAGGCACTGGCAGCCCCGGACTTGGTGTTGGACCAAATGTTGGCGGCGGCTCCCTTGGTCTGGGCCCACCAGTCGTTGTCGACACGCGGATAGTCGCGCACCTGGTCGAGGTCCTCGTTGAGGAACACGGCGTAGGAGACGCGATCGAGCTGGTCGCCGGAGCGGGTCGCCACCGAGAACTGCTGCACCTCGACGAAGCGGTAATCGTTATCGCTCACGCCGTCGAGGTCATCGTCCAGTTCGATCACCAGCCCGTGGACCTTCATGTTCTCGGCCACCAGCACGTCATCGACCTCGCCCACCTCGCGGTTGCGATCGGTGGCCAGAAAGACGTCGGCCCCGATCAGGGCATCCATCGAATACAGTCCTTCCGGCGCGTTTTCCGCCAGCGCGGATTGGGACAGCGTCACGGCAATGGCTCCGGCCAACAGGGTGTTCATGCGATTCATTGGATCTCTCCTGGTTGATTGTTATTCGCTCTCGGCGCACTCGACGCAGCGCGTAACGCTCGCATCGCTCTGGAGTCGGCGAAACGGAATTGGTTCCCCGCAGACGAAACAGTCGCCGTACTCATCGTTTTCCATCCGCCGAAGGGCCCCTTCGACGCGGCCGAGTTCGCGCTCCCACCGAGCGCGGAGGGCCCGGGCCATCTCACGACCTTGCTGCGCCTCCACGCGCGACAGCTGACTCTGGCATGAATTGTCGATTTCCACCCGTTCGGCGGACTCGGCGCCGCCGATCAGCAGTTGTCGCAGCGCCTCACGGCTTTCGACCAACTGATCGTGAAGCGCCTGGCGTGGGGCTTCATCCATCGGGCTGTCAATCGATCTTGATCTTGGCGTAGCCGCGCTGGGCGTAGGCCGCGGCGGTGACGAAGGTATTGCCCACCTCGACCAGCGGCTCGACCAGGTCGGCCTGGGTAATGCCCGAGCGACGGCTGGCAATCGAGCAGACCTCCATGCGCTCGACGCCCGCCAGGGCGTGCAACTCGGCCAGCCGGGCGTGGATCTGCAGGATCGTCTGGGCGTGCTCCATGCTCCGGTCGGGGGCATCGCGGGTCAGCAGTCGCACCGATCCGCCGCGAAAGCCGAATACCATCCGTGGCGTCACGCCCTGGCCCTCGAGATCCCGATACGTCTGTTCGATCACGCCCAGCCGAGCAAGCAGCTTCTCAGGGTCCGACAGGGTAACGTCCCAGAGGATGCGGCCTTCCTCGATTCCTTGCAGGGCATGGGCATCATCGGGCCGGGGCACGTCGGCAGACAGCGTGACCCCCGGCAGCAGGCAGATCATCAGACCCAGCATGAATCGGCGCATGGCCATGTCCTCCTTGTGCAAGATGGCGAGACGTCCAACCAGTAAAGCCCATCGGGGCGGCAATGCAAGCAATTGATTCTTGGTCGGCTCGTGACCTGCGTGAGGGCGGTCGCTTCATTCTGGCCGACTGGCACCGACCGGGCGACATCTCGTCGATCCGGACAGCCGTCAACGCACCCCGGGGCCGGCCCGATTCCACTCGCCTCACACGTCGGCGGACGATCGCCTTGCCGGCCCGAAGCGCTGCGAATGTCCGTACGAAGAGGCAGGCACGAAAAAGCCGCCCGCGGATCTCGTCCGGGGCGGCTCGTCTGGCGAGCGGTTTGTCAGCCGATCAGAACTCGAATTCCATCTGCTGGAAGACGCGCCCGGCATTCTGGCCCGCGAGTTCATCGAAGGTGTGCCAGTGGGAGAACTGGCTCTGGTCGAGCTCGTAGGCATCCTGCAGGGAGCCGCCCTCGTCGATGATTCGGCCGATCTCGGTGCGCAGGAACACGAGGTAGTCCTTGGTGTAGTGCTCGACGGTTTCCAGATCGGTCGGGGTGCCGTGGCCCGGGATGATGGTCTTGCCCTCGGCGACCGAGGCGAACTTCGGCCAGGTCTCGAGCCAGGCGGCCGTATCGGTGTACTCGAATATCGGCAGCATGCGGATATTGAAGGCCATGTCGCCGGCGATCACCACGTCACGCTCGGGGATGACCACCGAGATGTCGCCCGGGGAGTGGGCCTCGCCGAAGTAGATCACCTGCGCGGTCATGTCGCCCAGGTCGAGCTCGATACGGTCCTCGAAGGTGCGGCTCATCGGCACGTATTCGGTGCCTTCGGCCTTCTCCTTGGCGATGTCCTTGAGCTGGGCGACGTAGGCGGCGGCGTGGCCATCGTAGTACTCAGCGGCATCGACGTGACCGATCACCTCGGCACCCTGGTCGATCCAGTAGCCGGTCGCCATGGAGGCGTGCAGCTGGCCATTCTCGTTGACCACGTACTTGACCGGCACGTCGGTGCGCTTCTTGATCTCCTCGTGCAGGGCCTCGGCCAGCTGGTAGGAGGCGCCGGCATTCATGACCAGCACGGCGTCCTCGCCGATCACGAACGAGAGGTTGTTGTTGTGCAGCGAGTTCTCGTAGGTGTACGGCTGGGTCGCGCCGATCGCCGACCAGACGTCATCCGCGACCTTTTGCGGCATGTCGTAGAGCATCGAGTCCGGTGCCTTGTCGGGCGGGTTGTCGTCTTGTGCGACCGCCGGGCCGGCGAACAGTCCGCCAGCGGCAAATGCCAGCGCCACGCCCCCGGCCAGCCCCCGGGCGCGTTGACGACTCTCTGTGATCCAGTCACTCAGCATGGCTTTGACTCCGTGATTGATCGAGGTGTATTTCATTAGATAACTAACTGTCGCGCTTGTTCACCCATAAAGGCAAGGGATTTACCCATTCATTTTTTAATTCGAGACAACATCCATTGATTGTTTCCCGTTGGTGAAGGCCCAAGGATCAGTTCCAGTCCAGGTTGCCGCGGGTCTTCCAGTACACCTCCGGCCGTTCGGCCAGACGATCGAGCCGCCCGATGTCATCGGCGGACAAGCGGATGTCCAGCGCCCGGCAATTGGCATCGAGCTGCTCGACGGTGCCCGCGCCAGAAAGCACCATGTCCACCCAGGGACGGGCCAGCAGCGCGGCCATGGCGACGGCATCGCGGGTCGCCCCGTGTCGCCCGGCGACCCGGTCGAGAACGTCCAGGCGCTCAGCGTCCTCGGGACGCTGGTTGCGCGCAGTCAACCGGCCGTTGGCCACCGCCTCCTTGATGATCACCGCCATGCCGGACTCGCTGGCCACCTCGAGCATAGACATGCTCGACGGCTCGAGCAGGTTGCAGGTCGCCTGAACGGCATCGAACAGCGGTCGGCCATCGATCTGGACTGCCATGGCCCGTTCCAGTGTCCGGGCCTGGGCCGGGCCGCTGGTGGTCAGGCCGATCGCCACGCCCTGCTCGCGCAACTCGGCCAATCGCCCGAGCACCTCGGCATTGTCCAGCACGCCGGAATCGAGGGTGGCCGAGTGGATCTGGTAGAGCGCCGGCGACACGCCCAGCGCCTCGCGCGTCTCCCGCCACTGGCGGTCGAGCACCTCGAGGGTGTGCGACTTGATCTCGTGGACCTCGGCATCGACCTTCCAGCCGGCGGTGTAAGTGTAGCCCCACTTCGAGCCCACGGTGGGGCGCTGGTCGGCGGGTCGCTCGGCCAGCCAGTCGCCGAGGAAGGCCTCGGCCCGGCCGTAGGAACGCGCGGCATCGACGTAGCGCAGGCCGCGCTGCCAGGCGGCATCCAGCATGGCGTGGCAATGGGCGCGCATGGCGTCGACATCCCGCTCGCCGGGCATGTCCGCCCCGTGGCCCAGGTTGATATAGCCGGGCCGGCCGAGAGCGGCCAGCCCCAGTCCGATGCGCGGCTGCGGCAGAGTCAAACGCTTTTCCGACATGACAGGGTCTCGATCCCTTGATGACAAGTGGGTTATAAGGGGCTTGGCAATCCAACCCCGGCGGGGCAAAGTCCCGCCTCATTCAGACACGAGAGGCTAGCATGCACCGGTTTCGTCTTACCCATCCGCTCAACGGCCTAGTCAAGGGACTGGAGTTGTTCGGCCTGATGGTCATCCTGCTGGCGACCTTCGTTGCCTCCGGACAGGACGTGGCCCAGATGATCGCGGACCGTCGTGTCGACCTGTCCGACCTGCTGCTGTTGTTCCTCTACCTCGAGGTGCTGGCGATGATCGGCGCCTACCTGCAGACCGGGCGCCTGCCGGTCCGCTTCCCGATCTATATCGGCATCATCGCCCTGGCGCGGTACCTGGTGATCGAGATCAAGGACCTGGAAACCTGGAAGATGCTCGCGGTGGGCGTCACCATGCTGCTCCTGGCGGCGACGGTGCTCGCCCTGCGCTACGGGCACCTCAAGCTGCCGTACCCGGAAAACGATGCGGAGCGCGAGCGCATCGGCAAGGACGACTGACCCCAAAACGGCAAAAAGCCGGCTGGGTGCCGGCTTTCCTCAGTCAATCAGCCTATCAGTGATCAAGTCAGCGCTCAGATCTGGGTGCGCTCCTTGTCATCGCCGCGATCCTGGCGGCAGACACCCACGCCGCGCTGCTGGAAGATCACGTACTCGGCGATATTGGCGCAGTGGTCACCGATCCGTTCGATCGCCCGCATGCAGTAGAGCATCCGCAGGCTCAGGTCGACGGAATCCGGATTTTTCGCCATGTACTCGAGCAATACCTCGTGGACGGCGTTGTACTCGTGGTTGACGTGTGCGTCGCGACGGATGATTTCCTCGGCGGCGACGCAGTCCTGGCGAACGAAGGCGTCCAGCGCGTCGTGCAGCATGCCCTTGACGATCCGTCCCATGACACGGAAGTGCGTGGCGAAGGCGGTTGTCTGCAGGGTGGGTCCCACTTCTTCCGCGATGCGCGCCAGTTTCTCCGACTTGTCGCCGATGCGCTCCAGATCGGTGATCGCCTTGACGATCGCCATGATCGCGCGCAAGTCGCTCGCGGTCGGGGCATAGCGGGCGATAATGTGGATGGAGAGCTCGTCGATCGACGTCTCCAGCCGGTCAATCTCGTAGTCCTGCTCCATCGCCACCCGGCCACGCTCGGCATCGCCGTCGAGCAAGTAAGCCAGGGCGTCGCCGAAATGCTGTTCGGCCACACCGCCCATGTTCATCAGGAGCGAACGCAGGGCGTTGAGGTCATCGTCGTAGCGGGTCAGGGTATGCGGGGTCAGGTTGGGGGTGTCTTGCTGGCTCATTGGCTTGGAATCTCCTGATAGACGGCCATGGCACACGGCGCCGGCTTGTCTCGGCCCGGCTGCTAGGGTTTACTCGTGGCATGCGGGGGCGTTTGCGACGCGCGCTCGAACAACCCGGTAACGATTCATTGGACGGACGGCTTAATGCCGCTGTCATGGCGACCGGGCAAACTGGCCTGGCCGCCGGGCGCGCGCCGGCCAAACGCGCATACTGTAACCGACTTTAAGTTGCGAAATAATGACGAACACCAGCAATACCCCTTTCCCCTTCATCAATCGCGAACTCAGTCTGCTCGGATTCAATCGCCGGGTATTCGAGCTCGCCCAGGACCCGGGCGTGCCGCTACTCGAGCGCTTGAAGTTCTTGTGCATCTCCTCGTCGAACTTAGACGAATTCTTCGAGGTGCGCGTCGGCACGCTCACCCAGCAGATCCGCGCCGGAATCAGCCGTCCGGATGACGCCGGCCTTTCCCCGCAGACGCAGCTGGACCTGGTACTCGAGCAGGCCCACTCCTTGGTGCATGACCAGTACGAGGCGCTCAACCGGGATCTCATCCCGGCGCTGGCCGAAGAGAACATCCACTTTCTGCGCCGCACCCACTGGACCGAGGCGCAGGCGCTGTGGGTCAAGCAGTACTTCCGCCGCGAGCTGTTGCCGCTGCTGACGCCGCTGGGCCTCGACCCGTCGCACCCGTTCCCGCGCATTCTCAACAAGTCGCTGAACTTCATTGTCTCGCTGGAAGGCAACGACGATTTCGGCCGCGAGGCCTGGCTGGCAATCGTGCAGGCCCCGCGGGCGCTGCCTCGCATCATCCAGATGGACGAGGACGCCGCCGAGGGACCGGCCGCCTTCGTCTTCCTCAGTTCGATCATCCACGCCCACGTCCATGAACTGTTCCCCGGGATGACTGTCACCGGCTGCTACCAGTTCCGCGTCACCCGCAACAGCGACCTGTCGGTGGACGTCGACGACGACGAGGACCTGCTGCAGACCTTGCAGGGCGGGCTGTTCGAGCGCAATTACGGCAACGCGCTGCGTCTGGAGGTGGCCGATAACTGCCCCCGGGACATGATCGAATTCCTCTGCGAGCGCTTCGCCCTTGACCAGCGACAGGTGTTCCAGGTCCGCGGGCCGGTCAACCTGCACCGCCTGATGTCGCTGCCCAACCTGATCGATCGTCCCGAACTCAAGGACCCGCCCTTCACGCCGCGTCTCGACCCCGAGTTCGACCCGGACCGCAACATCTTCGAGACCATCGCCCAGCAGGGCAGCGCACTACTGCATCACCCGTACCAGTCGTTCATGCCGGTGGTGGAGTTCATTCGCCAGGCAGCCACCGACCCCCGGGTGGTGGCCATCAAGATGACCCTCTACCGCACAGGCCGCGACTCGGCGATCGTGGATGCACTCGAAGCAGCGGCCCGCGCCGGCAAGGAAGTCACCGCGGTGGTCGAGTTGCGCGCCCGGTTCGACGAGGAGGCGAACATCAACATCACCACCCGGCTGCAGAAGGCCGGGGCATACGTCGCCTACGGGATCGTCGGCTACAAGACGCACGCCAAGATGGCGTTGGTGGTGCGCCGCGACGGCAATCGCCTCAAGCGCTTCGTTCACCTGGGGACGGGCAACTATCACCCGGGCACGGCCCGGCTGTACACCGACTTCGGCATGATGACCGATGATCGTTTCATCGGCGAGGACGTCAACAAGCTGTTCATGCAGCTGACCGGCCTGGGGCGCGGCATTCGCATGAAGCGCCTGCTGCAATCGCCGTTCACTCTGCACGACGGCATGATCGAGCGCATTCGCCGCGAGACCAGCCATGCCCGCGCCGGCCGCAAGGGGCTGATCCGAGCCAAGATGAATGCCCTGATAGAGCGCCGCGTGATCGAGGCGCTCTACGAAGCCTCGCAGGCGGGCGTGACCATCGAGTTGATCGTCCGCGGTGTCTGCTGCCTCCAGCCGGGCGTCCCGGGCGTCTCAGAGAACATCCACGTCCGTTCGGTCATGGGCCGCTTTCTCGAACACCCGCGCGTGTTCTACTTCCACAACGACGGCGAGGAGGAGCTGTTCCTCTCTTCCGCCGACTGGATGCCGCGCAACTTCTTCGCGCGGGTGGAGACCGCTTTCCCGGTCGATCCCCCGGAAATCCGCGCCCGGGTGATCGACGAGGCCTTCGACCGCTATATCGCCGACAACACGGGTGCCTGGGAGCTGACTGCCGAGGGTGAATACCGACGCATCTCGCCGTCCAAGGGCGAAAAGCCGTTCAATGCCCAGCACTCGCTGATCACAGATCTGGGCAAGGGCTGAGACCGCCCGACGACGGAACCCGGCGGAAAGGCGGTGCCGTACCGTTCTCACTCGCCCCCGAGAGGCATTACCCGATGGGCAATGCGCTCTTGCCCCCGGCCGTGACCGGCCCTTGGGGGCTTGTGCAGCGGATGCGATACTCTTTGCACTCGTTATCTTCGCACCCAGGCTCATCCTCTCTCATGCTCAAGCTACTGTTCTGGCTCGTCATCGCCCTGATCGTCGGGCTGTTCTTCGCCATTCGCCAGGCCAATCGTGCCCGCGCCGCCCAGACCGAGGAGCGCGAAACCCAGGCGCTCGAATCCGTGCGCTGTGCCCAGTGCGGGGTTTTCGTTCCCGAGGCCAAGGCCGTCCGACGCGACGGGCAGGATTTCTGCAGCTGGGAGCACGCCGAACAGTGGCACCAGGAGCATCGGTGATCCAGCCAGCCGGCGCGGAAAACTGGCGTGGACTGCGGCTGGCCAACGCCTACCGCCTGCTGCTCGCGCTGGCCCTGACCGCCGCCGCCCTGACCGAGCGGGGGCCGGCGCTCTTCGGCCAGGCCGATGCCTCGCTGTTCATGGTCACCGCCTGGGGCTACCTGTTCCTGGCGATGGTCTTCGAGTGGCTGCTGGAACTGCAGCTGCTGCCATTCCGCCCCCAGGCCCACCTGCACACCCTCGGCGACCTGGGTGCCCTGCTGCTGATCGCGCATGCCTCGGGCGGCCCCGAGGGACCGATCGCACTGGCACTGGTGATCGCCGTGGGCATCGCGGCGGTCCTTCACGGCGGCCGTGCCGCCGCCGGCTACGCCACCCTAGCGGTGCTGCTGGTCCTCGGCGAGGCCATCTACGCTTCCCTGGTCCAGGCCGATGCCAACCACTTGACCAACTCCGGCTTTCTCGGCGCAGCCTTGCTGCTGATCACCGTTCTGGTGATCGCCTTCGAACGTCGGGCGACCGTCTGGCAGCACCATTCGCAGGCCCGCGAGCAGGAGGTGCGCTACCTCTCCGAGCTGGCGCTGCGCGTGATCGAGCAGACCGACAATGGCATCGTGGTCTCCGATCCGGAAGGCAACATCGAGTACATCAATGCCGCGGCGAAGCAGCTGCTCGCCGCCTCCGGCCATGAAAAACGCGAGGAGACCGCCCGGCTGCCCGACCTCCACCCCGGCGTCTGCGATGCCCTGCGCGCGTGGCATAGCGGCCAGGGACGCCAGCAGGAGGACTTCGACCGCCCCAAGCGCCTGCGTGCGCAATTCCACCGCATCGAGACGGCCCTGGGGCCGCGCGCCCTGATTGTCCTGCTGGACTTGAGCGAGGAGGACGACCGGGTGCGTCGCGACAAGCTTGCCGCCCTCGGCCGCATGATCGCCTCGATCGCCCACGAGGTCAGGAACCCACTTTCCTCGATCCGCCAGGCCGCCGAACTGCTGCCGGAGTCGAGGACCGCCGCCGAGCGGGAACAGCTCACGGGGATCATCACCCGCCACAGCGACCGCATCAATCGACTGGTGGAGGACGTGCTGGGTGCCGCGCGCGCCCCGGCAGTCCATCCGCAGACCCTCGACCTGAACGACTGGCTGGCCGATTTCGTCGCCAGCCGTCAGCAGCATGACCGAGCCGAGCAACGGGCATGCGCCCTGCGGATGGCGCCGAGCAGCGAGCCGGCCATGGCGCGGACCGATACCACCCACCTGTGGCAGATCATGGACAATCTCTGTGACAATGCCGAACGCCACGGACAACCGGCGCAAGGCCCGATCGAGCTGGCCATCCGGGTCGCCCCTGCCGACACCGCCGGCTGGCAGGTGCGGGTCTGCGACAACGGGCCGCGGATCGATCCGACGACCCGAAGCGCCCTGTTCGAGCCGTTCTTCACCACCCATTCGCAGGGGACCGGACTGGGACTGTTCGTCTCCCGGGAACTGGCGCTGGCAAACCAGGGAGACCTGGTGCTCGACGAGAGCGAGCGGCCCACCAACGGGGGCGGCAACTGCTTCGTGTTGACCCTGCCGGCGGCAGACGAGGCAGAGCAAGCCCGCCAGACAAGAAGGGAAGGGACAACCTGATGGATCAATGCCTGATCGTGGATGACGAGCCGGATATCCGCACCCTGGTCGCCCTGTTCATGAAGCGCGAGGGGGTGGACACCTTGCAGGCGGCCACCCTGGCCGAGGCACGCCAGCAGCTCGATCGACACGCCGGACGCATCGATCTGTGCCTGGCCGACATGCGCCTGCCCGATGGCGATGGCCTCGACCTGGTGGACGAACTCCACGTCTCCATGCCCGACCTGCCGGTGGCGGTGATCACTGCCCACGGGCAGGTCGAGGCGGCAGTGCGGGCACTCAAGGCGGGCGCCTTCGACTTCATCAACAAGCCGATCGAGCAGGACACGTTGCGGCGCCTGCTTCGCGATGCGCGCAATCTCCAGCCGCCGGACAGCTCCCCGAGCGATCCCTCCGCCGGACAGCCGAATCGATCCGGCCGACAAGCCCCGTTGCCGGACGTCGATTCGCCGCTCACCGGTCGTTCGCGCCCCATGCAGCATCTGCGCGAGATGATCGGCCGGCTGGCCCGCTCGCAGGCGCCGATCTTCATTCAAGGCGAGTCCGGCACCGGCAAGGAATTGGTCGCGCGCGAGATCCACCGCCACAGCAGCCGGGCCGGCGGGCCGTTCGTGCCGGTCAACTGCGGCGCGATCCCGGGCGAGCTGATCGAGTCCGAGCTTTTCGGGCATCACAAGGGCGCCTTCACCGGCGCCAGCAGCGACAAGCCGGGGCTGTTCCGTGCCGCCGAGGGGGGGACGCTATTTCTCGACGAGATCGCCGAACTGCCGCTCAGCCTCCAGGTCAGCCTGCTGCGAGTCCTGCAGGAGCGGCGGGTGCGGCCGGTAGGCTCCACCACCGAAGTGCCGGTGGACGTGCGCATCGTCTCGGCCTCGCACCAGGACCTCAATCAGGCGGTCCGGGAGGGGCGTTTCCGCCAGGATCTGTTCTTTCGACTCAACGTCATCGGCCTGCGGGTGCCGCCGCTGCGCGAGCGCCTCGACGATCTGCCCGAATTGGCCGAGTCCATCGTCGCCCGGCTGGCCGAACGCGATGCGCGCCCCGTCCCCGCCATCGATCCACCGGTGATCCAGCGCCTGGCAACGCAGGCCTTTCCCGGCAACGTGCGTGAACTGGAAAACCTGCTGGAGCGGGCCATGGCATTGACCGACGGCGACCGCATCACCGCCGAGGTGGTCGCCGTGGATCCCATGATGAGCGGCGAGGATGACGGCGGCTCGTCGGTGCTGGCCGCCTGCCCGGGCTTCATCCCGGAGAATGACGAACAGCGCGAGATCATTCACGCCCTGCAGCAGACACACTGGAACCGCAGCGAGGCCGCCCGTCAACTCGGCCTGACTTTGCGCCAATTGCGCTACCGGCTGCAGAAGTGGGGGGTCGAATGAGCCGACCATCCGGTTTGCCCGCGCCGATAGCGGCCCGAGGGTCTACGCTCGGTCGTGTCTGATAGAGAGTATGACTATGCAACTCACCGACCGGAGGTGGCCCATGACCCGTCTTTCCCTGCTGCGCCGAGCAGCCTCGCTGCTATGCGCCATCACTCTGGCCCTGCCTCTCGCCGCGTCGGCGGCCCCGTCATCCGACCTCGCCCCGGGCTTCACCTGGGACGACGTCACCGGCATCCAGAACAAGGACGAGATCAAGGTCGTCTACGGGGTCAAGCAGGACGAATGGGAGGCCGGCGTCGGCAAGGCGCTCTACTACGCGCGCGGCCTGTTCCAGAGCTACGACGCCCTGGGCGTGAAGGAAAAGAACATCGACGTGCACCTCGTCCTGCATGGCGAGGCGGGCTACTGGCTGCTGAATGACGATGCCTATCGCGCCGAGAAGAACCAGCTGACCGGCAATCCCAACGCCCATATCGTCAAGCAGCTGATCGACCACGGCACCCACATCGAGGCCTGCTACGAGACGCTCAAGGCGTTCGGCTGGCACAAGGACGACCTGCTGCCCGGCGTCGAGGTGGTCCATGACGCCTACTCGCGCATCATCGACCTGCAGAGCCGCGGCTACGCCTACATCCCGTTCTTCTGAGAAGGGAGGCCAGCTACTCCGCGAGGCGGCGAAGCACGGCCGGCGGCAGGGACCAGACCAGCTTGCCATTGCCATATCCCACGGCATTGTCGAAGCGGATCAGCATCATGCCGCCCTTCTTCAGGGGCATGTTGCCCTCGGAACGACCGCTGACCAGGCACTCGCAGATTTGCCCCAGCATCGGCTCGTGGCCGACGACTGCCATGCCGTCGATTCGCGGTTGCTTGCGCAGCCACTCGATCGCGGTGCTGATGGGGGCATCCGGCGAGAAGGCGCCCTCCCGCTCGGCCTCACGTACCTCCAGTGCGGGGGACACGATCTCGGCGGTCTGGACCGCGCGCATCGCCGGGCTGGTGATCAGCCGCTCGATCGGCAGCGCCAAGGTGGTCAATCCACGCGCGGCCATCTGCATCCGCTCGATGCCGCGCTTGGTCAGCGGGCGCTGCTCGTCCGGCAGTTCTTCCCCGGCAAAATCCTCGCGGCTCTGTGCCGCGGCGTGTCGGATGATCAACAGATCCATGCTTCAATTACTCGCTGGCCGACCCGTTGGGCGGCATGGGCAAAATGGTCGGGGCAGATGCTGCACCGGGCAGTGCTACCCGATTATGACAATATGACGCCAAAGTGGTGGACACCCCCGGCACGCCGAGGTTCGTCTGCGCTATAGTTGAGCCCGCACTCGTTTCACTTTGAGGAGACCGCATGGAAGGCAGTCAACAACAGGGAACGGCCAAACGCCGCACGTCGACCCGAGCGCAGCGCTCGGCCGGGCCGCAGGGCACGCAACTCTTCCAGGCCGATGAACTGCGCCAACAGGCCCAGCACGCCGAGCCGGGTTCCAGCGAGCGGGCCTCGGTGGCCGAGCCCGTGCTCGAGGGTAACAGCCCGGGCATCGAGGGGCAGCGCCACACCTTGCGCGCCGGGCGACAGACGATCGGCCGACGCGGGGACAACGACATCATCGTCGACGATGTCAGCGTGTCCTCCTCGCATGCCTGGATCCTCAATCAGCAGGGCCAGCACGTGATCATGAACATGCTGTCGACCAACGGCACCTTCGTGAACGACAAGCGCGTCCACGAGGCCACGCTCAAGCACGGCGACCGCGTCCGCCTGGGACAGGCGGAATTCACCTTCCTCACCCGCGAAGCGGGCGAGGGCCGCGTCGGGCCGCGTCACTGGCTGGTGGGCGCCCTGCTAGCCGCCGCCATATTGGCGGCGCTGTACCTGATCTTGTCCTGACCTGCTCGTGACCGCTCTCCCCGAACACATCGGCCGCTACCGCGTGGAGGGGGTGCTCGGCGAGGGGGCGATGTCGATCATCTATGCCGGCTTCGACCCGAGCATCAACCGCCACCTGGCGATCAAGTGCCTCAAGGACGAGGTCGCGCGCGACGCATCCTACCGACGCCGCTTTTTGACCGAGGCCCGTGCCGCCGGCACCCTGACGCACCCCAACATCGTCACCATCTACGACGTCGGACAAGCCGACGGACACCCCTACATCGCGCTCGAACGACTGCGCGGCGAGACCCTGGCCGACCGCGTCGACCGCGAGGGCTTTCCCTCGGTCGCCGTCATCATCGACCTGGTCGGCCAGATCGCCGCGGCACTCGACTTCGCCCACCGGCACGGCGTGGTCCATCACGACATCAAGCCGGAAAACATCATCCTGGTCGAGGGCTGGACCCACGCGAAGGTCAACGATTTCGGCGTGGCGCGAGTCGCCGACAGCGAGGAGGTGCACGACGGCACCGTCGCCGGCACCCCCGCCTACATGGCGCCGGAACAGTTGCGCGGCGCGGCGACCGATGGCCGCAGCGACCTGTTCTCGCTGGGCGTGCTGCTGTTCTGGCTCCTGACCGGGGAGAAGCCATGGCGCGAGTCGGAGATCGACCGGCTGATGGCCGAGCGCCACGACACCCCCCAGCCCCCACTGGTCCCGCGCGACCCCGCCACGCCCCAGGTGCTGCTGGAAATCACCCGCAGCCTGCTGCAATCCGATCCCGATCAACGCTACCAGCACGGCCACGAGGTGATCGACGACCTGCGCCACGCGCGACGGGAACTCGAGCGGCTGCGGGGGGATCCGATCGCCATGCGCATCCTGCCGATGCGGGTGCGCTGGGCCGCGATCCTGGGGACGATCCTCACCCTGACGCTACTGGCCGGCCTGGCGGCCGTCTACATCAAGCAGAATCAGGCCATCACCGGGCTGGCACTCGATTACGGTGCCTCGCTGGGGCGCACCATCGCCAACGAATCGGCCGAGGATCTACTGCTCGACGATCGGGTGGCGGTGCGGGCGCTGGTCGCCGACATGGCGCGCAACGACCAGATCCGCTACCTGGCGATCGCCAACCGTCAGGGCCAGGTGATCGCCAGTGGGCGACCGGCAGAGGTGGGGACACCCTTGTCGGCCCATCCCGAGGAGCAGCAACGCTCGCTGGAAGACGGCATCGTCAACTATCGGGGCACCACCGGCCGAGCGGGACTGCAGGAAGACATGCTGCTATTCGACGTGCCCATTCGCTACCAGTCCCATCCCATCGGCACGCTGCGCCTGGGTGTCGACAGCTCGCGTCTCGAGGCGGCCAACCGCACCACGCTCACCGCCATGCTGGCCGCCTTGCTGGCCACGCTGGTGGTGGTGCTTGGTGCCGCGTGGTGGCTATTCCAGCGCATGCTCACGCCCATAAACGTCCTGCGTGACGCCCTGCTGCACGTCGCCAGGGGCAAGTGGGGCCATCGCATTCGCCTGGTGCGCCGCGACGAGTTCGGCCGCCTGTTCGCCGCCTTCAACCTGATGAGCGAGGCCCTAGACCGTCAGCCGAGCGAGCCGCGGACAAGTCGGGACACCCGGTCCGCGCCGGTCGAGCAGGAACCCACCCGCGTGATCAAGCCCCGGGACGAGACCCACTAATCCGGACATATCTACCGCTCAGAGCTTATCCAGACGCCGTTGCAATTCGCGGGCCCGCGCCCGGTAGCTTTGCGCCGGCTCGAACTGCGGCTCGATTTCCAGCACCCGGTCCCACAGGGCAATCGCCTCGGCCAGGTCCTGGTTGCGATAGAGCAGGATCGCGCGCTGGTGATACTCGTCGACCAGTTGTTCGCGCAGCGCCTCGACCCGGGTGGCCGCGGGCTCCAGATCCGGATCAATATCCAGCGCCGCCTCATAGCGTGCCAGGGCCGCCTCGGCACGCCCCTTCGACTGCAGCTCGACGGCCTCGCTTTGCAGCCGTTCCAACCGCGGGGCGTCGCCGGAGGCCGCAGGCCGGTAGGCGGCCAGCGGCTCATCGGGCAATGCCAGAACCGCCGCCGTCCGGCGTGACGGCACCGGCGCGGCCGACAGTTGCCTGACGGCCGGCTTCCCTTTGCCCGGCACCCCCGCCTCGTCGGCTGACGTGCTCGAGCCCGCCGTCGCCGGGCCCTCGCCGGGCAGGCGTAGGGCCTGGCCGACGCGTAGATCGGAGGGGTCGGTCGAGCCGTTGTAGCGGGCCAGGATCAGGAACAGACCGGCATCGCCGAGATGACGCGCCGCCAGCGCACTGTAGGAATCGCCGGGTTGAACGACGTAACGGTATGACGCGCGGCCCAGGACCGCTTCCGGATCGGCCTTGAGCTGGCGCATGACCGCCCGGGCGACCGCGTCCTCGGGATGGCGTTCGAGGTAGCCCGCCAGAACCTGCTCGCCCTTGGCATAGTCACCGCCCTGCAGATCGGCCAGGATGGCATTCAGCGAGCGCACAGGCGTGGCGTCATCCGACCGGGAGGGCTCGGCGGAGGCGCTCGCCTCAGCGTCATCGCGCTGGCCCTGCTTGAGCTTGTCCTCCAGCGCGCCGAGCTGGGAACAACCCGTCGAACCAAGCACAAGACCGGCGACTAGCAGGGGCAGTAACGGCCAAAAGGCTCGCATTTGGCTGCTGGGATTGTCCGACATCATCTGCATACACCTCGTCACTCGCCCGGAGAGGCGCCCCGGGCGTTGATGGCAGGAGAAAGTTCAGTCAAGGGAACGCCCACCCAGCCAGCGGGCCCAGAAAGGGCGCCGCGGCGGTGTGCGGGCAAGGATCAGGGCCAGGTTATCCCCGGTTTCGCCGCCCCGCCGGCCGGCCCGTTCCAGGCCGGTGCGTGTGGCGGCGAACAGGTCATCCTCGGCCAACAGGCGAGCGATCTCGGCGGTTGAGAGGGTCTCCCAGACACCGTCGCTGCACAGGGCAAAACCCTGACCGGGGCGCAGGGCCGCGTAGCCGTGCTCCACCTCCGGCGGCTCTGCGCCGCCCAGGCCTCGCAGCAGTATGTGCTGATCGGGATCGGCGGCCATCTGTTCGGCGGCGATCTCGCCGCGATCGACCTTCAGCCGGGCCAGGCTGTGGTCCTTCGTCATGCTCAGGCAGCGCCGACCCTGAAAGTGATAGAGCCGACTGTCGCCGACGTGGACCCAATGGGCCTGCCCGCCGCGGATCAACAGGGCCACCACAGTGGAATGGGGTTCGGCCGCGACCCAGGCGTTGCGCCGGCGGATCTCCCGATGGGCCTCCTGGCACAGGGACTCAAGAAACAGGGCACCGGGCTGGCCGCGCCACTCGCGGGCGTCCCAGAGCTCGCGGGCGGCATGGATCACGCCGGCCGAGGCCAGCTCACCGGCACCGTCGCCGCCCATGCCATCGGCCAGCACCATCAGGCGGGTGTCCTCGCGGGCATTGTGGAAGCAGACCAGTGCATCCTGCTGGGACGCCCGGCCACCCGGCGCGCGGCCGCAGGCCATACGCGGAAACTCCCTGATATCGATCTCGCCTTCACTGTCCATGCGTCGGCCTGTCCTTGCTTTCGGGGTAGGGAACCTCTGCACGCCTGGCGACCCGCAGAGGCATTGGCGATTCGCGCAGAGGTTCCCTAAGTGCAGTATAGCCGGGTGGGCGCGGCCGTCGACAACACGTCAGCCACCGGTTTCCTGCAGAGCGAGCCATTGCTCTTCCGCCCCGGTCAGACGCGCCTTGACCTGATCACGTTCGCCCTGCAATCGCTCGACCTCCACCTCGTGCTCGCCGTCGTACAGGCCGGGGTCCGCCAGCGAGGTGTCGATGCCGGTCAACTGCTCGCCCAGCCGTTCGACCTCGGCCTCGGCTTTAGCGATGGCGCGCTCCTGCTGTTTGCCGGCCTTGTCCCGCGGCTTGCCCCAGCTAGACTTGTCCGCCTTGGCAGCCTTTTTCGCCGGCTTGGCGGCCGCCACCTCGTCGGCCTGCTGGCGGTTGTGCGCGCGCCGCCGTTCGGTCACGGCGCGGCGGTAATCGTCCAGATCGCCGTCAAAGGTCACCGCCTCGCCGCCACGCACCCACCAGAAGCGGTCGCAGACCAGCTCGGTGAGGCTCTTGTCGTGCGAGATCACCAGCAAGGCCCCCTCGAACGACTGCAGCGCCTCGGCCAGCGACTCGCGCATGGCCAGGTCCAGGTGGTTGGTCGGCTCGTCGAGGATCAGGAGGTTGGGCGCCTTCCACACCAGCAGCGCCAACGCCAGGCGGGCCTTCTCGCCACCGGAGAACGGCTCGATCGGCTCGTGGACCCGGTCGCCGACGAAACCGAAGCGGCCGAGGAAGTCGCGCCGCTTCTGCGTAGTGCCCTCGTTACCGGCGACCCGCTCGAGCGCGATCAGCGGGGTATCACGCGGGTCAAGCTGGTCGAGCTGATGCTGGGTGTAGTAACCCACCTGCACACCCGGAGCGACGAAGCGATCGCCCGACAGCCAGGTGTCGCCGCCCTCGGCGATCACGCGGATCAGGGTGGTCTTGCCCGCGCCGTTCGCGCCCAGCACGCCGATGCGGTCGCCGGCACGAATCTGCAGGTCGACATCGCGCAACAGTGGCTCGCCGCCATAGCCGATCGAGACGTCCTCGAGGGTCACCATCGGGTCGGGCGCGCGCTTGGGCGTCGGGAAGTAGAACGAGAAATCGTCGCGATCGGCGTGGCTCGCGGCGATCACCGGCAGGCGTTCGAGGGCCTTGACCCGGCTCTGCGCGGCACGTGCCTTGGTTGCTTGGGCACGGAACCGGTCGATAAAGCCCTGCAGGCGCTCGCGTTCCTTGGCCATTTTCGCGGCCAGGGCCTGGTTCTGCATCAGCCGCTCGGCACGCATCTCCTCGAAGTCGCTGTAATGACCGGTGTAGAGATTGAGCGACTGGTTCTCGATGTGGGCGATATGGGTGCAGACGTGGTCGAGAAAGTCGCGGTCGTGCGAGACGACGATCAGCGTGCCAGGGTAGGCCACCAGCCAGTCGGCCAGCCAGAACACCGCGTCGAGGTCGAGATGGTTGGTGGGTTCGTCGAGCAGCAGGATGTCGGACGGCGCAATCAGCGCCCGCGCCAGGTTCAGCCGCATCCGCCAGCCGCCGGAGAAGCTCGAGACCGGTCGGTCGATACTGTCGGCGGCAAAGCCCAGCCCGTCCAGCAGGCGCGCCGCTCGCGCCCGCGCGCTGAATCCGCCGATGGTCTCGAATTCCGGGTAGAGCTCGGCCAGCGCCATGCCATCATTCTCCGCCTCGGCGGCACGGATGGCGGTATTCAGGCGCGCGTAGTCGCCATCGCCCTCGAGGACGTAATCGACCGCCGAGGTATCGAGTGCGGGGGTTTCCTGCTCCACGGTCGCCATGCGTTGGCCGCCGGCACGCTCGATGTCGCCGGCATCGGGGGCCAGCTCGCCGGCGAACATCGCCAGCAGGCTGGACTTGCCGGTGCCGTTCTTGCCCACCAGGCCTAGACGTTGGCCCGGCAGCAGGGTGAGATCGGCGTCCTCGAGCAGCAGTTGTGGACCGCGGCGCAGGGAAACGGACTTGAGCTGGATCATCAGCCCTCCATACGGAAGGTTTGGCCGCGTGCGGGCCAAAGCGGCGCGCCGGATTTCGGCGGCACCAAAAAAGAAAGCCGGGACCCCCAAAGGAGGTCCCGGCCTAAGAATATGGTCGGAGTGGCAGGATTCGAACCTACGACCCCTACGTCCCGAACGTAGTGCTCTACCAGGCTGAGCTACACTCCGATATGACCGGTGACACCTGCGTGTCAGTGGTCGCGCTGAACGCTTATGTCCGCCAGGGCGGACAGGGCTCGGGAATAGGCGCTCTCCGGCAAAACCGAGAGTGCCTGCTTGGCCGCAGCGGCCTCGCGTTCAGCGAGCGCCGAAGTATACGAGAGTGCATCGGTTTGTTCAACCACTTTCAGCACTTCGTCGATGCGGCCGGCAGACTGGGACTCGAGTGCCTCGCGCACCACCTCGGCCCCGGCTGCGTCCGCGCGCGCCATGGCGATGATCAGCGGCAGGGTGGGCTTGCCCTCGTTGAGGTCGTCGCCGACGTGCTTTCCGGTCTGGGCCTCGTCGCCGCGGTAGTCGAGCACGTCATCGATCAGCTGAAAGGCCACCCCCAGCCGATAGCCGTAATCGCCCAGGGCCGCCTCGGTCGCCGCGTCGCGATCATCGAGCACGGCGGCGAGCCGGCAGGCGGCCTCGAACAGCGTGGCGGTCTTGCGACCGATCACGTCCATGTAGCGCGCCTCGGGGACTGCCGCATCGCCGATGTTCATCAGCTGCATCACCTCGCCCTCGGCGATGCGGTTGGTGGCCGTCGCCAGGATTTCCATCACCCGCGGCCGCTCAATCTCGACCATCATTTGGAAGGCACGCGAATAGAGGAAGTCGCCGGTGAGCACCGACGCGGCGTTGCCGAACTGCGCGTTGGCGGTATTGCGGCCGCGTCGCAGGGAGGACTCGTCGACCACGTCGTCGTGCAACAGGGTGGCGGTGTGGATGAACTCGACCACCGCAGCCATCTGCGCCGACCAGCCCAAATCGACCGACTCGCCCTGCAGCGCGCGACTGGCGAGCATATGCAGCAGGGGGCGAAACCGTTTGCCGCCGGAGTGGACGATGTAGCTGCCCAGCTGATTGATCAGGGCCACGTCCGAGCCGAGCTTGTTCATGATCAGGCCGTTGACGGCCCGCATGTCGTCGGCCATCAGCTCCCGGATCTCGTTCAACTGCATGCTCATCGGTTTCGCTCGTTCGCTCCACGGTTGCCGGCGCGCCAGTCGACGGCCGCCGCCAACCTTACACCAAGGCCCGTCGGCGGACTACCGGAACCAGCGGGTGGGCAATTGCGCGGCCAGCACCTGCCGCACGGCCTCGAATTCGGCTAGATCCGGGGAGCGGCGCGGGTCGAAGCACCACGACTCCAGCGAAGCGAGTGCCGCCAGCCAGGCCTGCGGTGCGCCGCGACGGGCGAGCCGCTCGCGGGTCATCGGGCGGACCGGATCAGGCAAGGTATTCAGCTCCAGCAGCAACTGGCGACGCAGCGCCACGGCCCCATCGGTCGCCCGCAACCGCCCGCGCGCCGCCCGCCAGGCACGCTGGCACTGCCAGCGCCGCCAGCCCCAGCGACCCGCGAGACCCAGACCGAGCGCGCCGATCACACCGACCAAAAACCAAGGCAGTGCCACCCACAACGCGGCGAGGCGACGTGTCGCGGGCTCCGCTTCCCAGACCACCTGCTCCGCGGCCAACCGGGCATAGGCAAGCTCCGTCCCCGGCTCGTCGGCGCGCGGGTCGAGGTAGGGCAGGCGCAAGGCGGGCAACTGCGCCTGACGGCGTCCGTCCGCGCCGCCATCGACCGACGGCAATAACGAGATATTCACCTGCCAGGTCGCCGCCAGCGGCGAGACCCGTTCCGCCACAGCCGAGGACGCGGCGGACTCGCTGGAGAGGGCGTGGATGTCGAGGGTGCCGAGACGCAAGCCGGGCGGGGCGACCAGTTGCGCACCGATCAGGCGCGAGAGTGCCTCCTCGGACAACCCTTCGCCACGGACGCGAAAACGCCAGCTGCCGGGCTCGCCGGCGACCAGCGGGCCGATCTCCGCCTGCTCGACGATCAGGCCCGGGGTGACCGGCAGGTAGGACGGCAGATGCGCCGGCAACTCGACCACCTCCAGGCGGCGCGCGACCGGCACGAAGGCATACTCGCTCTGCGCCGAGCCCACCACCTCGAAGTCGATCCGGCTGAACCGCAGTCGCAGATCGCCGCCGCGCAGTGCCTGCGCGGCCCAGCGATAGTGGCGACGGTCGGCCAGTCGGCCGTCGATCTCGACCGTGTCGCGGGTCACCGCCAGCGGACGCGCATCGATGCCCTCGCCCTCGGGACGGTGGACCTCGACCTCGCGCAATTGACGCGCCGGGTCGAGGATGGTCTGGGTAACGAGGAAGACCTGGCGCTGGACCGGCTCGAGCCGGCTCACCTCCGTCGTGACGATCACGCCCTCGGGCAGGCGACCGGCCCCCGCCTGGCTGGAGACCCGGGCGACCGGGAGCAGGGGCTCGATCGCCCCGAGCTCGACCACCTCGGCAAAGCGGTCCGTTTCCCGGTCGGGCTTCGGCAGCGGGATGTCCGCCCGCACCGGGGCGGCGATCAGGGTGAGCCCGACCAGGGCCAGGAGCAGGAAACGCCGATCGAGACATCTCATGACCCGTCCTCCCCGGAGAGCCGCTGCTCGACCACCGACTTGTAGGGCTGCTGGCGCAACAGGCCCTCGATCGCCGGCCGAGGCCGGTCCTCGATGCGCTCGAGCTTCTTGCGCGCGCCCTGCAGCAGGCCCTCATTGAGCTGGAACGCCTCGCCGGCCTCACCCGTCCCGGAGGCCACCGGCCCGCTGCCGCCGCCCTCGCTCTCGAGGAATTCCTCGCTCATGCGTGCGCCCTGCGTCTCGTCCAGTGGGTCGGGCTGCATGGAGTCGAAACCACGGAAACCGGGCTGCTCCTCGTCCGGCCCCTCGCGGGCGGCCTCGATCAGGGAAGCAGCCAGTAGTCTATTGCGCACCGCCGGGTCGTGCGCCGGGTCCAGCAGCAGCACGGCATCGAAGGCCGACACCGCCGCCCGGTAACGTCCGGCAAGCACCAGCGCGTTGCCGAGATTGAACAGGGCCAGCATGCGCCCCTCGTCGTCCTCGGCCAGCCAGGCCGCCGATTGCAGCCGGTCGATGGCGTGGGGGTAGTCCGCGCGACGATAGGCCGTCAGCCCGCTGCCGAGCCTAGCGGCGTAGCCGGCCGCCTGGTCGAAGGCGGCCTGGGCGCGGGCGAACTCGCCGGCCTCGAAGGCGGCCCAAGCATCGTCCAGAAGGGTCTCCTGCGCGGTAGCGTCGACCACCGGGGCGGCATGCGCCGCCGTGAACACAAGCGGTGCGGCCACGATCAACCCGACCGCCAGCACCGTGCGTCGTCGTGCCCCTGAGCCCCATTCGAACCACAGATGCAGCGCCAGGGCGATCATCGCGACCCACAGTGCCAGCACGGCGATGGACCGATGCCGCTCGAGAGCCCCCTCCGACACCGGCGGGACCGGCAGGGCCGCCAGCTCCTCGGCGAGAAAATCGGCATCCTCGCGCAGCACCCCGGTCTGGCGCGCCACGCCGCCGGTCATTGCAGCAATCTCGACGACACGCGCGAACTGCGGCGTCGAGGTCAGCACATTGTGATCGTCGTCACGCAACGGCTGCCCCTCGCGATAGAGGCGGGCCGTCTCCCGGGCCATGGTCACGGCAAAGACCGCGATGCCCTGCTCGTCGAGCCGCTCGGCGGCCGCCAGCACCCGGCTGCCCTGTTCGCCCGCGAACTGGCGGGCATCCCCGCTGGTGATCCAGACGACCGCGCCCCCTTCCAGGGCGTCGATGCGCGCGGCCACGGACAGCGCCCGATCGGCTCGCGCCGCCAGGCGGGTGTCGGTCAGCCCCGGCAGCTCATCGGCATAGAAGCTCAGCAGATCCGGGTCGGGACTGATCGGCAACAGCACGCCGGCCGTGTCGGAGTAGCGCATCAGCCCCATGGGGCGGCCTGGATCCGTTTCGGCGAGGAGCTCCATTAACAGGACCGCACGCCCGATCCGGTCGGGCTCGACATCCCGGCCGGTCATGGCCGCCGAACCGTCGATCACGAACAGCACCGGCGCCCGGGCCGCGCCGGTCGTCTCGCCGGGCTCGGACAGGCGCGGGTCGGCCAGCGCCAGGGTCGCGAACAGCCAGAACAGCAGCCACAGCGAGCGGACAAACCAAGTCCGCTGCCCCGCCGCCGAACGGCCGCCGGCAAACGCCCAGGGTCGCAGCGACGGGTCGGCGTAGCGGTCCAATCGTGCGCGACGGCGGCGTTGCCAGAGCGCCAGACCGATCGGCAACATCAACAACGCGAACGCCTCGGGGCGCGCCAGCACGGGCCAGCTGCCGGCGTGCGCCAGCAGCGACCACAGCGCGATCAGGCTGTCGACGTGTTCACCCATGATCTTCTACACCTGCAGCCGCGCGTTGAAGCGCTGCGCCGCCAGCAGCGCGAGCAGCCCCGCGCCGAGAAACCAGCCCAGCAAGGGGTGCCGCGTCCGATGGGTCGGCTGGTCGGCGTCTACCGTCTGGTACCGCGCCATGGTCTCGGTCACCGCCATGAGGGCATCGCGGTCGCCGGCGGCAATCGCCTGCCCGCCGGACAGGCGCGCCAAGTCCTCGAGGGTGGGCTCACCACCAGCCACGCCGCCGGCAGCCGGCGCCAGGTTGATGGTGAAAAGCTCGATGTTCTCGGCACGCGCGACGGTCAACGCCTCGGCCGGCGACATCTCGCCGCCGGTGTTCACGCCGTCGGTCCAGACCAGCAGTTGCGGTGGTGCCTCGCCGCGCTCGCGACGCTGGGCGATCTGCTCCATGGCCACCGCCAGGCCGTCGCCCAGCGCGGTGGCGCTGCCGTCGAGGCCCGGCTCGAGCTGCTCGATCCAGAAGCCGAGTACCGAATGGTCGTCGGTCTCGGGCACCAGCGTGCCGGCCGAATCGGTCACCACCAGCAGCGAAAAACGATCGCCCGGGTGCGCCTCGAGAAAGGCGAGCAGCGCCTCGCGCATCACCGTCATACGCGAGACCGGCTCGCCTTCGGCATCGCGAAAATCGCGGGCGGACATGCTGGGGCTGGCGTCGACCAGCAGGACAATCGAGCGTGCTGGCGGGTCGAGCGCGACCGACTCCCCGAGCCAGACCGGCCGGGCCAATGCCACGATCAGGCTGGCCAGGGCGGCGAACAGGAACACGATCAACCAGCGCTGACCGCCCTGTGGGCGTCCCGGCGAGTCCATCCGTCCCAAGGCCGGGTGACGCAGCAACCGCGCCGGTGGTCTCGCCAGGATGTGCCGCGACCAGGCGGGATACAACAGCGGGAGGACGAGCAGCAACGCCAGCACCCAGGGTGAGCCGAACCCGATCATCGCGCCACACCTCCACGCCAGACGGCGCGACGCATCGCGCGGAGTTGTTCGGCCAGTTCCGCCGGGCCGCCGGCAAGGTCCGACCCGAAGCGGGCGTGATCGAGGCGGCGCAGCCACTCCGACCAGGGCGGTGCCAACCGGTTGCGGCGAGGCGCGCGGCCACCGTGCTGCCAGCGGGCAATCGCCATCGCCGCGCGATCCTGCAACTCGCGCAGAGAGGTTTGGGCATCCGCCCGACGCGCGGCACGCTCGAGTCGCGCCAGTGTCAGACCCAGCATCAGGTCCCGACGGCGGCGCCAGGCGTAGACAACCAAGGCGATCACGCCCAGCGCCACGACCACGACGAGCCACCGCCCGCCGGTGGATACGGCATCGATGGCCGCAGCCGACCCGCCGACTGACGGGTCCAACCAGGGAGCGGTGAAGACATCCACCAGCCGATCCGGTGCGGTCTCGGGCGGCCCGCCCTCCGGGTGACGCCAGTCGCGGTAGCCGCTCATGTCGCTGCCCCCATAGCCCGCGCCAGGGCGACCGGCACCTCGGCCAGCCAGTCGGCCGCCTCGGCATCGGCCGAGAGCGGCAGGAACGCCGCGCCCAATGCCTCGGCCGATTCGCGCCAGTCCTCCAGACGGTCCCGCTGTCGTCGGGCAAAGTGCTCGCGCCAGCGGCGACTGCCGGTGTCCAGCCAGCGCGCGCCGCCGCTCGATTCAAAGGCGATCAGCCCCATGTCGGGCATGTCGAGCTCGACGCGATCGGCCACGGAGACGAAGATCAGGTGATGAGAGGCGGCCAGCGGCGCCCAGTCGATCGCTCGGCCGGGACCGGTGTCGGAGAGGCAATCGGACAGCACCAAGACCACCGAGCCGGCGGGCAGGCGCTGGGCAAGCCGCTGGCGCAGCCCTGGCCAATCCACGAGGGTGGCGTCATGGCTGCTCTCACCGGCCGCATCGGCCAGCTCCGCCAGGCGCTGCAAGATCGCGCCCTGCCCGGTCACCGGCCCAGCGGCGTGGTGACCGGGACAAAGTTGCTCACCGATGCCGTGAATCTCGACTGCGAGATTCTGACGCAGGCTGCTGGCGGCGAAGGCATGCGCGGCCAGTAGCGCCTGCGTCAGCTTGAGCCGACGATGGGTGCCAAAGCGCATCGCCGCGCCGCAGTCGACCACCAGGTGGGACTGTCGTTGGGCCGGCTCGCGATGCACGCGCACCATCGGCTCGTTGGCCCGCGCCGAAATGCGCCAGTCGATGCGCGCGGCCGGCTCGCCCGGCTGGTAGGCGCGCAGCTGCTCGAAGTCCAGCCCCTCGCCCAGGCGGCGGGCCAGCTGGTCGCCGGACAGGCGAGTGGCCGTGGGAAAGCTTTCCTGCACCAGGGCGGGCAGGCGCTCGCCGCCCGCCCAGGCCATGGCGATCTCCTCGGCCGACGGGGCGACGCCAACCCGCGGGGGGCGCGGCTGATCGCGCGGCTGCCTACGATCGATCACGCCCCGCAGGGCAGCCGTCGCCCGACCGATCAACTCCTGAGTCGCGGCTCGGATCACGGCGCCGGGATTAGCTCGAGCAGGCGGTCGATCACCGCGTCGCGGGTCAAGCCGCTGACCATCGCGCGGGGACCGAGGATGATGCGGTGGCGCAGGGCATCGTTCGCAAGTTTGATCAGGTCGTCGGGAACGATGTAGTCACGCCCTTCGAGGAAGGCGGCCGCCCGGGCGGCCTGCACCCAGGCCAGCGCGCCACGCGGCGAGGCGCCGACCAGCACCAGGTCGGCCAGTTCGGCGTCCAGTTCACCGACCCGGCGGGTGGCGGCCACCACGTCAACCACCCAGCGCTGCAGGGCCTCGTCGCAGCGCACCTGGCGGACCAACTCGCGCGCGGCGAGCACCTGGTCGACGGTGATGTTCTTCGCCTCGCCCACCGGGTTGGTACCCAGCGTTCCCTCCAGGGTGCGCTTGAGGATGTCGTACTCGTCCTCGCGCTCTGGGTAGTCGAGCGAGACGTGCAGCATGAAGCGGTCCATCTGCGCCTCGGGCAGCGGGTAGGTGCCCGATTGCTCCAGCGGGTTCTGCGTGGCCATGACCAGGAACAGCTCCGGCAGGTCACGGCTGTGGCCGGCGACCGTGACTTGGCGCTCGGCCATCGCCTCGAGCAGTGCCGACTGGACCTTGGCCGGAGCGCGGTTGATCTCGTCGGCCAGCACGATCTCGTTGAACAGCGGGCCGGGCTCGAAGGTGAACTCGCGGCTTTCGGAGTGGTAGATCTCGTTGCCCAGCAGGTCCGTCGGCAGCAGGTCGGGGGTGAACTGGATGCGCTTGAAGTTCGCGTGCACGCCCTCGGCCAGCGCCTTGATCGCGGTGGTCTTGGCCAGGCCCGGCAGCCCCTCGACCAGCAGGTGGCCGCCGGTGAGCAAGCCGATGAGCAGGCGGTCGACCAGTTCGGTCTGGCCGACGATGTAGTGGCCCAGGTGGGCGCGGAGATCCTGGATGGGCATCTGTTCGCTCATGGCTCGACTCGGCTTTTCTGCGCTTCGATTTCGGTGTCGTCGGTGCTGATGGGCAGACCCGCCAGCTTCCATTCGGGATAGCCCGGCTCGAGCCGGCGGGTGCGGAACCCGGCCTCGCGCAATCGCGCGACGGCCTCGAAGGAGAAGGTGCAGTAGGGGCCGCGGCAATAGGCGATCACCTCGCGCTCGGGGTCGAGCTCGGACATGCGGCGCTCGAGATCCTCGATCGTGACGCTCATCGCGCCGGGAATGTGACCCGCTTCGTACTCCTCCTCGGGGCGCACGTCGATCAGCGTGACCAGTCCCTTGCGGCAGCGCTCCACCAGCTCCTCGGCGGAAACCGGCTCGAGCGCGTCCTTCTGATGCAGGTGGGCATCGACCATCTGGCGCACCTCGGCCAGATGGCGCTCGCCGACCCGACGGAACACGTCCAGCAACTCGACCACGTCATCCGCGGCGATGGCATAGATCACCTGCTTGCCTTCCCGACGCGCCGCGACCAAGCCGGCCTGCTGCATGCGCTGCAGATGCTGCGAGGTGTTTGCGACCGACAGGCCGGCAACCCGCGCCAGTCCATCGACCGAACGTTCCCCCTGGGCCAGGTGTTCGAGCAGCTCCAGTCGGCGCCCGTTCGAGAGCACCTTGCCCAGCCGGGCGAACTGGTCGTTCAGATCCTGTTTGAATCCGTGGCTAGTCACAAGTCATATCTACCTTGCCGCTCAACCCGAACAACCGGCCGAGGCGGCATTATTGGACGAACGGCGCTGGATTCGCAGCATCACCCACGCACCCAGCATGATGGCCGCCAGCGACAGCATCGAGCCGAACGCGAGGGTGGAAAAGCCGGTCAGGCCATGCCCGACGGTGCAACCCATCGCTAACACACTGCCCACGCCAACCAGCGTGGCACCCACGATCGTGCGGAACCATTCGCGCACGCTCATCGGAATGCTGAACCGCACGTCCCGGCGAACCAGCGCACTGACAAGACTGCCCAGAAAGACGCCCGCGACCGCCACGACACCAAAGGTGATGGTAGACGGACTGGTCACATTCTGGAGGAAGTACACCACATCGCCTAGTGGCGCACTGAAGGTGAACGACTGGGTGCCCAGCCCTTCCTGGGGGTTGTTCTGCATCATCGACGCCATGTCGGCGGCCTGGCCCGGGCCCCCGCCGGTCACCCAAAAAGCCGCACCGACCACCGTACCCATCAACAGGATGGCAAGCCACGCCAAACCGTTGCCGCGTAGCGGCAGCCAGCGCCAGCTGACAAACAGGAGCGCGGCGGCCAGCACTGCTGCCACAACTAGGTGGACCAGCATTCCGCCGCCGACGAGGGCGGCCAGATCCTGGTGCGGGATGTCGAAGGCGGTCAGGTCGACACTCAGCCCACCGACCCAGGGCAGGAACGCGGTCTGGAAGAGACTGGTCCGTGTCATCGCGTACGCGGCAATCGCCATCACGACAATCGCGACCAACGCCTGAACGTTCCCCTGCGACGACTTGACCAGACTACGGACAGGACAGCCGCGCGCGAGCACCATGCCGACACCGAACATGAAGCCGCCGATCAGGTAACGCCCCCAGGCGAAGTCCGGCGATCGGTAGGGTGGACGGGTCTGATCGAGATCCAGCCCGGCAATCCACTGCACCAGCGTGGTCGCCACGATTGCCACCCCGATGGCACCCAGGTAGACCGCCATGCGCCCGCCATCGCGCGAGGACATGTAGGAACTCATGCCCCCGAGCAGGCAAAAGCGCGACACCTGAGCCGCGGCGCCGAACACCACCGACAACACCAGGACATAAAGCAAATACTGGGAAATTTCCGGATCCATCACCCGCACCCTCATTGACCGTTGACGATTCGAGAGGGTCACCCCCTCGATGGGCGGCCACGCAGGCCACCTCGCTTCTTTTCATCGTTCTTCCCTGAGCCGCGCGATGGATCTCGCGATCTACCGTGGGCCGAGGGGCCGCATGACCCCTGGAATACCACTGCTGCGCAATGACGGCTCAAGAGAGAAACCGTCGCTCCTTGCACAAAAGGCACACAGCTCGCGACGACATTCAATCAGTCAATTGAACTTGTTGTCAAGTCCCACCAGATCGCCTCCCGGCGCGGTCCGTCCTGATCGGGCACGACGTGGAAGCGGCGGCCTGACACCGCCAAGAGGATGCATTAACGCGCTTGACATTTATTCAATTGAGTAATTGAATGTCCTCCGTACACACCGTGGAGGACACGCAATGTTCCTGATCCAGCATCCCTGCGAATTCAGCTCACTCGCCTATCTCTTCGGCTGCACCGGCAAGGGCCGGGCCATGGCCGTCGATGTGCATCTCGACGATGTCGATACCTTTGTCGAAATGGCCGAGGAAAAGGGCGTGGACATCTGCTTCGTGGTCGACACCCACGTCCATGCGGATCACAAGACGGGCGGC
>JAGXIF010000040.1 GCA_024635755.1 Halothiobacillus sp.
AAGCGCGCCGCTGTCGTCCGGCTGCCGAAAAGGCCGTCCTCTCGACCTCGGACCACACGTAGCTTAAATGGCAACGAATATTTAGCCATAAGAAAACCCCTGTCAGTTGGATTGGTGTCCAACTTTCAGGGGTCAGTTCAGTTTTGCGGTGGCTTTTTTCGTCGACGGCAATCACCCGCCTCGCGCGCGCTCGCCTTACCCGAAGAAGATCACGCTGAAAAAGCTCAGCCACGAAAAGGCGATCAGGGCGATGACGAACGTGAAGGCGAAGTTGTCGAAGTTGAAGAATTCTTTCATGGTCAGGCTCCTCCTGTAACTGCCGCTATCGTAAACCAGCCTCCGGGGAATGTCACTAGTCCAGCCGGGGTTATTCGGCCGGTTTTTCCCGCTGGCTGCCCGCCTCCCCCGGCGCCCCGGACGGGGCCTGATCCTCGTCTGCGACGGAGTCGGCCTGGTTGGTCGGAATCCGGGGATCGTCGTCATCCATCAGGATGCGGTGCGCCGGGCCTTCCAGATCTTCGTACTGATTGTTGCGAATCGCCCAGAATGCCGCCCAGACCAGTCCCGCCACGACCAGCATGCTAAGTGGAACGAACAGGAACAGGACTTCCATCACGCGTCTCCATCACCGGTTCGGGCCCGGCGCATGTTTGTTTCCGAGCGAGAAAAAGGCCCACTGGAAGCGGGCCTCCTCCCGACCCTTGATCGGGATTCTCCTCGCCATGGGGCGAGGATTCAAATATCGACGAATGACCGCTCGATCAAGCCGTCTGGGTGCGGCCGGCGCCGGCGCGCAATGCGGTGATCCGCTCGTCCAGCGGCGGATGCGACATGAACAGCCGACCGAGGCTGGCGCCGCGACCCAGGCGACCGAAGATACCGAAGGCGGTCATTTGGGTCGGCAGGTCGGAGGGCCGATCGTAGTTGAGCTTGAGACGCTCGAGGGCGGCAATCATCTTCTCGCGGCCTGCCAAACGGGCGCCCGCATCGTCGGCGCGGAATTCGCGCTGGCGAGAGAACCACAACACGATCGTGCTCGCCAGGATGCCGAAGACGATCTCGGCAGCGATCGTGGTGACGAAAAAGCCGATGCCCGGGCCCTCCTCGTTCTTGAGCAGCACGCGATCGACAAAAAAGCCGACGATGCGGGCAAAGAAGATCACGAAGGTGTTCACCACGCCCTGGATGAGGGCCAGGGTAATCATGTCGCCATTAGCGATGTGGCCCACCTCGTGACCGAGCACCGCCTCGGCCTCGTCACGGGTCATGTTCGACAGCAAGCCCGTGGACACGGCCACCAAGGCCTTGTTGCGACTGGCCCCCGTGGCAAAGGCGTTGATCTCCGGGGAGTCGTAGATCGCCACTTCCGGCATGCCGATGCCGGCCTGCCGCGCCAATCGCTGAACGGTGCTCACCAGCCACTGCTCGCCCTCGGTGCGGGGGCTTTCGATCACCTTGGCGCCGACACTCCTCTTCGCCATCCACTTGGAGATCAACAACGAGATCAGCGAGCCACCAAAACCGAAGACCGCCGCCAGCACCAGTGTGGAGGTGAGATTGATGGTGCCGGCCTGGTAATCCATGGTCGCGCCCAGCCCGAAGACACTGGAAAGCACGAACCAGACGATCATCAGCACGACGATCACCGCCAAGTTGGTCAACAGGAACAAGCCAATGCGTTTCATTTCTACCTCTGGACTCAGGTTGCCTATTGGGCGGGGGCGCGGCGCAGCGCAGCGCCGCGGGTCACGAAACTCTACTCCGATATGGGGCACAGCGGTGGGTTTTCAAGATGCAAGCAGCGCGCAAATCCGACCGTGCCAGAGCACACCGGTTCCCGACAGGGCGCCGTTTGCCTCGGTCAGCGTTTCGCTTCGGCCGACAGGGCATCGACGCGGGTCAACCCCCGCGGCAGGCTGCGCCCCCGGGTGGCCCGCTTACCCTGATACAGATCGACATCCGCCGGCTTGATGGTCATGGTGCGACCGCCCGCGGTGACCTTCAGGGCATCCTCTGCGGCCAACCCGGTGACGGCAATCACCTCGACACCGCTTTTCAGGGACACCAGCTTTCTGCCCTTGCCTTTGGCCATCTCGGGCAACTCCTCGGCATCGATCACCAGCACGTGGCCATCACTGGTAGCCACCGCCAGGCGGCTAAAGTCCTTGCCCAGCACGACCGGATCCCCCGGTGACTGTCCCTTGGGCAAGGTGATCACCTGCTTGCCGGCACGCTGGCGGCCGACCAGTTCTTCCATGGACGTGATGAAGCCGAAACCCGCCGGTGACCAGAGGAAGATCCGCTGCTGGGGCTCTCCCATCGCCAGGGCGGTGAAACGCGCCCCCGACGGCGGGCTGACCCGGCCGGTCACCGGCTCGCCCTGGCCGCGCGCAGACGGCAGCGTGTGCGTGGTCAGTGTGTAGGCCCGCCCGGTGTCGTCGAACACCACCACCGACTGGGTCGAGCGCCCGGCCACATGCGCCTGGTAGGCATCCCCGGACTTGTAGGACAGCGATTCGGGGTCGACATCGTGACCCTTGGCCGCACGTATCCAGCCGTTCTTGCTCAGCACCACCGTGACCGGCTCGGCGCTCATCAGGCGAGTCTCGTCCAGCGGCTGGGCCGACTCGCGGGTGACCAGCCGCGAGCGCCTGGCATCCCCGTAGGCCTCGGCATCGGCCAGGAGTTCGTCGCGCATCAGGCCGCGCAGGGCGTTCTCGTCGGCCAGGATCTTACGAATACCCTCGGCCTCCTCGGCCAGTTCGGCCTGCTCTCGCTTGACCGCGATCTCTTCGATGCGGGCCAGTTGACGCAGGCGGATCTCGAGGATGGATTCGGCCTGCAGTTCGGTTAGCTCGAACCGGGCGATCAGCTCGGCCTTGGGCTCGTCGGCCTCGCGAATGATCGCGATCACCTCGTCGATATGGAGAAAGGCGATCAGCAGACCGGCGAGAATCTCCAGGCGGCGCTCGATGCGCGCCAGCCGCCACTCCAGCCGGCGACGCAGCGTCTGCTGCCGGAAAGCGAGCCATTCGACCAGCATCTCGCGCAGGTTGAGCACCTGTGGACGACCACCGGCCGTGATCACGTTCATGTTGACCCGGTAGCTCTTCTCGAGATCGGTGGTGGCGAACAGGTGCGCCATCAACGCCTCGATATCGACCTGCCGACTCTTGGGCACGATCACCAGGCGGGTGGGCGACTCGTGATCCGACTCGTCACGCAGGTCGGTGACCAACGGCAGTTTCTTGGCATGCATCTGCCCGGCGATCTGCTCGAGGATCTTGCTGCCCGACACCTGGAACGGCAGCGCGGTGACCACGATCTGGCCGGACTCCATCTCGTAACGGGCGCGCTGGCGCACGTTGCCGGTGCCGTTCTCGTAGAGTTTGCGGATATCCTCCGGCGGCGTGATGATCTCGCCCTCGGTGGGAAAGTCCGGCCCCTTGACGTGCTGGCAGAGCGTGGCGACATCCGCCTCCGGGTCGTCGATCAATGCCACGCAGGCATCGACCACTTCGCGCAGGTTGTGGGGCAAAATATCGGTCGACAGCCCCACGGCGATGCCGGTCGAGCCGTTGAGCAACACGTTGGGCAGACGCGCGGGCAGGAGCGACGGCTCCTGCAGGGTGCCGTCGAAGTTGTCGACCCAGTCGACCGTGCCTTGGTCGGCCTCGCTCAGCAGGGTCTGGGCGTATCGGGTCAGGCGCGACTCGGTGTAGCGCATCGCGGCAAACGACTTGGGGTCGTCCGGCGAGCCGAAATTGCCCTGGCCGTCGATCAGCGGATAGCGGTAGGAGAACGGCTGAGCCATCAGGACCATGGCCTCGTAGCAGGCCGAATCGCCGTGCGGGTGGTACTTGCCGAGCACGTCGCCCACGGTTCGCGCGGATTTCTTGTGCTTGGAAAGCGCCGAGAGCCCCAGCTCGCTCATGGCGTAGACGATGCGCCGCTGGACCGGCTTGAGGCCATCGGCCACGTGCGGCAGCGCCCGGTCGAGGATGACGTACATGGCGTAGTTGAGGTACGCCTTTTCGGTGAAGGCGCCGATCGACTGGCGCTCGAAATCGTTGGTGCTCTGGTCTTCGAACATGCTAGTCCCTTGGCTCTAGGTTGCGTTCGCCTGCATGCGACGTGATCGGGGAACCGCCCGGTAGAGCGCCATCAACCCCGCCACCGAGAACAACGCCGGCGGCAGGAGGGTGCTCAATACCGGCGAGATGTCGTAGGCCGGCGCGAGCGCGGCGACGATCTGCGTGAGTGTCATGTAGGCCACGCCGAGAATGATGGCGATGAACAGCCAGCGACCGGCCGACCCGCCTCGCTGGGCGACGAAAACGAACGGCAGTGTCACTAGGAGCATCGCCAGCACGGAGATCGGCTGGACCACCCGCATCCACATGGCGGTGGCGTAGACGGACGAATCGAGCTGGTTTCGCTCAAGGTAATCGACGTAGTCGGACAACTGCGAGACATTCATGTAGCGGGGATTGAGCGCCACTATCTCGAGAATGGCCGGATCGAACAAGCGCTGGCCCTCCAGCCGGTCATGCCGCGCCACCTCGACCGTCTCGCCGGGCTGGTCGATCGGCAGGCGGGTATCGACCACCCCTTCCAACCGCCAGGTATCGTCACCCCGACTCTCGGCGCGCTCGGCTTGCAGCACCCGGACGGGCAGCCCCTCGGGGGAAAGTTCGAACACCCGCACGCCCGCGAGCTGGCCGCTGACCAGGGCCCGCTCGACATTTATCATCCGGTCGCCGTTTCTCAACCAGAAACCGGACTCCAGCCCGGAGCTGACTTCTTTCTCGGTGGCGGCCGCCCGCATGCTGTGGGCATCCGCCTGCCACCAGGAACCGATCGTCTCGCCCATCACCGTGCCGAGGGCCGCGAGGATCATGCCGGCGATCAATACCGGCCGGGTAAGCCGCAGAAGCGACATGCCTGTCGCCCGCATCACCGTCAGTTCCGAATGCGCCGCCAGCCCGCCGAGACTCAACAGCCCGCCGACCAGCACGGTCACCGGGAACAGCTCGTAGAGATAGCCCGGCATGGTCATGCCCACGAACAGCATTGCCTGCCAGACGGAGTACGCCGGGCCGATCTTGCTGGCCTCGCCGATCATGCCGAACACGAGAATCAGCACGGCGAAGGCCGCCGAGGCCGCCAGGCCGCCGGAAATGACGCTGCGAACCAGGTAGCGATCAAGCGTATTCACGGCGCCCCTTCCCGGTGTGCATAAAGATCCGCGCCTTCAATCGCCCCCAGCCGCCACGGGCCGACCAGAACAACAACACCCAGAGCAGCAGAAAACCGCCATGCCCCAGCACCAGGCCGTCGGCGAGCCCGTAGCTGCCCTCCTGCATGCCGTCGGACACCAGCGCGATGACATTGAAGTACAGGGCATAAATCAGGAACGCCCAGAACAGCCGACCATAGCGCCCGCTGCGCGGCGGCGCCTGGGCGAGCGGGATGGCGATCAGCACCAGCACTAGCGCGATGATGCCCTGGGAGATGCGCTCGTACAGTTCGGCATGGTCACTCGGGCTGTCCGAGGCCCACAACGCACCGCTCGAACGCACGTCGACCTGGGCCTCGTCCGTCGGGGCCTGCCCCGGCAGGCGCATCAGGTGACGTTCGTAGTCGAGTCGGTTCCAGTCGCGTTGACCGACGGTGCCGCCGATACGCCGTCCGTCTTCCAGGGCGATGTAGCGTTGGCCGTCCTCCTCGATCATCGCGCCCCGCGGCGCACTCTCGACGGCGATCGATCCATCCTCGGCCCGATCAAAGAGGAAGATCCGCTGAAAACCGCCATTCTCGGCCTCCCCGACATAGGCCACCAGCCGGCCGTCGTTAGCCTCGATGAACCGCCCCACGGGCACCTGCTGCCCGACGTAATCGGACTGCGCGGTCTGCACCATCTGATCACGGGATTCCTGCGCCATCGGCCAGCCGAAAAGCGCCACCCAGCCGGTAAACAGCGCCACGGGAATGACGAGGGGCAAGATCGCGGCGGTGATGCGCCAGAGACCGAAACCACTCGAGCGGATGATGGTCTGCTCGCTGTCGCGATTGAGTCGTCCGAGGGCGAACATCAGGCCGATGAACAACGCCACCGGCAGGACGTACATCAGCATTTTGACCAGGTTAAAACCCAGAAACTGGGGCACCAGCGCGCCCGGCAGGCTGCCCTCGGCCGCCAGCGACAGAGCGCGCGCCAGCAGGTTGGAGGCCATGATCAGCATCAGGACGGTGGTCACCGCCGCAATGGAGATCAGTGCCTCTCGGCGCAGATAGCGAGCCAGCACCATGCGATCAGTCGAGCAGGTTGCGGGCGATCAGCCCGTAGCGCAGCCGATCGCCGAAGCCTTGCGCGCCGTCGGGCAGACGCAGGCGCACTCGCCAGCCACTGCCCGGTGCCTCATCCAGCGGCTGGCCTTCCAACGTCTGCATCTCGGCGAGCTGGTCGACCCGGTTGCCGTCCGGCAACAGGAAGGTGATCTCGTCGCCCACCTTGATCTTGTTCTTGATCTCCACCTGCGCCCAGTCACCGTCGACTTCGGTGATCTCGCCGACAAACTGCTGCTGACGACTCTTGGAGACGCCCTCGATGTAGTTCTGGTATTCCTGCGTGTGGTGGCGCTTGTAGAAGCCGTCGGTGTAGCCGCGATTGGCGAGGTTGTCGAGATCGGCAATCAGTTCCTCGTTGAACGGTCGACCGGCCATGGCATCGTCGATCGCCTGGCGATAGACCTGCGCGGTGCGGGCGACGTAGTAGTGCGACTTGGTGCGCCCCTCGATCTTGAGGCAGTCCACGCCGATGTCGACCAGCGCCTGGATGTGCTCGACGGCGCGCAGGTCGCGCGAATTGAGGATGTAGGTGCCGTGCTCGTCCTCCTCGATCGGCATCTGCTCGCCGGGGCGGCTCTTCTCCTCGAGCAGATACACCTGGTCGGCCAACGGGTGGCGTTCCTGGTCGCCCATCGCGCCGTCCGTCATCGGGTTGGCGGCATTGAGTGCATCCAGCGAGATCGGCTTCTCGTCGGCCGGCTCGGGGCGCACCACGCCCGAGATGTCCTCGCTGGCCTGCTGGGGGGTGTATTCCCAGCGACAGGCATTGGTGCAGGTGCCCTGGTTCGGGTCGCGGTGGTTGAAGTAGCCCGAAAGCAGGCAGCGCCCGGAATAGGCGATGCACAGCGCGCCGTGGACGAACACTTCGAGCTCCATGTTCGGGCATTTCTCCCGGATCTCGCGGATCTCGTCGAGCGACAGCTCGCGCGAGAGGATCACGCGGGTCACGCCCACCGACTCCCAGAACTTCACCGTGGCCCAGTTGACCGTGTTGGCCTGTACCGACAGGTGAACGGGCATCTCGGGGAAGGCCTCGCGCACCATCATGATCAGGCCGGGGTCGGCCATGATGAAGGCATCCGGCTTCATCGCGACGATCGGCTCCATGTCGCGGATGAAGGTCTTTAGCTTGCTGTTGTGCGGCGAGACGTTGACCGTGACGAAGAACTGCTTGCCCGCGGCGTGCGCCTCCTCGATACCGATGCGCAGGTTGTCCTCGAGGAAGTCGTTGTTGCGAGTGCGCAGGCTGTAGCGCGGCAGACCGGCATAGACGGCGTCCGCGCCGTAGGCGAAGGCGTAGCGCATCGACTTGATCGTCCCGGCCGGGGAAAGCAGCTCGGGGGCCTTGCGGCGAGTCGCGCCGTTGGTGGAGGCCTGGGTCATGGATGAGCTCCGAATAATTCTGGGGTACGTGTTTGGCGCGCGATTCTAACAGGTTGTTCCACAGGCACCCTGACCCTCGTGCCATGACCTGATTCAGAAAACGAAACCGGCAGGGGTGAGGGGTGAGAGATGAGAGTTGAGAGAGTGGTTAAATCAGGACTCTCCTGTCACCTCTCCGGATCTCTTCCATCTGACCTCTTGAGTCTCGACTCAATACAGGGTCCGCGCCTGCCGCTCGTCCAGCCCGTCGTCATACGCTGCCGCGTCAATGGTCGACTCGGGCACGCCCGCGAGCATCTCGCCAGCGGAAGGGGTGTTGTCGGCCGCCTCCCGGCCGTCCGACGACCCCCAGAGCCTGGCGCGCAGGACGGCTCGCGCGCACTGGAAGAAAACGGTCTCGACCTCGACCACGATCACGCACTGCGGCAGCTTGCCCTTCATGGCGAGTCGCCGCATCAGTTCGGGGTCGGTGGTGATGCGCGCCCGGCCATTGACGCGCAAGGTCTCACCCTTGCCGGGCACCAGGAAGAGCAGCCCGACATGAGGGTCATGGACCAGGTTTTTGAGGCTGTCGATGCGATTGTTGCCGCGACGCTCCGGCAAGGCCAGGTGTTTGTCGTCCAACACGTGGACAAACCCGGCGGGGTCGCCGCGAGGCGAGCAGTCCAGGCCACCCGGCCCCCGGGTAGCCATCAGGTAGAAAGGCGAAGCCTCGATCATTTGCCGGTAGACCGGCACGATTCGATCGACTTCCTTCTTGATCGCCGCCTCGCCCGGGGCATCGAACAACGCCTCGAGCTCGGCGAGCGTGTGGATCTGGTGAGGGTCCAACCGCGGCTCTCCTCTCAAGCGAATGGCATATCGCTCAAGGATACGGCATAACCACTGTGATCAGCGGGCTAGCGCATCGACTCGATCGACTGGGTGCGCACGAACACCTCGGGCTTGATCACCGCGTAGCCCTGTTGCTGGTAATGCACCAGATCGGTGAATGCCGACGGCACGAGGGTGATGAAGTCGTGGAAATCCTCGGGCTCGTAGTCGTAGTCCTCGGCTGCCAGCCCGCAGACGTGGAACTGCACGCCCAACTGGTTGTAATACCGCATGCGCGCGACCGCATTCGCGTATTTTTCCTCGTTCTGTTTCGCCACCGTGACGATTTCGGTGCCGTGGATGACCACCACGATGTCCATCATCATCTGGGGGTCCATGTTGTAGGGACTGGCCTGCAGCGGATTGACCAGCGAACGGATCCAGTAGAGCGCCGCGTCGATCTTTTGCGGATCATCGAGATAGAAGTCGTAAACGACCCGTGGCGGTTCGTAGTCGGGGGTGATTACCTTGGCCTCGGCCCAGGCAGCGCCCGTGGCCCCGACAAGCCAGATCAGCGCAGCCAGCATCCCGCGCCGCCAATGATTGAGAATCGTACGTTGCATGGCCTGCACCTCTCGCCGAGCCGGACCGGGCCCGTTGCGTACCGGCATGACCGGCCGGGGCGGCCCGTGTTCCCCTACCCTGATAGTAGGCCTTTCCCGGGAAAAATCAGCAGGTTCTCGACCGCGTCGATCAATCAGGCTGGGACTCGCCGGCACGCCGGCAGATGGCCGTGTCATCGGGGTGCTCGACCGCATCGGCGATGCGCGCGACGAAATTTCCCAGTTCATCGGCACTGAGCACCGAGAGAATGCGGCTCATCACGCCGGGGGCGACCTCGGCGAATGTCGACTGCCCGTCTTCAAGCTGGACCCAGACACCGGCGGAGACATCGGCGTCCATTGCACCACTAAGAAACAGTTCGGCCTCGGCCGCCTGCGTATCCTCTTCGTACCAGCCCTCGATCCGGTCGGCCAGTTCATCGTCGATCTCGTCCGAAATGGCGATGATCGTCGCCTCCTCGGCGATCGGGTCGTCGCTGACCTGAACCTCCAGGCCGGCTTGCTCCAGGCGACGAACGAAGCCCGCGCCCCGATCCGGCGTCAGAAAGGTGAATTCGTACATGCCTTCGTCTCCGCGGCGTGAATGGTGACTGCCCTGCGGTGCCAACTCACGCGCCGGCACCGACTGCTTTGCTATCCTAGCAGCCTCGTGACTGCCTCCGCGGCGACCACCCGGACAAACTGCCCACACAAACACCCAGAAACGGAGCTCGAGATGACGTTCGCGCGCACCTTCCCTACCCATCGTCCCCGCCGCATGCGTCGCGACGCCTTCAGCCGACGCCTGATGCAGGAAAATACCATTTCCAGCAACGACCTGATCCTGCCGGTGTTCGTGCTCGAGGACCCGAACGGGCGCGAGGCGGTCGACTCCATGCCGGGCGTCGAGCGGCTGGGGATAGAGAACCTCTCGCGGCTGGCCGAACAGGCCCTGGAACTGGGCATCCCGGTGCTCGCGCTGTTCCCGGTCACTCCGCAGGAGGCCAAATCCGAGCAGGCCGAGGCGGCCTATGATCCGGACGGCTTGGTCCAGCGCACGGTGCGTGCCCTGAAAGAACGCTTCCCGGAACTGGGCATCATGACCGACGTCGCCCTCGACCCCTACACCACCCACGGCCAGGACGGCATCATCGACGCGAGCGGCTACGTGCTCAACGACGAGACCGTCGAAGTGCTGGTCAAGCAGGCCGAATCACACGCCGCGGCCGGGGCCGACATCGTCGCCCCCTCCGACATGATGGACGGGCGCATCGCGGCCATCCGCGACAACCTCGAGGCCCGGGGGCACATCCACACCCGCATCATGGCCTACAGCGCCAAATACGCCTCGAGCTTCTACGGTCCATTCCGTGATGCCGTCGGCTCGGCGGCCAACTTGGGCAAGGCGGACAAGACCACCTACCAGATGGACCCGGCCAACGGACAAGAGGCCCTCCACGAGGTCGCCGCCGATCTCGCCGAGGGCGCGGACATGGTGATGGTCAAACCGGGCATGCCGTATCTGGACGTGATCTACCGAGTCAAGCAGCGCCTCGAGGTACCGACCTTCGCTTACCACGTCTCCGGCGAGTACGCGATGCTCAAGGCCGCCGCGGAACGCGGCTGGCTCGACTGGGATAAGTGCATCATGGAAACCATGATGAGCTTCAAGCGCGCCGGGGCCGACGGCGTTCTTACCTACGCGGCCCTGGACATCGCCCGCCAGCTGAAATAACCCTCGCCAGTCGGCCCGCGGCGGAGCGCGGACTTCGGCGTGGACACCACCATCCCCGCCAGCGAAATGGTCTGGACCCGAACCGGTCGATGCGACCGACTGCGACGTCTACCGAGACAAGAATGACGGCGGCAACCGCGTCCATTCAATTGCCTGACGCCAACGGGCACGGGGGCCTACCCCGCCCCGGTCAACCCACGGATCTGGCGATCCTGCCAACCTGTGAGCGTGACCAGCGCAAAGATCGCCCCCACCAACGCAAGGAACATGTCGCTCTGCGTGTCCCAGGGGTCGCCCTGGGTGCCGAGGAAGTCCACGGCCCCGCCGGCGGCGAACATCGCCACGGCCCACTCGAGCAACTCGTAGCTCGCGCTTATCGCCAGCACCACGCAGATCACCAGGAACTCACGCATCCAGCGGCCGCGAACGAACGCCCCGCGGATCAGGATCTCGCGCGCGACCAGGGCCGGCACGAAGCCCTGGAAGAAGTGCCCGATGCGATCGTAGGGATTGCGCGCCAGATCGAACCACTCCTGCAACTCGAATCCCAGCGGCACCCGCGCGTAGGTGTAGGCCCCGCCGTAGATCAGCACCAGTGCATGCAGGAAGATGCCGATGTAGACGAGCGGCGTCAGTGGAAAGCGACGGCGGGTCAGCCAGAGGATAGGCAGCGCGATCGCCGCCGGCACGACCTCGAGCATCCAGGTGGCCCGGTCGTAGGGGGCGATGCCGGAGACGATCAGGGCCACCAGGACCATCAGCGTCCCGCCGACCAGCAGCCAAGGTCGCCAGCCGCTATCCGCCCTCATGAATCGTGGTCACCTGCCGGAGAGGACAGGGAGACATTGCCGGCCGCATCGAGGGTCCAGAACGGGTTATGGGCGACTTCCCAGAGATGACCGTCCGGGTCGGCGAAATAGCCGGAATAACCGCCCCAGAACACCGACTCGCCCGGCTTCACCAGTCGTCCGTCCGCCCGCTCGGCCTGGGCGAGCACCACGTCGACCTCCTTGGGCGAGCGCACATTGTGTGCGAGCGCCATACCGGCGAAACCGCTGCCCTCGGCGACGACACCGGCATCCTGCGCCAGGGCGTCGCGCGGGTACAGCGCCAGAATGAGCCCATTGAGCTGGTAGAAGACGATCTGCTCCTGGGCACCACTGGCCGTCCAGCCGAGGCCTTGTTCGTAGAAGACCCGCGAGCGGGCCAGATCCGCCACGCCCAGCGTGATCACACTCAAACGCTGCTCCATCGCCTGCCCTCCCGCTGACTGGGGGTTACCGGCTTCCCGAGGACCGCTCGTGGATCGCCCCGAGGATCAATTTCGCCAAGTTGCGGTCGACCAGCGGCTTGTGCTCCGGGGCGATGCGCGAGGCACGCATCGCCTGCCGGCCGATGCGCAGCGAATAGAGTGCCACGGCCACACCCTGCCCGGCACGAGCGCCGAGATTGACCATCAAATTGGCCGCCCAGCCCTCGCTGGCCGAGTCGAGCACGGTCTCGGTGGCCGAGGCGAACGCCATGTTCTGCACTATCATGCGGTAGAGCCGCCACCGCGCCGGAAAGGACAGGGAAAGCCCGTAGATGCGAGCAATGGCATTGACCATGCGGGCATTGCGCCAGGCCACCAGCAACAGGTCCAGCGCCGGGTAGGGACTGGCGGCGATGAACAGCCCCGTGCGCACCACCTCCCGGTGGATCAGCGCCCGGGCCTGGGCGTCCTGTGTGGCGTAGCCCCGCTCCAGGGCCACCACCAGTTCGGTGGCATGACTGCCAGCATCGATGCCCAGCAGGGCCTCCTCGAAGCTCTCGCGCTGCGGGTTGCGTGCCAGCAGGTGTTCGGCCTCTTCGCGCATCTCGACCACCGACTGGCCCATTCCCCCTTCCCGTTCGGCGTCGGCCAGGCGCCGATTGAGTTGCGTGATGGCATCGATATGGTGGCGCTGTTGCCAGGCACGCCAGGCCAGCACCAGACCCGTGGCGCCGATGAGTCCGCCGATGACGAGAATCGCCCAGCCCAGAACGATGTGGAGACGGTGCCCCCAGTGAATGGCCTCCAGCCAGTTGATCGCCAGCCAGGTGACGGCCATTGCCCCCAGCAGGGTTGCCAGCCAGGGAAAACGCCTCGGCGGCTCCAGCAACCCCGGATCCCCCGAGTCGTCTGACGTGTCGTAGAGCGCCTCGGGATCGATGTCCGGCACGGTCTCGCCCTGGCCATGGATGCGCGTGGCGAGGTGGCTGCCGCGGGAGTGTGGGCCGTCAGTCATTCATGATCTCCATAGGCCTTGTCGGCCGGTCTCGCATGGTGATGGTCAATGCCCACCGATCAGGAAATCGAGCAGGGTATCGACGCGTCGCCCCGGGAACGTGCGCGCCCGGTCCAGGCCCGCCGGTGGCGCCAGCATGGGCAGATCGTCGATGACCAGATCGAGGTCATGGGGCATCTGCTCGGGAATCGACGGCGGGGTGAACGCGATCTTCTGGCGCGAGCTCTTCTCGGTGCCCACCAGCATCGGCTGGCCGCGGCTGTCTTCGCGTGGCTGGGCGGCGGTGACCGCCGAGACCGCGAACAGGCGCAGCTCGATGCCCTTCCCGGCCAGCTGCTGGGTGAGCTCGAACAGGTAGCTGTCGAGCAACCGGGTGAGACGCGACTGGTCGGCGGGCAGCAGGTGATCGATCTGGGTGGCGACGATGGCCACCCGCTTGATACGCCGCCGGAACAGGCCCGAAATCCAGCTGCTGTCTCTGTAGCGGAACGGCTCGAGGATGGATTCGATCGCCGCGCGCATGTCCGCCAGCGCCGGCTGACCGCTGCGCAACGCGCCGATCAGGTCGACCAGGATCACCTGCGCATCCAGCCGCCCGAAGTGCGACTCGAAGAACGGACGGGCGATCTTCTCCCGGTAATAGCGGAAGTTGCTGGTGCAGACCTGCCCCCAAGAACCATCCGGAAAGGAGCCGTCGGGGAATTCAGTCTCCGCTGCAGTCAGGATGCCGGGCAGCGGCAGAAACGGCATGGCATCCGGATCGAAGTCGCCCCCCGGCATCAGCCAGCGCCCCGGCAGGTTGCGCGACAGGCGATGTGGCGGCAGCCGGCTTTCGGCGAGCATCATCGACCATTCCGCGGTCAATTCGGCCATCAGCGCCTCGTCCACCGCTGCCTGCGGATCGATCGCCGCCAGGCGTTCCAGCAGACCGGGGGCGATCTCGCGGCGCGGCGAGCGTGACAGCCAGTCGACCCAATGGCGCGTGTAGTCGGCAAATGACCAGTCGAGCAGGGCGAGATCCAGCAGCCACTCACCGGGGTAGTCGAACAGTTCCAGGCAACGCCGGCGCGGGCGCAACGAATACCAGCGCCGGTCGTAGTCCAGTGTCAGACGGGCAATCGACCAGTCGCGGGTGGACTCGGGCCAACGGGGTGGCGTCGCGGTGAGGGCCGTCAGCGCATGGTCGTAGTCGAAGGCACGCTCCGCCTCGCGCAGCCAGCGTCCGTGCCGGATGCGGGCCAGGCCCGACTCGCCTGCCAGGGCGCCCCGGCGGGCATTCTCCAGGTGATTGATGACGGCCGTGATCAGGGTGGACTTCCCGGCACCGGACAGCCCCGTGATGCCAACGCGTGTCACCGGACAACTGGAAGCGGGCTGGGAAGGAGGTTCTTGGGCCATCGACGCGGGCATCCGGCTGGTTGGGTGTGGCTTGATGGTAGACGACTCCGTGCGCACCCCCAAGCCGGGGGCGGCCCGCAGCCCTCAAGGGAGCGCGGCCGGCGGACAGGTCGCCTGTCATTTATCGCCTCACGGTCCACCCCGGAGGCGCGACCAGGGAAAACGAAAATCACGGTGGGGCTGGCAGTCTCCCTCGCTACCGATTAAAATGGGACTAAATCAGTGCCCTATTAGTCGCGACTAACTTCTGCCCCCCGGGTGGCTGACGGTAGAGAATCGCGTGTGGGGAGACCCGCCGCAAGACGGAGCGCAAGGCGCACCGAGCATGCCAAACGAAGAGCGTCTATGCCGAATCGACACGCCAAACTGCTGCGCAGGGTCACCACCGCCTCGGTGACCCTAGCCCTGACGCTGATCGCGCTCAAGCTTGCGGCGAGCATCACGACCAACTCGATCAGCATGCTCGCCTCCCTGATCGACTCGACCATGGACCTGCTGGCCTCGCTGGTCACGCTGGTGGCGGTACGGATTGCCCTGCAGCCGCCCGACGAAGACCACCGCTACGGTCACGGCAAGGCCGAGCCGCTTGCCGCGCTGGCCCAGGCGACCTTCATCGCCGGTTCAGGCGTCTTTCTCATGGTGGAGGCCCTCAACCGGCTCATCCGCCCGCAGGAGATCGATGCGGTCGGCTGGGGTGTCGCCGTGATGCTGTTCTCCATGGTCGCCACGCTCGCCCTGATCACCTTCCAGCGGTACGTGATCATCAAGACGCGCTCGCCGGCGATCAAGGCCGACGCCTCGCACTACAGCATGGACTTCCTGGTCAACGCCTCGACTATCGCGGTGCTGATCCTGGCGGGCTATGGGCTGAATTGGCTCGATCCAGTCTTCGGCGCGGCCGTGGGCGTGTTCGTCCTCTACAGCGCCTGGAAGGTGGGGCGCGAGGCGCTCGATCACCTGATGGATCGCGAGGTGCTCGACGGCACGGAGAACCGCGTGGCCCAGATCGTCACGGCCCATTCGTCGGTACATGCAGTCGACCAGATCCGCACCCGGCTGGCCGGTCGCACCATGATCATCCAGCTCTACCTCTACCTCGACAATCACATCGATCTCAATCGCGCCCACCAGATCGGCGACGAGATCGAGGCCCGGCTGCTGCGCACCTTCCCCGGCGCCGACGTGATGATCCACGAGGAGCCGTTGAGCGCTTGGGAGCCAGGGCGCGGTCCATCACCCATGCGGATCGAACCACTAACCGAGCGGCGCCCGCGTGCGGGGCGCTGCGAGACCTGCCGCGACCTGACCGAGACCCGCCCCGGTTTCTGGCGACGGCTGGCCGCCTGGCCGCGAATACGGACCGGCTCGCGCTCCTGAACAAGCCGCTCCCGCGGCCCGGGTTCCAAGCGGCCGGGATCATTCCCACTATCAGCACTTCCCCCAACGAGGTCCCCGGTTGAGTGACATCACCCTCTGGCAGATCCTGCTGGCCAACCTCGCCGTCTTTACCGGCGCCTTGCTGCAGGGACTCGCCGGCTATGGCATCGGCACCCTCTCGGCCCCCTTGCTATTCCTGATCAGCCCGCTGTTCCTACCCGGTCCGCTGATCCTCAACGCGGTGCTGCTGACGGTGCTGATCTTGTGGCGCAGCCGGGCCAATCTCGGGTTTCGCCAAGTGCGTTACGCCATCGGCGGCGATGTCGTCGGCACGCTGCCGGCAGTGGCCACGCTGGCCATCCTTTCCACGCGCGGCTTCGAGCTCGCCTTCGGCACCCTGATCCTGCTGGCCGTGCTACTGAGCGTGGTAGGCCTGCGTCCGCGGCTCAATGCCCGCAACAGCGTGGTCGCCGGCGCGGCATCGGGCTATATGGGCACGATCACCGCCGTGGGCGGCCCGCCGATCGCCCTGGTCTACCAAAACCAGAGCGGCCCCCTGGTTCGCGCCAATCTCTCGGCCTTCTTCCTGTTCGCCAGCCTGGCGAGCGCCGTGGCCCTGTTCGTCACCGGCTTTCTCGGCCCGCGCGAATGGCAGTTGTTCGCCGCCATCTTCCCCGGCGTGCTGTTGGGCTTTCTCGCCTCGGGGCACCTGGTCGACCGCGTGCCCTTCGCCACCTTGCGCCCCGTGATCCTCGGCATTGCCGCGATCGCCGGGGTGACCGCCGTGGTCAAAGGCCTGCTGCCCTGACGGCGGGCGCCGGTAGCGTTTACAATGCGCCACCGTCCCAGCCAGGCGACAGTCATGAGCCGACCCACCGACCAAACGACCAATCCGCTGGCCGCCAGCCCGTGGCGCTTTTGCGTGGCGCCCATGCTCGATTGGACTGATAGGAATTATCGCTTTCTGGCGCGGCAACTGAGCCGGCACGCCCGGCTGTACACGGAGATGGTGACGACCGGCGCACTGCTGCATGGCGATGTCGAGCGACACCTGCGTTTCGATCCCACCGAGCACCCGGTCGCCCTGCAGTTGGGGGGCTCCGATCCACAGGCGCTGGCCGAATCGGCACGCATCGGTGCCGACTGGGGCTACGACGAAATCAACCTCAACGTGGGCTGCCCCAGCGACCGGGTGCAAAATGGTGCCTTTGGCGCCTGCCTGATGGCCACGCCAGAGCGGGTCGCCGACTGCGTGGCGGCCATGCGCGAGGCAGTCGACATCCCGGTGACGGTCAAGAGTCGCATCGGCATCGATCACCAGGAGAGCTATGACGAGTTCCGGCACTTCGTCGACGTAGTCTCCGATCGGGGCGGATGCAAGGTGTTCATCGTCCACACCCGCAAGGCCTGGCTGTCGGGACTGTCGCCCAAGCAAAACCGCGAAGTGCCGCCGTTGCGCCCGGAATTCGCCAGCCGGCTCAAGCGCGAACGCCCCGACCTGACGGTGGTGCTAAACGGAGGATTGACAGAGATCGAGCAGATGCAGGCCGCCCTGCAAGAGGTCGATGGCGTGATGGTGGGCCGGGCGGCCTACCAGAATGTCGGCCTGCTGGCCGAGATTGACGCCTCCCTGTTCGGTGATCTCGACGAGGTCGATCGCCTCACGGCACTGGCGCGCTACCGCGAGTGGATCAGCGGAGAAGTCGACCGCGGCACCCGTCTGCCCACCCTGATCAAGCCGATCCTGACCCTCTTTCAGGGACGCCCCGGGGCACGCGCCTACCGCCGGCACCTGAGTGAGCAAGCGCCACGGCGGGTCGATGATCCGACGGTGATCGACGAAGCGGTGGCTCTATTGCAGCAACGATCGCCCGCCATGCGGAACATGTGATCACGGCGGCGGAAACCCGCCGCCGTGCCGATGATCTTCAGCCCTGCAGGTGCTCGTCAACCGCCAGGCCATCGAGGCCAAAGGCCCGCCCGAAGCCGCTGACATAGCGCCCGTCCCCGGGCCGAATCGCGAGCAGATGAAAGTCACCCAGCCCGCAAAGCAGATCAACGGTCTTGCCGTGGCGCTCGCGCAGCGCCAGGGTCGCGGTCTTGAAGGATTCGCTGTCGCGAGGGACCGGCTCGACCGTCGCCGCCCATTGGGCCCGCTCGCGAGCGAACGGGTGGTGCGTGGTCGACTGGTCGGCCAACAAGGCGATGCGGGCCTGCCCTTCTTCCAATAGGGGACCGGTGTGCAGCGCAAGCTCACTGGCGAGCACGAAGAAGCGTTCGGCATGCAGGGCGAACGGCAGGCTGGCGATGATCGGCAGCGGCTCCTGCTCGGCGCGCACCGCCAGCACCAGGGATGACTGGGCGGCCAAGAATTGCCCGAAGCGCGATTGCGCCTCGGCCAGGTCGGGCGCCTCACCCTGCTCCGCTGGCTCAGCCGGCCCGGGCATATGCGGCCTGCAGTTGCATCACGCGCTTGACGTAGGTCCGCGTCTCCCGATAGGGCGGGATGCCGTCATGCCGCTTGACCGCGTTTTCTCCGGCATTGTAGGCCGCCACGGCCAGCTGGCGGTCGCCGCGAAACATCTTCAACAGCAGGGCCAGGTAGGCCACGCCGCCGGCGATGTTCTGCTGCGGATCGAAGCGGTCGGCCACATCGAAGCGTTGGGCGGTCGCCGGCATCAACTGCATCAGCCCGCCGGCACCCTTGGGCGAGACCGCATCGGGGCGAAAGGCGCTCTCGGCATGAATGACGGCCCGGACCAGCGACGGGTCGACGCCGTAGAGCCGCGAGAAATGGTTGACCACCCCGGCATACCGGTCATGATCGAGCTTCGGCATCGTCCGGTAACCGTCCTGCCACCCCTTGGGCTTGGTGGCCTCGCTCTTTCGCCAAAGCTCGTAGGGCTCGGTCGAAGACTGCTGCGGCACGTTGGTCAGGTGGGTGACCCCCTGCGCATCGCGATACTTGTAGACATCCGCCTGCGCCACGCCCAGGGGCAGCACCAGCAATGCCACCAGCCACTGCCATCGGCAGATGCGCCAAAGCCCGCCATCAAACCCCTTGATGACAAGTCCCGCAGTCGTCCCTAAACTGGCGGCCATGAACGTCAATCCCAGCACCTCTCGTTACACCGAACACGATCCATTCGATCAATTGATGGATCTCTATGAACAGAACTATATCCTGATTCGCCGCCTCCTAGGCGACTTGCGCCGTCTGCAGGTAGGCGACGAATTCGGCCTGGGCTTCCAGGTCAGCGCCCGTGTGACCGAACGCGGCCGTTTCACGCTGGAACTGGCCTTCACCGATCACGAGATCCTCGATTCGCTCAACCGGCCGGTGACCCTCCAGGTACGCACCTACCTGGATTCACGCTCGGCGGAGCTGCACGATCCCCGCCACCCCGCCGCGTGCCTGCAGGCCGACAGGACCGAGTGTAATCGCGCACGCCAATCACGCAACCGCATGTTGCAGCGCTGGCTGCTCGCCCGTCTCCGGCATCGCTGAACGACCCCGCCAAGGCCGGGCTTCAGGCGCCGATAGGCCGCTCGACGGGCCTGGCGCCGCACATGACTTGACAAGGGGGGCAATCATGTCGAAAATTGCGCCCCTTCAAGCGGGAATAGCTCAGCTGGTAGAGCACAACCTTGCCAAGGTTGGGGTCGCCGGTTCGAATCCGGTTTCCCGCTCCAGATTTCGGCTGGATGGCAGAGTGGCTATGCACCGGATTGCAAATCCGTTCACCCCGGTTCGACTCCGGGTCCAGCCTCCAA
>JAGXIF010000041.1 GCA_024635755.1 Halothiobacillus sp.
GCCGATCCGGCACAAGGGCGGTCCCGTGAAGGGGGCGGTGGTGGTCGCCCACGACATCACCGAGCGGAAGTCCATGCAACGCTTGCTGGAACGAAACGAGGCATTGCTCTCGCTGATCCTCGAGAATCTGCCGGCCGGCGTGTCCTATGCCGACGAGCAGGGGAAAATCGTTCTCAGTAACCTGGGTGATAGCCACATCTGGGGGGCATCGCGGTTGGGCCAGGAGGCCCGCGAATATTACCAGTGGGCTCGCTGGCCCGCCTCCGGCAAGCTGGTGATGGAGAACGAATGGCCGGTGACTCACGCCCTATCGGCTCCTTTCGAGCCCTCCACCGACCAGGTCTTCGAGATTAAGAACGTGGCAGGCGAGGCACACACCCTCAAGATCTCGGCGGTCCCGATCACCCATGAAGGGCAATGCTGGGGCGCCGTGGAACTGAGCCAGGACATTACCGACGAGAGGGCCGTGCAAGCACGTATGCGCCGGCTCTCGGAGGCCGTCGAGGCGGCAGGCGAAGCCGTTCTGGTGCTGGATCCGGGCGGCCGGATAGAGTATGCCAACCCCGCGTTTGCCGAGATCACCGGCTATTCGGTCGAAGCGGCGCGCGGTGAATCACTCCAAGATCTACTCGACGCCGGACAGCAGCCCGATGGGTTCTACCAGGATCTCTGGAAGCAGTTGCGCCGGGGGGAAAGGGTCCGCACCGTGAAGGTCAATCGCCGACGTGACGGCAAATTGTTCTACTGGGACAAGACGCTGACTCCCCTGATGGACGCCTCCGGTGGGTTGTTGAACGTGGTGGTCACCGCACGCGACATCACCCTGCAACGCGATGCCGAGGAGGCATTCTTCCGGGCCACCCGGGAAGATCCGCTCACCGGGCTGACCAATGACCTGGGCTTTCGCAAGAGCTTGGCCGATCGTCTCGAGCGAATCGACTGGGGGCACAAAACCGTGGCGCTTGCCCTGGTCGATGTGCGGGGGTTTTCGCATCTCAACGACGCCCTGGGCCGGGATCAGGGGGACGCGATACTCCGGGCGCAGGCGGACCGTCTTCGGGGCGTGGTGCGCGAGGGGGACCTGGTCGCCCGTCTGGGCGCAGATATCTTCGCCGTCCTGTTTGCGGATATGGGGGGGGAAGCGGACCTGCCGTGGGTGATCGAAAAACTGGAAAGCGCAATGGAGCCGTCTTATAAGCTCGAAACGGGCGAATCCATCGTCGTCCAGCATTACTTCGGTGTCGCCCGCGCCCCGTCGGACGCCCACGGCGCCGATCCCCTCCTGGCCTGTGCCTATGCGGCGCTGGATGCCGCCAAGCGCGATCCGGTGAGCAACCTGCGTTACTACGCCGCGGATTACGGCGACCAAGCCATTCGCCAGATCTCGCTCGAGGGGGCCTTGCGCAAGGCACTGGCGGGGGATGGTCTGGAGCTCTATTTCCAGCCGCAGATCGAGTTGGCGACCGGGCGCCTGCGGAGCATGGAGACCCTGTTGCGCTGGGACGACCCGGAGCTCGGACGCATCTCACCTGCGGAATTCATTCCCCTGGCCGAGCAAGTGGGGCTCATCCGGGCCATCGACAACTGGGTGCTTGAGCACGCGCTGGGCATGCAGGCGGAGTGGCGTCGCCTTCAAGGCCAAGGCTCGACCTGGATGCTGGCGCTCAACCTCTCCGGGGCGCGCATGGCAGACCCGGCGTTGCCGGAGCAGTTGGCGGCGGTGCTGGAGCGGACCGGCAGCGCGCCGTCCGATCTGGAGATCGAGGTTACCGAGACGGCGGCCATGCAGGATTCGGAGCTCGAGCGGCGGAATCTGGTCGCGCTACGGGAAATGGGCGTAAACCTGGCGATCGACGACTTCGGCACCGGTTATTCCTCGATGTCGCAACTCGCCCGGTTGCCGGTGGACGTGCTCAAGATCGATAAGTCGTTCGTCGCTGACCTGGGGCCTGACGAGCCGGCGATCAAGATCGATCTGTCGCTCGTCGCTGGCCTGGGGCGTGATGAGACGGCGATCAACGTGGTGAGAACCATCATCTCGCTGGCCCATTCCATGAATCTCGTGGTGATCGCCGAGGGCATCGAGACGCGCGAGCAGCTGGCGTTGCTCACCCAGGAGGGCTGCGAGTTCGGCCAGGGATTCCTGCTGGCGCGCCCCATGCCTGCAAGCGAGATGGTGAAACAACTGGGGCGGGCGAGTTGGTTGCCCGACGACGAGGGTCTTTGAGCGACCGCCATGTGGCGGGCAAAGCAGGGCGCAACCGCGCCTGTGGGTACGGCGCGTATCGATCCGTCCGCGCCCTCTGTGCGTGGGGTGGTTCCTGACGCCCTGAACCGGAAAAGCGGCCCGCGGGCCGCTTTTTTCTGTCGACCCGCCATGGATTCGACTCGCTGTTTTACTCGCTTTTCGGCTTGGCGGCCTCCTCGGCCTCCGGCGGTTCCATGCGTTCGCCGACGATCGCGCTGCGGGGCGCCTCGGGGCCGAGCACCGTGTCGGGGGCCGTCGGGTGGACCTCCTCGGCTGCCGCCCGTTCGGCCTCGCGCTCGGAGTCGCGCAGCAGCATGGCCTCAATGCGCTGGCGGATCAGTCGTTCCTTCTCCTCGTGCTGCCAGAACTCCTGCGACAGATCGCGGTGCAGGGCGAAGGCCATCAGCACCATCAGCAGCATGAACGGGAAGGCGGCGATGATCGATACCGTCCGCAGCCCCTCCAGCCCGCCGGAGAGCAACAGCACCACTGCCATCGCCAGCTGCAGGAAGCCCCACAGCACGCGCACGAGGCGCGTCGGGTTGAGCACGCCCTTGGAGGTGAACATGCCCAGCACGAAGGTCGCCGAATCCGCCGAGGTGACCACGAACACGCACACCAGGGCGATGGCGAGCAGGCCCGCGTAGCTGCCCCAGGGTAGCTGGTCGAACAGCGTGTAGAGGCCGGCCGGCACCTCCCGGGCAACCGCATCGGCGATGCCGGCGCCCTGGAAGAGTTCGAAATGGATCGCGCTGCCGCCGAAGGTCGAGAACCACAGGATTGACAGGCCCACCGGCACGATCATCACGCCCAGCACGAACTCGCGGATGGTCCGCCCGCGCGAGATCCGCGCGATGAACGAGCCGACGAATGGCGCCCACGACAGCCCCCAGGCCCAGTAGAACATCGTCCACTGCTGCACCCAGTGCTCGCTGGAGTAGGGCGTGGTCACGAGACTCATCTGCACGATGTTGCCCAGGTACTCGCCCATGGTCTGGGTGAGCTCCTGGAAGATGAACGAGGTGGGGCCGAGGATCAGCACGTAGAGGAACAACCCCACGGCGATGATCATGTTGAGGTTGGAGAGGTAGCGGATGCCGTATTTCAGCGGCGTCATCGCCGAGATGGTGAACAGCACGCCCAGGCCCGCGATGATCAACAGCTGCGAGTTCGGCCCGTAGTCGATGCCCTCGAAGCGCGACAGACCGCTGTTGATCTGCAGCGCGCCCAGGCCGAGCGTGGTGGCCACGCCGAAGATGGTCGAAATCACCGCGAGCGTGTCGATCAGCTTGCCGCCGACCCCGTCGACGCGGCTGCCGAACAGCGGGCGGAAGGTCTCGGATATCAGGCCGCGGGCGTTGTGGCGAAAGCGGATGTAGGCCAGCGCCAGCCCCACCAGCGCGAAGTTGGCCCATTGGTGCAGCCCCCAGTGGAAGAAGGCGTAGCGCATGCCCATCTGCGCGGCGTCCACCGAGCGCGGCTCGCTCAGGCCCATCGGCGGGTTGTTGAAGTGCATCATCGGCTCGGCCACGCCCCAGAAGACCAGGCCCACGCCCATGCCGCCGGAGAAGATCATGGCAAGCCAGCTCTTGAAGCTGAACTCCGGCGGTTCCTGTTCCGGCCCGAGGCGCACGCTGCCGTACTTCGACAGCCCCAGGAACAGGACAAAGATCACGAAGCCGGTGGTCGCCAAAAGGTACATCCAGCCCATCTTGTTGGCCGTGAAGTCCAACACCTGTTGGGCGACGCTTTCGACGTCGTCGGGATACATGGCGGCCACGGTGACAAACGCGGTGATGATCAGCACGGAGAGGTAGAAGACCGTGCCGATGTCGCCGAATAGGCGACCGAGGAAGAGCGAGATCTTGTGCATGGGATGCGAACCGGTGTGCGAATGGTTGATGGATGCCTCCACGCCACTCTAGTCGATTCGGTTCGCCGGGTCAGGTTGACCGACAAGAGCGCCGTCGGGGGAGACGGCGCCGAGAGAGGGGGAGATCAGGGTCGGGGTGGGGCGTGCCATGCCGTCGCCCGACGTGGCCCGTCGCGCCATCCGGTGGCCCCGTCGATGGCTTCGGCGATGGCCCCGGTGGGAGCCTGCCGGCAAGCGAAGCGCGCCCTCTCCGGCCAGATCGAGTCTCGTGTGTGTCCCGGCGGGTCGGTACCCGGACGCGGCGGGTGTTGCCCGGGGTGGCGTCAGCGAAACGACGTGACCGGTGGGCAATAACCCCATGATCGACGTGGATATGGAATCCGTGCATCCTGTCGTTGGGGGTTCGCGGCAGCCGCCGCGTCCATTCCATCCACCACATCGAGGAACAGGCGGAAAATCATGGACGATGCACTTGCAGCTCGGCAGCGGGGCGGCTGGATGTCGTTTCTGCACATGCCGCCGCGGGAACTGCTCACCGCGGCTCACCACTCCCGGGATTTCACCGGCTCGCGGGCGGCCTACATTTTCTACCGCCAGCGCATCGTCTCACTGGTGTTCGCGCTGCTCGCGCTGGCATGGATTCCGGTCGACTGGCTGTTCCTGCCCGAGGGGGCGTTTCTCCCCATTCTCGCCTGCCGGCTGCTGTTCGCGGCGGCCTTTCTCTCCTTGGCCTTCTGCGGCGAGCGCGCGACGTCGCTGCGGATCGCGCGGCTGCTTCTAGGGGCCTTCATCCTCATCCCGGCCTGCCTGTTCGTCGCCTCGCAGGCGATCCTCGCCGGGACCTCGCTGGGCGCCGACCCGGAGACGGCCGCGGTCGTGAGTGGCTACGGCTATCTGCCGTATGTCATGGTCACGGTTATGGCGATCTTCCCGCTCACCCTGCTCGAAGGGGCCGGCTATGCGCTGGTGACCGGGATCGTGTACCTGCTCGCGCAGGCCGTGTTCAACGACATCGTCTCCATCCGGGTCATCGGCGAGATCTGGCTGTTGGGGCTGATCGCCGCTGTCGCCGTGTGGGTCGAGGTCGCGCAGCTGGGCATGCTCCTGCGGCTCTACCGCGAGGCCACCCGCGACCACCTCACCGGCTTGGTCAACCGTCGCGTGGTGGCCGACCAGCTGGTCGCCGAGATTGAGCGAGCCCGGGAGCAGGACGAGCCCTTGAGCGTGCTGCTGTTTGACCTGGACCTGTTCAAGCGCATCAACGACACCCACGGCCACCTCGCCGGGGACGAGGTGTTGCGGCGCTTCGCCGGGATACTCGATGAAAAGTTGCTCGAGGACACCCTGCCCGGACGCTACGGCGGCGAGGAGTTCATCGCCGTGCTGCCGCGGCGGGATACCGCGTCTGCCCGCGAGATCGTCGAGTGTATCGCCGAGGCCACGCGCCGCACCGCGGTGACCGGCTCGGATGGCGAGACGATCCGCTTTACCACCAGCATTGGCGTGACCGAACTGCAGGACGACGACACGGTCGATTCGCTGCTCGGTCGGGTCGACGATCGGCTTTACGACGCCAAGGCGCAGGGGCGGGATCTGGTGGCGGTGGCGGTGTGAGAGTCGCCGTCGCCGGTGTCCCCTAAGGGAGCACTACGGCGAACTGGTCCAGCCGTTTAGCCCGCAAGCGAAACGCGCTGGTGGGGCGAGCCCAGAGAGCACCGTGCCCACGGGCACAAGTCCGGGTGGCGCAGGCAGATCACTCCACCGCGCAACCCCGGGAGCCGACTACGTCGGCATGGTCACGAGCGTCGGCCTTGAATGAGACCCACGATGATCACGATGATCGCGATGACCAGCAGGATGTGGACGAATCCCCCCATGGTGTAGGAGGTGACAAGGCCCAGCAGCCAGAGGATGACCAGAATAACTGCAATGGTATAGAGCATGGTGTTTCTCCCGTCCTTTAGGAATGTCCCAGTAGCAGACCCGATGATCTACCGCTATGAAGTGTAGACCGCGTGCGGCAATTTGCTCGCCTGTCTGGCAAGCGGGTCAATGGGTTACGGGTTTTGGTCGTTCTTGGCGCTGATCGGCCAGGTGTGCGCGCCGGAGGCAACGCCCGATCCCACCGGAGTCCCTGTGGGAGTTTGCCCCACACGAAACGCGCCAACGGCGCGTGTCCTGGTGATTACGTGGTGATTGGACGGAGCAGGAAACCTCGTGGTGGAGGTGGGGTCGGTTTCGGGCGCTTTTGACGCTCGCCAACTTCGGTTGTGCCTCCGGGCGCTTGGCACCGTGAAGTGGTGATAAGCACTCGCGCTTGGGGGCTGGGGGAGGGCGAAATCACAGAAGCGTGTTAATTGATTCTGACCCCTTTTCCCAATAGCTCAATTCGAGCACCTCTCGAACCATACGCATAACGGTGGAACTAAGCCGCCGTAGCATGGCGTGAACTTTGCGTTTGACGCAAAGTGCGTGACACGCGTGTCGGTCGGCTTTAGTGATTTGTTATGTGGCATTCTGCACACCAATATCTTCATTCCACAGTTCAGGGTTGTTTCTTATAAATGTTTCCATAAGCTGTCGACATTCCGGGTTATCAACAACTACAACGTCTACACCTCGGGACTTTACATAGTCCTCTGGTCCGCGAAATGTGTGATTTTCTCCAATAACCAGCTTGGGGATTCCATAAAGTAACACCGCACCACTACACATATCGCAAGGAGATAGGGTCGAGTATAAAGTTGCTCGACGATAATCGACTGCTGTAAGTCGTCCCGCATTTTCCAAACAATCCATTTCTGCGTGCATTACTGCACTTCCTTTTTGTACCCGCTGGTTGTGACCTCGCCCAACTATCTGGCCATCAATTACGAGTACTGACCCGATAGGTATGCCGCCTTCGTCCATCCCTTTTTTCGCTTCTTCAATTGCCGACTCTAAATATTTATCCATAATTTAATTCTCACATAACGCCTTGAATAAGCAGCCGTTTGGAGGGAAGACTGCAACCTGCAAGTGCAACACGGCCCCGCCTGATCCTGCCAGGATGCGCCCCATGAGTCGACGCCCGTACCCCATCTGACCGCCACCGAGCGAGCGATGATCCGCCTGCTCGACGAGGAGGCTCCGCTGAACCCTTTTCATTGCTATCGTTTGTTGCACCGCGTTATCAGGCGTGGAATTCCCCTTCGCCTTGCCGAGCGGCCGAGGTTCGCCGCGACAGGGAAGTCGCGTCGAACCGACCCGTCCGCGGCACCCCGGACGGGAGGGAAGCCCGCAGGGCCAAGGCGAGGGGACGTTCTCTTTGGGCACTTTCTCTTGGGCAAGCAAGAGAAAGTGCCTCGCGCGTGCCACCGTGAGGTGGTGATGCGCACTCGCGTTGCATGCGTGCGAAATACTCGGAAGCGGTTTAAATGCTTCTGACCCCTTATCCAGGTGGCTGTGGCGGACTGAGGTGTCTTGCCTTGTCGTGGAGGGGTACGGGTTTCAGCCGGGTGATTGCGCTGGCTGCGGTGCTCAAGACTTGCGTTCACCGTCCGGAGCGCTCGGCGTGGCCGCGTGGATGAGCGACAGGATTTCCTTGGTTATCGCATCTTCGAGCCGTTCGGTGAGGTGCGTCGGGCAAAAGAGGCTGACGGTGATCCGGGCCTTGCCGATATCGGTCGTTGAGAAGCGTATGCGGGTTTCGGGGTTGGGGATCTCCACACCGCTGCGTTGACCGATCCTGGCATGCACATTCGCGGCCTCTTCCCGGTGCGGGCCGTAGTGGTGCTCGACGATGGCGGCGATCCCGTCTTCGAGGCTCGGAAGGTCGATCTTGGCTTCCGTCGTGATCGCGAAGCTGTGGAAGGTGTAGTCCCGCCCCACCGTGAGGTTGCGGATGGGTGACGTGAAGAAGACGCTGTTCGGCACGACCGCCGTGCGCCCGGTCTGGGTGAAGGAGTTCGGCTGGAATTCATGGAGCGTCGTGGCCAGCAAGCTGTGGTCGACCACCTCGCCCCGCACACCCGAGACCTCGATCCAGTCGCCCACGGCGAAGGCGCGGTTCGAGGCGCGCATTAGCGAGCCCGAGACGCACAGGATCATCTCCTTCGTCGCCACCACAATCGCGATGGCAACGGCCGTGAGCGACAGGGCGAAGGTTCGGAGCTGCGGCGCCCAGATGAGGACCAGCCCGACAAGCACCAGAAACAGGAAGGCGTTCCGGCTCGTGGAGATCCAGCGGCGCAGGGCATGCGCCGGCAGGTCACTCCGGCGCCGGATGAGTTTCACCGTGATCAAGCGGGCGACCCAGAGAATCAACAGGAGGAGGACGGAGGCCACGAGGTTGGGCGAAA
>JAGXIF010000042.1 GCA_024635755.1 Halothiobacillus sp.
CCGAGTTGCCGCGCACATTGGCGACCGGGACCTGGTGGGCGCGCCAGGTGCCCTCGACCGGCTTGCCGTCGACCTCCTCGGGGCCGGTCCAGCCCTTGGGCGTGCGCAGCACGATCATCGGCCAGCGCGGGCGCGTGGTGTTTCCGTCTTGGCGGGCGTGCTGCTGGATGGCGTGGATCTCGTCGAGGGCCTGACCGAGCGTCTCGATCATCGCCGGGTGCATTTGTTCGGGGTCCTCGCCGCTGACGAAATGCGGCTGGTAGCCGTAGCCGCGCAGCAGTGCCTCGAGTTCCTCTTCGGGAATGCGGGCGAGCACCGCGGGATTGGCGATCTTGTAACCGTTGAGATGCAGGATCGGCAGCACGGCGCCGTCATGCACCGGGTCGAGGAACTTGTTCGAGTGCCATGAGGTGGCCAGCGGGCCGGTCTCCGCCTCGCCATCGCCCACCACTGCGCAGACGACCAGGTCGGGGTTGTCGAAGGCCGCGCCGAAGGCATGCGAGAGCACGTAGCCCAGCTCGCCGCCCTCGTGGATCGAGCCGGGCGTCTCGGGCGCGACGTGCGAGGGAATGCCGCCGGGGAAGGAGAACTGCCGGAACAGCCGTTGCATGCCCGCTTCGTCGCGGCTGATGTCGGGGTAGACCTCCGAGTAGGTGCCGTCGAGCCAGGCGCTGGCCACCAGTCCTGGCCCACCGTGGCCGGGGCCGGTGAGGTAGATGGCGTCGAGATCGCGCGCCGCGATCTGGTGGTTCATGTGCGCGTAGATGAAATTGAGCCCCGGGGTGGTGCCCCAATGGCCCAGCAGCCGCGGCTTAATGTCTTCGGGGCGCAGTGGCGTGGCGAGAAGGGGGTTATCCAGCAGGTAGATCTGTCCGACGGACAGGTAATTGGCCGCCCGCCACCAGGCATCGATGCATTCGATGTCCTCGTGGGAGGGCCGGGGATTGGCTTGCGCTGTCTCGGTACGGGTCATAGATCTGCCTCGATCTGTTTGGTGCAATAATCTGTCGGCTGTTAGTCCAAATCCGACTCGAATTCGAGTGCATTGGAGTCATGTTCTCCGGCATCCCACAGCTGGATGTGTCGAACCGATTTCAGTCGGTGCTCTGGAGCTGGCGAACCATTTCCCGCTCCTCGTCGGCCGGCACGACCCATATGCCGGCGGGGCTATGCGGTTGATGGATCGCTCGGATGCCGTCGCCTTCGCCGTTATTGGCGGCGGGGCTGATCGACAGCCCCAGACTGCTGAGCCCCTCGCAGACCGACTCACGGACGATCGCGTCGTGCTCGCCCACGCCGCCGGTGAACACCAGCGCGTCGAGCCGGCCGAGGTTGACCAAATAGCCGCCCAAATAGTGGCGGATGCGGTGGATGAACATCGACAGCGCCTCGCTGGCCCTCTCGTCGCCGCGGTCGATGGCCGCGTGGATCTCGCGGAGGTCGCGCGTCCCGCACAACCCGATCAGGCCCGACTGGTGATTGAGGAGGTGATCGACTTCGTCCGCCGACAGCCCGGCGTGGCGTTGCAGAAAACCGGGGATGGCCGGGTCGATGTCACCGGCGCGCGTGCCCATCACCAACCCTTCCAGTGGCGTCATGCCCATGGAGGTCGCCACGCTGCGACCGCCGCGGATCGCGGTCAGGCTGGCGCCATTGCCCAGATGTGCCACGATCATGTTCAGGCGGCCGGCCGGTCGGCCCAGCGCCGTGGCGATCTGGTCAATGGCGTGAGCCGTCGACAAACCGTGAAAGCCGTAGCGTCGGATGCCGAGTCGGTCGCGGCACCAAGTGGGCAAGGCGTAATCGCGACTTTCGGGGGGCATGTCGTGGTGCAGGGCCGTGTCGAACAGCGCGTATTGCGGCGTGTCGGGAAGGCGATGCCGGGTCACCTCGATGCAGGTGGTCGCCAGCGGGTTGTGCAGCGGAGCGAGGTGGTCGAGCGATTGCAGTCGTGTCAGCATGCTCGCGTCAATGCGGGTGGGGCGATAAAAGAGATCGCCGCCATGGACGACGCGGTGGGCGACGGCCCGCAAACGACCCGGCCGTTCGGTATCGAAGGCGTCGAGAATGTCACGCAGGGCGTCATCGTGGCGGCGGCCCGAGTCCTTGTCCGGGCCTTTCTCCGGTTGCTCGCCCAGTCCGTCGACCTGTCGGGCGAAGATGCGCTGTCCGGCCGCATCGAAGGCACCCACCTTGAGCGAGGAGGATCCCGTGTTGATGGCCAGCCAGCAGTCGCCTGGCTCCTCGAAGTGGTTCTGTTCAGCCATAAGCCGGATTCTCTGTGCCCTTGTAACGGTCCTGCTGCGCCCCGATCAGCCGTGCTGACTATCGCCATCGGCAGATTGGCCGGTCGATGCAGCGGAGCCGCAAAGTCAACAATAGCCCAGGTAGGGGCGGTTTGTTTTGCGGTCTCGATCCGTGCCGTGGCAAACCGCTCGTCGCGACCAAATCGCGGGCACAAAAAAACGCGCCCCGGAGGGCGCGTCATCGATTGGATCACTGCGGTTTCGGGCTTACTTACTGATCGTTTTCGGCAGCGACCGCGTCCTGAATGGCATTGAGGATCTTCTCGCCGCGCGGTCCGGCCATCTCGACATACTGGTCGAATACCGGCTCGACGCTTGCGCGGAAGGTCTCGACTTGTTCAGCTGACAGTTCGATGAACTCGATGTCGCTCTTGGACTTGATCTCCTCGGCCGCTTCGCGATTGAGTTCCGTTTGCACGTCCCAGATGTAGGGGTCGAGCTCCTTGGTCACCTCTTCCACGCTGGTCTGCATGGCTTCCGGCAGGCCGTCGAGAAAGCCCGGGCTGGTGATGACCGTGGAGACGAACTGGGCGTTGCGCGCCTGGATCAGGTAGTCCTGTACCTCAAAGAAGCTCATGTCGCGGATCGCGAACATCGGCTGGGTTTGCGCGTCGATCTGGCCGCGTTGCAGGCCGCCATAGATCTCGGAGTAGGCCATCGGCTTGGGGTTGGCGCCATAACCGTTGTAGGTGGCCAGCAGCAGGTCCGATGGCTTGACGCGGATCTTGACGCCTTCGAAGTCTTCCGGCTCGGTGATCGGCTTGTTGGTACTCCAGACCATCCAGCCTTCCGGGACGATCGAGAGCAGCTTCAGCCCCTTCTCCGCATAGGCGTCGCCCAGTTCGCCATGGACGACCGAGTTGCTGGCGAAGATGTCCTTGTTGACCTCGTCATCCTGCGAGAACAAGAAGTGCAGGGTGAACACCTGGGCCTCGGGGATGGTCGAGCCCACGTGGCCGGCCGAGGCGAAGGCGAATTGCATGGTGTTGTTCTGGATCTGCTGGGTAATGTCCTGCGAGCTGCCCAGCGTGCCGTAGGGGTAGATCTTCACGTCGACGTTGTCGTGACGCTCCTCGATCAGCTCCTTGAACTTCTCGGCATACTGCCATTGCACGCCGCCCTGGGTCTCTTCCAGCGCAAAGCGCCATACCTGTTCGCCTTCACCGGACTTGGCCTCGTCATCTGAGGATTGCCCGCACCCGGTGAGCGTGAGCCCGGCCGCCATTGCCAGGGCTCCCATCCAAAGGGCCCCCTTGTGTAGGAATTGCTTGCTTTGCATACCGTCTCTCCCTGGGGTTTTGCTTGGTCGTTCGCGGTTCAGCCCGCCGCAAGATCGGCCATGTGGCGCGGACCCGGGCGGATCAACATCCAAGACCTTAGCATGCTCGTGGGCGTTGGTGACTCCTGCCCCGGCAGCGCCGCCGTGGTTGGACAGTCAGATGATGCGCCGACTACACTGCGTTCGAAGCAAGGCGAGCGACCGGCCAGAGCCTGGCGAGATGAGTCGACGGGCGGAGCGTTCCCCGCCCGGTTGACCGATCACGGGGCGGTCGCTGGGAAACGGACAACAAGCCGGGCGAGGCACCCGGTCTGGAGCAGGTAATGTCGCAACCACAGGGAAGGCTGTCCCGATTACCGGCAGGGCGGGCGTTGATTCGTCTGGACTGGGTGATCGGCTGGATCGAGAACATCGTGCTCACCGGGGCCATCCTGCTGATGGCGGGACTCAATATTGCCAATGTGCTGGGTGACAACCTGCTGAAACAGGGGCTGCCGTTCGCCGGCGAAATCAATCAGGCATTGCTGGTCATCATCACCTTCGTCGGGGTGGCCAAGGCCGCGCGGCATGGCCGCAACATCCGCATGTCGGCCATCTACGACCAGCTCAAGGGGGCGTGGCGCAAAGGGGCGAACATCGTGATCACCACCGGCTCGGCGATCGTGATGTTCTACCTGGCCTACCACGCCGTGGTGTACGAGGCGCAACTGCGGTCGATCGGACAGGCCACGCCGTCGCTGGGCATCCCCATCTGGATCTTGTACCTGTTCGTGCCCGCCGGGCTGTTTCTCGCCGGCCTGCAATATTCTCTGACGACCGTCCGCAACCTCAGTTCCAAGGAGCTCTATCGCTCGTTTCTCGAGGAGGAGGTGTACGAGGACGCCGACCTGAACGCCACCGAGGGCCGCAAGCTGGAAGGTGACGACGGCGGCATCGACCCGGGCAAGGCCGACAACGAGTCAGGCAAGGAGCGCCACTGATGCTTACCCTCATGTTCGTCTTGATGTTCCTGCTGCTCCTGATGGGGTTCCCGATGATGGTGCCCCTGATCGTGGGGGCGCTCGCGCTGCTGCTGATTTCCTTCCCCGGCGTGGACCCCAGCCAGATGGTCCAGCAGATGATCGGCGGGGTGCGCCCGTCGGTGTTGGTGGCGGTGCCCATGTTCATCCTGGCCGCCGACATCATGACCAAGGGGCACACGGCTAACCGTCTCCTGGACTTGGTGCGTGCCTTCATCGGCCATCGTCGCGGGGGGCTGCCGATCACCACCGCGGTCACCTGCACCCTGTTCGGTGCCGTCTCGGGCTCCACCCAGGCCACGGTGGTCGCCGTGGGTACCGCCTTGCGGCCCAAGATGCTCAAGGCCGGCTACAAGGACAGCTTCACCCTCGCCCTGCTGGTCAATTCCTCCGACATCGCCCTGCTGATTCCGCCGTCGATCGCGGCGATCATCTACGGGGTGGCTGCCAACGTGTCGGTGGGCGAGCTGTTCATCGCCGGCATCGGTCCGGGGGTGGCGATCATGCTGATGTTCTCCGCCTACAGCTGGTTCGTCAGCCGCCGCTGGGGGATCGAGCCGGAAGAACGGATCGGCTGGGGCGGTCGGTTGCAGGCGCTGCAGGGCGCCATCCTGCCGATGGGCTTCCCGGTGGTGGTGCTCGGCGGGATCTACTCCGGCCTGTTCAGCCCTACCGAGGCGGCCTCGATGTCGGTGCTCTACGCGCTGATCCTCGAGATGGTGATCTATCGCTCGATCAAGCTTTCCGACCTGCCCGGTATCGCGCTGTCCACGGGGCTGATCACTGCCGTGGTGTTCATCCTGGTCGGCGCCGGGCAAGCGTTTTCCTGGGTGATCTCGCTGGCGCAGATTCCTTCCGAGGTGCTCGGCCCGATCATCGACCAGGTGGCGGCTAACCCAACCTCCCTCCTGATCCTGATCGCGGTGTCCTACTTCGTCGCCTGCATGTTCGTCGACCCGATCGTGGCGATCTTCGTGCTCACCCCGATCTTCATGCCGGCGATCAATGCCTCCGGCGTCGATCCGGTGCTGGTGGGCACGCTGGTGGTGTTGCAGTCGGCCATCGGCTCGGCCACACCGCCGTTCGGCTACGATATATTCACGGCCATGGCGGTGTTCCGACGACCTTACATGGACATCGTCAAGGGCACGCCGCCGTTCATCATCATGCTGATCACCATGACGGTGCTGCTGATTTCCTTCCCGCAGATCGCGCTGTTCCTGCGCGACATGGCCTTCCGCTGACGTCAGCCCAGTCGCCGGTTGGCCTCGGCCAGCCGGTCGGGCGTGCCCACGTCCAGCCAGTCGCCGCGATGGTGGTGGCCGCAGCCACGCCCTTGGGCGATCTGCTCGCGCAGTAGCGGCCCCAGCGCGCGCGGGCCGGGCGGCAGGTCGGCAAACAGGGCGCGGTCGAACAGGCCGATGCCGGAATAGGTCAGGGCCGGCCTTGCGCCGGCTAGCAGCCGGTTCGCCTCACCTAGGGCGAAATCGCCTTCGGCGTGGTGTGCGGGGTTGTCCACCAGCACCAGGTGGAAACGGCAGTCGGCCGGCAGGCCGCGGTGGGCCAGTGCGCGATAGTCGATGTCCGAGAGTACGTCGCCATTGATCAGCAAAAACCGCTCGCTCAGCCGCCCCAGGGCGTGACGGATGCCGCCGGCGGTCTCCAACGCGTCCTCGGCTCGCTGGCCTTCAACGGAATGCTCGATCGTCACGCCCCAGTGGGTCCCGCTTCCCAGGTGCTCGCGGATGCGTTGACCCAGGTGTGCGGTGTTGATCACCACTCGCCGGATGCCGGCCTCGGCGAGGCGCTCGAGGTGATGTTCGATCAATGGCTTGCCACCCACCTCCAGCAGCGGCTTGGGCGTGTGGTCGGTCAACGGGCGCAGCCTCTCGCCGCGTCCGGCAGCCAGGATCATGGCGGAAATCTCGCTCATTTCGCCGTCTCCGGTTCGAGTCCCGCGATCAAGACGCGCAATGGCTCGAGGCCCGGCGCCCGGTCGATGGCCCACTGCAGGTGGCGCCAGGTCAGCGGCAGGTCGTCGAGGTAGTCGTGCTTGCCGTCGCGCAGGCTCAGGCGGGCGAAGATCCCAAGCACCTTGAGGTGGCGCTGCGCGGCGACCCAGGCCAGGTCCTCGGCAAATGCCTCGCGGGTGGCTATGGTCAGGCCTGCCGCCGTGGCTGCCTGCCAGAAGGCATCGATCTCGCGCTCGACCCACTCGGCCGGCCAGTCGATGTAGCTGTCACGCAGCAGCGAGACGAGGTCGTAGGCCAGCGGGCCGGCAACGGCGTCCTGGAAGTCGATGATCGCCCAGGTGTCGTCGACCGGCATCAGGTTGCGGCTGTGGTAGTCGCGATGAACGAAGACCGTCTCCATGCCGGTCAGCCGCTGCGCGATCGCCCGCATGATCTCCTCCCACTGCCGACGCTGGGGCTCGGACCAGTCGACGGCCTTCAGTCGTCCCCGGTACCAGTCGTCGAACAATTGCATCTCCGTGGTCAGCCGCTGGGCGTCGAAGCCGGGCAGCCCGCGGGTGTCGACCTGCGCCAGCGGGACGAGCTGGGCGCGGCAGGCAGCGAGTGCGGCGGTCCGCTCGGCCTGGTCGGCGTGTGCCTGCCAGGAAAACAGCGTGTCGGTGCCGAGGTCATCGAGCAGCAGAAAGCCCTGGTCGAGATCGCGGGCATGAATGCGCGGCACCGGCAGATCGGCGACCTCCAGTCGGCGATGCACGTTCAGGAAGGTGTCGAGCGGCTCGCGCTCCGGCGGCGAATCCATGACGATCCGGCTGCCCCCCTCGGCAGACACTGCCCGCCAGTAGCGGCGATTGCTGGCATCGCTGGAGGCGGCGGTCAGTGTCCCGAAGCCGGGGGCGTGCCGGTGGAGAAAGGCCTGCGCCTGGTCGCGGCGGGGGTCGGTGCGGGCGGTGTCGGCCATCGGGGGCGTCGTTCCTGGGCTGGGGGTGAATGGCAGGGGGCGTGCAGAGGGAAACCTTTGGGGCGATACTCGGGTCTCAAGTTCCGATACACGTCCGGTATGGACGACGATTCTACCCGCCGGGACGTTCCGGCTGCACCCGACACGCGGCGAACCGCATCGTCATGATCATCTGGAGGGTTTACGCATGCCACATCGAATGCGCCCGCCGCGCGCCCCGCGCGAAAGCGAGGTCACCGACCCGCGCCTGGCCCTCAATCGACCGGCACGACGTGCCTTCATCCGGTCGGTGATGGGGGCGGGGGCCGCGCTGGCGCTGCCGGGATGCAGCCGCGCGGCCGAGGACGTGCCGCTGGCCGAGCAATTGACCGAGCGAAAGGCGGTGACCGGTTACAACAACTACTACGAACTGGGGACCGGTAAGACTGACCCGAAGCAAAATGCCGGCGCCCTGGCCAAGCTGATCGAGCGGCTCGACCCCTGGTCGGTGGTGGTCGACGGGGAAGTGTCCCGGCCCGGGCGTTTCACGTTGGATGAACTGGTCGGCCTGCATGCTCCCGAGGAGCGCATCTACCGGATGCGCTGCGTGGAGGGCTGGTCGATGGTGATCCCCTGGGAAGGGCTGCCGCTCAAGGCGCTGCTCGACCGGGTCGAGCCGACCAGCCAGGCCCGTTTCGTCCGTTTCGAGACCGTCTACGAACGCGATCACCCCTTGCCCGGCCAGGAACGGCAGGTGCTGGACTGGCCCTATGTCGAGGGGTTGCGCCTGGACGAGGCCTTGCACCCGCTGACCCTGCTGGCCACCGGGGTGTACGGCGACCCGCTGCCACCACAAAACGGCGCGCCGCTGCGGCTGGTGGTGCCGTGGAAGTACGGGTTCAAGGGCGGCAAGTCGCTGGTGCGTATCAGCCTGGTGCGGGAGATGCCCACCTCGAGCTGGATGGTCGCCGTCCCGCGCGAGTACGGTTTTTACGCCAACGTGAACCCTAACGTGGAGCATCCGCGTTGGTCGCAGGCCACGGAGCGCCGTATCGGCGAATGGGGGCGGCGTGACACCCTGATGTTCAACGGCTATGCCGACGAGGTGGCCTCCCTCTACCGTGGCATGGACCTGAAGAAGCATTTCTGATGGCGGGAAGACCGGCTCGGCGTCTGGCTTGGTGGCTGGTCTTTCTCGCCCAGTTGGCGCCGCTGGGATACCTGATCTGGGCGATCCCGACTCACCAGCTAGGCTACGAGCCGGTGGTCGACAGCCTGCGCTTTCTCGGCCAGAGTGCGCTCTACCTGTTGCTGATCGGGCTGGCGATCACTCCCCTCCAGCGCCTGATGCCCCGCCTGGGGTTGATCGACTACCGGCGGATGGTCGGCCTCTACGCCTTTTTCTACGCCACGCTGCACGCGGCCCTCTGGTTGATCGTCGATCGCCAACTGGAGCTTGCCGCCATCTGGGAGGACATGCTCGAGCGGGAACACATCACCTTCGGGGTGATCGCGTTCCTGTTGCTGCTGACGCTGGCGGTAACCTCCACCAAGGGCTGGATGCGGCACCTGGGGCGACGCTGGCGGCTGCTCCATCGCCTGGTCTATCCAGCCACCGCGCTGGCGGTGTTTCACTTTTTCCTGTCGGTGAAGCTCGACACGCGGACGCCATTGATCCTGGCCGGGGTGTTGATTTTGCTGCTACTGGCCCGGCCGCTGACGCGCTGGTGGACGGGGCGGCGCGCCCGCCATTGAGAATTAGAATCCGCTTATGCCAAGATAACCGGGTATCCCCCGCTGCACCGGGGGCATTCATTCACGCCGGCGCATCGACCCGAGCGCACGGCAGTTGGGAGGGGCTTTCATGAGGCTGACGGTTATCGGTGCCGGTTTTGGCGCGTTGACGGCGATTCGACGGCTGCGCAAGCAGCGTCCCCAGGCCGAGATCACGCTGGTCGCGCCGGAGCCAACCTTCCAGTACTACCCCAGCCTGATCTGGGTGCCGGCCGGGTTGCGCCGGCGCGAGGACCTTCTGTTCGATATCCGACCGTTGCTCGAGCGGCTCGGTGTCACCTTCCACGCCGGCCGGGTGACCGGGGTGAGCGAGGACGGCCGCCAGGTGCACACCGATCAGGGCGAGGTGGAGAACGACGGCCTGATCATCGCCAGCGGCGGGCGATTCCTCAAGAAGCTGCCGGGCATCGAACACGCCATCACCCTATGCGAGGGCATCGATGCCGCGGAGGCGATCCGTGACCGTCTGGCCGAGATGGAGGGGGGCACGATTGCTATCGGCTTCGGTGGCAATCCCAAGGAACCCGCGGCGGTGCGCGGTGGCCCGATGTTCGAGCTGCTGTTCGGCATCGATCGACTGTTGCGCCAGCAGGGACGCCGCGACCGGTTCCGGCTGGTGTTCTTCAACCCGTCGCCGCGGCCGGGCAACCGCCTGGGTGAGGCGGCCGTCGATCGCCTGCTCGACCGGATGAAGAAGTACGACATCGAGACGCATATCGGCGCCAAGCCCCAGCGTTTCGAGGCCGATCAGGTGATCACCGAAAAGGGGGCGTTCGATGCCGACCTGATCCTGTTCATGCCCGGCATGACCGGGCCGGCCTGGCTGGAGAACGCGCCGTTTCCCACCTCGCCGGGCGGCATGATCGAGGCCGATGCCCACGCCCGGGTCGCGGGTGTCGAGCGCGTCTACGTCGCCGGCGATTCCGGCAGCTACCCCGCCCCCGACTGGGCGCCCAAGCAGGCGCACATGGCCGATCTGCAGGCAACGGCGGCCGCCGACAACCTGGTCGCCGAGATCGACGGGCAGGCCGCGGACCGGACTTTCAAGTGGGAGTTAGTCTGCGTCATGGATATGCTCGATCGGGCGGTGCTGGTGTTCCGCAACGAGAAGCGCCAGTTCGTCACGCCGCCATGCCGTTTGCTCCACTGGGCCAAGCGCTTCTTCGAGTGGTGGTATCTGCGCGATCTGCGGCGCTAACCGAGGGATGATTGTGCCGGGGGCGCAGACGCCGGGGCGGGTTTTGCGCTAGGCTTGCACCCGTTTGCCGACCGCCTTCTTGGGCGGACAATCACACCGGGTGATCCGACTTGTCCCTGATTCGTCTCTTTTTCCAGTTGCTTTTTCTCCGAGCGGGGCCCGAGGACATGCCTGCCGGCCAGAGGCCGCTGCTGGTTGCCGTGGGGTTCTACTTGGTGGTGGGGCTGCTGCTCGACCGGGCCGTGGCCGACGAGGGCGATGGCCAGTTCGGTGTCGGCATGCTCCTGCTGCTCGTCGATGCCCTGGTGCTAGCGGGCTATTCGGCCGGTCTGGCCGCGCTGCGCGGTCATGGGGCACGCACTCCGCAGATGCTCACCGCCTTGTTCGGCGTCACGGCAATGCTCGGGCTGGTGGCCTGGCCACTGGTCGCGATGCAGCCAGCTGGCATGCCGGATGCGCAGGCCGAGCTGGGCCTCTGGTCGCTGGGAATGATCGGCCTGTTCGCCTGGAACCTGGTGGTGTTGGGCCAGATTTACCGACGCACTCTGGAGTTCAGCGTGGCCATCGGCGTGCTCGCCGCCCTGGGATACTTCATGCTGAGTTCACTGGTCTACTTGGGGCTGGCGGCGCAGCTGCTGCCCGGCGAGACGGGGCTGCCCTCATGACCAACCGCGACATCCACATCCTCGGCATCGCCGGCACCTTCATGGGTTCGCTGGCGCTGCTGGCTCGCGAGATGGGCTATCGGGTCTCCGGCCGGGACCATGCTATCTACCCGCCGATGAGCGACCAGTTGGCGGCCGCCGACATCGATGTCGAGACTGACATGGATGCGCCGCTGCCCGAGGATGCGGAGATCATCGTCGGCAACGTGATGCGCCGTGACATGCCGGTGATCGATCAGCTGCTCAACGGCTTCTACCGCTTTCGTTCCGGGCCGCAGTGGCTGGGCGAGGAGGTGCTGTCCAGCCGTTTCGTGCTGGCCGTTTCCGGCACGCACGGCAAGACCACCACCACCTCGATGGTCGCCCACATCCTCGAGGCGGTGGGCATGCACCCCGGTTTCCTGATCGGCGGTGTGCCGGGCGGGTTCGGTATCAGCGCGCGGCTGGGCGAGACCCCGTTCTTCGTCATCGAGGCGGACGAATACGACACGGCCTTCTTCGACAAGCGTTCCAAATTCCTGCACTACCGCCCGCGCGGGCTGGTGATAAACAACCTTGAGTTCGATCATGCCGACATTTTCCCGGATCTGGCCGCCATCGAGCGCCAGTTCTCGCACCTGCTGCGGCTGGTGCCCGGGAAGGGCAAGGTGATCGCGCCCCTGAGCGAACCGGCGATCGAGCGCGTGCTGGCCGCAGGCGTCTGGTCGCCGGTGGAGCGTTTGAGCGAGGCGGACGAATCGCAGGCCGACTGGTGGCTGGACGAGGGCGACGTGTTCTGCCAGGGCGAGCGGCTCGGCCCGCTGCCCGATTCAATCCAGGGTGGGCACAACCGCCGCAATGCGCTGTCGGCCCTGGCGCTGGCGCGTTTTGCCGGTGTGCCGGCGGCCGAGGCGCTGCAGGCGCTGGCGGGATTCGGTGGCGTGGCCCGCCGGCTTGAGCTCAAGGGCGAGGTGGCCGGGGTGCGCGTGATCGACGATTTCGCCCACCATCCCACCGCCATCGAGGCCGCCCTGGCCGCGGTGCGCGAGCAGATGCCGGCTGACGCGCGCCTGGTGGCGGTGCTGGATCCCCGTTCGAATTCCATGCGCTCCGGGGCGCATGCCGCCCGCTTGGCCGACTCGCTGCAAATGGCCGATCGCGTCTACCTGCACGCTCCGGCCGATCTGGGCTTCGATCCCCATTCGGTCCTGGATGCTCTGGCGGAGCGGCTGGTGGTGCTTGATGATGTCGACGGCCTGCTCGCGCGCCTCTCGGCCGAGGTCCGTGCCGGGGACTGGGTGGTCTCGATGAGCAACGGGGGGTTCAGCGGTTTTCCTGCCCGCCTTGTCGAGCGTCTTGGCGAGGTGGCGACATGAGGCGCACCGGATCGAGCGAACACGTGGTGCTGGCGATGACCGGTGCCTCGGGGTTGCCGTACGCGCTGCGGCTGCTCGATTGCCTGATCGCCGCGGGCTGCCGGGTGAGCCTGATCACCTCCAAGGCGGCCCACGCCGTGGCCGCGCTGGAACTGGACCAACCCTTCCCGGCCCGTCACGATGCCCTGGCCGCCGAGCTGGGCGGTCGCTTCGGCGCGGCCGAGGGACAGGTTAAGGGGTTCGCCCGCCAGGACTGGACCGCGCCATTCGCCTCGGGGTCGAATCCGCCGGATGCGATGGTGGTCTGCCCGTGCACCACCGGCACGCTCGGGGCGATCATCAACGGCCTGTCCGACTCCCTGATCGAGCGCACCGCCGACGTCTGCATCAAGGAGCGCCGCGATCTGGTGATCGTGCCGCGCGAGGCGCCCCTGTCGGCGATCGCCCTCGGTCAGATGACGCGCCTGGCGGAACTGGGCGTGGTGATCCTGCCGCCGGCGCCGGCCTTCTATCACCGGCCGCAGACGATCGAGGACCTGATCGACTTCACGGTCGCCCGCATTCTCGACCAGATCGGCGTGGCGCACTCGCTGCACGCCCGCTGGGGCGACGAGGGCTGAGCGCGCGGTGGCGATCCGCCATACCCCGTCGTCGTGACGGGTTGAAAACCGGGCAGTCGCCCACAGTTCGCAACGTTCCGGGCGCCGGCAAGGTCGCCCGGTTGGAACCGCTTAGGGGGTCCGGCCGTCTGCCGGGCCGACATGTGGCCGACCCGATCGGCAAAGCAATACAAGGTGTCTTTATGACCGTTCATACCGCGACTGCGGACAGCCTCGAAGGCCTTCTCAAGGACAACGACATCCTGCTGCTGGATTTCTGGGCCCCCTGGTGTGGCCCCTGCAAGTCCTTCGGCCCCATCTTCGAACAGGCCTCCGAGGCCAACCCGGAGGTGGGTTTCGCCAAGGTGAATACCGAGGAAGAGCAGGCACTCGCCGGCCATTTCCAGATCCGGTCGATCCCCACCCTGATGGTCTTCCGCGAGCAGATCCTGCTATTCAATCAGGCCGGCGCCCTGCCGCGCAACGCGCTCGACGAGCTGATCACCAAGGTCAAGGACCTCGACATGGACGAGGTGCGTGCCGAGGTGGCCAAGGCCGAAGCGGAGGCCAATGATAAGTGAACCGTCGCGTGGCTGAACCGTCGATGGGCGGGCAGGGGGCGCGGTGATCTCGGTCATTCTGCAGATGGCCGGAACCATCGCCCTGGGCCAGATCTGGCGGCATTTTCCTCTGGGTGGCTGGACGGCGGACGGGGCTCGCGGCGCGCTGACCTCGTCGGTCTATTACCTGTTCCTGCCGGCACTGGTGTTCTCCGTCCTCTGGCGGGCCCCGCTGGGCGTGGATACGTTGCGCATCGCCGGCACGGCCGGCGTGGCCGTGATCGCCTCGCTCGCTCTGATGGCGCTGGTGGGGCGTTTCATGCACCTGAGTCGGGCTCAGTACGGCGCATTGCTGCTGGCGGCCAGCTTTCCCAACGCCACCTACATGGGGTTACCGCTGCTGGGCAGCCTGTTCGGGGACGCCGGTCGGGCCGTGGCCATCCAGTACGACCTGTTCGCCTGCACGCCGTTGCTCTTGTCGGTGGGCATTCTGCTGGCCGCGCGGTTTGGTTCGAGCGAGGAGCAGGTCCATCCGCTCAAGACCCTGCTCAAGGTGCCGCCGCTGTGGGCGGCGGTGGCGGGAGCGGGTCTCAATCTGGCCGGCGTGGGCCAGCCGGACTGGGCGGCCGAGTGGCTGGACCGCATCGGTGCGGCGGTGGTGCCGATCATGCTGGTCGCGCTGGGCATGAGCCTGCGCCTGGAGACGCTGACCGGTCGGCAGCTGTTGACGGTCAGCCCGGCGATCGCGATCCAGCTGCTGTGGATGCCGCTGGTGGCGATCGGGTTTGCCGTGGCCGTGGGCACGGGCGGCCAGACGCTGACCGCGGTGGTGCTGGAGGCGGCCATGCCGGTAATGGTGCTGGGCTTGGTGCTCTGTGACCGCTTCGGTCTGGACACGGGGCTTTACGCCACCACGGCCAGTGCCTCGACCCTGCTGGCATTGGCGAGCCTGCCGTTCTGGCATGCGATCGCGGTATGACAAACGACGGAGTCTAAAAACGATGAGCGAAGCGGAAAACCGGCAGGCGGATCAGCCGCGTGTCGAGAAGAACAAGGCGGTGCGCGTCTTCCACTTGATGCGTGATGACGACCAGCAAGTGCTGGCCGACACGCGTGTGGACGGGTTCGAGTACATCCATGGTCACGGCAATCTGATCCCGGGACTGGAGGCCGCGCTGGAAGGTCAGGTCGAAGGCGATGAGATCGAGGTCACCGTCGAGCCCGAGCAGGCCTACGGCCTGCATGACCCCGAAGGGGTGGTCGAGGTGCCGCGCGAGCGCATCAGTGCCGGCGCCGACTTGGTGCCCGGCAACATGGTTGAGGCCCATGGCCCCGAGGGGCGCATCGAGATGCTGATTCTCGAAGTGGGCGACGAGACGGTCAAGCTGGACCTCAATCATCCCCTGGCTGGCTTTCGGCTGCACTTCACCGCGCGGGTTGGGCTGGTGCGCGATGCCCACCCGGACGAGATCAAGCATGGCCGGGTGCATCCCGGCGGGCATCATCTGATGACCAGCGACTCCTCGATCGACCTGCCGGAGCAGGACGCCTGATGGGACAGTCAACCCACCCGGTCGAGCCGTTCTATCGGCTGAGCTTTGCTGGCCATCACAGCCGCTATATCGATGTCTCCCTGAGCCTGCCGCCCAGTGAGGCGGGCTACCGGCTCAGCCTGCCGGCCTGGATCCCGGGTAGTTATCTGGTGCGCGACTTCGCTCGCCACCTGGTGGGAAAGCAGGCCCATGACGAGGCGGGCGAGCCGGTGGCGATCGCGCCGGTCGACCAGCAGACCTGGGATCTCGCGCCGTGCGCCTCGGCGGTGACCATACGTTATCGCGTCTACTGCGCCGATTTCTCGGTCCGCAGCGCGCATGCCGACTCGAATCACGTGTTCTTCAACGGCACCAGTATCTTCCTGCGGGTGCATGGAGCGGAACACACCCGACACGAGGTGGTGCTCGACGGCGAGGGACTGCCGGAAGACTGGCGGGTGGCTACCACCCTGCCGGCAATCGCCATCGACGAGCGTGCCTTCGGCGACTACGCCGCGGCCGACTACGAGGCATTGATCGACCACCCGGTGGAGATTGCCGATTTCGTCGAACGCCAGTTCACCGCCGCCGGGGTGTTGCACCGCATGGTGTTCACCAATGCCCTGCCCGAAACCGACTTCGACCGCATCGCCGCGGACGTGGCGCGCATCTGCGAGACTGAGATCGCCCTTTTCGACGGCGCCCCGTTTGATGAATACCTGTTCCTGGTGGCCCTGGACGAGCCCGGCTTCGGCGGGCTCGAGCACCGTGATTCCACGGCCCTGATCTTCCCGCGTTCCCACCTGCCGTCGGTGACGGCCAGTGGGGTGAGCAAGGAATACCAGCGTTTTCTGAGCCTTTGCGCGCACGAATACTTCCACAACTGGAACGTCAAGCGCATTCGGCCCGCCGCCTTTGCCGGCCTGCCGCTGCATCGCCCGGCGGAGACACGTCTGCTTTGGGTGTTCGAGGGCTTCACCAGCTATTTCGACGACTGGCTGGTGCGCCACGCGGGCTTGATCGACGAGACGCAGTACCTCGCGGCCCTGGAGGAAACCGTCAACCGAGCCATGCGCGGCAAGGGATGGTCGCGCCAGACGCTCGAGGAGTCGAGCTTCTACGCCTGGACGCGCTTTTACCAGCAGGACGCCAATGCGGTGAACGCGATCGTCAGCTACTACACCCGCGGGGCGGTGGTCGCCCTGATGCTCGACCTGATGCTGCGCGAGCGCGGGCAAAGCCTGATGGACGTGATGCGCCGGTTGTGGCGGGAGCATGGCGAGTTGCCCTTGCCCGACGACGGCACGGCCGAGTCGATTATCGAGTCGATCATGGGCGAGCCGCTGCGGGCGTTCTTCGACCAGGCGCTGCGCTCGACGGAGCCCCTAGACGTGGCGGGCCTGCTCGCTCGGTTCGGTGTCTCCATGACGCCGCGCGGTGAGCAGCCCGGCCCGGATGCCGGCCTTCGCGTCGATGAGCGCGACACCCAGGCCGCGCCGGTGTCCCTGGTGTTCGAGGATCGTCCGGCCGCATTGGCCGGGCTGGCGGTGGGCGACCGCGTCATAGCGATCGACGGATTCGCCGTCAGCGGCGGCAACTGGGCCGAGCGCATCGCGCGCCACCGAGCGGGCGACCGGCTGCGGCTGCATGCCTTCCGTCAGGGGCGTCTGCTGGAAATGGAGTTGCTGCTGGCGCCCGAATGCCTCAATCAGCATCGCCTGGAGCGGCAGGCGCCCGACATCCGCAGCGAGGCGCGCTTCCAGGCATGGCTGGCGCCGATCGATCTCGAGCGGGCCGACTAACGCACAGAGCGATATCGGATTCGTGCAGAATTTCCCTTAGTCGATCGGCGAGCCGTTGCTGCCGGGCTTTTCCGCATCCGCCCAGGCCGGTATCAGCGCAATCTCCACGCGTCGGTTGCGTGCACGGCTTTCCGCAGCGTCGTTGGCGGCGATGGGGTTGTTTTCGCCCATGCCACGGGCCGAAAGTCGATCGGCCCGGATGCCTTCGTCGCGTAGCGACATCAGCACGCTGACCGCTCGTGCGGCGGACAGGTCCCAGTTCGAGCGGTAGCGCCCGGAGCGCACGGGCACGTCATCGGTGTATCCGGTCACCACGATGCGATCCTCGCTGGCTGAAAGCTCGCGGGCGATCCGCTCGATCACCGGTTCGAAGGCCCGCTGCATGTCCGCGCTGCCCGAGGGGAACGAGGCCTTTTCGGTGATGCGCAGGATGACCGTGTCGTCGGTGGTCTCGACCTCCATGTCGCCGGCCGCGATCGCATCGGCGAGACGGCGGCGGAGTTCTTCGGCCCGTTCCTCCAGTTGCTGTCGGCGCAGGTCCTCGAGTGCCTGGCTGCTTGCCGTGTCGGCCTCTTGGTTGAGGCTGGGCGGCGCTTCCAGCTCGATCAGTTGTGCCGGTGGTGGCCCTTCGATCCTGGCATCCGGGTCGGCGGCCCCCGGGGCCAGGTCGATCGGGGAGGCGCCGGCGGCAGGGGCCTCCGTGGGCAGGCTGCCGAATGAGCCGCGCAGGGTTTCGGCGACCGCCTTGTAGCGTTCCACGTCGATGACCGAGATCGAGAGCATCAGGACGAAAAAGGTCAGCAGCAACGTGACCATGTCGGCATAGGTGGTCAGCCAGCCGACGCTGCTGCCAACGCGCTGTCGCCGGGGGCGCTTCATCGGGTCAGGTCTCCTCCTGGCGTTCGCGGCTGGGCAGAAAGGTTTCCAGCAGGCCGCGGAGGATGCGCGGGTTGATGCCATCCTGGATGCCGCGAATCCCCTCGAGGATCAGGCGTTGCTCGCGCGACTCCTGAGTCGAGCGCATGGCCAGCTTGGTCATGATCGGCAGGGCGATGGCCTGGGCGATCACGGCGCCATAGAAGGTGGTCAGCAGGGCGGTGGCCATGGCCGGGCCGATGGTCGAGGGGTCGTCCAGCGAACTGAGCATCTGCACCAGACCCACCAAGGTCCCGATCATCCCCATGGCGGGCGCCACGTCGTGGATGCTCTTGAACATCTGCACCCCGCCGTCATGGCGTTCTTCGGACAGTTCGATGTCGCGATCGAGGGTCTGCTCGATCACGTCCATGGGTTGGCCGTCGACGATCATCCGCACGCCCTTTTGCATGAACGGATGACTGATCTCTTGGTCCTCCAGCGCCAGCGCGCCGTCGTGGCGAGCGACTTGGGAGAGCTCTTCGATCTCGTCGACCAGGCCGACGAGACTGTGCGGCCGATCGACGAAGGCCTGGCGGATCACGCCGAAGGAGTGGACGAATTGCCGGAAGGTGATCATCGCGATGGTGATCGACAGCGTCCCGCCTACCACAATCAACGCGCCCGGAATGCTGATAAACCCGAGCGGGTAGTTCCCCAACCCGATGGCGAGGATGACCACCCCGAGGGCGGATAGAATCCCGATGATGGTCGCTTTGTCCAAGGCACTCCTCTTGCGGTGGGCTGCAGCCGCCTCGCGATATGGCCGGCGGCCGTTTTTTCGGTAGGTGAGTCCGTATAATCGGGCCGGTCGCGCAAAACTTGAACGCCGCCTGCCCACGCCCGCGTGAATTCTCGGTTACAGACCGTGTTTTCATCACGGCCGCCGGGCGGCATCGACCGTTGGGCATTACCTTGCCACAACCGAGGCCACTTGAATGACTGTGGATGCCGAACTCGACTTCGTGGCGCTGGGCGGCCACCTGCGAGATACCGCTGCTTGCGGTGGCTGGCAGCTGGCGCTGGATGGACGGGTGGACTCCACCAATCGCCGCGTGCGGGATCTGGCGGTAAACACCTTTGCGCACGGTGAGCCCGCCCCTTGCCTTGCGGTGGCCGCCGAGCAGACTGCTGGCCGGGGTCGGCGGGGGGCGGTCTGGCAGAGTGCGCCAGGAGCGGGATTGTGGTTCTCGCTCGTGGTGCCCGATTTCTCGGTCGGCAATCGGGCGCCGCCGGCACTCGCCCTGGCCGCGCGACTGGCGGCCTGCCTGGTCGAAGAGGGGGTGCCCGTGACCGTTAAGTGGCCCAATGACCTCTACCTGGGTGATGCCAAGCTTGGCGGGTTGCTGTTCGAGCGTTCCACCTTCGCCGGGCAGCCGGCTTGGCTGGTGGGAGTCGGCATCAACTGGCGAGCGCCCGGCGCGCCGCCGACAGGTGGTTACCCGGCCGTGGGGTTGGGTGACTGGCTGTTGGCCGAAGGACGACACCGGGCCTCGGAGCGGCTGGCCTGCCGCCTGATCGAGGCGGCGCTGGCCCTGATGACATGCCCGGCGAGCTGGCCTGGGTGGGTCGACGCCCTGTGCCGGGAACATCATCTGTTTCGCGAACTGGTGGAGGTCTTGCCGCAAACGGGTAGCGCCTTCAACGCGACGGCCGATGAAATCCTCGCCGATGGACGCCTGACGGTGGAAGCCGCCGATGGCGGCATTGTCCCGCTCGGGCCGAACGACCGGGTACGCAAGGTGCCTCGACAAACCGAATGAACGAAAACGCCGAAGGATTGCAACGCCTGTGAATTGCTATATCGATGCCGGGAACAGCCGGATCAAGGGCCGCTTGACGCGCCGGTCCGCCGAAGGGGATCTGTCGTTCACCGTCGACTGGCCGGATGCCCCGGACGAGTCGGGCAACGTCGATGCTGCCAGGTCGGCCGATTCCTTGGGCGATCCTCCGGGCGATCCCCTCGCGGACCGGTTGGCCGACCACCTGGTCGATGGTAGGGGGCGCTGTCCCCGGCAGGTCGTGATCGCGTCGGTCGTGGATGATGCGCGCCGGGATCGTTTGGCGGTGGCGATCGCGCAGTTGTGTCCCGAGGCGACGGTCCGCTGGCTGGCGGTACCGAAAAAATGCTGCCACGTGCGGGTGGGTTATCGTGACCCGGCAATGCTGGGTATCGACCGGTTCTGTGCGCTGGTCGAGGCGCGTGCGTGGCGCGGTGCGGTGCCGGTGGTGGTGATCAACGCCGGCACCGCCATCACCCTGGATGTCCTCGACGCCACAGGGGCGCACCTGGGTGGGGTGATCCTGCCGGGGTGGCGGGCGTCGCTCGACGGGCTGCAGCGCGCCGCGCCCGGCCTGGCACCGGCGATTGGCGGCCTGTTGGCCGAGCCGGAACCGGCGCGTGGCGGCGGGGAGACCGCGGCGGATGAGGTCACCTGTCGCCTGGGGTTGGCCAAGGACACGGCGACCGGCGTCCGCCTGGGGCAGCACTGGCTGCTCGGCGCCGGCCTGAACCAGATGATTGCCCTCTGGACGGAGCGTCTGGCCGGCGACTCGGCCGGCGAAGCGGGTGGGTTGGCGGTGTTGATCACCGGCGGAGACGCCGCGTGGTTGGCCGACCTGATCGATCCCGCTTTCCCGGTCCGAGAAGCGCCCGACCTGGTGATGGCAGGGGTGATGCGGTTGGCGCGTGCCCGGCGCTGACCCAATGCCCCGGGGCAGGCCGGGCGGCTTGCCACCGGCCAATGTTGGCAAATATTCCGCGATATGCGTAGAATACGCCGCCATTGCCGGCTTAGCTCAGTTGGTAGAGCAACCGCCTTGTAAGCGGTAGGTCGTGAGTTCGAGTCCCACAGCCGGCACCAAAAGGCACGGCCCGCGCCGCATCGGCGACGGGTCGACTGAGGTCACACGCAATGCGCCCTCTGCGTGTGACCTGGAGTAAGGGGTCGGTGTTGACAGCCGATGCCTTTTTGTGAAGAATGGCGCGCTTCCCGGGTGGGGTACCCAAGCGGTCAACGGGAGCAGACTGTAAATCTGCCGGCTCAGCCTTCGCAGGTTCGAATCCTGCCCCCACCACCAGACAAGACGGGTTTCGCGGTCGTTAGCGGAACCCACCGGTCTGCGGGTGTAGTTCAATGGTAGAACCTCAGCCTTCCAAGCTGATGACGTGGGTTCGATTCCCATCACCCGCTCCACTCTCGCGATTCCCGGAACGTCTTCCGGGGGTCCGGATTGGACCGACGCGACCCCGAGGGGTCGTTTCTGTTGAAGAGATTGCGTTGGCGGCCTCGCCGTCAATCCAGTTTATTGCTCATGTAGCTCAGTTGGTAGAGCACGTCCTTGGTAAGGACGAGGTCACCGGTTCAAATCCGGTCATGAGCTCCACTTTCCCATTTGCTTGACCCGGTTGGCGGAGGATGCGATGTCTAAGGAAAAATTCGAGCGTAGCAAGCCGCACGTAAACGTCGGCACGATCGGTCACGTTGACCACGGCAAGACCACGCTGACGGCGGCGATCACGCACGTGATGTCGTCCTCGTACGGCGGTCAGCAGATGGCCTTCGACCAGATTGACAAGGCGCCGGAAGA
>JAGXIF010000043.1 GCA_024635755.1 Halothiobacillus sp.
AGCAGCCTGACACGCACCCGCGGGCGGGGCTGATCGCATGCGCGAGGCCTTCGAGATCGCCGGTCACAGCATCGCCCCGGGCGAGCGAGCCCTGGTAGACCTGCCCATGCCCAAGCTCAGCTCGCGCACCAGCCTGAACATGCCGGTCCACGTGCTTCACGGCCGACGGGACGGCCCCACCCTGTTCATCTGCGCGGCCCTCCATGGCGACGAACTCAACGGCGTGGAGATCATCCGCCGTGTCCTAAAAACACGCTCGCTGGGTCGGCTGCGCGGCACCCTGATCGCCGTGCCCGTGGTCAATGCCTATGGCCTGATCCACGAGAGCCGCTACCTGCCCGACCGACGCGATCTCAACCGGTCGTTCCCAGGCTCGGATCAGGGGTCCCTGGCCGCCCGTTTGGCCAACCTGTTCCTCGAGGAAGTGGTCTCCCGTTGCAGCCATGGCATCGACCTGCACACCGGCGCCATTCACCGCCCCAATCTGCCGCAGATTCGCGCCGACCTGGACGATGACGAAACGCTGCAACTGGCGCGTGCGTTCGGTGTGCCAGTCCTGCTGAACGCCTCGCTGCGGGATGGCTCGCTGCGGGGCGCCGCCGGCGACTTGGGCATCCCCACCCTGCTCTACGAGGCCGGTGAAGCCCTGCGCTTTGACGAGGTCTCCATCCGCGCGGGGGTGGCCGGGGTACTCAACGTGATGCGCCAACTGGAGATGCTGCCACCCTCCAAACGCAAAACCGACAAATGGCGTGAACCCGTCGTGTCCCGGCGCAGTGCCTGGGTACGCGCCCCGGAAAGCGGCATGCTCAGCACCGTGCTGCCGCTGGGCGCGCAGGTAGCCAAGAATGAAACACTGGGTTACATCGACGACCCCTACAGCGGCCAGCGCGAGGCCGTCGTCTCGAATGCCGATGGAATCATCATCGGCCGGCTGGAACTTCCGCTCGTCCACGAGGGCGACGCCGTCTACCACATTGCCCGCTTCGAGACGGACGCGGGCGACGTGGCCTTGCAGGTCGGCCACTTCCACGCCGATCACGCCGATGACCAGGATGCCGTCGAGAACTAAGGACCAGAAATGAACGATAACGACCGCGACAGGCTGCGAAGGCTCGGCTGGCGCGAATGGATCGCCCTGCCCGACCTGAACATCCCGCGCATCAAGGCCAAGGTGGATACCGGGGCGCGCACGTCCTGCCTGCACGCCTTTTTCATCGAGCCCTTCCGCCGCGACAACCGCGACTGGGTGCGCCTGTCCGTGCACCCAGTCCAGCGAGACGCCCAAACCGTGGTTCATTGCGAGGCCGAGCTACTCGACCAGCGACTGGTCACAGATTCCGGCGGGCACCGCGAGAATCGCTACGTCATCGTCACCCGGGCGGTGATCGGCGGCGAGGCACAGCCCATGGAGCTGACCCTGACCGACCGTGACAGCATGCGCTTTCGCATGCTGCTGGGGCGCAAGGCATTGGAAGACCGCTTTCTGGTCGACACGGCAGCGTCCTATCTCGCCGGCGCGCCGCGCGGCTGACACTCAACCGACGCTCTGGTCAGATGGGTCGATCGCCGCGCGGAGCAGATCCACCAGCCGTATGATTCCCGCCAGCCGACCATCCCCGTCGAGTACCGGGATATCCTCGACCCGCCGCTCCATGTGCGGATGAAGTACTTGGTGGACGTGCTCGTCGATCCGCGCGGAGATGAAGTGTCGATCCATGAACTCGTCCACCGGTCCGCCCGTTACCCGCTCAAGCATCTGGCGGCGGCTGTGCGTCGGCCGATGCGCCGATAGCAACACGCCAGCCAGCCGGCGGAACCCTAAGTGGCCAACGACTCGCCCCTCGGCATCGGTGACGTAGACATCGCGGCATTCCGGCTCGGCCAGCAGCGCGCGGGCCGCCTCCTCGAGCGAGGCGTTACGCTCGACGGTCACCCCGGTCACGGCGTGCCGCTCCAACCAATCGGCAATCTTCATTTCGCCTCTCCTCCGGCCTGCTCCAGGCCGATTTCACCCGCCCGACGCAGGCCGTAGCGTACCGAGATCGCCCCGACCGCCTCGGTCAACAGGGTCGTGGCAGTGATGAGGTTGACGATGACATGACCGGCCTGCGAGAACCCCGACTGATGCACCAGGAGCAGCGCCAGCCCGATGGCCACGCCCCCCTGCGGAAACAGCCCGAAACCAACGTTCGACCAGACAGCTCGCGGCGCACCGGCCAGCCGGGCGCCGCTTCCGCCGCCGACAAACAGGCCGATGGCCCGGGCGAGGAAGTAGGTCAGCATCAAGGGCCAGTAGTCGATCACGGCCGCGGGAGAAAAATGCATACCAGCAAAGGCGAAGAACAATACGAAAACGGTTTCCTCAAGGTCCTCGACCGGCTCGAACAATCGCTCCGCGTGCGGGCCGCAGAACCAACGCACCGAAAAGCCCAACACCATCGCCGCCAGCAGCGCCGAGAATTCAGCCCACGCCGCCAGCCCGGTGGTCAGGATGATTCCGCCCAACAACAAGGGAAGCAACATGCTCTGCTCGTGAAAGCGGCGCGACAGGCGTTCGATCACAAAGCCGCCGGCCCCACCCACCAGCAACGCCGCACCGATCTCCCAGAAGGCCGTGCCCAGTGCCACACCCAGCGATCCGCTGCCGACGACAGCCATCACCAGCGCAAAGATGAGGATGCCGAGGGCGTCGTCAATCGCCACCATGCCGAGCAGCGTAGTGGTCAGTTGGCCACGAGCGCGGTACTGATGCACCACCGCCACGATGGCGGCGGGGGCCGTCGCAGGTGCAAGGGCGCCAAGAACGAGTGCGAACGACCACAACGGCAGGTCGGCCACCGTCATACCCAACAGCAGGACCGCCCCCAGCACCGCCAGGAAGGCGCCCGAAACCTCGCCCAGGGTCGCCCCGACGATGCTCCAACCGAGACGACGCAATTGGTTGGGGCTGATCGCCCCGCCGATCACATAGGCAATAACCCCGAGTGCCACCGACACCAGTGGCTGGGTCCACTCGGTGTCCTTCATGCCCAGCTGCTCGCCCAGGATATCGGGCGCGAATAACATGCCTACCAAGATGTAACCGACCACCCGTGGCACGCCGAAATAATGACTCCCCAGGGTGCCGAATATCAGCCCGACCAGTAACAGAATGCCGATCAGCAGTATTTCCACGCCAGCTCCTATCTACGCACCCGATCGGGCACTTTGTTCCTGATGGACTATCCTAAAGACTATCCGAACGAATCGGCAACGACATGGTATTCGGCTCAAGCGCCCGAGACATCGCGATTCACTCGGAACGTCCGTAGAGAACGATAGAAAAGGTAACTGATGATGATTCATGCATTTCTCAAACGCATTGCGATGCTGATCGCCATGGTCGGCTCTCTCACGCTGCTGGCCGGCTGCAACACGATGGAAGGACTAGGCCAGGATACCCAGGATCTGGGTGAATCGATCGAAGGCGAAGCCGACGATCACAATTGAGGCCATCCGCCATCCGCCATCCGGGTGAATTGAGGCCACGCCCGGCAAGGCCCTGCGTGGTTTTTGATCCCGCTTACCCCGGCGCAGCAACGCGGAACGCGACGGCATCGATCGAACGCCTGCCGACGATGCCCCACACAACGCACACGGAGAGCCAGCCATGATCAATCGACTCATCAGCATCACCTTCCTCGCCGGCCTGCTGGCCCTGACCGCCGGCTGCAACACCATGGAAGGCCTCGGCGAGGACATCACGAGCCTCGGCAACGCCATCGAAGGTTCGGCCAACGAAAACAAGAGCGAAGACTGATAGTTAGGGAATGTTGTCAGCCGTCTGGCCGGGGGGCCGCGACACGATCCGTGTCAACGCCTCGGTGAATTTCACTGACACTTCCTCCCAGGGAAAGTGCACGCATCCCGTTAACACCTCGACCCGCGCCAGCGACAGATTCGCCTGCAGGGCAGCGAGGCTCTCGGGCATAAACAGGTCGGCCCGGCAGCCGATAAAATCAATCGGCATGTCCCATTTCCGGATGGTGGCGTACTCGACCGGGTTCGCCCGGTACGCCCGCCAGCCCTCGATGTTTAACGCCGCGGAGAAGTCCGAGGCATCGAACTGCTCTGCATACCGCTGACCCTGTGCGTAATCGAGGAAATAGCTGGGTAACGCGCGTGCCATCTGATGACGCGCGGTCGTTGCCGGATCCGCCTCTTGCCCGATCCGCTGTTCCCAGGCCTGCTCGTCATCCCAAGCCTCGCCCAGTTCCCTGGCCCGGCGCCGATCGATCTGCTCGACCACGTCCCGCATCGCGCGGCGTTCCGGGTCGACGGGATTGATCAGCACCAGGCGCTGCACCGATTCGGGAAGGGCCCGCGTGTAGAGCAGCGCCATCAGTGCGCCCCAGGAATGCCCCAGCAGCACGACCGGCCGCTTGCCGGCCACCACCCGGCGCAAGGCCTCTATCTGGGCCACCCAGGCGTCCAGCAGGGCCTGCCCGGTCCGCGCTTTCCCGATGGCCACGTTCTCGCCCACCCCCAGCATATCCATGATGGCCGTCCGGCAACCCAACTCGGCGAGTCGACGCTGCACCGGCTCGAGGTTCCAACTGGAAAACCCCGGTCCGCCGCCGAGAACAATCACCGGCGGGTCGCTCGCCTCACCCATGCTGTGATAGCGCAGCGTGCGATCGCCCATGGCGAAGGTCTGCGCCGGGGTGGAAAAACCGGCGCCGAGCACGTCGGACGACCAACACCATGCAGCCAGGCCGAGAAACACCACCCCCTGCAGGCCGCCGAGCCAATGGCTTCGGCATCGATCGAAACATCCACCACGATCCATGCATTCGTCCTCGTGCCACAGTTGCAATCAAGCCTAGCGTCAAACCCTTGTCCGCGCAGCAGATCCGGCCAAACTTGCCTACGCTCCGGACACGCCTCACAACGCATCACCGAACGGAGGTCAATCATGGCCGAAATACTGAAGGGTAAACGCGTTGCCCTGCTGGTTGCCGACGGCTTCGAGCAAGTGGAACTGACCGAACCCAAGGCGGCACTGGAACAGGCCGGGGCACAGGCGGACATCGTCTCGCCGGCGGATGGCCAGGTGAAGGGCTGGCAACACACCGATTGGGGCGATACCTTCGATGTCGATGTGCCACTGGAGTCGGCCAGCGAGTCGGACTTCGACGCACTAGTCCTGCCGGGCGGGGTAATGAATCCTGACCAGCTACGCCGCAACGAACGCGCCCTGGCCTTCGTCAAGGCGTTCTTCGACCACGATAAGCCGGTGGCGGCCATCTGTCACGGCGGCTGGACGCTGATCGACGCCGGCGTCGTCGAGGGCCGGCGCCTGACTTCTTACCCCAGCATCCAGACCGACCTGAAGAACGCCGGCGCCAAGTGGGTGGACGAGGAAGTGGTGGTCGACAACGGCTTGGTCACCAGCCGCAACCCCAACGATCTGCCGGCATTCAATGCCAAACTGATCGAAGAGGTAGCCGAAGGCCGGCACTGACCGCCTTCCCGACCCACCAGGCCCGGCAGATCGTCGGGCTTTCATCCGTCCGGGCAATCAATCGTCCTGCAGCGGGGCCTCAAGTCCCTGCTTGACCGCCCGATAGCGCTTTTCCAGCGCGTCACGATCCTCATGTTCGGTAAAGCTCTGCCATGCCCCCCGCCGGATCATGTCGGCATGCCGCAAGAGCGCGGCCCGATCGGCCGGTCGATGGGCGAAGGCCCTGATCAGCGCGAGCGTATCCATCAGGCGAATGCTCACCGCCACGTTGGCTCGCCCGTGTTGCCGAATCTGGTCGAACCCCGCGTCGAGCATCGTCGGGAAACTCGGAGACGGAGCAATCACCCGCAACTGCTCCTTGCTGTCATAGCGATACGGAGACGGCATTTCTCGCGTGGCCAAGCGGCAAAACGCCGAGCCGAGACGATCGACACAGGCGATAGCGGTGAATGGATCGTTGATCCCCGATGACAGCGCCCGCACGGCAATCTCCACCAGCTCATTGATGGCAGACTCGATATCCTGGCCGGGTGTGCGCTGATTGCCCAGGGCAAAGGCCGCGTTGACCTCCCGGGCAAACTCGTCGCCACGCTGGCTAGCGGGCCAGACCCGCAGCAAGGGACGACCGGCCACCACGTAGTGGCCCGGACGACACTCGAGACGAATGACCACGTCCTCCCGCACAGCAAGGGCCATCAGGGCACTCGCGTCGACGAATTGCAGGTAACCGTCACCCGATGCGCCAACCGGCTCGCCCTCGCGGCTCAGCAGTCGCAAGAAAGCAGCGCCCGGAATCTCCGCGGACTTCCCCGCGGGTCCCTGGCCGATAGTCTCGGGGAACAGGCCCTCCAACACATCGATCAACTCCCTGCCCACTCGCGCGATGACCTGGTTCGCCTGGATGGAAATGGCCACGTGGTGGATGAAGTAGATCAGCATACCCAGGCTGATCACGGCCAGCAGTACACCCAGGGTGACCGATAGCTGCGGGACGAAGGCGTATGCATCG
>JAGXIF010000004.1 GCA_024635755.1 Halothiobacillus sp.
CGCCTCGCATAATCGCGGGCTAACGGGTCCGGCAAAGGATGAATCTTAACGGTTTAGTCAGCTGTCGGCCACTTCGGTGGCTTTAGTTGAGGATGTCGTAAACGATGTCGCTGACCATTTCACCGGCGGTATCGGCAATCACTACGTCAGGGCCGACGCGGTAGTAGTCCAGGTGATCCGGCAGCGGCGAGAGTTGTCGTCTCAGTTCGCTCGGCAGGCGCTCGTACTCCACGTCCCGCGGGGGCCATGACGAACCGCGCTCCAGGCGCTTGGCATGGCCGGGTGGGATCTTGCCCTGCTTGGCGAGGCCCGGCGGCAGGTTGCGGTTGTACCAGTCCTGGATGTACATCCGCTCGCGGGTGGAGATGTGGTAACGCGACGTCTGGCGTTCACGCTCGCTGTGGCGTTCACGTGAATCGTCGATTTGCCCCCGGTCTCGGTTGCCTCGTTCGGCTTGCTCCGGTGGCTGCCCGGATGCTTGTCCGGACTGCCCGGGCTTGCCGGCATGTTCGGGCGGCTGGGCCATCGCGCTGGCCTGCCCGATTAGCAAGGCGGCTCCGGCTGCGAGTAGGGCGTTGGTGAAACGGTGACTCATGGGAAATGCCTCCCGGCGATGTGTAGTACGCATGGTAGTTCATGCAGACCGACAATCCGCTGTTTGGTTCAGGTCGTATGGCGACGGTGGAGTCATGGGCTGGCGACAGGGTGGGGCGCGAGTTGGTTTCGCTGTCTCGCGGAGCGCAACTCCGCGGTCCACTCGTCGATCGGCTTGAGGGAGTGCCGGAGCGGCGAGTTGTACTCGCCGTGTCACGGAGTAGCGCTCCGCAGTCCGGGCGAGAGGATCGCGCTACTGATCAATCCGATGAATCGTGTGTCGCGCGCGCCACAGCAGCCACAATCCGGGCAGGGCGGCGAAGAAGGTGAGGATGAAGAAGATCGTCCAGTCGACCCACTCGACGACAAACCCGGCGGTCGGCCCCAGATAAATGCGCCCCAGTGCCGCGATCGCCGAGAGCAGGGCGTACTGGGTGGCGGAGTATTCCTTGTCGCACAACGCCATCAGGAAGGCGACGAAGGCGGCGGTGCCCAGCCCGCCGGCGAAGTTCTCCAGCGAGATCACCGCCACCATCAGCCCGTAGCTGTTCCATTCGTACAGCCAGGCGTAACCGAGGTTGGTGATCGCCTGGAGCATGCCGAACAGCATCAGCGCGCGGAACAGGCCCAGCTTGACCATCCACAGCCCGCCGAACAGTCCGCCGATGATCGTCGCGATCAGCCCGGCGCCGTTGTTGATCAGGCCGACGTCGGTGGCGGTGAAGCCCGCGCCGCGGATCAGGAAGGCGGTGGTCAGCGTGCCGGCGAAGGCATCGCCGAACTTGTAGAGGATGACCAGGAAGATCAGCGTCCAGGCCTCGGGGCGTGAGAAGAACGCCTTCATCGGCCCGATGACCGCCTCGCGCATGGTCTTCGGTGCGAGATCGCGCGTGTCCTTCTCCGGGGCGAACCACGCCGTGACCATGCCCACGCCCATCAACGCCGCCATGATGGTGTAGGTCAACGGCCAGCCGATGTGGTCGCCCATCACCAGCGCGGCCGAGCCGGCGACCAGCATGCCGATGCGATAGGCCATGACGAACACGGCTGCACCCAGACCGCGCTCGGGGGCATCCAGGGTGTCGGTGCGCCAGGCGTCGATGGCGATGTCCTGGGTGGAGGAGAGGAAGGCGACCATCAGGGCGAAGATCGCGATCTGCCAGATCTGCGTCTGGGCATCGCTGATCGCCAGGCCCAGCAGGCCGGCGGCGATCAACACCTGCGTCAGCAGCATCCAGCCGCGCCGGCGTGCGAAGTGGCCCACGGCAAAGCGGTCGAGGATGGGCGCCCAGAGGAATTTCAGCGTGTAGGGCAGGCCGACCAGGGCGAACAGGCCGATGGTCTTGAGGTCGATGTCCTCCATGGTCAGCCACGCCTGCAGCGTGCCCGAGGTCAGCAACAGGGGCAGGCCCGAGGAAAAGCCCAGGAACAGCACCGCCAGCTGCTTGGGCGAACGGGCCACCGCGCGCACGCGCTGCAGGCGAGTGGTCATGCTGGGCCTCGCGGACGGAAGGTGAGATCGATCGTTCGGCCGGATTGCCGCAGCAATCCCTCGCGGAGAAGCCAGTCGATGGCGCGGTCGGCGTCACGCGCGAACCAGTCGCCCGGTGTGCCCACCCGGAAGGTGTAGCCCCAGGCCTGCATGTCGGCCAGGGCCCGTTCGCGACCAAAGCCTTTGAGCTGATCGGCCATCAGGATCTGCAGGTAGCAGACCGCCTCTTCCTCGACGTCGTCGCTGCCGGCATCCGTGTGCGCTGCCGCCCGGCGCGCCTCGTCCATGCAGACGATGTGCGCGAACTCGTGCAGGGCCGAATGCACCGCCGTGTCCGGTCGCACGTACAGCGTCTCGCCAATGATTCCGGCCTCGTCGTCACCCCAGAAACTGCCCGGAATAACCACGCCCGGCGCCACCCACTCAAGCGACAGCCCGTAGCGCGCGACCAATGCGTCCAGCGCACCGCTCGGCAGCTCCGACAAGCGCAACACCGCCGCCTCGTCGATGACGACATGGTCGGGTGGCGGGGTGAAACCGGGCTTGATGGCGTGGTGGTCGGTCATGGGGCGGCATTGTGCCATGCTGCTTCCCGATACGAGTGGCAATCGACGTGCTGCCATTGATGGGGATTCGGCGCTGGCGTTGGTTCGCTAGGATTGAGCGAGGCCCGGCGCGTCGACATAATGCGCTGAGTCGTCGATAACGAGGTGGTTGTGCCAACTCATTCATGCCCGGAAACCGGAAGCAGAAATCGCATGCAGGACGGAGAAGTCATAGCCTCGGTGGACCTGGGGTCCAACAGTTTTCACATGCTGGTCGCCCGGGTCGAGGCGGGCCAGTTGCAGGTGATCGACCGGATGAAGGAGATGGTGCGTTTGGCCGGCGGGCTGGACGAGGACGGCTATCTCTCGGATGAGGCGATCGACCGCGGGGTGGATTGCCTGCGCCGCTTCGGTCAGCGGTTGTCCGGCATGCGGCGCGGCCGGGTGCGCATCGTGGGCACCAATACCTTGCGGGCGGCAAAGAACGGCGCCACCTTCATTCGTCGGGCGCAGGAGGCGATCGGTCACCCGATCGAGATCATCGGCGGGCGCGAGGAGGCGCGGCTGGTGTACCTAGGGGTCGCGCACAGCGATGTGCCCGTCGACGGGCGACGGCTGGTGATCGACATCGGCGGCGGGTCGACCGAGCTGATTATCGGCGAGGGCTTCGATCCGGTGCGCATGGAAAGCGTCCCGCTGGGTTGCGTGCGGCTGACCAACGACCATTTCAGTGACGGCAAGTACGACAAGGCGCGCCTGCTCAAGGCCGAACAGCGTGCCGAGTTGGAGCTGGTGAGCTACCAGCGCGCCTATCGCAAGATGGGCTGGGCGCGCGCGGTGGGCAGCAGTGGCACGGCCCGATCGCTGGCGACCGTCGCCGAGGCCAATGGCTGGGGCGATGGCAGCTTGACGCTCGACGGCCTCGCTGCCATCCGCAAGGCCGTGCTCAAGGCGGGCAAGCTCGACAAGCTCTCGCTCGACGGGTTGTCCGACGATCGCAAGGCGGTGTTCGTCGGCGGTCTGGTGGCGATGCGGGCGATATTCGAGGCACTGGGGATCGAGCGCATGGCCATTTCCGACGGCGCGCTGCGCGAGGGATTGATCTACGACTGGGTCGAGCGCGAGAACTTCGATGACGTGCGCGATCTGACCGTGCAGCGCCTCCAGCGCATGTTCAATGCCGATGTGCAGCATGCCGGTCGCGTCGCCGAGACCGCCGCCCGCCTGTGGGCGCAGGTGGAGGCGCATTGGGGCGCCGCCGAAGACGAGACGGCCGAATCGCTGCCGGTGTATGCCTGGCTGGATGTCGCGGCCCGGCTGCACGAGGTGGGGCTGGCGATCTCGCATTCGGGCTATCACCATCACGGCGCCTACGTGCTGCAGAACGCCGACATGCCAGGGTTGACGCGTCTCGCGCAGGCATCGGTGGCCTCCCTGGTGCATGCCCACCGGCGCAAGTTCAAGCCGGCGCGTTTCGAGACGCTCGACGCGGAGATGCGTCCGCTGGTCCAGCGACTGGCCGTCATCCTGCGGCTGGCGGTCTTGTTCCACCGGGATCGCGGCGAGGGCGCCGTCCCGGAACAGATGCAACTGGCCGTGGACGACCAGCGCCTGGCCCTGTCGTTTGCCGACGACTGGCTGGAAAAACATCCCCTGACCGTGGCCGACCTGGAGCGCGAGCAGGGCTATATCGCCAACTGCGGTTTCGAGCTGGCGTTCACTTGAGGTGAGGGATGACGGCATGACCCCGTTTCGCAGGTTGCCCGCCCTCGGTCTTGTTGTGGCGTTGTCTCTGTCGGTCGGGACGGGTTGGGCCAAGAGCGTGGAGGGACGCTACCTGGCCTTCGGCCCCGGCAACTGGACTTGCGAAGATGCCGTGGCCGTCGCCCAGGGCAATCATCCCGGTAGCCAGGGACGCCTCGATGGGTTCATTGCCGGCTACCTGAGTGCGACCAACGTGATCCTGAAAAACACCTACGACATCCAGGGTGGCCAACCGCTGTCCGCGGCAAAGGCCCGTGTGATGGGGTTCTGCCGCGATAACCCGAGCATGGTCCTGGCGAACGCCCTGGCCGTGCACAGCCAACGCCAGTATGCCGACCGGCATAGCGTGCCGCAGGACTGACCGCGAGACAGACGATACTCCGGGCGTGATCCGATGGGCTATGCTCTTCGGGTCGCTTGCCAACCCACGGAGCAATGTAATGAACGTATCTGCCTCCAGTTCGGGTCCGCTGACCCGCACTGCCGAACTTGTCGCCCCCCGGGCTGCCGGTATGGCCCGCATGCTGGTCGTGTTGCTGACCAGTGCCGTGATGGCAACCGTCCTTGCAATCGCCCTGGCGCCAACGGCTCATGCCGACGACACCCAGCGCGTGGTCTATCACGTCGATTTCCCCGACCCGACCCGCTACTCGGCCACTCTGACCTCGATCAACAACCTGATCAACCATGCCGAGCAGACGCTCCAGCCATGGGACGTGCACCTCGTACTGGTCGGTTACGGCATTCGTTTCGCCACCGACGCCCCACTCGAAGGCACACCCTACGTCGCCGACGAGGCGCTCAACGAGCGCCGCGCCGAGCTCAAGGGGCGACTGCAGACGCTGATCAAGATCCGCGACGTCAAGGTTCACCTCTGCGACTTCACGCGCAAGGAGATCAACCTGTCCGAGGACAAGCTCTACGAGGGCATCGGGCTGGTCAATTCGGGCGTGGCCAAGATCGCCGACCTGCAGCGCGAAGGCTACGCGTACCTGAAGATCCAGTAAGGCGAGCAGGCATGATCCATGCTGACGTCAGAAGCCCCGGTCAGGCCGGGGCTTCTCTGTTTCCGGATCAGGAGCCGTCGCTGGTGGCGTTTCCCGGTAGCGATGGCCAACGCCAGTCGCCGATCTCCGGCATGTCCTCGCCGTGTTCGCGGATGTAGTTCTCGTGTTCGATCAGGTGCTGTTCGAGTTGTTGGCGCAGGTGGGCGCCGCGCACCTTCAGGCCGGGGACGCGCTCGATCACGTCGATGACCAGGTGAAAGCGGTCGATCTCGTTCTTCACCGCCATGTCGAACGGGGTGGTGGTCGTGCCTTCCTCCTTGTAGCCGCGGACGTGCAGGTTGTGGTGGTTGGTGCGCCGGTACGTCAGGCGATGGATCAGCCACGGGTAGCCGTGATAGGCGAAGACGACCGGCCGGTCGAGGGTGAAAAGCGAGTCGAAGGCGCTATCCGACAGGCCGTGCGGGTGTTCGCTCTCGGGCTGGAGTTTCATCAGGTCGACCACGTTGACCACCCGCACGCGTAGTTCGGGCAGGTGGCGACGTAGCAGATCGGTGGCGGCGAGGACTTCCTCGGTGGGCACGTCGCCGGCGCAGGCCATCACCACGTCGGGCTCGAGGCCGTCGTCGCTGCTGGCCCACTCCCAGATGGACACCCCGGCCGTGCAGTGCTTTATCGCCGCATCTATGTCTAGGTATTGGGGTTCGGGCTGTTTGCCGGCGACGATCACGTTCACGTAATCACGGCTGCGCAGGCAATGGTCGGTCACCGACAGCAGGCAGTTCGCATCCGGTGGGAAGTAGACACGGACCACACTCGCCTTCTTGTTGACCACGACATCGATGAAACCGGGGTCCTGGTGCGAGAAGCCGTTGTGGTCCTGGCGCCAGACGTGGCTGGTCAAGAGATAGTTGAGAGACGGCACCGGCGCGCGCCACGGGATATCCCGACTGGTATCCAACCACTTGGCGTGCTGGTTGAACATCGAGTCGATGATGTGGATGAAGGCCTCGTAGCAGGCGAACAGGCCATGACGGCCGGTCAGCAGGTAACCCTCGAGCCAGCCCTGGCAGGTGTGTTCCGAGAGGATCTCCATGACCCGCCCGCCGCGGGCGAGATGCTCGTCGGTGGGCAGGGTTTCGGCGTTCCAGGCCCGGTCGGTGACCGAAAAGACGTCATCGAGCCGGTTGGAGGCCGTTTCGTCGGGGCCGAACAGGCGGAAGTTGCGCGACTCGTGGCTGCGTTCGATCACGTCGCGCAGGAAGCGTCCCATGGCGCGGGTCGACTCGGCCTTGGTCTGGCCCGGGGCCTCGACCGGAATCGCGTAGTCGCGAAAATCGGGCAGGTCGAGCGGCCGGCACAGCAGCCCGCCGTTTGCATGCGGGTTGGCCGACAGGCGACGAGCACCGGTCGGGGTGCGGGCGGTGAGCCAGTCGAACGGTTGGCCGTGTTCGTCGAAGAGTTCCTCGGGCCGGTAGCTCTTCATCCATTCTTCGAGCAGCTGGCGGTGGGCCGAG
>JAGXIF010000044.1 GCA_024635755.1 Halothiobacillus sp.
CATCAAATCGCTCAAGCAGGGCCTCGATGGGGTCGGCAACCGTGCCGTCAACAACGCCTGGGGCCACGCCCCGACGCTGTTCGACATGATCAAGCGCCACATGCCGTTCTACGCACCGGGCACCATGGGTGTTGACGAGTCCTACGCGGTCACCTGCTACGTGCTGAACCTGGGCATGATCGTCGACTCGGACTTCGTCTGTAGCGACGAGACGCTTGCAGACGTCGACATGCCGGCGCGTGACTACTACGTCACCGACACCCGTCCGGACGTCAACAACCAGCGCTGCATGAGCGACTGCTACGACTACGAGCCGGAAGTTGTCGGCGCTGCGGTAACCGGCGTCAGCCAGTAAACGGCCAACGCCTCGCAGCACAAACCCCGCCATCGGCGGGGTTTTTTTGTGCCCGATCAAAACGGAACCGCCCGCAGCAAAGCAACCGTCAGTCACGCTGCCTGACCTCTCTTTTGCACCCTTCACGCCCGCGAGAAGTCCGTGCCGGGTGGGCTGCACTGCCGGATGGTGACGAGGGAGTCTCGCCTGACAAGGTGGGGCTAGACCGCTGCTACGGATTCGCCTCACCGCGAGGGGTAGCGTCTCACCGACGCGAACAGGCGGTCTCTCATGCAACCGTCGACATGGCTATCGGGAGGGCGCGCCGCCTCGCTCGCCATCCATGCTCCCATTCACCCCAAGGCCCGCCACCAGGCCACAGAAACAAAAAATCCGCCTTCGTGGCGGATCCTGTAGGTTCTTCGTGGCCTTTACGAGGCGCGCGCTTAATCCATGAAGCCGAGGATGGCGTTACGGACCGCATCCAGGTCGGCATCGATGGTGACCATGGTGGCCTTCTCCACGCCCGGCATCTCGCCGGTGCACTGCCCGATGGCCGTGTCCGGGTCCTTCAGGCCGTTGCCGGTCAGTGTCAGCACGATCGACGAGCCGTCCTGGATCTTGCCGGCCTCGAGATCGTTGATCAGGCCGGCAAGCGACGCGGCCGAGGCCGGCTCGCAGAAGATGCCCTCATGCTGGGTCAGCATGCGCTGGGCGGCCAGAATCTCGGCATCCGAGACCTCGGCAAACCAGCCACCGGACTCCTCCATCACCTTCCAGGCACGGTCCCAGCTCTGCGGGTGGCCGATCCGGATCGCGGTGGCCACGGTGTCGGGGTCGTCGACCATCTCGCCACGCATGAAGGGGGCCGAACCGGTGGCCTGGTAGCCGACCATCTTGGGCCGATTGCCACCCGAGCCGCCACCGGCGAACGGACACTTGCCGTTGCAATAGGCGCAGGATTCGGTGACATGCTCGCCGGAGGCCGCGGAGAACTCGCAGTATCCGATCCAATGCGCGGTGATGTTGCCGGCATTGCCCACCGGCAGGCAGTGGTAATCCGGGGCGCGCCCCAGCTCCTCGACGATCTCGAAGGCGGCTGTCTTCTGCCCCTGCAGGCGGTACGGGTTGATTGAATTAACGATGGTCACCGGCGCTTCCTCGGCGACTTCCTTGACCAAGCGCATGCCGTCGTCGAAGTTGCCGCGGATCTGCAGGATGGTCGCGCCGTACATCATCGCCTGAGCCAGTTTTCCCATGGCGATCTTGCCGTCGGGGATGATGACGAACGCGGTGATGCCGGCACGCGCCGCGTAGGCGGCCGCCGCCGCCGAGGTGTTGCCGGTCGAGGCACAGATGATGGCCTTGGACCCCTCTTCCACCGCCTTGGTAACCGCCATGGTCATGCCGCGGTCCTTAAACGACCCCGTGGGGTTGAGCCCCTCGAACTTGACGTAGATGTCCACCGAGCGGCCCAGCACCTTGGGCAGGTTGTGCAACCGGATCAGCGGGGTGGCGCCTTCGCCGAGGCTGATCAACCGGGTGTCGTCGGAAAGCGGCAGGCGATCGCGATATCGGTCCAGCAGGCCGGTGTAGCGGCTTTGATGCATCATGGAAGTCTCACTTGAATGGCCCGCCTGGCTAGCGTCCGCCCGGCAGGCCGGCGCGGCTCGCGCGGCGAGCTGATGATTTGTGGGCATTTTACCCTGCCAGACCCCCGACTGTCAGGAGGCGACGCCGGCGGAAGGTCATAGGCCGCGGCTCTCAGGGTCTCGTGGTCGAGCAGAGCTCCGAGTCTTCGCCACCGAGGATCTGCTTGAGCACGCGGCGAACCTGGCGCATGGACCGGCCGAGTGTCTTCTCGATCCCCTCCATCGAGACCGTCTCTCCGTCGTGGATCCCGGCCGCCCAGTTGGCCACCACATTCAGGCTGGCGTACTGGATCTCCGCTTCCCGGGCGAGCACCGCTTCCGGCATGCCGGTCATGCCGACCACGTCACAACCATCCCGTTGCAGGCGCCGGACCTCCGCGGCCGTCTCCAGACGGGGCCCCTGAGTGGCCCCGTAGGTGCCGCCGTCGATCATATTGAGCCCCAGCTCCTGCCCCGCCTGCAGGAAGGTCTCGCGCAACGACTGGTCGTAGGGATAGGTGAAATCGACATGGGTAACCGAATCGAGATCGCCTTCGTAGAAGGTGGAGGGCCGCCCCCAGGTGTAATCGATCAACTGGTCCGGCACGATCAGTCCACCAGGCCCCATGTCCGGATGGATACCACCAACGGCCGCCACCGCCAGGATGCGGCTCACGTCCATTTCCTGCAGGGCCCAGATGTTGGCGCGGTAGTTGACCTGGTGCGGGGGGATGCGGTGGTTGTAGCCATGACGGGGCAGGAACACCACGTCGCATCCCTGCAGCCGGCCGATGGTCAAGGGGCCCGAGGGCTCACCGAAGGGAGTGGAAACCACCTTATGGCGAACATCCTCGATGCCTTCGATCTGCGACAGCCCGGTGCCGCCAATGATTGCCAGATGCACGTCAAACCTCCCGGGGAGCTTGCCAACCGGTCATTCGGCTTCCATCGGAAGCGCGTGAATGCCGGGCAGATTGCGAAAGTAGCCATGGTAATCCATGCCCTCGCCAAAGATATAGCGGTCCGGCACCTCCAGACCGACGAAATCGGCCGTCACGCCCGGCACCTTGCGCGCATGCCGCTTGTCGGTGGCCACGGCGATCCACACCCGCCCGGCACCCGCGTCGAGACACCATCTACGCACGGCCGCCAGCGTATGCCCCTCGTCGAGGATGTCATCGATCAGCAACACATCCCGGCCGGCCAGCTCCACGTCCGGCTGGGCCAGCCACTTGAGCGCCCCGCCGGAGGTCGCGCCCCGATAACGGGTGGCATGCAGGTAGGACAGCTCCAGGGGGAAATCCAGACGCGACAGAATCTGGCCCGCGCTTACCAATCCCCCGTTCATCAGTGCGAGTACCACCGGCAGGCGACCGGCCAGTCCGTCGTTGATGGTGGCAGCCAGCCGCGCGTAGGCGGCCTGCATTTCATCCGGCGAAATCAGGCAGTCGCAGGTCGCCAGCAGGGCCTCGAGTTCGTCCGAGCGCCGCCGCCAATCATCGGGCTCTTGCATGGAATGCGTCATCCGGTTTTTGCAGGTTTCAGGCGCGATCCGGAAACAGGTCCGGCTCGTCGACGCCCAGACGTTCCACCCAGCGCAAGGCCTCGGCGAAACGTGGCGAATGCTCGAGGCGCTTTTCGGAGGGCACCGGTCCGTGGCCGAACATGCGGGCCAAGCGGGCCTCTCGCTGGGCACTGGGAGCGAGGGGCAGGCTCTTTTGCACCCTGTCGACCAGCTCGGGGTGATTGCAGATCAACGCCATGTCGACGCCGGCGGCCAGGCATTGCTCGACCCGCTGCTCGATCTCGCCGATCACCGAGGCGGCGGCCATGGTGAGATCGTCACTGAACACTGCGCCCTCGTAACCCCATTCGCCGCGCAGGATCTCGCCGATCCAGACCGACGAGAAACCGGCAGGACGCGCATCCACTTCCGGATAGACCACATGCGCGGCCATCAGCCCGGGAATCAGCCGGTCGGCAAGGGCCTTGAACGGCCGCAAGTCAGCCCTTTCAATGGCCGCCCGGCTGCGGGCATCCACTGGGTGGGCGATATGCGAGTCGGCGGCGACTGCCCCGTGGCCGGGATAGTGCTTGCCCACCGCGGCCATGCCGGCATCGTGCATGCCGCCGATCCAGGCGACCGCCAGCGCAATCACCGCTTCGGGGCGCTCGTCAAAGGCGCGGTCGCCGATCACGCCGCTGATGCCGCGATCGAGGTCCAGCACCGGGGCGAAACTCAGGTCCACGCCCACCTCGCGCAACTGGACCGCCATCAGCCAGCCCAGCGAGCGGGCCGCCTCCAATCCGGCCTGCCGGTCCTGGACGAACAGTTTGCCGATCCGCCCCATCGCCGGCAGGGTCACGAAGCCATCGCCCCGGAAACGCTGCACGCGTCCACCTTCCTGGTCGACGGCAATCAGCAGGTGCGGGCGGCGCAGCGATCGGATCTCGGCGACCAGTTCGGCCAGCTGCGCCCGATTCTCGAAATGCCGGGCGAACAGGATCACGCCGCCTGTGGCCGGGTGGGTCAATCGCCGCCGATCCGCCGGGGTGATTTCCGGACCGGCCAGGTCGATCATCAGGGGGCCAAGTGCTGTCATGCCGGTCTCTCTCGATCATTTCCCAGGGGCGAGCACATCAATTGCGATCTCGGATGGTGTTTCGACGCCGGGCGCGGCCATTGTTGCCCAGCAAGGCCCTCTCCGCCAAGGCGCCGAGGTAGACGTACAGACCCAGCGCGACCAGCAGTGCGGCGGCGGCGAAGATCATCAGGGTCGCGGTCAACCCCTGCTCGGAGTAGCCCATCGAGACCTTGAACATGGTCAGCAGCCCCTCGATGAGGATTGCGACCAGGATGGCGGCAACAAAACGCGTCATCGTCCGCCGAACGGTACTGTGCCGATGGACGTCCTTCTCCATCAGCACCTCCTCTTCGAACACCGTCTTGGCAAGATCGAAGATCGCCATGGCCAGCGTCAGTACGACAATCACCTCGAAGGGCTTGAGGCGCAGCTCGGCGGCCCAACCGGGCTCCATCAAGGCATGCACCAACTCGCTCATGCTGCTGTAGAACAGCACGCCGGCCACCAGCAACATGGCCGCCGCGAACAGGCCGTACAGCGCGCGAAAGACCGGCTCGACCCGCCGGCGCATCGTGTCGCCCAGCAGAAAGCTGATCATCGCCTCGAGGTCGATATCGATGACCAGATAACCGATCCGTCCCTCGTGCTCGATGCGCAGGGTCGCGGAGATGCACAGATCGCGCGAGGCCGACGACAAATAGGGTTCGGTCAGGTGAACATAATCGGTTTCCTTGACGAACTTGTAGTAGGGCCGTTGACTGCGATCCACGCCCTTTCCACGCCCCATGGTCCGATTGACGTGGCCGGTCTCGTCTGCGCCGTATTCGGCGATCTGCACCCCTTTCTCATCCAGCAGGTAGACCAGGTCGACAAACGGGTACAGGTCAATCAGTTTTTCGGTTACCGACTGCACGGCCGATGGCTCGGCCAACAGACGGGGCTCACCGATGCCGGTGATGATCGATTCAACCAGTTCGCGAATGGAGCGTGATTGCTCGTGGTAGCGGTCGATGGTGCTGATGTAATTGGCCGAATGCATGGCGTCCTTAAGTGGTAGAAAATGGTTGGAATCGGAGAGACAGTTTAACTCGACTCACTGGACGAGATGACGAGCAAAAAAAGGGCGCCCGTCGGGCGCCCAGCAAGGAGGAGTCAAAGAGCACCAAACGGTGCACGTCCTGATCGTCACGATGCGGACGTGTCGTATTGGCAAGCCAACCACTGCGATAAGCGTGCCAACCATTTATGACGGGCCGATGTCACGGCTCGAAAACCCGTATTGGAGCGCCGTGGCGGCGCCCGATCGCCCTGCTCTCTCCCTCCGAGCGCATCGAAACACCAGGCCTCCCTGCCCCACTAGGGGGCAGCCAGCTGGCCGAATTCCCCCTGATCGCCCACGACGATCCGATTGCGGGGCAATGGATTTAACTCAGTCTTTGGCGGAAGAAACCGAGCGTCTTGTCGTAGGAGTCGCGGTCGGCCGACTCGTCATAACCGAGCGGCAGGCCGAATTTCTTGGCCTTCTCGTCCGCGCCGGGATTGGTGAAGGCATGGCTCACGCCGGGATAGACGGTTACCTCCACCGAGGCACCGGCCTCGCGCATCTCGGCGGCGACCTGCTCGACCTGCTCGACCGGCGCCATTGGGTCCTCGGCACCGGAGAAAATCCAGACCGGGGTTTCCATGGACCCGGCGATCGGCGCCAGACCGGAGGTCGCGGCATGGAAGGTGGCCAGCGCGTCGTGACGCACACCCTGGCGCGCCATGCTCAGACCCACGGCGCCGCCGAAACAGTAACCGATCGCGCCCAGCCGCTCGGCATCCACGCGATCGTGGCGCTTGATCGCCTCGATGGCCAGCCGGTAGCGCGTCTTGAGGACCTCGAAATCGGCCAGGGCTGCGTTCATCAGGTCCGTGGCCTCGCCGGCATCCTCGGTGACTTTGCCCTCGCCATAGAGGTCGATGGCAAAGCCAACATAGCCCGCCTCGGCCATGTCCCGGGCGCGCTTTTCCATGTAGGCCGTGCGTCCCCAGAATTCCGGGACCACCAACACAACCGGCCGCGGTCCCTTGAGATTGGGGTCGAAGGCGACCAGCCCCCTCATGGTCAGGTCGTCCGAACGGTATTCCAGTTCTTCGGTCTTGATCTCTGCAGCCATGGGTCACTCCTTGGGTTGACGGCGGAAGCACTGCGCCCATCGGGCGGTTAAGACGGGGCGTCGCCCAACGGACAGGCGACGATTCGTTCAGGGCCGACCGAAACCGAAACGCCTGGCAGGCCCGATTGGCCTCAGCCTGCTACTTCGGCTGTCGGCTCGCCGCTTCGGGCGCCCCGTGCCGCCCGGGCACGCCGGGACTGGCGCTGATCGATCGCCTGCTTGAAGGCGACCAGCAGCGCCAATCCGATGAAAGCGCCCGGCGGCATCAGGGCCAGCATGAAAGTCATCTGTTCGGGCAGCACCCGGATGCCCCAGTCCAAGGCCACCGGCCCGAACAGCTGCTCGGCATCGGCCAGAAGGGTGCCGAAGCCGATCACCTCGCGCAACGCGCCCAGGGCGATCAATACCACGCCGAAACCGGCACCCATGACAAAGCCGTCGAACACGGAAAAACCGAAACCATGCCGCGAGGCGAAACCCTCCGCTCGGGCGATGATGATGCAGTTGGTCACGATCAAGGGGATGAAGATACCCAACGTGTTGTACAGCGAGTGGAAATGAGCGTTCATCACCAGCTCGATGATGGTGACCACCGAGGCGATCACCATGACGTAGACCGGCAGCCGCACTTCCGAGCGCACCCAGTCGCGAATCAGGGAAACCACGCCGTTGGAGACCACGAGGGTCACCAGGGTGGCAATCGCCAGACCCAGGGCATTGACCGTGGTGTTGGAGATCGCCAGCAGCGGACAAAGCCCCAGCACCTGCACCAGTGCGGGGTTGTTCTTCCAGAGCCCGTCGAGGGCCAGCTCGGACAGACGCGGGTCACTCATGCTCTTCCCCCTCCCTCGACGCCTCAGCGGCGCGGCCAAAAAGTTCGGGCCGGTGACGCTCGACATAGATCAACGCCTCCTTGACCGCTCCGACCACCGCCCGAGGCGAGACGGTGGCGCCGGTGAACTGGTCGAACCGGCCACCATCCTTTCTCACCGCCCAGCTTTCGGCAGGCGGATCGCCGAGGCTACGCCCGGAAAATCCCAGAATCCAGTCGGTCTTGTCGGCCTTGATCTTGTCGCCCAGGCCGGGGGTTTCGCGCTGCTGGATCACGCGCACGCCCTGGATCTCCCCCTCGGTGTCGACCCCGATGAGCAGCCGGATATCACCACTATAGCCACGATGGGTCACGACCGGGATGGCCACGGCCGTGACTTCGCCGTCGTGGCGGGCCCGAAAACCAACCTGCCCGGCCGAGAAGGCCCGGTCGAGCGCCTCGCCCGCCACCCGATCGGGCAGAACCCCGTCGGGAGCCGGCTCGATTACCGGCGCCCCTAGGTTGAGCGCTTCGGGATTCGGCAGAATGAAGGCATCTTCCGCCGGGTTGTTGTTGTAGTCCTCACCGGAGAGCACCTCCATGATCTGCCCCAGCAACACTGCCTGGCGATTGAGCTCGATCTGGTCGGCCGTCTTCTGCTGGGTATAGGCGACGAAACCCACCCCCAGACCGAAGAACACCGCCAGGATCACGGAAGTGATCACCACCCGTCGCAGCTCCAGCCCCTTCATGACTCACCTCGCGATTGGGTTACCGATTCGGTCGCGTGGCCCGGCTTGCGGCCGAACACCGGCGGCTGGGTGTAGTAGTCGATCAGCGGCACGGCCAAGTTCATCAGCAGGATGGCAAAGGCCACGCCGTCCGGGTAGTTGCCGAAGCTGCGAATCAGCACGGCCAGCACGCCGATGCCGAACCCGAAGACCAGCCGCCCACGCGGCGTGGTCGAAGCACTCACCGGATCGGTGGCCACGAACAGGGCGCCGAAGATCACCCCGCCGGCCAACAGGTGGAACATCGGACCGGCAAAACGCGCCGGATCGATCCCCCACAGCAGGCCCGACATCAGAAGCACCCCGGCGATCATGGCCACCGGGATATGCCAACGGATCGCACCGCGGTAGAACATCCACGCGCCCCCGGCGAGGAAGGCGAGATTCAGCCACAGCGACCAGCCACCGCCCTGCCACACCGACGCCGCGACCCCGCGGATCTCGCCACCGTGCGTCACCAGCATGCGCCACTGGTCCAAGGGGGTGGCCTGGCTCAAGGCATCGAAACCGGTCGCCGCGGGCAGCACGCCCAGGAAGGTCCACTGGGCCGCCTGCGTTAGCGAGAGGCTGGCCGCCCCGCCGTCGATCGGCGCGCCCCAGCGGGTCATGGCCTCGGGAAAGGAGACCAGCAGCACCACGTATCCGACCATGGCCGGGTTGAACAGGTTGTAGCCGATGCCGCCGTAGAGTTGCTTGGCGACCACCACGGCGAAGACCGCCCCCACCACGGGCAGCCACCACGGTGCGAGGTTGGGCAGGCATAGCGCCAGTATCCAGCCGGTAATCAAAACGGATCGATCGGTCAGGGCCGGGCGGAAGGGCCGCGCCCGCAGCCACAGCATCAATGCCTCGGCCAGCCAGGCCGCACCCACCGCCAGCATCACATTGAACAGCACGCCCCAGCCGAGCAGCCAGACGGCAACCACGGTGCCGGGCACCAGCGCCCACAGCACGGTCGTCATCAGGTCACTGACGCTCGAGGTGGCCTCGACGTGGGGCGATGTCTGGACCGGAAACTTCATGACGCTCCCCCCGGCCTATCGTCTTGCGGCCTGTCGTCTGGCGCATCGCCCTCCGGCGGCGTGCCGGACGGACCCGCGTCATCACCCAGCTCTGGGCTGGCCTGTCTCCGGTCCTGCGCCTTGGCAGGGTCCTGAGCCTGGGCCTTGCGGGCCTTTGCCCGGGCCCGGGCGGCTTCGATACTCATGCCGGCGGCGGATTTCTCCTTTTCGCCATCGGCACTCGCCGCCTCGGACTCCCCGGCCGCCGCCTGCTTGGCCTTCTTTTCCTGGGCGGCCTGAATCGCGGCACGCTTTTTCGCCAGGGCCGCTTCGCGCTCGGCCTTCTGCCGCTCGATGCGTTCGTTGTGGAATTCGAACCGCCGCCGGGCATGCTCCGCCTTGACCTTCTCGCGCTCCTGGGACCAGATCTCGGTCTTGGCATGGCGAAAGTACTGCACCAGCGGGATATGCGACGGGCAGACTGCGGAGCAGACGCCGCACTCGATGCAGTCGAACAGGTGGTAGTCGTGGCTGCGATCGAACTGCTGGGCCCGGGCATACCAGTAGAGCTGCTGCGGCAACAGGTCGGCCGGGCAAGCCTCGGAGCAACGCGAACAGCGGATGCAGGGCTGGGGGGTCGGGGGCGGCTCCCGATCGACCGGGCGCAGGGCGAGCAGGCAGTTGGTGGCCTTGACCACCGGCACCTCGTCCTCGTGCAGGGCGAACCCCATCATCGGGCCGCCCATCAGCAGACGGTCCACTCCCGGCGTGTAGCCCCCCGCCGCCTCGATCACCTTCGCCACCGGCGTGCCGATGCGCACGCGCAAATTCTGCGACGCATGGACGCCGCCACCGGCGACGGTCACGATCCGCTCGGTCAGCGCCCGACCGTCTACCACCGCCCGCCAGCTACTGGCCGCGGTGCCGACGTTCAGGCACAGCATTTGATAGTCGGTGAGATGCCGGCCACGGGGAATCTCGATGCCGGTCAGGGTGCGGATCAACTGCTTCTCGCCGCCCGCCGGGTAGATGGTGGGAACCACCTTGATCTCGAACCGCGCCTCGCCCTCCTCGGCGGCCAGCCGGTCGATGGCCTCCTGGAGTGCAGCGACCGCGCGGGGCTTGTTGTCCTCGATGCCGATCAGGCAGCGACTTGCGCTCACCGCGTGCAGGATCACCTGCGCACCGCGCAGGATGGCCAGCGGCTCCTCCTGCATCAGGCGGTCGTCGCAGGAGATGTAGGGTTCGCACTCGGCGCCGTTGAGCACCAGGGTCTCGACCCCGCCGGGGTTGGCCGTGGCCAGCTTGACTGCCGTGGGGAAGACCGCCCCACCCAGGCCGACGATGCCCGCCTCGCGCAGGCGCGACCGTATTTCCACCGGGCTCTTGTCGTGATAGTCCGGCCAGGGGTCCAGCGGCTCGCAGGCCTCGTCTCGACCGTCAGCCTTGAGCACGATGCTCTGCGCGCTCAAGCCACCGGGATGCGGCAGCGCGCGGGGCTCGATCGCGAGAATCACTCCCGAGGTGGGCGCGTGAATGCCCGCCGAAATGAAGTCATCCGGCCGGGCCAGCAGTTGGCCGCGGCGAACGCGATCTCCCTCGGCGACCACGGGGATCGCCGGGGCCCCGATGTGCATGTGCAGTGGCAGGACGTATTCCTCGACCAGCGGGATGTCGCACACGGGTCGGTCGCAGGCCGGCGCCTTGTGCTCGTCGAGCAACAGGCCGCCGTGAAAACCGTGCAGGCCCTCGGATACCGTTGCGCGCGCTTCAGGCATTCGCCAATGTCCCCTTCGGCGAGGCCGGGCCGCGGGTGGCCACGGGGTGGGCGGATTCGGGCATGGGGAAGCGGTAGGCCTCGACACCCTCGTCGACCGGCACCATGTCGATGCAGTCCACCGGGCATGGCTCGACGCACAACTCGCAGCCGGTGCACTCGTCCTCGATCACGGTGTGCATCTGCTTGGCCGCCCCAAGGATGGCGTCGACCGGGCAGGCCTGGATGCACTTGGTGCAGCCGATGCACACCTCCTCGTCGATGATGGCGAGTTTCTTGACCTCCTGGACCTCGAGGTCATCGTCGAGCGGCTTGAACTCGACGTCCAGCAGGTCTGAAAGGTTGCGGATGGCCGACTCGCCCCCCGGCGGGCAGCGATTGATGTCCGCCTCGCCCTTGGCCATCGCCTCGGCATACGGACGGCAGCCCGGATAGCCGCATTGCCCACACTGGGTCTGCGGCAACAGCTCGTCGAGCTGGTCGACCAGCGGGTTGCCCTCCACCCGGAAGAATTGTGCGGCCAGGCCCAGCAGGATCCCGAACAGGATCGCCAGCCCCACGGCCAGAAGAATCGCCATCCACATCAGACGCTCACCATCCCGGCAAAACCCATGAAACCCAATGCCATCAGCCCCGCGGTCACCAGGGCAATAGGCACCCCGGCAAAGGCCGCCGGCACGTCCGCCGCGGCCAGCCGCTCACGCAAGGCGGAAAACAGGATCAACACCATCGAGAAGCCCACCGAAGCACCGAAGCCGTAGAGTGCCGACTCCACGAAACTGTTGGCCTCCTGGACGTTCAGCAATGCCACGCCCAGCACGGCGCAGTTGGTGGTAATCAGCGGCAGGTAGATGCCCAGCACGTTGTGCAGCAACGGACTGGTCTTGCGCACCATCATCTCGGTGAAGTTGACCACCACGGCGATCACCACGATAAACATGATCGTGCGCAGGTAGCCCAGCCCCAGCGGCTCGAGCAGCCAAGCGTGCGTGACGTAGCTGGCAATCGCCGAGAGGGTTAGCACGAAGGTGGTCGCCAGCGACATGCCGACGGCCGTCTCGACCTTGTTCGATACCCCGAGGAACGGGCACAGGCCGAGGAACTTCACCAGCACGAAGTTGTTGACCAGGATGGTGCTGATCAGAATGAGAATGTATTCAGTCAAAGCCACCTACCGTGCGTGCCGAAAACCGCGCCGACAAGGCCGGCACTTTGATTTGCAGATGGTAACAAGGAAGTGCTGGCGTCGGCGAACCGTTATGTTCAAGCATACCATTCGAGAGATTCACGCGCTCCCCCGCGGGCACGCACCAAAGCGACGGGAAGCGACAAGAATTGAACGGTAGTGGTCAGGAAATCCCTATCCGGGCCATGCGTAATTCTCGTCGGCCTGCCGCAGCCGCTCGACCCATTCGGCATGGGCCTGGACTGCATCGGTCTCCGGGGCAATCACGCGCAAGCGCGGCCGGTCGGCCGAAATGGTTCCCAGCGCCGCCTGGTTCGCGGTGGCCGATTCGGCCGGGTTGTCGAAAGACAGATCCCACTGCCCGCCGGTCAGGGCCAGGTAAACATCGGCCAGAATCTCGGAGTCGAGCAGCGCGCCGTGCAGGGTGCGATCGGAATTGTCGACCTGGTAGCGCCGACAGAGGGCATCGAGGCTGTTGCGCTGGCCCGGGTGCTTATGCCGGGCGATCGCCAGGGAGTCGGTCACCACGTCGACATGATCGGCCAGTGGCGGGAAACCCGCCCGCTTGAGTTCCGCATCCAGAAAGCCCACGTCGAACGCGGCGTTGTGGATGATCAGCTCCGCGCCGCGGACGTAGTCGAGAAACTCGGCGGCGACCTCCTCGAAACGCGGCTTGCCCTCGAGAAAGTCGTTGGACAATCCATGTACCGCGAACGCCCCGGGATCAACGGCCCGACCCGGGTTGAGATAGCGGTGGAAATTGTTGTGGCTCAGGCGCCGCTCGACCAGTTCGACCGCGCCGATCTCGATCAGGCGGTGGCCTTCTTCGACCGGCATGCCGGTGGTCTCGGTATCCAGGACGATCTGTCGCAATGTCATGACGTTCTCTTGCGTTGATAACGGTTGAGCCAGCGTTCGAGCACAGCGGCGAAGGCCTGCTTGTCGCGCGCGTGCAGCGGTGGCGGCCCGCCGGTGGCCACGCCGCTCTCGCGCAGGGTCTGCATGAATTCACGCTGCACCTGTCGCCCGCGAATCGAGTCGGGCGAGAATACCTCGCCGCGCGGGCTGATCGCCTCGCCCCCCTTGGCCAGCACATCGGCGGCCAGCTCGATGTCACTGGTGATCACCAGGTCCCCGCCGGCCAGCTGGGCGACAATGGCATTGTCGGCGACATCGAAGCCCGGTGCCACCTGCAAAAAGCGAACGCGCTTGGAGCGCGGCGTGGGCAGCGGGTGGTTGGCCACCAAGACGACGTCCACGCCCACGCGATCGGCGGCGCGGAACAATTGTGTCTTGATGGGCCCGGGGCAGGCGTCGGCATCAACCCAAATCGTCACGACAATCTCTCCAAGCAAATTCCCGGTTCATGCTAAGCCCGGTTCAATTAGACCGGCTCACGAATGCTCGCCCGGCATCTCGCGCGCCAGTCGCCGGGCGACACCCTAGGGCGAGCCGATCATACGCGACCGGGACGACGAACCGGGTCAGCCCGATGAGCATGATCCCGAACGGGGGGACCAGGCGCTCAAACTGCGCAGTCAGCATCAGGCAGACCACATGCGCACCTCGCCCATGGTCGCCCAGCCGGGGCGCCGATCGCCGCGGTCGTGGAGATGGCTTGCTCCCGGTCTCGGATCGACGTGATAAATGGCGGCGGACGATGCCATGCCAGCGGACCGACGTTGCTACCATGGCGCATCCATCAATGGGAAACGGCCTCCAATCGCCTGTTTCCCCTCAGCAGGACGGGACATGCACTTCGACGTGGTGATCATCGGTGCGGGCGCAGCAGGCCTGATGTGCGGGGCGACCGCGGGCTACCGCGGCCGCCGGGTACTGGTCCTCGACCACGCCCGTCGTGCCGGGCAGAAGATCCTGATGTCCGGTGGCGGACGCTGCAACTTCACCAACCTCAACAGCACGCCGCGCCAGTTTCTCTCCGCCAATCCGCATTTCTGTATATCCGCGCTCAAGCGATACACGCCGGAGGTCTTCCTCGAGTTGGTCGAGCGCCACGGCATCGACTACGAGGAAAAGGCGCCCGGACAGCTGTTCTGCCGCGGCCGTGCCCGCGAGATCGTCGACATGTTGTTGACCGAATGCGAATGGGCGGGCGTGGACATCCGGCTGCGCACGGCGGTGGAGTCGGTGTCGCATGCCGATGGCACCTACCGGATCGAGACCGATCAGGGCACATTTACCGCGCAATCGCTAGTGATCGCCACCGGCGGCCTGTCGATCCCCACCATGGGAGCCACGCCATTCGGCTACGAGCTCGCCCGACAATTCGGGCAGCCCGTGCTGCCCACACGCGCCGGCCTGGTCCCTTTCACCCTGCACCCGGACCTCAAGGAACACCTGGCTCCATTGGCGGGCATGAGCCTTCCGGTGGCGATCTCCGCCGGCGGCATGCGGTTCGAGGAGCCCATGCTGTTCACCCACCGCGGCCTGTCGGGACCGGCCGTGCTGCAAATATCGAGCTTCTGGCAACCGGGTGAGCCGCTGTTGATCGACCTGCTGCCCGGCCGCGACGTGGCCGGCGAACTGGCCGCGCGCCGGGCCGAACGCCCGCAGGGCACCGTGCTGCAATATCTCGACGAGCACCTGCCGCGCCGCCTGGGCCGCGTGCTGTGCGAGTGGCACGGCTGGTCGCGGCCCTTGCAGGAACACACCCAGGCCGAACTCGATCAGGTCGCCGAGGCCCTGAAACGGTGGCAGATCCGCCCGGCGGGAACCGAGGGCTATCGCACGGCCGAAGTCACGCTAGGCGGGGTCGACACCCAGGCCCTGTCCTCCCAGACCATGGAATCACGCGACCAGACGGGTCTATTCTTCATTGGCGAGGTGGTTGACGTCACCGGCCACCTGGGCGGTCACAACTTCCAGTGGGCCTGGGCCTCGGGCGTGGCTGCCGGCCAGGTAGCCTGATCCCTCACGGTCCCGGCACGGGCGCCACACACAGCGGGCATTTGCATGGACGATCTCCCCAACCAGTTCATTCAGGACAACCTCACCCTTGCCCACCTGGCCGTCGCGCTGTTGCTGGGCGCGCTGATCGGGCTGGGACGTGGCTGGTCGAAGCGCAAGCAGGAGTCCGGCGACCGTATCGCGGGCATCCGCACCCATGCGCTGGTGGGCCTGCTGGGCGGCCTGGCCGCCCTGCTTTCCGAGACACTCACGCCGTGGGCGTTCCCCGCCCTGCTGCTCGCGGTGGCCGCGATCGCCCTAGTCGCGTGGCGTACCCGCGCCGCGACCGTCCAGAATTACAGCATCACCGACAGCATCGGCTTGCTGATCGCCTTCTGCCTGGGCGCCATTGCCGTGGCGGTGGATGTCGTGATCGCCACCGCCGCGGCCGTGGTGACCGCCATGATTCTCGACAACAAGGAGCAGATCCATAGCCTGCTGCAGAAGCTCGAGGCCCGCGAACTGGATGCCGCGCTCAAGTTGTTGCTGATCACCGTGGTAATGCTGCCGTTGCTGCCCAATCAGGGCTTCGGTCCCGGCAACGTGCTCAACCCCTACCAGATCTGGTGGATGGTGGTACTGATCGCCTCGATCTCGTTCGTGGGTTACTTCGCCATCCGGGTGGCCGGCGCGGCCAAGGGCATTCTGTTCACCAGCCTGTTTGCCGGGCTGAGCTCGTCCACCGCCCTAACCCTGCACTTCGCACGTCAGTCGCGTCTCCACGACACCCTTAGCCCCATGCTGGCCGTCGGCATCGTGATCGCCTGCGGCACCATGTTCCCGCGGGTCCTGCTGGTCGCCACGGCCGTGCACCCGCCCATCTTCAACGATCTGCTCTGGCCACTCGCGGTCATGACACTGTTGCTGTACCTGCCCGCCTTTTTCATGTGGCGCCATGCCAGTCGCGGCAACTCCGTCAAGCAACCCGAGCTCAAGCAGAACCCGCTCGATCTGACGTCCGCCCTAGTCTTCGGCGTGCTGCTGACCGCGATCATGCTCGCCGGGGAATGGCTGCGCGAATGGCTGGGGAGTACCGGCATCTACCTGCTGGCCGCCTCCTCGGGCGTGGCCGACGTCGATGCCATCAACCTGTCACTGACACAGATGGCCCGCGATACGATCAGCATCGAGACCGCCGTGATGGGCATCATCATCGCCTCGGCAGTCAACAACCTGGTGAAGACCGGCATCGCCGCGGTGATCGGCACCCGCACCCTGGGGCTGTGGGTCGCCGGCCCAATGATCGTCTCTCTCGCCGCCGGCCTGCTCACCGCCTGGTTGATCTGACGGCTGAGGAACACAGCCTGCTTGCCGATAGGTGAAGCATCGATCAGCGCATGGCGCGGCGCACCGGCGCGAAGCTGCGCCGGTGGATGGGGCTGGGACCCAGTTCGGTCAGTGCCGCGAGATGCGCCACGGTGGGATAGCCCTTGTGACGGGCCAGGCCATAGCCGGGATGCTCGGCATCCAGCGCGACGATCTGTCGATCACGCGCCACCTTGGCCAGGATGGAGGCCGCCGCGATGGCCGGGTCCGAGGCATCGCCGCCCACCAAGGCATGGCCGATCACCGGCAGTTCGGGGCAGCGATTGCCGTCGATGTGAGCGCGATCGAGGCAGTGCCCCTGCGCCAGCAGATCGTGCACCGCCCGCCGCATCGCCAACATCGAGGCATGCAGGATATTGAGTTCGTCGATTTCGGTCACCGAGGCCTCGGCGATGGCCCAGGCACTGGCCTTCTCGCGGATCTCGTCGAACAGCGACTCGCGTCGGCCCACGCTCAGCCGCTTGGAATCGTCCAGATCGGCGATGCGCCGACGGGGATCCAGGATCACGGCGGCGGCCACGACCGGGCCCGCCAACGGGCCGCGCCCGGCCTCGTCGACACCGCAGTAGATGCCTTCCCCATCGAAATCGTCAAACAAATCGGCTTGCGGCATACTCGTCATCCTGTTCGCGCCAACACCCTGATCCGCGAGGACCGCTTGGATTCAAACCACCACCCACCACGCATCATGGTTGCCGCTGGCGAAGCCTCGGGCGACATGTACGCCGCCGAACTGCTGCCACGCCTGGCCGAGCGGCTGCCCGGCCTGGAGGCCTTCGGTCTGGGCGGCGCCCAGTCCCGTGCCGCCGGCATCGACACCATCGTCGACCTAAACCAGGTCTCCGTCATGGGGCTAGTCGAGGTCCTTCGCCATTACGGCCGGCTGCGTGCCGCGCTGAACGAACTGATCGCCGCGCTCGAGCAGCGCCGACCGGACCTGCTGATCTTGATCGATTTCCAGGAATTCAACCAGCGCTTGGCAAAAGCGGCCAAGACGCGCGGCATTCCAGTGCTGTTTTTCGTCGCACCACAGGTCTGGGCCTGGCGCGCCAATCGCGCCAGGCACTTCGAGCGCTTTGCCGATCACCTGGCCGTGCTTTTCGACTTCGAACAACCCCTGTTCGAATCGCATGGCCTGCCGACCACCCACGTCGGCCATCCCTTGATCGATCTGATCGACCGGGAAACACCCACGCGGGCCTCGGCGCGCACCGCCCTGGCGTTGCCAGCCGACGCCCCGGTGATCGGCTTGCTGCCCGGCAGCCGTCAAGGCGAAATCGCCCGCCTGCTGCCCGTCTTCCTGGCCACGGCGGAACGGCTGCTGGCTTGTGCCCCCGATCGCCGTTTTCTCCTGCCGTGCGCCGAGTCGATCGAGCGTCGCTGGCTAGAGGAACAGATCCACGCGGCTGCGCCCTCTCCCGCCCTGCGCGATCGCCTGACGGTGACCGAGGGGGCGGCCCGCTCGGTCATGGCCGCCAGTGACGCGCTGCTGATAGCGAGCGGCACCGCCTCGCTGGAGGCCGCGCTGATCGGCACCCCCATGGCCATCGCCTACCGGGGCAGCCCGTTGACCTACGCGATCGCCCGACGACTGGTGCGGATCGAGCATATTGGCCTGCCGAACGTCATCCTGGGGCGGGGGGTCGTCCCAGAACGCCTGCAGAACGCGGCCGACCCCGAGCAACTCGCCCACGATATCGAAACCCTGCTCTCGCCAGGGGGCGACGAGGCCGCAGCGCAGCGGGCGGCATTCCGTGACGTCCGAGGGCGGCTGGGCACCGCCGGGGCACTGGATCGGCTCGCCGACCTGGCTGCGGACATGGTCAGGGAATAGGCCTGCTCACTCTTCCACCGGTTTGCCGGTCAGTCGGCGCGGATCGAGCAGTTCCTTGAGTCTTTGTTCGTCGAGATCGGTCATCTCGCGGGCCACATCGATCACCGCCCGACCCTCGGCGTAGGCGCGCTTGGCGATGGCCGCGCCCGCCTCGTAGCCGATCACCGGATTGAGTGCCGTCACCAGAATGGGGTTGGCCGCCAGGTCCCGCTCGATGCGTTCGTGGTTGACCGAAAAACCGGCCAGCGCCTTGTCCGCAAGCAGATGCGCGCTGCTGGCGGTGATGCCGATCATCTGGTCGAGGTTGTCCGCGATCAACGGCAACATCACATTGAGTTCGAAGTTGCCCGACTGGGCCGCCAGGGCAATGGCATGATCGAGGCCTTGGACCTGGACGGTGACCATGGCCGCCGATTCGGGTATCACCGGATTGACCTTCCCCGGCATGATGGAACTGCCCGGCTGCAGTGCCGGCAGGGTGATCTCGCCGAGCCCCGCCAGCGGGCCGCTGTTCATCCAGCGCAAGTCATTGGCAAGCTTGTGCAGGAACACGGCCAGCCCCCGCAGCGCCGCGCTCAGGGCAAGCGAATCGTCCTGGGCACTCAGGCCGGCGACCATGCTCGGCAGGCGGGAAAACGGCAGATCCCGTTCCATCCCGGCGTTGAGTGCCTTGATGGCCGCCTCGGCGAATCCCGGCGGTGCATTGAGCCCCGTGCCCACCGCCGTGCCGCCCAACGGCAGCGCCAGGTTGCGATCGCGCGCCTGCTCCAGGTTGAGTCGTGCCGCGCGCAGCTGCTCGACATAGCCCTCGATGACCTGGTCGAAACGAATGGGTGTGGCATCCATCAGGTGGGTGCGCCCGGTCTTGACCACGCCCGCCAGCTCGCGGGCCCGGCCCAGCAGGACCGTCTCGAGATGCGCTAGCGCCGGCAGAAGATCCGCCTCCACCCGCTCGACGGCCATCACCCGGATGGCGCTGGGCACCACGTCGTTGGAGCTCTGGCTCATGTTGACGTGATCGTTGGAATGCACCTCCACCGACGCGCCGGCCAGATGGGCGATCACCTCGTTGACATTCATGTTGCTGCTGGTGCCCGAGCCGGTCTGGAAGACGTCGACCGGGAACGCCCCACGGTACTCGCCACGCGCCAGCCCGGTCATCAAGGTCTCGGCCACGTCGACGATCGCCCGGCTGCGCTCGGCATCCAGGCCGCCAAGCCGCTGGTTGGCGCGGGCGCAGGCCGCCTTGATACGACACAATGCGCGGATGAAGGCCATCGGCATCGTCCGGCCGCTGACGGGAAAGTTGTCCACGGCCCGCTGGGTCTGCGGGCCGTAGAGCGCTCCGGCGGGCAGGCGCACCTCACCGAGGCTGTCGCGTTCGATACGGTCGGAGGATTGGAGACTCATGGGTTCGGTGCCCGCTACGATGGTTTCTCGGACAATCAGGGCATCAAGCCCGATGGACGGTGCCGGTGGGATCAGCGGGTGATGCCACGATCGCTCTCGCGAATGAACGCCAGCATCTGGGCGAGCGCGGGCTCGGCTTCCGCGGCTTGCTCGAATTCCGTCCAGACCAGGTCGTCACCTTGGCGCTTGACCAGTTGACGGAAGCAACGGTTGAGCAGGGCAATGGTCTCGGCGCTGAAGCCGCGGCGCTTGAGGCCTTCCTTGTTCAGCCCGATCGCCCGGGCGCGGGCCCCGTCGGCCATCACATAGGGAACGACGTCCTTCGATACCTTGCTGAATCCGCCGATAAAGGCGTGCTCGCCGATGTGACAGAACTGGTGGGCCACCGCAAAGCCGCCGAAGATCGCGTATTCGCCCACTTCGACATGCCCGGCTAGGGAGGCGGCATTGGCCAGGATGACGTGATCACCCACCAGGCAATCGTGCGCGACGTGGGCATAGGCCATCAGCAATATGTCCGATCCCAGCCGGGTCAGGCCACCCCCGCCGGCCGTGCCCCGGTGGACGGTGGAAAACTCGCGTATGCGATTGCGATCACCGATCTCGAGAAAGCTGCGCTCGCCGGCGAACTTGAGATCCTGCGGGACCTCGCCGATCACGGCATGGCTAAAGATGTGGTTGTCCGCGCCGATGCGACAGGGCCCCTTGATGACGGCATGCGAGCCGATCTCGGTCCGGGGGCCGATTTCCACCTCGCCCTCGATGACGCAGAACGGGCCGACCGAGACGCTCTCGTCCAGACGGGCTTCGTCGCTGATGATCGCGGTCGGATGAATCACTCGGTCACTTCCTTGGCCACACACTTGACCGTGGCACGGGCGGCCAGCTCATCGCCGACCCGGGCCTCGCAGTTGAAGATCCCCATGCCGCGCGCTATGCGCTTGATGTCGACACGGATGGTGAGCTGGTCTCCCGGCTCGACCATGCGACGGAACGTCACGTCGTCGAGGCCCACCAGCATGTACAGAGCGTCACCCTTAGGCTTGCCGCCATTGCTGCGGAACGCCAGCACCCCGGTCGCCTGGGCCATGGCCTCGGTGATCAGCACGCCCGGCATGATCGGACGAACCGGGAAATGCCCCTGAAAGAACGGTTCGTTGAAGGTCACGTTCTTGATGGCGACCAGGTACTCATTGGGCGCCCAGTCGATAACGCGATCAATCAGCAGAAACGGGTAACGGTGGGGCAGGAATTCCATGATTTCCTGCACCATCATGGTGTTGTCTTCACTCACGATTTATCCTCATGCACCGGCGAGTCGCCGAGCTGTTTTTCCAGTTGTCGGACCCGGCGGGCGAGCCGGTCGAGTTGCTTGAAACGAGCGGCATTGCGATGCCAGCGCTCGTTGGTATCCAGTGGCGTGCCGGCCGAGTACACGCCGGGCCGGTGGATGGAGCGGGTCACCATCGACATGCCGGTGATGTGCACGTGGTCTGCCAGCGCGAGGTGGCCGGCCAAACCGACGCCGCCGCCGAGCGTGCAATGGCGACCCACCTCGCTGGACCCGGCCAGCCCCGCACAGCCGGCGATGGCCGAATGCGCCCCGATGCGCACGTTGTGCGCGATCTGGATCAGGTTGTCGAGCTTGACCCCGTCATCGATCACGGTGTCATCGAGCGCCCCGCGGTCAATGGTGGTGTTCGCGCCAATATCGACCTCGTCGCCGATCACCACCCGCCCGATTTGCGGCACGCGCCGCCAGGCACCCTCTTCCTGCGCGAGGCCGAAGCCGTCCGAGCCGATCACCACACCGGGCTGGATCACGCAGCGCGCGCCGATCAGGCAGTGATCGAGGACCGTCACCCGGCCGATCAGGCGCGTCCCCGACCCGATGACGACGTTCGCGCCAATTACACAGCCGGGACCAATTTCGACATCCGCCCCGACTTGGCAGCCGGCGCCGATGGTCACCTGCGCGTGAATGCGGACAGAAGGATCCACCTCGGCTCGCTCATCGATCACGGCGGACGAATGAACCCCCGCCGGACCGGGATTGCGGCGATAAAGGCGCTCGAGCACGCGCGTGAACGCCAGGCGGGGATCGGCCACGCGCAGGATGGCGATCGCGCCGGCCAAGCGACCCTCGCCGGCCTCGTTGGTCAATATCAGCCCGACACCGGTTTGCCGGGCCAGGTCGGCCGTCTTGCTGCCCCCGTCGTAATAGGTGACGTCACCGGGACCGGCCGAGCCCAACGAGGCCGCCCCCGTTATGCGGGTAGCGGCCTCGCTGGGTGCGGCCACATCTAGCCACTCGGCGATCTCGCCGATGGTTGCGCTAGCAGTGGCCGGGATGCTCATCGTGACGGACGGACCGGGGGCGCGATCAGCGGCCCATCTGCTTCAGGCGGTCGAGCACGTCCCCGGTGATCTCAACGCGATCGGCGGAATACACCACCCCCTCGGAGAGCACCAAGTCAAAGCCCTTGTCGCTGGCGACCTCGCGAATCGCTTCCAGCACCAGGCGCTGGAGCTTGCCCAGCTCCTCGTTCTTGCGCAGGTTGAGATCATCCCGGAAGTTGCTCTGCTGACGCTGCAGGTCACGCAGCTTGCGATTGAGCTCGCGCTCCAGATCGCTGCGGTCGCCCTCGCTCATGGTCACACCATCGCGGTTGAGGCGACTTTCCAGATCCTGGACCCCCTGGCGGAGCTTGCGCAACTCCTCCTCGCGCGAGGAGAACTCCTGCTCGAGCTTCTGCTTGGCCCGTTCTGCCTGCGGTGCCTGCTCGAGCAGGACAGAGGAGTTCACGAAGCCGATCTTGATATCGGCCGCCTGCGCCAGCATCGGTGCAAAGAGAATGGCGGACAGGAAGGCAAATCGTTGAAACAAGCGAGTCACGCTGTATCTCCTGAACATATCAGCACCCGGAGGGGTGGGGGGGGGAATAAGGAAAATCGGATCCTAGCGGCCCATATTATGCCACAGGCCCGGGCACCCGAGTGGGCCGAGCAATCGCGGCCACTCGGGCACCCATCAGAACGATGCGCCGATCGAGAACTGGAATTGCTGCACCCGGTCGCCCGGCTCATCGTTGAGAGGCTGGGCATAGCTGAACAGCAGCGGCCCGACAGGCGATACCCAGCTAAGACCCAGACCCACCGACTGGCGCAACGTGCCGGCCTCGAAGTTCTCCAGGTCCCGGTAGGCGTTGCCAATGTCCCAGAACACGGACATCCGCACCGAGTCACGCTGCTCGGTCAAGAACGGCAGCGCCGAATAGAGCGCCAGTCCGCCATTGAGCTTGAAGGTCCCGCCCATGGGGTCGTCGTTGTTGTCACGCGGGCCCAGCGAGTAGTCCTCGAAACCACGCACCGAGCGGATGCCGCCGGTGAAGTAGTTCAAGAATGGCGGCACGCCGTCGTAGTAGTCACTCACTCCGTTGTAGTCGGCCTGGGTGTCTCCATAGGCCTTGATCTGGCCGACGTTGCCGTGGGCCTGCAGGGTGAAGTTCTCAGTCATCGGCAGGTAGAACTCACCGTCGTACTCGCCCTTGACGTAGGTGAGGTCACCCCCCGGCACGGCAACGGTAGCCGAGAGGCGGTGGGACTGCCCCGACGTCGGGAAGATGTTGCGGTTGCGGCTATCGAAGCGCCAGGAGGGCTCGATGGTGAAGGTGTAGAACTGCTGGCCATCGAAACCTGGACCTGGTTGGTCGTTCACATCATCCTGCGGCCCTGTCACCCAACTGGGCGAGGCGGTAGTGGATTTGATTTCCTGGCTCTTGACGCCGAAGGCGATCGAACCGTAGGTGCGCTCGGACAGCGGCACCCCGAAGTTCATGTTGCCGCCGAAGGAATCGACCAGGTAGCGTGACAACGACAGCTCGGTGCCGTCCTGCTTCTGATAGAACAGACCGAAGCCCTGGCTGACGCCATTCACCGTGAAATACGGGTTGCGGTAGTTGAACTGGTAGAACTCGCGGTAGGAGCTGCGTTCGACATTCACCCCGACCTCCTTGCCGGTGCCCAGGAAGTTGGGCTGGTTGAGGCCGACATTGAAGAGGATGCCCTCGGCCTGGGAGAAGCCCACCCCGGCAGTCAACGAGCCGGATAGCTGCTCGGTGATGTCGTATTCGATATCCACTTGGTCGGGGGCATCGGGCACGGGCTTGATGTTCTGCTCCACGCGCTGGACCGACGGCAGGCGTTCCAGGCGTTGCTTGGAACGATCGAGCTTGTTGCCGGCATACCAGCTGCCCTCCATCTGCCGCATCTCGCGGCGATAGACGACTTCGTTGGTGTTGTAGTTGCCCTTGAACTCGATCTCGCGGACGCTCACCCGGCTACCCGGCTGGAGGTTGAAGTCGACCACCACGGTCTTCTCGTCCTCACCGATCTGCGGACGCGGCTCGACCCGGGCGAAGGCATAGCCGTAGTCGCCCATACGCTTGCCGATGGCATCACTGGTATCGACCACCTGGCGGCGGTTGAAGTACTCGCCCACCTCGACCTGCGTCAAGTCCTTGAGCGTTTCCTCGTTGAGCAACATGTTGCCGCTGTAGGTGACGTCGGTGACCCGGTAGCGCTCACCTTCACTGACATTGACGACGACCTCGATATCTTTCTTGTCCGGCGTGATGGTCACCTGCGTGGAGTTCACCGAAAACTTGAGATAGCCCCGATCCAGATAGAACGAGCGCAGCCGCTCGAGATCGGCGGACAGCTTCTGCTTGGAGTACTGGTCGGCGTTCGACCAGAACCGCCACCAGGAAACCGCCCCCAACTCGAACTCGTCCAGCAGGGTCTCCTCGGAAAAGTCCTCGTTACCGATGATGCGCACGCGGCGGATCGAGGCGGGCTTACCCTCGTAGATATCGATATGGACGAACACGCGATTGCCGTCAAGCTCTTCCACCTCGGTTTCAATCTGCACGCCGTATTGGCCGAGGCTATAATAGACGCGCTGGAGTTCGGTCTGCATCTTGTCGAGCGCACGCTGGTCAAGCACTCGCCCCTGGACCAGACCGATCGACTTAAGTGCTTCCTGGAGTTTCTCGGTCTTGACCTTATCGTTACCGCTGACCTCGAGTGCGGTGATGGTGGGTCGCTCTTCCAGTCGCACCAGGAGCGCATCGTCGGCCGACCGCCCCACCTGCACGTCCTTGAAGAAGCCGGTGTCGTACAGCGACTCGATCACCCGGGTGCTGTCCCCGGCATCGAACTCATCACCCACCTCGTAGGGGATATAGGTGAAGACGGTACCGGGGGAAATAGTCCTCAGCCCCTCGACCCGGATGTCGGTGATTTCGAATGCCTGTGCCAAAGAGGGCAGGAGGAGCAGCGCGGCTAGCGCCAAGGAGGAGATACGTTGGGTGATGGTCATGCCAAAAGGCTTTCCTGATCAGGCAGATGAAGGATCGAAGACCGGCCACGGCACATTGCCCATGGACTCGGAACCTGAGTAAACCCGCCTATTGTGGCCCAAGGGCGGCTACTGCATCAACCGGGCGATATCGTTATAGAACACCAGCACCATCAACATCCCGAGCATCAGGATACCGATCCGGGCGAATATCTCTTCAAAGACAGGGCTTACCGGACTGCCCTTGATCGCCTCGATGACGTACAGGAGGAGATGCCCGCCGTCGAGCATGGGAATGGGCAGGAGGTTGAGAATAGCCAGTGACAGGCTCACCAGGGCGAGAAAACCGAGAAAGGTCGACAACCCCAGCACCAAGCTCTTGCCGGCGTATTCGGCGATGGCCACCGGCCCCGACAGATTGGCGAGGCTTGCCTCGCCCCGTGCGAGCCGATAGAACACCTGGAAGGTCAAGGCCGTCATCTCCCAGCTACGATCCAGCGCCTGGCCGAAGGCTTCCACGGGCCCGGCATGCGTCACGAAGAACATCGCCTCGGCCGTCTCGGCGTCGCGGGGCTTCGAAGCAAGTGCCACGCCGATGCGCCCGACCGTCTCGCCGTCAACGCGGGTCTCGCGCGGGATCACCGACACGTCCCGTCGCCCCTGCTCACCCGCGACGGTCAGGGTAACCGGCTCGCCGGCACGACTGCCGATCAACTCGATCAACTCCCAGGCATCGCGATATTCCCGCCCGTCGATGACGACGATCCGCTCGCCGGCACGCAGGCCGGAACGCGCCGCTGGCGAGTCCTCCTGCACCTCGGCTATCTCGGCCACGGCGGGCGGCCGCCACAGGGTAAACCCCAGACGCTCAAGCACCCCGGTGGGGGTGGTGCCGATCGTTCCGCCCAGCGGGTCGAGATCGCGCAGGTCGAGTTGGGCGAAGTGCTTTGCCCCGTCCCGCTGGAACTGTAGCGACAGGGTCTGCTGGTCGATGGCCCCGTTGAGGAGGCGCAAGCGCAAATCGGACAGGCTGGCGACGGGGGCATCCCCTACGCCGGTGATCAGGTCGCCCGATTGCATCCCGGCCTCGCCAAACCGGGAACCGGAGTCGACCTCGCCCAGCTTGGGCTGGACCCCCTGGGTGCCCACCATGAACATCAACCACCAGAAGAACAGGGCGAGCACGATGTTGGCCACCGGGCCGGCCGCCACGATCACCGCCCGACGCCATACCGGCAATCGGTTGAAGGCCCGATGTCGCTGCGCCGGTTCGACCGGCCCCTCACGCTCGTCGAGCATGCGCACGTAGCCACCCAGCGGCAACATGCCCACGCGGTACTCGATTTGCTCCGGACCACGACGGGTGGCGAATATCGCCCGACCAAAGCCGAGCGAATAGGTCAGGACACGCACGCCCATGCGTCGGGCCGCCCAGAAGTGGCCGTACTCGTGAAAGGCAACCAGGATGCTGATCGTGAGCAGAAAGCCGATCAGGCTAAGCAAGATCGTCATTGACGCGATGTCCTGTCGGTAAAGATGTTCGCTGCGCCCGGCCGCTGGCACCACTGGCGGGTCCAATCGCGGATCTCGTGGTCGCGCTCGAGCACCGCCTCGATCGAGTCGGGCGCCACTAGGGCGCCGGTGGCGTCCGCGTGTTCCAGCGCGGCCTCGATGGCGCGGGGGATGTCGGTAAACCCGATGCGATGATCGAGGAAAGCGGCCACCGCCACCTCGTTGGCGGCATTGATGACCAGCGGCGCTGCCCCACCCATCTTCAGGGCGTCGAAGGCCAGGCGCAGAGCGGGGAACCGGGCCATGTCGGGTGCCTCGAAATGCAGGCCGGCCAGTGCCGAGAAGTCCAGCGGCGCGACCCCGGACGCGATGCGTTCGGGCCACGCCAGCGCGTGAGCGATCGGCGTACGCATGTCCGGCTCGCCCAGTTCGGCAATCACCGAACCGTCAACGAACCGCACCATGGAATGAATCACGGACTCGGGGTGGACCACCACCTCGATCCGGCCGGCATCCACGCCGAACAGGCGCGCGGCCTCGATCACCTCCAGCCCCTTGTTCATCATGGTGGCCGAATCGACCGATATTTTCCGCCCCATCGACCAGTTGGGGTGATCACAGGCCTGATCCGGCGTGATGCCGGCAAACCGCTCGGACGGCCAGTCGCGAAACGGGCCGCCCGAGGCGGTCAGCACGATGCTCTCGATCGACCGGCGGCCGGCAGGCAACATGCCCTGCCCGACCAGGCTCGCCTGCTCGGACGGCAGGCACTGGAAAATCGCGTTGTGCTCGCTGTCGATGGGCAGGATCTGGGCCCCGCCGCGACGGGCTACCTCCAGCATCAGGTCACCGGCGGCGACCAGTGACTCCTTGTTGGCCAGCAGCACCCGCTTGCCGGCCGTCAGGGCATTCCAGGTCGAACGCAACCCGGCCGTGCCGACCACCGCCGCCACCACCACGTCCAACCGGGCATCCCCCGCCAGGTTATCGACCGCTTGCTGGCCGATGACCATCTCGGGGCGCTCGCTGGCAGGCAGGGAGACCAATCGCTCGAGCAATGCCTCTTGTCGCCCGACATCCACCAGCCCGACCACGGCGGGGCGAAAACGCCGCACTTGCTCAAACAACACGTCAACGCGGCCATGGGCAACCAGCACCTCGACCCGGTAGGCATCGGGATGACGGGCCAACACGTCCAGCGTGTTGCAGCCAATGCTCCCGGTCGAGCCGAAGATGCCGACACGCTTCATCGCCTCACACCCCCAGCAACTGCATCTGCCACAGGCCGAGCGCCCACAGCGGCAGGGCCGCGAACTGGCCGTCCAGCCGATCAAGCACCCCGCCGTGACCCGGCAGGACTCGCCCGCTGTCCTTCACGCCGGCCTCACGCTTGAGGCGCGATTCCTCCAGGTCGCCGCCCACCGAGGCCAGTGCCATCAGCACGCACCAAACGGCCAGCAACCAGGACGCCGTGGCGGCAAAGATCGGTAATATCGCGCCGATCGCGGCCAGCACCGCCACGCCGGCGAGTCCGCCGACCACACCCTCGATCGACTTGCCCGGGCTGATCATCGGGGCGAGCTTGTGGCGGCCGAATGCCCGGCCGGCGAAATACGCCAGCGAGTCGGCCACGACGACGACCAGAACGCCGAACAGCAGCAACCACTGCCCGTCGGGTGCGGCATGCACCTCGACCATGGCGAGCCAGAACAAGGGCAGGATCAGCAGCCCGGTCAACCGGCGCTGCCAGAAAGGCCGCAGGGGCGGGTGCGTGGTCCGGTAACGGAGCTGGGCGGAGAACAGGAAGAGCCAGACGAGAGCGGCGAGCGCCATGGGCCAGGCGAGCGCCGTGGTGGGGACGAACTGTTGCCAGCCGACGGCGAGCAACACGGTCGCGACCACCCAGGGCCAGACATGACAGGGGGCAAGGCCGGCGAGACGAAACCACTCGACCGCAGCCCAGCCGAGGAGCAACAGAGTCAGGCCAGCGAACACCCGATCCGGCGCCAGCAGCACCACGACCAGAGAGATCAGCCCGGCGATGCTCCCGGTGAGCAGGCGTAACGGCGTGCCGGTCACGAATCGTCTCCCTGGGTCGATGCCGGCGGCTCCGAGCGGGCCTCCACCCGGCCGAAACGGCGGTCGCGAGCAGCAAACCAGCGCACCGCCGCCTCGAACTCTCCTTCATCGAACAGCGGCCAGAGCACGTCGGTGAAGTAGAGCTCCGCGTAGGCGGCCTGCCACAAAAGGAAATTGCTCAGGCGGCGCTCGCCACCCGTGCGAATGAACAGGTCCACCGGCGGCTGGCCGACGGTCGACAGCCCGCGTTCGAATTCATGGCGCAGGCAGTCGGGGTCGGCCAGCGTCAGGGGCGACTCGGCATGGCGTTCGGCGAGTTGGCGCGCGGCCTGCAGGATATCCCACTGGCCACCGTAGCTCACCGCGATCTGAAGTTGCAGGCGACGATTGGCGGCGGTGCGTTGCTCGGCCTTGACCATCAGCTCGCATACCCGAGCGTCGAGCCGCGAGCGATCCCCGATAAAGATCAGCCTGACGCCATTGTCGTCAAGCTCGTCGAGCTCTTTCTCCAGCGCATTGATGAACAGGCTCATCAATGCGTCGACCTCGGCGGTCGGCCGCTTCCAGTTCTCCGAGGAGAAGGCGAACAGGGTCAGCAGCGGCACATCGAGCCGCATGGCGGCACGGATCGTGGCGCGCACCGAGCGCCGCCCCCGCTGATGGCCCACCGTGCGCGGTAGATGCCGGGCACGGGCCCAGCGACCGTTGCCATCCATGACGATGGCGACGTGACGGGGCAGGCGCGCCGGGTCGATGCCGGAGACGGAGGCCGTGTCGTTGCTTCGCGCCCGCACGTCGGCTCAGACTTCCATCAGCTCTTTTTCTTTGTCGGCCACGATCTTGTCCACTTCGACAACACGCTCGTCGGTGAGCTTCTGGATGATGTCCTGCCCACGACGCTCGTCGTCCTCGGAAATCTCCTTTTCCTTGAGAAAGTTCTTGAGGTCGTTGTTGGCGTCGCGACGAATATTGCGGATGGCAATCTTGGCGTTCTCGCCCTCGTGACGCACGACCTTGCCCAGATCCCGACGACGCTCCTCGGTCAGCGGCGGCATGGGAATGCGGATCACGGTGCCCGCCGTGGCCGGATTGAAGCCCAGGTCGGAGGTCATGATGGCCTTCTCGATCTTGCCGACCATGTCCTTCTCCCACGGAGTGACCGTCAGGGTGCGCGCATCCTCGGCCCCCAACTTGGCGACCTGGGAAAGCGGCACTTCACTGCCGTAATACTCCACGTGGATGTGATCGAGCACGTTCACGTTGGCGCGTCCGGTGCGAATCTTGGCGAGTTCGCTCTTGAGCGCATCGATGCTCTTGCTCATGCGTGCGCGAGCGTCTTTGACCACGTCGTCAATCATTGTTCACTTTCTCCGCTGTCACCAGGGTTCCCACGGCCTCGCCGTTGATGGCACGAACCAGATTGCCCGGCTCGTTGATGTCCACCACCATCAGCGGCATTTGCTGATCGCGACACATCACGATCGCGGTGGCGTCCATCACGCCCAGCCGTTGGTCGAGCACGGCATTGTACGTCAAATGCTCATAGCGTTCCGCATCGGCATGCAGATGCGGATCGGCGTTGTAGACCCCGTCAACCTTGGTCGCCTTGATCATCAGATCGGCGTTGATCTCGGCCGCCCGGAGGCTCGCGCCGGAGTCTGTGGTGAAGAAGGGATTGCCGGTCCCGCCGACGAGCACCACGATGCGTCCGCGCTCCAGATGCCGAATGGCGCGCCGGCGAATGTAGTCCTCGCAGACGGCGTGGATCGACACCGCTGACATCACGCGCACCTGCAGCCCACGCTGCTCGAGCACGTCCTGCATCGCCAGCCCGTTCATCACGGTGGCCAGCATGCCCATCTGGTCGCCAGTGACGCGATCCATGCCGGCATCGGCCAAACCGGCGCCGCGGAAGATATTGCCACCACCGACCACCACGGCGACCTCGACCCCCTGATCCTTGAGTGCCAGGATGTCGTCGCCCAATCGACTGATTACCGCCGGATCGATCCCGAAGGACTGGTCTCCCATCAGCGCCTCGCCACTGAGTTTGAGCAGGACACGTCGATATCGGGGGGAGCCGGCAGCTTGCATAACGATTCACCTATGGGCTTGTAGAACTTGCGAACGGATTGTCGCACCGCGAGACCTTCGCGGGCGACCGTGAATCTCTGCACAAGCCCGCCGGTGGACGCCGCACTTGTGCAGAGATTCTGCAACTCAAAAAAAAGCCGGGGTAGCCCCGGCTTTCCTGGCGGGGATCACCCCCCCTTGACTTGCGCCATCACTTCGGCGGCGAAGTCGCCTTCCTCCTTCTCGATGCCTTCCCCGACTTCCATGCGCTCGAAGCGGACGACCTTGGCGCCCTCCTTCTTCAGCAGCTGGCCGACGGTCTGATCTGGATCCTTGACGAACGGCTGACCCACCAGGGTGGTCTCGGCGAGGAACTTGCGAATCCGGCCCTCGATCATCTTCTCGACGATCTCCGGCGGCTTGCCGGACTCGGCGGCCTGGGCGCGGAAGATGTCGCGCTCCTTCTCCACGGTGGCCTCATCCACGTCGGACTCGTCGACGCAGCTCGGCTTGGTGGCCGCCACGTGCATGGCGAGATCCCGTGCCAGCTCCTCGCTGCCACCGTCCAGCTCAACCAGCACGCCAATGCGCTCGCCGTGGCGGTAGGCGCCGATGACGCCGCTGGTGGTCATGCGCACGAAACGACGCATCTGGATGTTCTCGCCCAGCTTGGCAACCAGGGCCTTGCGGCGATCGTCGGCCTTCTCGCCATCGATCTCGAGGGCGTTGACGGCGTCCATGTCGGCCGGGTCATCGGCCAGGATGCGTTCAGCAACGGCATTGGCAAAGCCGGTGAAATCGTCACCCTTGGAGACGAAATCGGTCTCGGAGTTGATCTCGACCATCGCAGCCGACTTGCGGTCGTCGCTCAGCGCGATGGCGACCTGGCCCTCGGCGGCAACGCGGCCGGCCTTCTTGTCGGCCTTGGCCAGGCCGCTCTTGCGCATCTGTTCGATCGCGGCCTCGATGTCGCCGTCGGTCTCGACCAGAGCCTTCTTGCACTCCATCATCCCCGAGCCGGTACGCTCGCGGAGTTCTTTGACCAGAGAGGCAGTAATTGCCATGAGCTGTCTTCTCCCGAAACTGTCTTGTACAAAAACAACGGGCCAGTCGACCCGTTGTTCAGAAAATCAAGCACGAGGCGGCCTTCTCGGCCACCCCGGCACGGCTCACTCCTTGGCCGCTTCTTCCTCGTCGGCAACCTCGACGAAGTCCGACTCGGTGACGTTGCTCGATGCACCCTTGGCATCCAGCACCGCATCGGCAACGGAAGAGGTGTACAGCTGGATGGCGCGAATGGCGTCATCGTTGCCCGGGATGACATAGTCGACGCCCTGAGCACTGTTGTTGGTGTCGACCACGGCGACCACCGGGATGCCGAGTTTCTTGGCTTCCTTGATGGCGATGTCCTCGTGACCCACGTCGATCACGAACAGCGCGTCCGGCAGGCGCTCCATATCCTGGATGCCGCCGATGGAACGCTCGAGCTTGGCGCGCTCGCGGGTCATTTCCAGTGCTTCCTTCTTCACCAGCTTGGCGAAGGTGCCATCCTCTTCCATCTGCTGGAGCGCCTTGAGGCGGCGGATGGAGGCACGCACGGTGCGGAAGTTGGTCATCATGCCACCGAGCCAGCGGTGGTTGACGTAGGGCATGCCGCAGCGCTTGGCCTCGCTCTCGACCAGATCGCGAGCCGAACGCTTGGTGCCGACGAACATGACCTTGCCGCCATTCGCGGCCAGCTTACCGACATAGTTCAAGGCGTCCTCGAACATCGGCAGCGTCTTTTCGAGGTTGACGATGTGGATCCGGTTGCGCTGACCGAAGATGTAGGGCGCCATGCCCGGATTCCAGTATCGAGTCTGGTGACCGAAGTGGACACCGGCCTCGATCATCTGACGCATTGTGATTTTAGCCATTGTTAACTACCTGATTTCGTTGGGTTAGGCCTCCGCCCGATCTGGCAGCGCAACCCCCGATTCGACCGGTGGGCACCCCGCGCTGCCATATTGATGGGCGTGTGGAATTTCCGGGCATTGTTTACAACAGATGACCCGGCGCGCGGATTATACGTGAGTTGCCGGCTTGAGGGAAACTCGGCGGCGAACCTCGCGGCCTTTCACGCCGCGGCGTGCGCCCTCACGGCCTCGGCCAGCCCCTCGGCCACATCGCGCACCTGGTCGGCGGACTCGCCCTCGACCATGACACGGATGAGGGGCTCGGTCCCGGAAGGACGCAACAGGACGCGACCCCGACCGGCCAGCTGCGCCTCGGCCGCCCGCACCGCCTCGCGGATCACGGGGTCCTCCACAGAAAGTGGCTGCTCGATGCGCACGTTGATCAGCGCCTGCGGCAGGATGTCCATCGACTGGAGTAGCTCGTCCAGCGAGCGCTCCCGACGCGCCATCTCGGCCAGCACCTGGAGCGCAGCCACGATGCCGTCCCCGGTGGTATGGCGATCCAGACACAGCAGATGACCGGAAGACTCCCCACCCAGCAACCAACGCTCGCGCCGGAGGGCTTCGTGCACATAGCGATCGCCCACCTTGGCCCGAAAGAAGGGGTGCCCCAGGGCCTCGATGGCCCGCTCCAGCCCCAGGTTGCTCATCAAGGTACCGACCACCCCGCCCGCGTAGCCCTGCTGAATGCGTCCCGAAGCAATCACGTACAGCAGTTCGTCGCCGTCCCGTATCGCGCCCTGGGCGTCAACCATCACCACCCGGTCGCCATCACCATCGAAAGCCACGCCCAGATCGGCACCAGCCTCGAGAACGGCGTCACGCAGCGATTCCGGGTGAGTCGAGCCGACACCTTCATTGATATTGAAGCCGTCAGGGGAGGCACCGATCACCTGAACGTCGGCGCCCAGCTCGGCGAATACGCGCGGTGCGACCTGATAGGTCGCGCCATGGGCGCAGTCGACAACCACGCGCAACCCGGCAAGGCTCATGCCGATCGGCACGGTGCTCTTGCAAAACTCGATGTAGCGCCCTGGGGCATCCTCGATACGCTCGGCCTTCCCCAGCTGGCGGTTGTCGATCACCTCGAGAGGGCGATCCAACATTGCCTGTATCTCGTCCTCGACCGCGTCCGGCAATTTCTCGCCATGGGCGGAGAAGAACTTGACCCCGTTATCGTGAAACGGGTTGTGCGAGGCACTGATGACCACACCCGCGGACGCCCGCAGGGTGCGCGTGAGGTAGGCGATCGCCGGCGTGGGCATAGGCCCGAGCAACCGGACGTCGACGCCGGCTGCAGAAAAACCCGCCTCCAGCGCCGACTCGAACATGTAGCCGGACACGCGGGTGTCCTTGCCGATCAGGACACGCCGGCGGCCATGGCTGCCGAGCACCTTGCCGGCCGCCCAGCCAAGTTTGAGGACGAACTCCGGGGTCATGGGCCACTGGCCGACCGCCCCGCGCACTCCATCGGTTCCGAATACCCTGGTCACACTCACTTCCTCGACCCGTCAGGATCCCGGCCAGCCCCCGTGCTGGCCGGGCCTTGACTGGCAAAAGCAAAAACGCCGGCTGACAAGCCGGCGCCTCGAAATCTTGCGCACCCGACCGCCCTTTTCGGGGCCAGGCGGGTTCGCGCTAACGCGCAACCTTACTCGGCAGCCTGCTCTTCGCCAATAGTCGCGACGTAGGCGGCCAGGTTGTTGATGTCCGCGTCAGACAGATGGGTCGCCTGAGGAATCATCGTGTAGGAATACGTACCCATCTCGGTGCCCTTGCGGTAGACCTTGAGCAGGGACGCCACCTGCGAGGCCGGCAGGCCCTTGAGCTTCGGCGCGTTCATCAGGTGACCACCCTCGCCCTGCTCGCCGTGGCAAATGGCACAGGAGGAATAAAGCGCCTGGCCACGCTCGACGTCGGCCTTGGCAATCTCGCCAGTCGCAGCCGGGGCCGGCTCGGCGGCGGCCTGGTCACCACCCGCGGCGGCGCCACCGAACTCGGCGGCAACGTGGGCGGCCAGATCGGCAATATCACCATCGGACAGGCCGGAGGCGTTCGGCGCCATGGTGCCGTAGCGGTCACCGAGGCCGACGCTCTTGAGGTACTCCTGATCACCCTCGCGGTAAGCGGTCAGCTTCTTGGCAACCTCATCCTCGCCCAGGCCAGTCAGCTTGGGAAAGGCACCGCCTTGACCACCACCATCTGCACCGTGGCAAGCGGCACAACTGGTGTACTTGCTTTTACCCGCTTCCGGATCACCGGCAGCATGGCCCATCAACGGGGCGGCCAGGGCCCCGCTGGCAGCGAGGGCAATGAGTGAACGACGCATCTGTTTCATGTTTTTTCTCTCAACTGTTGTACGCCGCACCATCCGGATTTCACCACCAGGGCAATAGCAGGACAGCATCGCAAAAACGTGGCCGGGCGGATGGGACGGCGATTTCAAGTCAACCAAATTAACCCCGCCGAGCAAAATATCAGAAAACCCTAATTCAAGCCAAGGCAAACGCTTTTATGCCTGAAAAGGCGGGTTTGTCACCGCTCACCCCAAATCGGGCGCCGCCAAACAAATAAATCACTCAGGGCTAGCCGGCCCGACGCATCGCCTGCCAGACGGCGAGCGCATCGCGCGTGGCGGCGACGTCATGCACGCGCAGTACCGTCGCGCCGCGCTCGACCGCGAGCAGGGCGGCCGCCGCACTCCCGATGGCACGCTCCTCGACGGGTCGCCCCGTCGCCTCGCCCACCATCCGCTTGCGCGACATGCCCACTAGCACGGGGGCATCGAGGCACGCCAAGGCCTGCAGGCGGCGCAAGAGATCGAAATTCTGTTCGCTGGTCTTGGCAAAGCCGAACCCCGGGTCGACCAGGATCCGGTCCGCCGGTATGCCCGCCTGTGTGAGCGCATCGATCCGGCCAGCAAGATAGGCGACCACCTCGTCGACCACGTCGGCGTAATCGGTACGCCCGGCCATGTCCCCGGGCTCGCCGCGCATGTGCATGACGCAGACCGACGCCCCGCTGGCCGCCGCGGCCTCAAGCGCCCCCGGGCGAGTGAGCGCCCGGACATCGTTGACCAGGCAGGCGCCGGCCTCCACTGCCCGGGTGATCACCGCCGGCGTGCTGGTGTCCACCGACAGCGGGCAGTCGAAACGCGTCGCTAGCGCCTCGATCACCGGGATCACCCGCTCGAGCTCCTCCTCCGGCGAGATCGGCTCGGCGCCGGGACGGGTCGATTCGCCACCGACGTCTATCATGTCGGCGCCCGCCTCGAGCATCGCGGCAGCGGCCTCCACCGCCCGGTCGACCGAATTGAAGCGCCCCCCGTCGGAAAACGAATCCGGGGTCGCGTTGAGTATCCCCATGATCAGGGGAGACTCCACCGCCCCCGCACGCGGCCAGTCCGGACAGGGGTGCCGCCGAGTCATCCGCCGCGCGGACCTCCCAGCGGTTGACCGTCGGGCGTCTTATCACCATCGCCGCGACCACCCTCGTCGGACTCGTCGCTCGGACCCGGCGTGGCGTCCTCGCCGTCTTCGGCTTCCTCGTCAGTGGTGTCGATGGTGGCACCGGAGCTGGGCGGCTCGTTGTCGGACTCGGACTCGTCGTCATGCCAGTCGGCCGGTTCGCGCACCGGGCGACGCTCCATCAGGTCGTCGATCTGGCCGGCATCGATAGTCTCGTATTTCCTCAGCGCTTCGGCCATGGCATGCAGGATGTCCATATTGTCCACCAGGATCTGGTGGCAACGCTGGTAGTTGCGATCGATGACATCCTTGATCTCGACGTCGATAATCTCCTTGGTCTCGTCGGAGAAATGGCCGCCGGCGGCCTGGCGCCCCATGAACGGGTCGCCGTCGTCCTCGGAGTAATAGAGCGTGCCCAGCTTTCCGGACATGCCCCACTTGGTCACCATGTTGCGCGCCAGCTCGGTCGCCCGCTCGATGTCGTTGGAGGCACCGGTGGTGACGGCCTCGTCACCGAAGATCAGTTCCTCGGCAATGCGCCCGCCAAACAGGCTGGAGATATTGGACTCGAGCTTGCGCTTGGAATAGCTGTAGCGATCCTGGTCGGGCAGGAACATGGTGATGCCCAGCGCCCGGCCACGCGGAATGATCGAGACCTTGTAGACGGGATCATGCTCGGGGACGAGGCGACCGACGATGGCATGGCCCGCCTCGTGATAGGCGGTCAGCTTCTTCTCGTCCTCGCTCATCACCATGGACTTGCGCTCGGCGCCCATGATGATCTTGTCCTTGGCACGCTCGAGATCAGCCATGTTGACATCGGGCTTGTTCGACCGCGCGGCGAACAGCGCCGCCTCGTTGACCAGGTTGGCCAGGTCCGCCCCGGAAAAGCCGGGCGTTCCGCGGGCAATCAGGGTCGGCTCGACGTCCTTGGCGGCCGGCACCTTGCGCAGGTGCACCTTGAGGATCTGTTCGCGTCCGCGCACATCCGGCAGACCGACGACCACCTGGCGGTCGAAACGCCCCGGACGCAGCAGTGCCTTGTCGAGCACGTCGGCCCGGTTGGTGGCGGCCACGACGATCACGCCCTCGTTGCCCTCGAAACCGTCCATCTCGACCAGCAGCTGGTTGAGCGTCTGTTCCCGCTCGTCATGCCCACCGCCCATGCCGGAACCGCGGGTTCGACCCACGGCATCGATCTCGTCGATGAAGATGATGCAGGGGGCCTGCTTCTTGGCCTGCTCGAACATGTCGCGGACCCGCGAGGCGCCCACACCGACGAACATCTCGACGAAATCGGAACCGGAAATCGAGAAGAACGGCACCTTGGCCTCGCCGGCCACGGCCTTGGCGAGCAGCGTCTTGCCGGTCCCAGGCGGGCCGACCATCAGCACGCCGCGCGGAATGGTGCCACCCAGACGCTGGAACTTGCCCGGATCCTTGAGGAAGTCGACCAGCTCGACCACCTCCTCCTTGGCCTCGTCGGCGCCGGCCACATCACCGAAGGTGACCTTGACCTGGTCCTCGCTCATCAGCTTGGCCTTGGACTTGCCGAAGCTCATTGCGCCCCGGCCGCCACCGCCCTGCATCTGGCGCATGAAGAAGATCCAGATGGCGATCAGCAGAATGAACGGGAACCATTGGATGAATATCGTCATCAGCAGTGACGGCTTCTCCGGCGCCTTGGCGTTGATGGTGACGTTGTTGTTCAGCAGGTCACCCACCAGGGCGCGGTTGTCCGTCTCCGGGCTGTAGGTTTCGAACCGCCCGGCGGTGCCACTCGTTCCCTTGATCGTCTGGCCCTCGAGGGTGACGGAATCGACGTTGCCGTTCTTCACCTCCTGGATGAACTGGGAATACGGCATCGACTGGGCTGTCGCCGAGCGTTGATCGAAGCTGTTGAACACCGTCATGAGCACGACGGCGATCACCACCCAGATCAGGATATTTTTGGTCAAGTCGTTCAACGCAACACCTCTGCGAGCGGTTATCGCAACAATGGCCGGAACACGCGACGTGCCCGGCCAGCGATAACGGAATTATTCATGCCTACCTTATCTTAGGCGCTTACCGGTTGCCACCAGATATACCTCGCGCGAACGAGGACGGGAGGCCTTGGGCTTGCGGACCACGACGCGGTCGAACCGCTGCCGCACTTCCTTGACGAACTCGTCGAAACCTTCGCCCTGGAACAGCTTGGTCACGAAGGCGCCCTTCTCCTTGAGCATCCGATCACAGAAATCCAGCGCAAGTTCCGCCAGATACATGGAACGGGGGATATCGACCGAGTCGACCCCACTCATGTTGGGGGCCATGTCGGAAAGAACAAGATCGACTTCACGACCTTCAAGCGCCTGCTCGAGCTGTTCGAGCACGGCATCCTCGGTGAAGTCGCCCTGCAGGACCGTGGTGTCGGCGAAGTGATCCATTGCCAGCAGGTCGAGGGCAAACACGTGCCCCTTGGAGCCGACCTGTTGCGCGGCCAGCTGGGTCCAGCCGCCGGGGGCCGCGCCCAGGTCGACCACGGTCATCCCCTGGCGGAGGAAACGATCGCGGTCGTTGAGCTCGATCAGCTTGTAGACCGCCCGCGAGCGATAACCTTCGCGCTGGGCCTTTTGCACGAACTCGTCGCTGAAATGCTCGCTGAGCCAACGCTTGCTGCTCACGGAACGTGCCATGACGCCTCCATCTGAGGACGAAAAAAAGGGGCACGAATTATCCCCGATTGCCCCTCTCAGCCCAAATCGGCGAGCCGCCGCCGGACGCGATACCGGCTCAGTGCTCCGAATGCGTCCCGCCCATGGCGTGACCACGGCGCTTGACCGGCGCTTCGACCATCAGGGTATTGCCATCGTCGAACGTCAGTTCGATCGGGACCGAGTCGCCTTCGACGAGCGGGCGTTGCAGGCCAATCAGCATGATGTGATAGCCGCCTGGGGCCAACTGCACCGCCTCGCCAGCCGGGATGGCAATCCGCTCCTGCTCGATCATGCGATGCATGCCGTCCTTGTTGACAGACCGGTGCAACTCGACGGCCTCGAAGCCGTCCGCCGCCGCGGCAAGGAGGTCGACGTCCGTCTCCCCGCCGTTATGCAGCGTCATGAAACCGGCCGTGGCGTACGCCCCCGGCGGGGTCAATGCCACCCAAGCATCGTGTGCCTGGACATCGGCGGCCCATGCCATCGGCGCGAGCAGCAGCCCGGCGATACCGAATAGCATCACCTGGGTGATCCGCAGTGGGTGGACGAGCCCTCGGGCGGAGCGGACACTCTGTCTATCATTCATCATTCGTTCACCTCGTTCATGAAATCGGTCAACACCTCGACGATCCGCTCGGAGTCATGCGGGCCCGGCAGCAGGGCCAACATGCGCCCCTTCGGATCGATCAGCCGGAAGCTGGTGTCATGATCCACGGTATAGGCCCGTTCCCCAGTCTCGTGCGGTTCAATCCGATAGCCGGCGCGAACGCGCGAGGTGATCGCGTCGATCGCCTCGCGAGAGCCGGTCAGCGGCACGAAGGCCTCGGAGAAGAAGGCGGTGTAGCGCTGCAGATGCCCGACGCTGTCGCGCTCGGGGTCCACGGACAGAAACACCACCTGCCAGTCGACTTCCGGCAACCGAGCCTCCAGCCGCGGCAGGATCAAGGCAAGCTGGCCGAGTTCGGTGGGGCAGACATCCGGGCAGTAGCTGTAACCGACATACAACAGGCTCCAGCGATCACGAAACAGGCTTGCCGTGCTGCGCTCACCCGCGCCCCCGACGAGCGTTACATCGGGAACCGGTACGAGCGCTTCGGGCGTGCGCAGCACGAGCGGATCCGGTGTTTGATAACCGGAGAGCAGGTTGTCCCCGCTGACGGGCTGGCAGCCCGTCAGCCAAAGCATGGCAACCATCACCGTCAGCAGGACACGACTCGATCGCATGAGTAACTCGACTCCTCGCATGAATTGGTCGTCGGGTTTGGAGCCGTTAAACTGCCGGACCATGCACCATGGCGCAATGTGTGATTTCACACAGCCCGTCATACTGCCCGAATCACTTTCCGGAGACCTCCACGACATGAACCTTACCGCTCGCCAGCGACAATATCTCCGTGCCGAGGCACACCACCTCAAGCCTGTGGTGCTTCTCGGCCAGCATGGGCTGACCGATGCGGTGCTCGCCGAGATCGAGCAGGCACTGGAAATCCACGAGCTGATCAAGGTCCGTGTCCCCGGCGTCGAGCGCGACGAGAAGCGCGAGATAATCGACGCGATCACCTCGGCCACCCACTCGACGCTGGTGCAGACGGTCGGCCACATCGCAGTGCTGTTCCGTCCGCGCGCCGACTATTCGGACTTCAACCTGCCCTCGCCGGGGAAAGCGCGCCAGCAATGATCCCGCTGCTGGGTCCGGATCCGGCCGGCTTCCCGCCCGTTTCGGCGGCGCTGAACGAGCCCAACGGGTTGCTCGCCGCAGGCGGTGACCTGTCGGTCGAACGACTGCAGCAGGCGTATCGCCGTGGGATTTTTCCCTGGTTTTCAGAGGGCGACCCGATCCTGTGGTGGAGCCCGGACCCGCGCACGCTGCTCACTCCCGAGCGCTTCCACGTCTCGAAAAGTCTCGCCAAGTGGCGTCGCCAGGAACGCTACCAAGTGACCGCAGACACGGCATTTGAAGCGGTGGTGGATGGCTGCGCCGCGCCCCGCGGGGACGAGGCCGGCACCTGGATCGTGCCGGCAATGCAAGCAGCCTTCGTCTCTCTACACCAGGCCGGGCTGGCCCACTCGGTGGAAGTCTGGCGCGGTGAGGAACTGGTCGGTGGGCTCTTCGGCAGCCGCATCGGTCGGGCCGCGTTCGGCGAATCGATGTTCAGCTGGGCGCCGAATGCCTCCAAGTTCGCCCTGGCGGCCATTCTGGTGGACGGCCTGTGGGGAGAAATCGAATTTCTCGATGTGCAGTTCACCACCGAGCATCTGCTCAGCCTGGGGGCCGAAGAATATCCCCGCTCGGTGTTCATGCGCTGGTTGGCCGAGGCCACCGCCTTGCCTTTGTGATAAAACGTAACGTCCAAGGCCCGCCCGACGCAGCGCCACCCGCCCACTGACAAGGAGCGAGATCCACCCCATGCCAGTCGACACCATGGGCATCCTGCTGACCCTGCTCTTGATCTCCGTCGTAGCGGTGGTGGTCCTGAACCGCGTCAACCTGCCGGCCATCCTCGGCTACCTGGCGGTGGGCGTGCTGGCCGGCCCGCACGCCATCGGGCTGGTCAAAGACATCCATGACATTCACCTGTTCGCCGAATTCGGCGTGGTGTTCCTGTTGTTCATGCTGGGCCTGGAGTTCTCGCTGTCGCGCCTGATCGCCATGCGCCACGCGGTGGTCGGCATGGGCGGGGCCCAAGTCCTGCTCACGGCCATCATCACCGGCGGGGTGGCCCTGATGATGGGTTTCTCCCCGGCCGCCGCCTTCGTGCTCGCCGGGGTGATGACCGTCTCATCGACGGCCATCGTGATTCGCCAGCTGGGCGAGCAACTCGAGGTCAATTCCCGTCACGGCAACAACGCGGTGGGCATCCTGCTGTTCCAGGACCTCGCCGTCATCCCCTTTCTGATCATCATCCCGGTACTCGGCTCGCAGGCGGCAAACGAAGCCGGCAACCTGACCCTGGACATCTCGCTCACGCTGGCCGCCGGGGTGGTAGCGGCTGTGGCTCTGTTCTTCGGCGGACGCTGGGTGTTGCGCCCGGTATTCCGCGAGATCGCCAAGTCGCGCTCGGCCGAGTTGTTCACCCTGGCGGTACTGCTGACCGTACTGGGCGCCGGCTGGCTGACCAACACCGCCGGCCTGTCCTGGGAGCTGGGCGCGTTCCTCGCCGGGATTGCCCTGTCGGAGACGCAATACAAGCACCAGATCGAGGCGGACATCCGCCCCTTCCGCGACGTGCTTCTGGGGCTGTTCTTCATCACCATCGGCATGATGCTCGATATCGGCGGGCTGCTGGACATCTTCCACTGGGTGCTGATGTTCCTGGCCATCCTGATCCTAGCCAAGACACTGATCATCTTCCTCATCGGTCGGGCGATGGGGGAATCCCCCGGTGTCGCCCTGCGTTCGGGCCTGGTCCTGGCCCAGGGCGGCGAATTCGGCTTTGCCATGCTCTCGATCGCCGACCCGGGCCTGATGACCGACCTCGAGCATCAGATCGTGCTGGGGACGGTGATCTTCTCGATGGTGCTCACGCCTATCCTGGTCAAGTACAACGGCGTGATCGTCAAGCGATTGGTGCCGGGCTATGCCCGCAGCCGCCGCCGGCACTCGGTCGAGGTGCGCCAGGATGCCAGCGACCTATCCAACCACGTGCTGATCTGCGGCTTCGGCCGAGTGGGCCAGAACGTCGCCCGCCTGCTCAAAAGCGAGGGGATCGACTACACCGCCGTCGAAGTCGACCCGGACATCGTCCACCAGGCCAACGAGGCGGGCCTGCGGGTGTATTTCGGCAACTCCACTCATCTCGATATCCTGCAGTCGGCCGGGCTTCACCGCGCCCGGGCCCTGGTACTCACCCACCTGGACGACGCCTCGACCATCAAGACCATCGAGGTGGTACGCGGCGTCGATCGCGACACCCCGATCATCGTGCGCACCCGCACCGACAAGTTTCTCGACCGAATTCACTCGGCCGGCGCGACCGAGGTGGTGGCCAGCGTCTACGAAATGAGCCTGGCACTCGGCGGCCACGTGCTGCGCACCCTGAAGGTACCCCCCACGAAGATCCTGCGCCAGATCCAGGAAATCCGACGCGAGAACTACGCCCCACTGCGCCATACCTTCCATGGCGACCGTGCCCGCGACGAGAACGACTTCGCCCTGCTCGCGCCACGAACGCTCAAGAACGTGGCCCTGGTGCCGGGGGCCGCCGCCGTGGGCAAGAGCCTGGGCGAGATCATGCCCGACGACGGCTCCTTGGTGGTCGATGCCATCAACCGCCACGGCATACGCGGCGAGAGTCCCAGCAAAGACGTCATCCTCGAGGAAGAGGACGTGCTGACGCTCTACGGCGCCCCCGAGGTCCTGGAAGGCGCCGAACACCTCCTGCTTACCGGTCGCAAGGGATAGAGACGCTCGGGGGAACCCTGGCAAAACGCCTCGCGTTGGTATTCTCCGTGTCAATTCACTAGGATGGGTACATTGAACAGGACATCCTGACCAGATTTCAGGGGAGGCAGTGACATGATCGCCAGTGTGGACAGCGGTTACAGCAACGTCGCAGCGGCCGACGGGATGCTCTCGCAACCGTCGAATCAGCAGACCGCCAACCCCAGCGCCCAGACGCGCAACACGCAGGTGGACAACCCAGTCGAGAACCGCGTCAATGGCCCGGAACAGACCGCCAGTACGCAAAACCGGGCCGGCGAGGAAGATCAGGCAAGCACCGGCAGCAACATCGACGTGCGCGCCTGACCGTCCCATCCAGACGAACATTCGCCATCGTGGCGACGAATGCGGGCTCCGGCCCGCATTTTTTCGTTCAGCGCGCCGTCGCTGTCCGTGCAGCACCGCCGCAAATGGGCGACAATCCCGCCTTTCTGCCACCCTGACAGCCTTTTCGACCCAACAAGACCCGCGATCCAGCCATGAGCGACGCCAAGCAGTCCATCGCCCAACCCGGCAATAGCAGCGACCCGATCTACCTGCGTGCCCATACCGAGTTGGGGCGGGCCCTGGCCACGCGCCTTGCGGCCGAGGCCGGCGACCGGCCGTTACTGGCCGTGCTGCCCGACAGTCGGCATGTCAACGACGCCCTGGCCGCCCTGCACTTTCTCGGCATGGAGGCGGCCATCTTTCCCGACTGGGAGGTGTTGCCCTACGACCGATTCTCCCCGCACCAGGACCTGATCTCCGACCGCTTGTCTCGCCTGTGGCGACTGCCACGGGAAACCCAGGGATTGACGCTGATTGCCGCGCCCACCCTGATGCAGCGCCTGCCTCCGCCCGCCTTCGTCGCCGGCCAGGGCATGGTGCTTGAAGTCGGCCAGCGGCTCGATCGTGAGGCCTACCGCGAGCAACTGCAGGCGGCCGGCTACAGTCTGGTGTCACAGGTCCAGGGTCACGGCGAGTATGCCTTGCGCGGTGGCCTGGTCGATGTGTTCCCCATGGGCGCCGAAGAGCCGGTGCGCATCGACCTGTTCGACGATGAAATCGAGACCCTGCGCCACTTCGATCCCGAATCGCAGCGTTCCACCCGGACGGTCAACGAGATCACGCTACTGCCGGCGCGCGAGTACCCCCTGACCGACAAGGGCATCGCCATCTTCCGCCAGAACTGGCGCAACACCTTCTCGGGTGACCCGACCCAGGCCCCCATCTACCGCCAGGTATCCGAAGGCCTGGTGCCCGCCGGCATCGAGAGCTACCTGCCGCTGTTCTTCGAGCAGACGGCCTCGCTGTTCGACTATCTGCCCGATACCACGCGCATGATGCTGTTCGACGGCATCCCCGAGGCCATCGACCGCTTCGTCGCCGAGACCACGGAGCGTTTCGGCCAGCGTGCCGGTGACATCGATCACCCCATCCTGCCCCCCGAAGCCCTGTTCCAGACCGCCGAGGAGTTCGAGGGCCGGCTCAAGGCATACCCACGCTGGCAGTTGGTGGACGCGGCCGACAGCCACTTTCCGCAGGCGGCCGACATCGGCGACCGCCCCTTGCCCGACCTGGCTTCCGGCGGTGCCTCGCCGCAGGCCGTGATGGAGCGACTCGCGGGCTTCGTGCGTGAATTCGACGGCCGCACCCTGCTGGTCGCCGAAAGCAGTGGCCGTCGTCAGGCCCTGCTCGAGCAGATGGGTCACGTCGGACTGCAGGCGCGTGCCGTCGACACTTGGCACGACTGGCGGGAGAACGGCCACGACGCCGTGGGCATAGCCACCGCCGAGCTGGAGCAGGGCGCGATCCTGCCGGGTGACGGCGAACGCATTGCCGTGATCAGCGAGATCAACCTGTTCGCCGAACGCGTCGCCCAGCGCCGAGCCAAGTCGCGCCGTGGTCGCGACGCGGACGCCATCATCCAGAACCTGGATGACCTGGCCATCGGCGCGCCGGTGGTCCACGAGGATCACGGCGTGGGACGTTTCCAGGGACTGGTTACCCTGGAGATGAACGACCAACCGCAGGAATACCTGCTGCTCACCTACACCGGCGACGACAAGCTCTATGTGCCGGTCTCGGGGCTCGAGCGCATTTCCCGCTACACGGGCGGGGCCGAGGAATCCGCCCCCCTCCACCGACTGGGGTCGGAGCAGTGGGAAAAGGCCAAGAAGCGGGCCGCCGCCCAGGTCCACGACGTGGCCGCCGAACTCCTCGACGTGCATGCCCGGCGCGCCGCGCGCAAGGGCACCTCGTTGAAGGTCGACGAGTCCGACTACCGTCAGTTCGCCGAGGAATTCGCCTTCGAGCCCACCGACGACCAGCGTCTGGCGATTGAGCAAGTGCTAGCCGACATGGCCGCCCCGCAGCCGATGGATCGTGTCGTCTGCGGCGATGTCGGCTTCGGCAAGACCGAGGTGGCTATGCGCGCCACCTTTGTCGCCGTCGAGAACCACACCCAGGTGGCGGTGCTGGTGCCGACCACGCTGCTGGCCGAGCAACACCTTCGTAACTTCCGCGACCGCTTCTCCAACTGGCCGGTGACCATCGAAAGCCTGTCGCGGCTGTCCGGGAGCAAGCAGACCGCCGGGGTGCGCGAGCGGATCAAGTCGGGCCAGGTCGACATCGTCATCGGCACGCACAAGTTGCTTCGCGAATCGCCGGAATTCGCCAACCTCGGCCTGGTGGTCATCGACGAAGAACAGCGTTTTGGCGTGCGCGACAAGGAACGCCTCAAGGCCCTGCGCGCCGAGGTCGACCTGCTGACGCTTACCGCCACGCCCATTCCGCGCACGCTCAACATGGCGCTTTCAGGGATTCGGGATCTCTCGATCATCGCCACCCCGCCGCGCGAGCGCCTGGCGGTCAAGACGGTGATCCTGCGCTGGGACGAGGTGCAGATCCGCGAAGCGATCCAGCGGGAGCTAAAACGCGGTGGGCAGGTGTACTTCCTGCACAACGAGGTCAAGAGCATCGACCGCATGGCCCGTCTGGTCGAGGAGATTGTGCCCGAGGCGCGCATCGGCGTGGCCCACGGCCAGATGGGCGAGCGCGGGCTGGAGCAGGTGATGTCGGACTTCTACCACCAGCGCTTCAACGTGCTGGTCTCGACCACCATCATCGAGTCGGGCATCGACATTCCCACGGCCAACACCATCCTAATCCACCGCGCCGACAAGTTCGGCCTGGCCCAGTTGCACCAGCTGCGCGGCCGGGTGGGTCGCTCGCATCATCGTGCCTACGCCTACCTGATCACCCCGGAACCCACCACGCTGACCCCCGACGCGGAAAAGCGTCTCGAGGCCATCGCCGCGCTCGAGGACCTGGGCGTGGGCTTCACGCTCTCCACCCATGATCTCGAGATCCGTGGCGCGGGCGAGTTGCTCGGCTCCGGGCAGTCCGGTCAGATGCACGAGGTCGGCTACCGCTACTACATGCAGCTGCTCGACCGCGCGGTCCACGCCATCCGCCAGGGCAAGCAACCGGAACTCACCGCGCCACTGTCAAGCCAAGGCACCGAAGTCGACCTGGGCGTGCCCGCCCTGATCCCCGATGACTACGTGGCCGACGTGCACACCCGGTTGACCCTCTACAAGCGCCTGTCCACGGCAAACGACCGCAATGCCCTCGACGAGCTCAAGGTGGAATTGATCGACCGTTTCGGCCTGCTGCCGGAACCGGTCATCGCCCTGGTCGAGACACACCGATTGCGCATCCGGGCACGCGATCTGGGCATTCGCAAGCTCGAGCTGACCCACCGCGGCGGGCGGCTGGTCTTCGGTGACCAGGCACAGGTCGACCCGCAGAAAGTGGTCGCCGCCGTGCAGGCCGACCCCGAGACCTGGCGCCTGTCGGCCGACACGCTGCGCTTTGTCATCGACATGCCGACCCTCGAGGAACGCCTCGAGTTGATCGGACGGTTGCTGGACGACGTGGCCCTGCCCGAAACCACCACGCCGGGTGGGCAAAAACGATGAGCCGCGTGGTCACCGGCCATGCCGACCGCGAGCGCCAACCGGCGCGCACCGCGCCGCTCTGGCGACGAGCGGCGGCCTTGTTCTACGACACCCTGTTCGTCATCGCAGTGGTGATCCTCGCCACCCTGCTCGCCTTGATCGTCACCCGGGGCGAGCCGGTGCCGCCCGAAGGCCCGGCCCAGTGGCTATTCCGGGCCTACCTGCTGCTCTGGATTGCCGGCTACTTCGTCTTCTTCTGGTGTCGCTTCGGCCAGACGCCGGGCATGAAGGTCTGGCGACTGCTGCTGATCAAGCAACGTCGGGGTCCTTGCGCCCTGCCGGCCCTGGGCCGCTTCGGCTTCGGCCTGCTGAGCCTGGCCACCGTCGGCCTGCCGTTCTTCCTCGCTTTGACCGACGCGCAACGTCGCACCTGGATCGACCGGCACCTCGACATGCGAGTGGTCCAGTTAATCGGCAAACCCTAGCCTCCCTGTCGCGACTGACCTGGCCGTAATGGCCGCATGACACGAAAGAAAGCCCCGAGGAAAGGCTCCCCCGGGGCTTTTTGCATGCCACGTTGCGAGTCGATCGGGCCGGAGACGAAGCCGGCCGATCGCGGTCAGTCCGCCTGGTGGCGGAGGAAGGACGGGATGTCGATGGTGTCGAGATTGATCGCCGCACTGCCGCGATGCGCCGAACCGGCATAGGCCTGACGGGCTTCGTGCTCTGCCGCTTCGGTCTCGGCGGCCGCCTGCTCGTTGCGACGGGCGTTGTCGATCACGACGCGCGGCTTGCTCTGCTCGGCGGAAACGTTCTTGTTCCGCGACAGCCCGGTGGCTACCAGGGTCACCCGCAGTTGGCCGTCGAGCTCCTCGTCGACCGCGGTGCCGACCTTGACCACCGCCTCGTCGCCAGCCAGCGCCTGAACCATCTCGCCGATCTCCATGAACTCGCCGATCGACAGGTCGCCGTTGGAGGTGACGTTGACCAGGATGCCGTCGGCCCCGGTCAGGTTGATGTCGTCCAGCAGCGGACTGTGGATGGCCGCCTCGGCTGCCTCCGCCGCACGGTTGTCGCCGGTGCCGACACCGGTACCCATCATCGCCGTGCCCTTCTCGGTCATGATCGCGCGGACGTCGGCGAAGTCGAGATTGATCTCGCCCGGGCGGGTGATCAGCTCGGAGATCCCAGCCACGGCGGTGAACAGCACCTCGTTGGCGGCGGCGAAGGCATCGCGCAGGGCGGCTTGCTTGCCCATCACCGCGGTGAGTTGGTCGTTGGGAATGACGATCAGCGAGTCGACGTTGTCCTCGAGCTCCTGAATACCCTCCATGGCCACGCTGGTGCGCTTCTTGCCCTCGAAGGAGAACGGCCGGGTGACCACTGCCACGGTGAGGATGTTCATGTCGCGAGCGATCTGCGCGATCACCGGCGCCGCACCGGTGCCCGTGCCGCCACCCATGCCGGTGGTGATGAACAGCATGTTGGCGTCAGAGATCGCCTCCTGGATCTGCTCGCGGTCTTCGAGGGCGGCCTGCCGACCCAGTTCCGGATCGGCACCGGCACCCAGGCCCTTGGTGATGTTCGCACCGATCTGCAGTTGCGACGGGGCATTGCTCTTGACCAGCGCCTGCGCGTCGGTGTTCGCGCTGATGTACTCGATCCCCTCGATGTTTTGCATGACCATGTGGGCGACCGCGTTGCCGCCGCCACCACCAACGCCGATGACCTTGATCTTGGCGCTCTCGGTCTGCATCTCTGCCATTGTCCAGTTGCTCATGGTGTCGTCTCCTTCTCTCACGTGGCGTTCTTGAATGGGTTAAAAGTGATCGCGGAACCAGCCCTTGAGCCGTTCCAGGACATTTCCATGGGCCGTTGCCGGTCCATGGGCCGTTTTTTCGCGGGACTGCTCCAGTCCGTGCAGCATCAAGCCGATCCCGACGGCGTTCGCCGGGTCGCTCAGGGCGTCCAGATTGCCGACTACCCCCTGGGGCGTACCCAGGCGGGCCGGCATCTGGAGAAAGTCTTCGGCCAGTTCGACGAACCCCGGCATTTGCGCCGTCCCGCCGGTGAGGACCACCCCGGCGTTGACCAGGTTGTGGTAACCCGATTGGCGAATTTCCTCCTGCAGGTAGGAGAGCAGTTCCTCCACCCGGGGGCGGACGATGCGCATCATCGTTTCCTGCGGGATGCGCCGCGGGGGACGACCCGAGACGCCGGGCACTTCGATGGCCCGGGAGCCATCACGCTCGTCGAGCGGCCCAAGGTTGGCGTGATTGATCTTGATCTTCTCGGCCTCGGCCGGCGGCGTGGTCAGGCCGTAGGACAGGTCGTTGGTGATCTGCTCGCCGGCGATCGGCAACACCGCGGCGTAGCGCAGCGCCCCGCCGGTGTAGATGGCGACATCCGTGGTCCCGCCACCGATATCGATCAGGACCACGCCCAGTTCGCGCTCGTCGTCGTTGAGCACGGCGCGTGCCGCGGCAATCGGCTCGAGAATGGTGCCCTCGACGTGCACGTCACAGCGCTCGACGCACTTGATCACGTTCTGCACGTTGTTGGCCGCCGAGGTCACGATGTGCACGTTCGCCTCGAGCCGGTGGCCACTCATCCCCTGTGGGTTGCGGATACCGTCCTGACCGTCGATGCGGAATTCCTGCGGCTCGCAGTGCAGGATCTGCTGACCATCCGGGATCTTCACCGCCCGGGCCGACTGGATCACCTGGAAGACGTCCGCGTCACTGATCTCGCGACCGCCGGTGCCGGTCATGCCCTGGGAGTCCATGCTGCGCACGTGATCCCCGGCCACGCCGACCCAGGCTGAGCCGATTTCGCAATCCGACAGGGCACTCGCCCCGTCGATCGCCCGGCGGATTGCCATCGAGGTCGACTCGATGTCTACCACCGAGCCGCGCCGCAATCCCTTGTTGGTGGGGTGCGAGCCGTAGCCGATCAGGCTCAGCCGGCCGTCGCCATCGCACTCGCCCACCAGCGCGGCAACCTTGCTGGTACCGATGTCCAGCCCGACGACGAATTCACGTTCACCTTTTCTCAACGCGCTCATGTTGTTTCTCTGCCCTTGATTGCCTTGATTTCCGATTGAGCGAGACCACGAACCATCCATGTCTTCATTGTTGTTCTCTCGATGACACCTCGGCGGTTGACTCGTCCCGCCAGGCGACCGCAAAGCCGTTGCTGTAGCGCAGGTCGATCGACTGCACACGCCCCATCTGCCCCTTGAGGGTGTCGGGATACACGTCCAGCAACCGCTGCAGGCGCGTTTCCAGGGCATCGCGACCGGCTCGAATCTCCGCACCCGACGCCAGCTTGAGCGTCAGGGCGCCCCGGGGACTGCGCTCGACGCCCGCCAGCGTCAGACCCACGTCCTGCAACACCGGGCGCAGGCTCAGATACCGTTCCCACACCGCCCACTGACTGCCCGGCGGCCCCGACAATTGCGGCAAAACGAGGCCCGCCGGCTGCGATGCGGGGGCGAACACCACCCCGGCGCTGCTCAACAGCCGGTCGCCATCCCAGCGCGCGATGGGTTGGTGCGTCGACAACTCGACCAGCAGCCGGTCCGGCCACTGCCGGGTGATGCGCGCCTCGATCAGCCAGCGGTTGGCCAGCAACTCGCTGCGGTACGCCTCCAGATCGACAGCCCAAACGCTCTCCCCGATCGCGGACGCCATGACGATCTCGACGTCCTCGGCCGACACGTAGCGGTTGCTCCCCGCGATCTCGATACCGTTGACCGGCGCCTGGAGCTTGAGCCAAACGCGCTGCGAGACCAGTACCAGCGCGGCGACGAAGGCCAACCAAAGGCCGACATGCAGCCCCCAACGGCCGATCTTGCGCAACGTGGCAAGAGTGGCCGTGAGCCGCGTGCGCCATGACGGCCCTTTCGGTCGCGCCTGGGATGTGCGCCTGGTTGGCATCAATGCGCTCCATCAGCCCGCTTGCCTCCCGTGCCCACCCCGGCGGCACCTGCCTCCAGGGTCTGTTCGAGAATGGTCCGGCACAGGGCCGGAAAGTCGATGCCCGCCGCGCGTGCCGCCATCGGCACCAGCGAATGGCTGGTCATCCCCGGCACCGTGTTGACCTCGATCAACCAGTGGCGCCCGGCCTGGTCGCGCATGAAATCGACGCGCCCCCAGCCGCTTGCACCAATCAAATCGAAGGCCCGTCGGGCCGCGGTGGCCAGATGCGCCTGTTCGTCCTCGTCAAGACCGCAGGGAATGCGGTACCCCGTGTCCTCGGCCTCGTACTTGGCCTGGTAGTCGTAGAAGGCGTGCGCCGCGCTCGCCTCGATACGAATGGCCGGCAGGGACCGACCGCCGAGGAGCGCCACCGTGTACTCGCCGCCGGCGATGAATTGCTCGATCATTACGTCGCCGTGTACCAGCGCCTGCTCGAAGGCCAGCTCGACCTCTTCGGGGCCATCCACCTTGCTCACCCCGACACTCGAGCCGTCGGCGATCGGCTTGATGATCACCGGCCAACCGAGTGCATTGGCCGCCTGCCGAGCCGCGGCGAGATCTTCGACGACCTCGAATGCCGGCGTGGCCAGCCCGGCGCTCTGCCAGATCCGCTTGCAAAGCACCTTGTCCATGCCCACCGCCGAGGCGGCCATGCCGCTGCCGGTGTAAGGCACGTCAAGCAGGTCCAGCAGGGCCTGTATCTGGCCGTCTTCGCCGCCCCGACCATGCAGGGCGATGAACACGCGATCGATGTGTTTTTCGTGCAGCAACCGGCCTAGGTTGGCCGCCTCATCGCGGTGCAGGTCGATCCCCGCGGCATCAACACCTAGTCCGACCAGCGCCTCGCAGATCGCTGCACCACTGTTGAGCGAGACGGCCCGCTCGGCGGACCACCCGCCCATCAGCACGGCCACCCGACCCAGATTTCGTGATTGGCTCATGCCGACTCCCCCCACTGTTCCAGCAGCAGTCCCGGCAGGCTGCCGACATTGCCGGCCCCCAGCGTCAGGACGATGCCGTCCTCGTGCACCATGTCGGCGACGACCTCCGACACCTGGTCGGGATCGCCGACGAAGACCGGGTCGACCTGGCCGCGGGCCCGAATGGCGCGGGCCAGGCTGCGGCCGTCGGCACCCGCAATTGGAGCCTGGCCGGCGGCGTAGACCTCCAGCAGGACCAACTGGTCGGCCTGCGAGAGCACCTCGACAAAATCCTCGAACAGGTCCCGCGTGCGGGTATAGCGGTGCGGCTGGAAGATCAGCAGCAGTGGCTCGTCCGGCCAGGCGTCACGCACCGCGGCCAGGGTTGCGGCCACCTCGCGTGGGTGGTGACCATAGTCGTCTAGCAGCATGCGTCGACCATGCTCGAAGCGCAGGTGCCCACGGCGCTCCAGGCGGCGACCGACACCCTTGAATCCCGCCAGGGCACGGACGATCGACTCGCCATCGACGCCCAGGTCGTGGGCCACCGTGATCGCGGCGAGCGCGTTCAGGATGTTGTGCCGGCCGGGCATGGCCAGACGGCAATGCAGGGTCTCGCCTTCGGACAGCTTCACCCGGAAGGCCGAATCGAAGCCGTCGCTACGCACGTCTGTTGCCCGCACATCGGCCGGGGCATCGATGCCGTAGGTTAGGACCTGCCGACCGACGCGGCTGACAATGCTCATGGCATGGGCGTCGTCGGCACACATCACCGCCAGGCCGTAGAACGGCAGGTTGTGCAGGAATTCGACAAAGTGATCCAGCAACCGGGAGAAGTCGTTGTCGTAGGTCTCGAGGTGGTCGGCGTCGATGTTGGTGACCACCGCCACATGGGGCTGCAGATGTAGGAAGGAGGCATCCGACTCGTCGGCCTCCGCGATGAGGTACTCGCCGCGCCCCAAACGCGCATTCGAGGCGCTGGAGAGCAGTTTTCCGCCAATGACATAGGTGGGATCGAGGCCGGCCTCGGCCATGATCGCGGCCAGCAGCGAGGTGGTGGTGGTCTTGCCATGGGTACCGGCAACCGCCAACCCGATACGAAAGCGCATGATCTCGGCCAGCATTTCGGCCCGGCGGACGATCGGCAGACGGCGCGCCTGGGCGGTCTCCAGCTCCGGGTTGTCCGGGGCGATCGCCGTGGAGATCACCAGGACGTCGGCATCGGCGAGGTTTTCCGCGGCATGGCCGATGAATACCTCGATACCCAACTCGCGCAGGTGACGCACCGTCGGCGACTCGTTCATGTCCGAGCCGGTGACCAGGAAACCCAGCGTGTGCAACACTTCGGCGATGCCGCTCATGCCGGCGCCACCGATGCCGACGAAATGCAGCTTGCGCACCTTGCGCATGCGTACCTGGGCGACCGGAGCGAACTGTTCCATCATTTTTCCTCCCCGGGCGTGACGGCCCCGGCCAACGGTAGGCAGATCGAGACGATCCGGTCGGTGGAGTCGGTAACCGCCGACTCGCGGGCCTTGACGGCCATCTGTGCCAACTGCGACCGGTCGGCCAGCAAGGGTCCCAGCACCTCGGCGAGCCGCTCGACGCCAGCCTCGCGCTGGTCGAGCAGGCGGGCCGCCCCCTGGTCGACCAGGTAGGCGGCATTGAAGCGCTGGTGATCGTCCACCGCGTGAGGGAACGGGATGAAAAGCGCCCCAACGCCCGCCGCGGCGATCTCGGCGACTGTCATCGCACCGGCGCGGGCAATGACGAAGTCCGCCCAGCCGAGGGCCTCGGCCATGTCGTCGATGTAACCGCTGACCTCGTACTGACTGTCCGCCGCCCCCCAGTCCGCGGCGTGGTAATGGGCCTGCGCCACCTCCAGGTTGCGGGCGCCGGCCTGGTGGCGCACGTCGATCGCGGCCTGGTGGCTGACCCGCGCCAGTGCCTCGGGCACCGCCTCGTTGAGAGCCTGGGCACCCAGGCTTCCGCCCAGCACCAGCACGCGGACCGGGCCGCTGCGATCGGCCAGGCGCGCATCGGGGCGCGGCAGTGCGGCAATCTCCGCGCGCACCGGATTGCCGACCTGCTGCTCGACCGGCAGCGACCGGCCGAAGGCATCCGGGTAGGCGGCGAGCGTCCGCCGCGCGAAGCGAGACAACACGCGGTTGGTCAGGCCCGCGATCGCGTTCTGCTCGTGGATCACCAGCGGGCAACGTCTCAGCCAAGCGGCCAGTCCGCCCGGCCCCGCAGCGAAGCCACCCATGCCCACCGCGAGCACCGGACGATGCCGCCGCATGAAACGACCGGCCTGCCAGACGGCGCGCATCAGGGCGAGCGGCGCGGCCAGCCGGGTGATCAGTCCCTTGCCGCGCACCCCGCCGATGCTCAGGTAGTCGATGGCGTAACCGGCCTGGGGTACCAGGCGGGACTCGATGCCCCGCCGCGTGCCCATCCAGCGAATGGTGTAGCCGCGGGCGGCCAGGGCGTCAGCGACGGCCAGCGCCGGGACGACGTGCCCACCGGTGCCGCCGGCCATGAGGTAGATGACGGGGCGCCGGGCGCTCATCGCTCCCCCTCCCGCAGATCGCGGATGCCTTGTTCGGCCAGGCCTCGGCTGGCCTCGTGATGCACACGCAGGATCAGCCCCATCGCCAGCAACGTGGCGACCATGGCCGAGCCGCCGTAGCTGATCAACGGCAGGGTCAGACCCTTGGTCGGCAGCAGCCCCATGTTCACGCCCATGTTGATCAGCGACTGCATGCCCAGCCAGACGCTGATGCCCCAGGCCAGTGCCGCACCGGCATACTGGCGGGCCGTCCACGCCATGCGAGCGATGACAAATCCGCGCCAGACCAGCACGCTGTAGAGCCCCAACAGGGCAATCACACCCATCAGGCCGAACTCCTCGGCGAACACGGCAAAGATGAAATCGGTATGCGCCTCGGGCAAATAGGCCAGCTTCTGCACGCTTTCCCCCAATCCGCGGCCGAAAAGCCCGCCGGTGCCGATGGCGATCAGGGCATTGACCAGCTGGTAGCCGTCGCCGAACGGATCGGAGAAGGGATTGGAGAACGACAGTAGCCGGTCGACTCGGTATTGGGCCGAGAACACGCCCATCACGGCCACCGTCACCCCGACCACCATCAACATCAGCATGGTCTGCAGTTGGGCGCGCATCAGCCAGGCCATGGCGAACAGGGTCGCACCCAGTACCAGGGTGTTGCCGTAGTCGGGCTGCAGCATCAGCAGGGTGGCGCTCAGCACGATGACAGCCAATGGCCCGGCCATGCCACGGATGCGGGTCTGCACCTTCTCCAGATGGACCCCCAGGTAGGCGGCCATCCAGACGATCAGGCCCAGCCGGGCGAATTCGCTCACCTGCACCCGCACCAAGCCCAAGTCGATCCAGCGTGTCGCGCCGTTGACCGTATGCGCCACGCCCGGGATGAACAGCACCGCGAGTAGGCCAAAGGACAGCAGCAGGATCAGGCTGCGCATGGCGACAAAGTGGCGGATGGGGACCATCAGCAGCACGAACATGGCGACCAGCCCGATCACCACGGCGACCGTCTGGCGCAGCAGCAGACCATGGCCGGCGGCCGGCGAGTCGCCGGTCCCCAGTGTGGCCGACGCCACCATCACCAGACCGATCGACAGCAGGGCAACCAAACAGATCAAAAACCAGCGATCGATGGCGATGCCACCGGCATGCTTCTGCACCTGGGCCTGGCCGCGGTCGCCCAGCCAGCGGGCGCCGTCGGCAGTCACCGAACGCAACCGTTGCCAGGCATGGGTATGCAATTGCACTAGGCTCATGACATGCCCTCCGTAACCGGCCCACGCTCGCAGACCGACTCGGCCAAACGGGCGAACCGCTCGCCACGCTCGGCATAACCGCGGAACATGTCGAAGCTCGCGCAGGCGGGCGCCAGGAGTACCGTGGCGCGCCGCCCACCGGCGGCCAGGGCCAGTGCCCGATCGGCGGCCCAGACGACCGCCTGCGGCATGTCTTCCGCCCGGTGCGTGGCGGGGGCGCCGCGCGTGGCGGCCAGGGCGGCCTCGATCAGCGGCGCATCGTCACCGATCAGCACCACGCCATCGGCGTGACGGGCCAGGGCCCGTGCCAACGGCGCAAAGGCCTGACCCTTGGCCTGGCCACCGACGATCACGACCAGAGCCTCGTCACCAGAGGCGGCAAGCCCCTCGATGGCGGCGACGGCCGCACCCACGTTGGTCGCCTTGGAATCGTTGATAAAGCGCACCTGGCCGCCGTCGACCGGCCAGCTGCAGATCGTCTGCATGCGGTGCGGCAGCCCGCAGAATGCGTCCAGCGCATCCAGCAAGGCCCGCGAGCCGAGCGCCTCACGTCCGGCGAATGCCTCGACCAGCGCCAGGGTCGCCAGCACGTTGAGGCGGTTGTGCGCGCCGGGCAGACCGATGTCCCCGGCGGCAACTAGGCGGTCGCCGTCGCAGTACAGATCCTTGCCGTCCGCATCCAGGTAATACCGTACGGCGGCCTCGGTGCGCGCCTCGGCCGGGTGCGCCGAGAAGCCCAGCACGTCTCCCTGGCAGGCATCCGCCATTGCGGCAACCCGGGGGTCGTCGAGATTGATCACCGCGGTCCGCGCATGCTCGAGCACCTTCGCCTTGAGCACGGCATAGGTCTCGATCGAACCGTGCCGATCCAGATGATCGGGGCTCAGGTTGAGCACGGTCGCGGCCAGCGGACGGACGGCGCTCGCATCGCAACATTCGAGCTGGAAGCTGGATACCTCTAGTACCAGCACCTGCGCCGGCTCGACCAGCAGATCGAGCGCGGGGATGCCGTAGTTGCCGCCAACGGCGACGCGATAACCCAGCGCGTTAAGCAGATCGGCCACCAGTGCGGTCACGGTGCTCTTGCCGTTCGAACCGGTGATCAGGAGGTACGGAACCGGGGCGTTCCGCAGTGCCAACTCGATGTCACTGGCGACCGGAATCCCGCGATGACGGGCCTCGGCGAGCAGAGCGGCGATCTCGGCATCGGCCGGGTTGATGCCCGGACTGAGAACGATGCCCTGGCAGTCCTGCAGTACGGGCTCGTCCAGCGCGGCGGCGTCCAGATCGCCTTCGTAGAGCGTGTCCGGGCCGAATGCGCGCAGCCAGGCGTCCCGGGGGGCGGCCGGACCACGGGTATCGGCGCCGACAAAAGGCGTCCCCTGGCGCTGGAAGAAGCGCCCGGCGGAAAACCCGGTTTGTCCCATGCCGATAATCAATTGCATCAGCGCACCTTCATCGTCGCCAGACCGATCAGGACCAGAATCACGGTGATAATCCAGAAGCGCACGATCACCTTGGGCTCGGGCCAGCCCTTGAGTTCGAAGTGATGATGCAGCGGCGCCATGCGGAAGATCCGCTTGCCGGTCAGCCGGAAAGAGGCGACCTGTAGCATCACCGAGACGGTTTCGAGTACGAAGATCCCGCCCATGATGAACAGCACGATCTCCTGGCGGATCATCACCGCTACGATCCCCAGGGCCGCGCCCAACGCCAGCGCCCCGACATCACCCATGAATACCTGGGCGGGATAGCTGTTGAACCAGAGAAAGCCGAGACCGGCCCCGACGATCGCCGCGCAGAACACAGCCAGTTCGCCGACCCCGGCTATGAACGGCAAGCCGAGGTAGTTGGCGAACTCGTAGTGACCGGTGACGTAGGCAAACGCCCCCAGTCCGGCCGCCACCAGCACCGTGGGCATGATCGCCAGCCCGTCGAGGCCATCGGTGAGATTGACCGCGTTGGAACTGCCCACTACCACGAAGTAGGCCAGGATGACGAAGCCGAGCCCCATCGGGATCAGCGCATCCTTGACCAGCGGAATCAGCAGGCTGGTCTCCGCCGGGGTCTCGGCGATCAGGTAGAGGAAGATCCCGGCAAACAGCGCAATCAGCGACTGACCCAGATATTTGTAGCGCGCGGCCAGCCCGTCGCTGTTGCGGCGACTGAGCTTGAGGTAATCGTCCCAGCCGCCGATCACGCCGAACCCCAGGGTGGTCAACAGGGCCACCCAGACATAGACGTTGCCCAGGTCGCCCCACAACAGCATGGAGACGGCGATCGAGATCAGGATCAGTGCGCCGCCCATGGTGGGCGTGCCCGCCTTAGCCAGATGGCTTTGCGGACCCAGCTCGCGGATCGGCTGGCCGGCCTTGACGGCCTGCAGCCAGCGGATGACAAACGGCCCGACCGCCAGCGAAATGAGCAGCGCGGTGCCCACGCCGAGCATGGCGCGGAAGGTGAGGTACTCGAACACGTCGAAGAACGTGGCGTATTGGGTCAGCCATTCGGTCAACCAGAGCAGCATCTCACCCTCTCCCTGTGAAATCGTTCCCGGTGCCCGGCGCCACGCCGTGCTCCCGCTCGAGCGCGTCCCGGACCCGCTCGATGTGCATGAATCGCGACCCCTTGAGCAGCACCGTCACCGCATCACCCGCCAGCCAAGGGCGCAGTGCAACGGTGGCCTCGTTGCTATCGGCCGCGCAGGCCAGGCAAGCATCGTTGCCGCCGGCGTCGCGAAACCCCGTCTGCATGGCCTCGGCGCCGGGTCCGACCACGACCACGCCATCCAGTTCCGCCGCCGCGGCCATTTCCCCCACCTGGCGGTGCAACGCCTCGGCCTGGTGGCCCAACTCGCCCATGCTGCCGAGTACCGCCAGGCGCCGGCCGGACAATCCGGCCAGGTAGTCAATCGCCGCGCGCATCGACTCGGGATTGGCGTTGTAACTGTCGTCCAGCAAGTGCCAGCCATTGGCCAACGTGACCCGGTCCATCCGTCCGGTGGGCGGCTTGAAGGCCGACAGGCCCGCCCGGATCGAATCGGCATTCAGCCCCGCCATGCGCGCCAGGGAGACGGCGGCCAGCAGATTGACGGCGTTGTGCGCCCCGGGCATGGGAACACTCAGCGATGCGAGCAGCGGTGTCCCGTGCTCCCTGACCGAGAGGCGATGGGCCGTGGCCTGGTAGTCGCCCAGCCAGGTCGCCCAACCTTCATGGCTGTCATCCAGGGTGAAGGTCAGGGCTTTCGGGGCGGATTTGAGCCACGCATCCGCGCCGGGGGAATCGAGGTTGATCAACGCCCGACAAGGGGACGGACAGTGACGATAGAGCTCGCCCTTGGCCTCGATGATGCGTTCCAGCGAGCCGAACTCGCCCAGATGCGCCTGGCCGGCCATGGTCACCAGCCCGATGTCGGGGCCCGCCAGCTCGGTCAATACGGCGATCTCGCCGACGTGGTTGGCCCCCATCTCGACCACGGCGAAACGGGTCGCCTGCGACCAGTCGAGCAGGGTCAGGGGCACGCCAATGTCGTTGTTGAGGTTGCCGCGGGTGGCCGCCGTCGGCCCGGACTGCCGGAGCATGGCGGCCAGCATTTCCTTGACGGTGGTCTTGCCGCTGCTACCGGTAATCGCGATCACCAGCGGGTCGACGGCCTCCCGCCACGCGCGGGCGAGTGCCGCAAGCGCCTGACGGGTGTCGTCCACCACCACCTGGGGCAGGGACGACTCACTGTGATGTTGGCTCACCAGAGCCGCGACGGCTCCCTGATCGGCAGCCTGTTGCAGAAACGCATGCGCGTCGAAGTTCGGGCCTTCGAGGGCGATGAAAAGTCGGTCGTCGAGATCCTGGCGAGTGTCGGTACCCACTCCGTGAATGGTCAATGCCTGGTCGGCGTCGACCGCCAGGCTCCCGCCAATCCAATTGCAGATTTGTTGCAGGCTGGCGCGGATCATGTCGTCAACTCCCGCGCGGTCTCGCGAACCACGGCGCGATCATCGAACGGCAACAGCCGTTCGCCGATCTGCTGGCCCGTTTCATGCCCTTTCCCGGCCACCAGCAAACAATCGCCCGGGCGGCCGGCGACCAACCGCCGCATCGCCTCGCGGATCGCCTCACGCCGGTCGGGCAGCACCTCGGCACTGGCCCGATTGGTCATGCCGGCGAGGATCGCCTCGATGATCGCCTCGGGCGATTCGCTGCGGGGGTTGTCGCTGGTGACGATCACCCAGTCGGCCAGGCGCTCGGCGATCGCGCCCATCAGGGGGCGCTTGCCCGTGTCGCGATCACCACCGCAACCGAACACGACACCCAGGCGCGCCCCATCGGCCAGGCCGGCACGCAGCCCGCTCAACACGTTCTCCAGAGCATCCGGGCTGTGGGCGTAATCCACCACCGCACTGGCCTTGTCGGCAATGGTGAAGGTCTCCATCCGCCCCGGCGGCGCCTTCAAGCGACGGGCGCGTGCGGCCAGGGTCTCGAGCGATTCGCCCACCACCAGGCGCGCGGCCAAGGCGGCAAGCAGGTTCTCGGCATTGAACCGACCGGCTAACGGGGCCTCCAGGGTGGCACGCTCGCCGTGCTGCGTGACGACCAGGCGCATGCGGCCATGCGCCGGGGTATCCAGCACCCCGTCGAGGCTTGGCCGGCAACCCGGCAGTGCAGCGCGGGACGAGAGCGAGAAGCACAGTCGACGCACCGCGTCCGGGCGGGCATCGAGAACCGCCAACATCCGCTCACTGGCCGACTGGTCGGCGTTGAGCACGGCCTGTCGGAGCGAAGGCAAAGCGAACAGGCGAGCCTTCGCCCCGAGGTAGGCCTCCACGTCGCCGTGGTAGTCGAAGTGATCGCGCCCCAGGTTGGTGAACACAGCGGTGCGGATCGGCAGCCCCTCGACGCGTCCCTGGCTCAGGGCGTGCGAGGAGACCTCCATTACGATCGCGCGCGCGCCTTCGCTCACCATGTGGCCGATCAGGCGCCAGTTCTCGATCAACCCCGGCGTGGTATTGGCGATGCTTTCGTACTCGGCACGAGGCGACCAGAGCCCCCAACCAAGCGTGCCGATCACGCCCACCGGATCGCCGTCGGCGCTCGCCAGGCCGGCGATTAGGTGGCTAACCGTGGTCTTGCCGTTGGTCCCGGTAACGGCCGTGATGTCTAGGTCCTCGTGGCTCCAGCCGTGGGCCAGGCAAATCAGGTCGGCGATCGTCTGCTCGGGCTGATCCAGCCGGACGTTCCGGTCACCGGGGGGCAGCATGGCGCCCAGTACCGCACCGGCACCACGGTCGATGGCGTCGGCGACGAACCGGTCCGCCGGGGAGGACTGGGTCTCGCGGGCAAAAAAGACGGTGTGGCCATCCACCTCGCGGCTGTCGTCACTGATTGCGCGCACGGCTAGGTTCGGCGCCCCGGCGTGCCGCAGGGCAGCGATCTGATGCAGGCGGATCTCGGGAAATTCGACGCGCGCCATGTCAGCCGGCCTCCCCGTGGTCGATCGGACTCATGGCAGCCGGGACCGGGCCACCCGCTATCTGCCCCGCCGGAAGCTCCAGCAGGTCATCGGGGCGGATATTGAGCATCCGCAGGGCCCCGCTCATCACCCGCTGGAAGACCGGGGCGGATACGTCCCCGGCATAGACCTGGCCCGCGGTCGGCCGATGCAGGACGACCACCAGTGCCAGACGCGGATCACTGGCCGGCGCCACGCCGGCGAAGACCGTGTTGTAGTCGGTCTTGGAATAGCCCTCCTTGCCCAGACGCCGGACGGTGCCGGTCTTGCCGGCCACCTGGAAGCCGGTGATCGCGGCCTTCGGGGCCGTGCCGGTGGGCGAGACCACCGAACGCAACATGCCGACCACCCGGTCGGCCGTTTCGGCATCGAACACTCGCCGCGTCTCCGGAGGCGAGTCGCGCCGCAACAGGCTGGGCGGCACGTAGCGACCCTGATTGGCAAGGGCTACATAGGCCGAAGCTAACTGCAGGGAGGTCACGGACAGGCCGTAGCCATAACTGTGTGCGGCGATGTCGGCGACGCGCCAATCCCTCCACAGGCTGAGCGACCCCGACGCCTCGCCGGGAAAACCGACACCGGTTATCTGTCCCAGGCCCAGTTCCCGGTAGGCATCCCAAAGAGCCTGCGCCCCGATGTCCTCGGCGATCAGGCTGGCGGCGATATTGCTCGACTTCTCCAGCACGCCGGTGAGGTCCAGTTCGCCGTAGTTGCGATGATCGTGGATGGTGAATCCGCCCACCCGCCGATAGCCGGGTGCGGTATCGATGACGTCCGTGGCCTTCCACCGCCCCGAGTCGATCGCGGCGGCAATGGTGAACGGCTTGACGGCCGAACCGGGCTCGAACTGGTCGACCAGCGCATGGTTGCGGGTCACGTCCGGTTCGATGCTGGCACGATTGTTGGGGTTGAACGACGGCGCACTGCCCATGGCCAGCACCTCGCCGGTGGACACGTTCATCAGCACGATCGAGCCGGCGAGCGCCTCGTTCTTGTCGATGGCGTGCACCAGCTCGCGGTAGGCCAGGTATTGCAGGCGGCGGTCGATCGACAGGGCTAGGTTCTGCCCGGGGCGGGCCGCCTGAATGACGCCCAGATCGGCGATCTCGCGGTCGTCGCCGTCCTTGAGGATGCGCCGCTTGCCCGGCGTGCCGGAGAGCAGCTGGTCGAAGCTCAGCTCCACCCCGGCCAGCCCCTCGTCATCGATATTGGCAAAGCCCAGCAGCGGCGCGGTCACGTCGGCCGTGGGATAAAAGCGCTTGTATTCGCGCTTGAGTCCCACGCCGGGGAGGGTGGCGGCTCGCACGGCTTCGGCCTGGCTGGGGCGTACTTGGCGGGCGACGTACAGAAAACGTCGCGACGGCTTGTCCTGCACCCGGCGGATCAACCGGTCGGCGGAGAGCTCCAGCAGCCCGGCCAGACGACGGATTGCCTCGGGATGGGACGCGATCACCTGGGGATCGATCCAGATGGCATGCATGGCCACGCTGATGGCAAGTGGCTCGCCATGCCGATCGGTAATCATCCCGCGATGGGCCGCGATGGTCTGCACCCGCTGATGACGATCCCCGCCCTGCTCGGCGTAGAAGTCCCGTTCGGTCACCTGCAACTGCACGGCACGCGCCAGCAGAAGCACGGCGGCCGCAGCGAATACCATCAGGACGATTCCCGCGCGCCAGCGCACTCCGAGCCAGGCCGCCCAGTGGGTGACGATGCCCCAGAGCGCCTTCATCGGAACACCACCGTGGTGCGGTCTTGGGGGGGCGGCTGCATGCCGAGCTCCTCGGCGGCAATGCGCTCGATGCGCCCATGGGCGGTCAACGTGCCCTCTTCGAGCTGCAGCTCGGCATAGGTGCCTTCCTGGCGCTCGATGGCATCGCGGCTGACCGCGATCTGCTGGGTGAGATGCCGGTCCTGGGCCACCAGCACGACCACGGCAAAGGCGCTGGCAACCACCAGCAGGAGCAGGAAGAGATTCACCGCCCTCATGCCACGCGCTCCGCAACCCGCATGATCGCACTGCGCGACCGCGGGTTGCTCGTCGTCTCGGTCGTCCCGGCGCGGATCGCCTTGCCGACCTTCTTCAAGGCCGTCGGCCCCACCGGGTTGCCGAAGAAGTCCTTGCCCGGCGTGCTGTGGTCCCGGATGAATCGCTTGACGATGCGATCCTCCAGCGAGTGGAAGCTGATCACCACCAGTCGACCGCCGGGGCGCAAGTGCTCCAAGGTTTGCTCCAGGGCCGCGCCGATCTGGTCGAGTTCCTGATTGATGTAGAGGCGAATCGCCTGGAAGGTGCGCGTCGCCGGATGCTTGTTGGGATCACGCCGCGGGATGGCCGCCACCACGCAGTCGACGAGATCGCTGGTTCGGGTTAGCGGCTTTTCCTCGCGTCGGGCGACGATCCGGGCGGCAATCCGCCGGGCGAAGCGCTCCTCGCCCAGACGAAAGAGCACCTCACGGATTTCCTCCTCGTCGGCCACCGCCAGCCAGTCGGCCGCCGAGGGGCCACTGCTCTGATCCATGCGCATGTCGAGCGGGCCATCGAAACGGAAGGAAAAACCCCGCTCGGCCTGATCGAGCTGGGGCGAGGAAACGCCCAGGTCAAACATCACCCCGTGCACCGGCTCGGTCACGCCGTGCGACACCAGGGCATCACCCCAGCCGGAGAAGGCAGCATTCACGAAGGAGAACCGCGTGTCCTGTTTGCCTAGGTAGGCGGCATCTTCGGCCGCCTCGGCATCCCGGTCGAATCCGACCAGCCGCCCCTCGGGTGCCAGACGGGCCAGAATGGCGCGACTGTGCCCACCCCGACCGTAGGTACCGTCCACGTAGATGCCCGCCGGGTCGGTGATCAGGCACTCGACCGCTTCGTCTTTCAGTACCGTGTCGTGGGCGGGATCGAAGCTCATAGCGACAGGGTCTCCAGGGCCGTGGGCAACTGGTCGTCATCGTCCTGCTGTTCGAGGAAGTCCTCGGTCATCTGAGACCAAAGCGGCTGCGACCACAGCTCGAGCTTCTTGCCCTGCCCCACCAGCACCGCAGCCTTTTCCAACTTGGCGTGCGCACGCAGAGCCGGCGGAATCACGATCCGACCGGCCGAATCGAACTCCACCTGGGTGGCATGGCCGATCAACATCCGCTTGATGCGGTTGGCGGTCTTGTTGAAGGAAGGCAGGGCATCGATCTGCTTCTCGATCTCGAGCCAGGTGCCCAGCGGGTAAACAAGGAGGCAGTGTTCCTGGGTGTCGATCGTGAGGATCAGCTGATTCTCATCCTGGGCAAAGGCATCCCGGTGTCGCGTGGGCATGGCCAGGCGACCTTTCGCATCCAGATTCAGATTGGTGATGCCTCGGAACACTTTTTCCCACTTTTTCCCACTTTTCTACACGTACACGCACTATAGCCCCACCCCGAAAGCCGATCAAGCGAATGGCGGTATTTTTCTTTTTGCCACAAGGAGTTAGCCGTGCCAGCCGGCGAAATCGGCAGGGCGTTTCCAGATAAAAACAGCGGGTTACGGGGCATAGATAACAAACCGCGCGAGGAAGGGCTGCGCGGGTTGCGATCGGCATTCATGTGCCGAGAAGGGAAAACAAGAACGATGGGGCGAGCCGGAGCGCCCCGCGCCTGGCCCGTCGTGGGGAACCGCAGGCGCATCGCGTCATCGCCGGAGCCGCCTTGGGAGCGGAGACACGATTGAAATGGGGTGGAGTCGGTCGGTAAGCCGGGTTCTGTCGTGGATTGCCATTCATCTGGGCGCAACGTCACCGTTGCGCTCGAGCAGCCTACCCGGGAACAGCGCGGGCCACGCCATTGTTCCCCTATTTGGCCTTGCTCCCGGTGGGGTTTACCTTGCCACGACGTGTTGCCACGCGTGCGGTGCGCTCTTACCGCACCCTTTCACCCTTACCTGTGCCGCATTGCTGCGGCCATCGGCGGTCTGCTCTCTGCTGCACTTTCCGTCGACTCGCGCCGCCCAGGCGTTACCTGGCACCGTGCCCTATGGAGCCCGGACTTTCCTCGACGCCCCCTCCCAGAAGGATAGGGACGCCGCGACAATCTGACCAACTCCGGCGGCGGAGTATAACGGAGCCACCCGCCGTGTCGAGGCCGACACCCAAATTGGCCCGCTCCGAATCGGGTAGAATTCGCCTCGCACTGCCGCCCCGAGGGCGGCGCCTCCACCCAGAAAAGCAATCGACGAGCGCTGTCATGTCAAAGCCCCTGCCCGACACCCTGGAGTCCGCACGTGCCGCAATGACTACCCCGCCGAAGGAGGCCCGGATCGACTGCGATGCTGCTGCCGCGGTGATCGATTGGTACTACCGCGAGTGCTGGCGGGATGAGCAGCTCGATGTCGACGCGCTGCGCTGGCTGCTCGACTGGATGCGCCACTGCCACGACCCGCGCCGCTTCGAAATCGCCGACGGGCTGTGCGTCACCCTGATGGCCGCCGGCGAACTCGGGGCTGCCATCGAGTTGGCCGAATCCTTGCTCGCCGAAGCATCGGACCCGGGACTGATCCACACGCTGGCTTTGGCGCGGGCCGCGCACGGGGAACAACCCGAGGCCATCCGCTTGCTTACCGAACTGACCGGCCATGCCGATTTCGCCGAACTGCCCGCCGAAGTGGCCACCCAGGTGCACTGGGACCTGGCCACCCTGCATCGCCAGAAAGGCAGTCTGTTCAAGGCAATCGGGCCACTGACCCATGCGGTGGAGACGGCCGGCGCGTCCTCCGACCCGGATCTCCTGGTCGAGGCCGCCGATCGCCTGATCGAGCAATTGGTCGAACAGGGCGGCGCAGAGGAAGCCTTCGACATCCTCGCCCCTCAACTGGGCGACGAGCGCATCGCGCTGTGGCAACTGGTTCTCACCCGGCTGCATCGGCAGCTCGATGCCGACCGGCTCGAACACGGCATGGCCCTGATGATCATCCACGGCGAGTACCGCAGCGTGCTCAATCTGTTGGTCGAGCGCGCGGCCAGCGACCCTGAACAACTGCAGTTGGCCTTCGTGACCGCACTGGCGCTGCACGCCCCCGCCGAGGTGACCTGCCCGCTGGCCGCCAGACTGCTGGCCACCGATGCCGACCGCCAAGCCGCCGACGCCCCGTTGATTGCCGCCGCCTCGGTCGCCATTGCCGAAAGCCAGCAAGAGAAAAGCGCCGACCAAGCCAAATGGCATCGTGATGGCGTGGTGCAATTGATCAGCGTCGCCAAACACCAAGGCATCCTGGAAGAAGAGGTGCGCGAGTGGGCCGATAATGAAGGCCTTTATCACGAACAGGGAATAATCGAGCGTGCCACGCGTCACGGCCTGCAGCAGATAGAAAACCCGCCCCGGTGGCTAAGTGACCTCGTCGATACATAATCCGTCGCGCCGGCGACTGCAAAGACACAAAAAACCCCGCCAAATCGGCGGGGTGTCTCGTGTCGGCAAACCGGGATGCCACGCGGCTAACCCGCAAGGGTCAGCGAAAACCGGCATGATTGCGCAACTCGTCAGATCTGGAAGTCTTCCAGTTTCTTGCCCTTGTTCAATTCATCGACCAGCCAGTTGGGACGCTTGCCGCGACCGGACCAGGTCTGCGACGGATTGGCAGGGTTGATGAATTTCGGCGGCAACTTCTTGCCTGCCTGCTTGGATGTCTTTTCCAGGCCGAAAACATCGGCCACCGTGGTATTTAGTTCGGCAGCGAGTTCTTCGGCCTCGCGACGCAGTTCCATGACCCGCTTCTTGCTGCGATCACGCAATGCCTGCTCCGCATCGCTCACCAGCTTCTTCAGCTCGTCGGCCGAAAGGTTCTTCACATCGATATTGCTCATCTGGACACTGACTCCTGACTAAAATCGGCTGAAAGGTCATCCGTTTCTCGAGAAACAGACACATCCCTTGCCCGTCCTAATGCCAAGAAATTTATCCGATAAAAACCGGAGCGTCAACGAAATGAGGGAAAATATCCAGAAAAAGATAATCCGGGCCATGGAAAAAGAAAATCCGCCCGTGTGGGCGAATTATCATTAAGCACCAATGCGGTGCTGCCTATCAGAGAGCGATGGCATAAGGGTTATTCAGGCAAACAGGTCGAGTACCAACCGGCCCTCGGCCAAATCGGCCGTATCATCACCTTCGCCCTCCCCGGCCATTGACGTCAGCGAGACCTCGCTCTCCGTGCCGCCTACCGGCTGCTCAGTCTGTCCCTGTGCCCCGCTCTCGGCGTCGGCCAGGGCCTGTTCGGATGGATTTTCCTCACCCAGGCTTATCTCCACCTCACTGTTGGCCAGGCCGGATTCCTGCAACCATTCGCGCAATCTCGGCAGGTGCTGCTCGAGCATCCCTTGCGCGGCGGGATTGGTGGCGGTCAAGGCAATCCGGGTTTCCTCACCATGATTCTCCACGGCGATCTTCAATGGCCCCAGATCGGCCGGACGCAATTCGATGCTGGCCTTGGAAACCCCCTTGCTCGTCATCCACTGGATCTGCTGACCGAGTTGCGCGGGCAGCTGGGGATTGGGGGTCGGCGCACCGCTTCCCGGCTGCGGGGAAAAGATACTACCGGGTGTGCCGGCGGAGGTTCCCGACAGGGCAGAGAATGCGCCACCCAGCCCCTGCCCCGCGGAGCCGCTGAGGGCCTCGGCCTCTGCACGGCCCTCACGGGCCGGGGCAGCCGCCAGCGCCGACCAGCTGGTCATCGCGCCGCGATCCCTGCCCACCGATCGGGATGAGGCGGTGTCCGCCGCGCGCCCCGCCAGGCCCAGAGCGGCGGTCACGGGACCCCCATTCCAGTCGTCTGCCTCGCCGTCGGTGTTCGACTGGGCAGCCTGGGCGAGGAAAGCCTGACGCTCACCGGCGTGCCGCGACCAGTTCGAATCTCGCCACGACCACTCGCCCGCCATCCGGCTCTCCGCCTCCTGCCCGGCGTTCATGTGCACCTCGGTCTGCAATGATGACTCCAGGCGGGCAAGCGTCTGCTCCAGCGCCTGAACATGCCCCGCCAGGCCGGCGGCCGTGACATGCGGATCGAGTTCCAGTTGCTCGAGGCCCTCCTGTACCGAGGTCATTTTCTGGCGAATGCGGTCGAGTGCCGCCGACTGATCGGCCGCCTCCCCCATCCCGGCGAATGCCTCGCGGAGCGCCTCCAAGCCCGCGGCCAGCTCCGAGAAGCCGGCGCTCGTCGGGGCATTCGCATCACCCGATCCAGGCTGCCCGCCGTTCCCGGTCAACATCTGCCGCAACGCATCGAGCTCGCTCTGTTCACTCGCCGAGAGCAGTCCCGGCTTTGCTTCCAGCATGGAGAGCCTGGAATCGGCGGCTTTTAGGTCAAGAGAACTGGAAGACGACATTTGGTCCGGCGTCTTCCTTGAGCCGGCCGCCGCGCGGGCCATGTCCGAAAGTTGCTCGGCAAGCTGGTCCAGCGTCGCCCGGAGTTCCCGGCCGATCGGCAGGTCGGCACCGCCCTCCCCGTCGAGCGCTTGCTGCCACTGCGCCATCTGTTCCTGCAGCCCCGCCAGGGCATGGTCGAGACGCGTCAGCTGGTCCGACGAGACCGGCGTCGGCGTGCCCCCGGCCTGCGAGATACCGCCTGCCTTGCCGGCCTTGACCACCCCCTGCGCCGAGGCCATCAAGCGAGCGAACTCCTGTTGCGCATTGCCTGACGCTCCGTCCGCTAGCCGCGCGGCTAGGCGTCCACCCTTGTGTTCGCTCCCGCCCAGCAAGCGGCCCAGCGCTTCCATGCCCGTCTTGCCTTCACCGATCTGACTCACTGCATTCCTCCCCGGCCGGCATTGGCCGCCCCATGCTGATCCATGACCTGCTGCTCGGCGTGGTCGGCCTTGCGGCGAATCGAATCCCGATATCGCTGACTGAGCCGATCGACCGACTCGTTGCGAGCATTGGCATCCCGGGCCTCGCCCGCGCGCTGCTCGAGCGTTTTTTCCAGGTCGGAGACCACCTTGCGTTGATGCTCGACGGTCTCCTCGATACGTGCCATGAACTGGCGATAGTTCTGCAGGGCAAAGGCGCGGTTGCGACCTTCGGCAGCAAAACTCAGGTTATTGGTGTACTCGTTGAAGTAGCCCTCGAGATCGGCCAGCCGCTGGCGTTGCTGGTCGAGATGCTGCTGGGCCTCGCGGCGATGACGCCGCGCCAGGTCGGCCTGGTGGCCCATCACCCGCCCGGCATTGCCCAGGGACTTGAGTCGTTGCGTGTCACCCATGCTCGTCTCCCTAGTCCGAGTGCATCAGTTTGACCAGGGCATCGAGGCTCGATGCCATGTCGGCCGGCTCGTCCATCGACTGCCCCAGGAACGCCTCCAGATCCGGCTGGATGTCGATCACTCGATCGAGCCGGGCATCCTGACCGCGCCGGTAGGCCCCCACCGCGATCAGGTCGCGGTTCTCGCGATAGGTGGCCGCCAGCTCCTTGAACCGTCGCATCAAGGATAGATGCTCCGGATCGACCAGCTTGGGCATCAACCGCGAGATCGATGCCTCGACGTCGATGGCCGGGAAGCGGCCGCGCTCGGCGATCTCGCGCGAGAGCACGATGTGCCCGTCGAGAATCGCCCGGGCGGAATCCGCCACCGGGTCGTTGAGATCATCCCCCTCGACCAGCACGGTATAGAAGGCCGTCAGACTCCCTTGACGGTTCTCGCTATTGCCGGCGCGCTCGACCAGTCGTGGCAGGTGGGCGAAGACCGACGGCGGATACCCCTTGGTCGCAGGCGGCTCGCCGATCGCCAGCCCGATCTCGCGCTGAGCCTGGGCATAGCGGGTCAGTGAATCCATCAGCAGCAGCACGTCGAAGCCCTGGTCGCGGAAGTGCTCGGCGATCGAGCTGGCGAGATTCGCCCCGTGCAAGCGCATCAGAGCCGAACTGTCGGCCGGCGCCGCGATCACCACCGCGCGCTGACGCGCCTCTTTGTCGAGGATCTCGGTGACGAACTCGGCCACCTCGCGGCCCCGCTCGCCCACCAGCCCCACGACGATGATCTGGGCGCGGGTATAGCGGGTCATCATGCCCAGAAGCACACTCTTGCCCACGCCCGAACCGGCGAAAATGCCCATGCGCTGGCCGCGGCCGACCGTCATGAGGGCGTTGATCGCCCGCACGCCGACATCCAGCGGTTCGTCAATTTCACGGCGCTTGAGCGGGTTGATGGGACGACCCTGCAGGTTGACCGTGGCATCCCCGCTCAGGCGCGGGCCATCGTCGATCGGCCGGCCGCGGGCGTCGAGCACCCGGCCGAGCAATTGTTCGCCCATGGGCACGCGACTGGCCACCCCGAGATTCTTGACCCGGCAACCTGGCCCCACCCCCTGGGTGGTCTCCAGCGGCATCAGGTAGGTGGCCTCCTCGGCAAAGCCGACCACCTCGGCTTCGAAGCGCCGGCCCTGCGGGTCGGTCACCTCGCACTGGTCGCCGATCAGTGCCGACAGCCCGCGGGCCTCCAGCGCCAGGCCCACGACCCGCACGATGCGCCCCTCGGAGGTGACCTCCGGTCGATCGACGCGAGCAGCCGCGCCCATCAGGCTTCTCGCCCAGTTGAGCGAAAGATCCGCGCCGGGATCTCGCAGGCCGGGATCACTCATGTCGGGCCTCCCCTGCCTCAGGCTCGTCCGAAGGATCGATACCAGTGGCATCCGGGGCGGCAGCATCCTCCGCGGGAGGGCTGTCCTCGCCCGCCTGCGCCTGGGCGTCTGACTCCACCGTCACCGACTCGGCTTGCGTCTCGGCAGCGCCTTGCGACAAGGCATCCGCATTTTCCGGGTCGACCGGTTGATCGGGGCCGGGATAGACTCGCCCGATCAGGTGGTCGAGCGTCGCCGCCCAGCGATTGGCCAGGCTCGCGTCCACCCGGGCATCACCGGACTCGGCGACCACCCCGCCAGCATCCAGGCCCGGATCGGCGCGCAAGTCCAGGGAGGCAAAACGCCCCGCGTCTAGCACCTCGCGCAGCGCCGACTCGTCGGCCGGGGCGCAGCGCAAGGTGACCGCCCGGGCCGAGACTGGCAGGGCCGCCAACGCCTCGCGGGCAATCTCGGGCAAGCCCGATGCATCGGCCTGCACCTCGCGCGCCACCATCACGCGGGCGATCTGGGTGGCCAGGGCCGTGAGCTGCTCGGTTACTTCGTCGTCCATGAGTTGCAGCGGGGCTTCTAGGTGCGAGAGCCAGCCGCGCAAGCGGTTTTCCAGCTGCTCGATCTCCTCGCGCGCGGCGGCCATCCCGTCCTGGTAGCCCAGGTCGCGCCCCTTTTGTTCGCCGGCCTCGAAGCCGCGCTTTTCGGCCTCGGCCCGGGCGGCAGCGATCTCTTCGGCGGCAACCGGATCGAGGCCGTCGTCCGGGTTGTCCGGCTCGTTCGGCGTATCGACCGAGAAATCCGGCAGCTCCCAAGCATCGACGAGCTCCTGCCAGTCCTCGACCGCCAGCGGGCGGGTCAGTATGGCGTCCTGGTTAGATGAACTCATCGCCACCACCCCCGCCCAGGGCTATCTTGCCCTCGTCGGCCAATTGACGGGCGACCTGGAGCACTTCCTTCTGCGCCGCTTCGACGTCCGCGAGGCGTGTCGGCCCCAGGGTCTCGAGGTCGTCGCGCATCATCTCGGCGGCGCGCCGCGACATGTTGCCGAAGATCTTTTCCTTGAGCTCGGAATCGGCGCCCTTCATCGCCAGGAGCAGCTTGTCGGCCGGCACTTCGCGCAACAACACCTGCAAGCTGCGATCCTCGACGTCGACCAGGTTGGCAAAGACGAACATCAGGTCCTCGATTCGGGTACCCAAGTCTTCGTCGGTGTCCTTGACCCGGCCCATCAACTCCTCTTCAAGGTTGGATTCGAGGAAGTTCATGATGCCGGCGGCGATCTTGACCCCGCCGACCTTGGAGGACTTGCCGCCCTGGGTGCCGGATGCCTGGCGCTCCATGATGTCGTCGAGTTCCTCGAGGGCCTGCGGCGACACGCCTTCCAGGTGGGCGATACGCAACACGATATCGGTGCGCGTGTTCTCCGGCAGCATCTGCAGGATCTCGGCGGCCTGGTCGCTCTCCAGGTGCGAGAGCACGATGGCAATGATCTGCGGATGTTCGTAGCGGATGATCTCGGCGATCGAGCGGGCATCCATCCACTTGAGGAATTCGAGATTGCGCCTGCCGCCCTGCGAGGATATCCGCTCGAGCAGACCGGAGGCCTTGTCCTCGCCCAGCGCGCGGGTAAGGACATTGCGGATGTAGTCGTTCGAGCCCAGCGCCAGACCGGTCTGGTTTTCCAGATCGTCACTGAACTCGTCGAGTGCCGACTGGATCTGCGGGCGAGTGACGTTCTTGAGCACCGCCATCGCCTGGCCGATCTTCTGCACCTCGCGCGGGTCGAGATGGCCGAAGATGTGCGCCGCGGATTCCTCGCCGAGGGCCATCATCAGGATGGCCGCCTTCTCGGGGCCTTTCAGGCCGGAGAGCGGACTTCCCTGCGGCAAATTGCTGTCGGGTGCCTGGGCCATGATTGTTTAGCTCTCCTCGTGCGTCCATTGCTTGATCACCGCGGCGACGGCCTTGGGATCATGATTGACGCTCTTGCGCAACTGCTTGAGCTTGTCGGTGTAGCTTGCGTTGCCGATCAGCTCGGGAACATTGGAAAGGTCGTTCTCGTCCACGTCCTCGGCCGGCTCCCCGGAAGGCCCACGGCGTTCATCGGGGTATTGTGCCGGCATATTGTACTGCGGCGTCTGCTCGCCGGCTTCCGGTACGGCAAGGGCGCGCTCGCGGCGCGTTTCTGCCAGCATTTTCATCAGCGGACGGGCCACTAGGAGGAAGACCAGCAGCATGGCCAGGCCGATGCCCGCGTTCTTCAAGGTGGTCCAGAACCAGCCCCGCTCCCAGACCGGCGTGGTGACGGGCTCGATGCTCTGATCGACGAACGGGAAGCTGGTCAGGGTGACCTGGTCGCCACGCTCGGCGTTCAGGCCCACGGCTTGGGCCACCAGGTTCTGCATCTGCTCGAGCTTTTCTGCCGGCAGCCCCGTCTCCCCGTCGGCGCCGCTACCGGTGGCATTCTCGTCGAGCAGTACGGCGACGTTGAGCTTCTCGATCTGCCCCGTCGCGAACTGGGTGTGCTGGATCTGGCGATCGACATTGAAGTTGCGCGTCACGTCGCGATCACTATCGATCGGCGTCTGCGCCACGGTCTGGAACTCCTCGACGCTCAGGTCCGCCGGCGGAGCGATACCGCCACCGCCTTCGGCGGGGTTGACCTCGCCACCACCCGGCGGCTGGTTGGCGATCGCCCCCGGCATGCCCCCGATGCCCTGCCCGCTGGCGCCGAGCGAGCGGGTGTTCTCGCTGACCTGCTCGCTTAAAAGCACCCCGGCATCCGGACCGTAGGTCTGGCTGGTGCCCTCGCGCCGGGAGAAGTCGATCTCGGCCGACACCTGCGCGCGGACACGGTCCGATCCGACGATCGGTGCGAGCAGCGACTCGATCCGGCGGGCATAGGATTGTTCAAGATTCTGACGGTATTGGAACTGGCGACTGGTCAGCCCCATGCCGGCGGCATCACCCCCGGAGTTCGACAGCAAGTTGCCGCCCTGATCGACCACGCTGACGTTCTCGGGCGACAGGTCGTTGATGCTGGAAGCGACCAGATGGACGATGCCGTTGACCTGGCTGCGCCCGAGCTCCGTGCCACCCTTGAGATCGATGATCACCGAGGCGGTGGGCGTCTTGCGATCACGAACGAAAACGGACTTTTCCGGCTGGGCCACATGCACCCTTGCTGCGCGAATGCCGCCGATGGTCTGTATGGACCGCGCCAGCTCGGTCTCGACAGCACGCTGGTAACGGGCCTGTTCGATGAACTGGCTGGTGCCCAGGGACTGGTCCTGGTTCAGCATCTCTAGCCCGACACCCTTGGAGCCGGGCAGCCCCTGCTGGGCCATCAGCATGCGGATCTCCGGCAGGCGATCGGCGGACACCATCACCGTGCCGCTGGAGGCGATCTCATACGGCTCGCCGGCGGCCTTGAGCGCATCGACCACTTCGGCCGAGGATGCGGCATCCAGCGACTTGTAGAGCGGCACCATCGACTTGCCGCTCCCCCAGAAGAAAAACCCCACCATGAACGAGAGCACCGCCGCCAGTGCGATCAGCAGCAGCAACTGCCGGAAACTTGACGACTGGGTGAACGCATCCATCTGCCGGATCCAGCGCGGGCTTTCTCCGGGAGTGGTGGTGGCGATTGCAGAACCTTCGGCCATAACGGTGTCCGTATCGATCTAAGCGGATGAAATGTCTGACAAATCGATCAGAGCGGCATGTTCATGACTTTCTCGTAAGCCTGAACCAGTCGGTTGCGCACCTGCATGGTCGCCTCGAAGGCGACCGACGAGCGTTGCGAGGCAAGCATGACCTCGGTCAGGGTGACCTGGTCATCCCCCGCCTGCAGGCGATTCTTCAAGTCGCCGGAGGCCTGTTGCAGCTCATTTACCTGGCCCACGGCCTGGGTAAGCGCATCGGAGAATGAGGCCCTCTCCACCTCGCTGACGCCCTGAGCGGCCGGGTTGACCTGCTCGATGCCCGCCGGGCGCTGGGTAGCCGCGCTGCGCAGCTGCTGCATTTGGGAAAGGATCTGATCGACGGACATGTCGTTGCCGCTCATGGACCCACCTCGTTGATTGTCGCGGATTTGCCTGCACAACTTCTAGCAGGACCCGTGCCAACAAGGAGGAAAGACGAAGATGAACGGCGTCGCCCCGGACGGACATGCAACCCACCGGCCGAGCGAGGTCGACGGGCGGATTCAATCAGCTAGCTGATCTGGTACTTGCGCATCTTCTCGACCAGGGTGGTCCGGCGAATCCCCAGCAGGCGCGCCGCCTTGGCAACCACGGCATCGGCCTGCGTTAGGGCGGCCTCAATCCAGGCCCGCTCGATGGCCTCGAGCTGGCCCTTGAGCGAGATCCCGTCATCCGGGAGGGTCAGGTCGCATTCCTCGACCTCATCTCGGGTCAGCGGCAGGCGCGGGCCGATGCCCTCGGTCAACGACCAGATGCTGCGCGGATCGGGGTCGAAACGCTCGCTTGGTGTCTGTTGACGCTCGATCTCGGACGATGCGCCGGTCGGCTCGGCCGGTGTGAGGTGCTGCAGATGGGCCGGCAGGTCGGCCACCCGGGCGGCACGGCCACCGGCCAGAATGCCGAGACGTTCGAGCACGTTGGCCAGTTCGCGGACGTTGCCCGGCCAGTCGTGCTGCTGCAGGACCGACAACACCTCCGGACTCAACTCCGGGGCCGGCCGCCCTTCCCGATTCAATCGCTGGACCAGGGCCTCGGCGATTTCCGGCAGGTCGTCACGCAGGGCGCGTAACGGCTGGGTCTGGATCGGGAAGACGTTCAGGCGGTAGTAGAGATCCTGGCGGAACTTGCCCTCGTCGACCATGCTGAGCAGATCACGGTGCGTGGCGGCCACGATGCGCACATCGGCGTCGAAGGAGGTGCTGCCGCCGACACGCTCGAACTTGCGCTCCTGGAGCACACGCAGGATCTTGACCTGCATGGAAAACGGCATGTCGCCGATCTCGTCGAGAAAGATGGTGCCGCCCTGGGCCAGCTCGAAGCGGCCCTTGCGCTGAGTGATCGCCCCGGTGAACGCCCCCTTCTCGTGACCGAACAGCTCGGACTCGAGCAGATCCCCGGGGATCGCCCCGCAATTGACCGGAACGAACGGCTTGTCGGCGCGCTCGGAGAGCATGTGGATCATGCGCGCGACCACTTCCTTGCCGGTGCCGGTTGCGCCCAGAATCAAGACCGTGGCATCCGTCGGAGCCACCTGCGCCACTTCGTGACGCAGCATCTCCAGCGACCGACTGCTGCCGATCAAGCCGCGCTGCTCCTGCCGCAGTCGCTCGCCGTGCCAGCGGCTCTTCATGGGAGCGAGCACCGCCCGCAGGGTCTCGAGCGGTACCGGCCAGGGCAACTGGGCATGTGGCGGACGGGACGGCGTGCCGCCAATCTCCCCCAACGCAATCCATGGCCGGTCGATGGATTGCGGCACCTCGTCCGAGGCGAACGTGAGATAACACATCGGTCTGTCGGGCGGTTCGGCGTCGTTCGCCGATCGCGTGCGGGCATCGAAGCCCAGCAGGGACAACTGCTCACCCAACAACGACGCCTCTGGGGCCTGACTGTCGATCCAGCACAGGGGTTGCGGCCGCGGCATGCATCTCTCCTTAGAAATGGGGCAAGGGTATGTCGAGGCCCTCTCAGCTCCGCCGCTAGTCTCCGGGGTATGCCCCAGGCTGGCAACGCAGGCAAGCAAGCCACTGAAAAGTTCACCGGCAAGCTAGCGTGGGCCGCCGGGCATGTCAAAACTTTGTCACTCCATGGCAAAGTTCGCGACAATGGCTGTGGCTTGTGGGCGACAGGTCTGCGCCCTACCATCGCCCGAGTGATACGTCCCGGGAACGGGCTCGCTCAATCCATTTCTGCATTGCCCGGCGGCCGGAATACCCCATGAAGATCCTCAAGGTCGAACAACCCGGTCACGCGCCCTCTTCCGGCCCGGCCCTGCGTCTGGAAACCGGCCAGCGGCTGGCCGCCATCTCGCTTTCCGATGCCCGACCCGGCGACCGCGCCATGCTCTCGGTCGCCGGAGGGCAATTGCAGGTGACCACCCAGCATCCGCTCAAGGCCGGACAGGCGATCGACCTGATCGTCAGCCGGCTCGGTGAACAGGTGCATCTGCGGCCCATGCAGCCGCCGCCGGACCCCCGCACGCTCGACGAGATGCAGCTGACTCGTCAGCTGCTGCAAACCCTGGGCAAGCTCAGCCCCGTGCCGCCCGCCAGCGGAACGGCTGGCCAGGCCGGCGGCAGCACGGCGCAGGCCATCCCTCCCGGCCTGCAGGGCCTACTACCGTTGCTCACCGCACTGCGCGAGCCGCGCCTACTGCAAGGTCTGGTCAGCGGCCTGCTTTCTTCGGCGGGCCATGCCTCGGCATCGTCCAGCGGGACGACAGCCGCTTTCAGCGCGCCTTTCACAGGCGGGACCACGGGGGCGAGCGACACCCCGCTGGGCGGCCTGCTGCAACGGGCGGCCCAGACCCTGCGCACCCAGCCGGACCTGGCGCCACGCGAACCGGCTGCCCGACAACAGATGCTGGAGTTCATGCAACGACTCGGCAACCAAGTCGAACGCAGTCAAATCAGCACCGCTCTTTCCCAGGGGGCGGCGGGCCAGGCCGCGGGCACCCAGACCACCCCGACGCAGCCGACCTGGCTGCTGGAGATCCCAGTACAGCTCGCCAACGAAGCCCACAGTCTGCGCATGACAATCCGGGAAGAACCGGAAGACGGCGCGCAAGCGACACCGGGGGGACGTTGGCAGGTGGATCTGGCGATGGAATGGCCCAACCTCGGCCCCTTGCACGCGGCCCTCAACTTGCGCGGCGATCGCATCGACATCGATCTATTCGCCGACCAGCCGGGCACGGTGCAGGTACTCGAGGGCTCACGCACGCAGCTGAGTCAGGGCCTGGTCGCCGCCGGCCTGACGCCGGGCCGGGTGTCGGCCTACCCCGGACCGCCGCCGAAAACGGTGCAGGATCGGCTCGAACCGCAGACCCGGCGCCCGGCACAGACCGGTTTCTTGAGCGAGCAGGCATGAACGACAAGCGCCCTTCTTCCGACAAGAGCCGGCGCCAGGCGATTGCCCTGCGCTACGACGGCACCGACATCCCCCAGGTGGTGGCCACCGGCCAGGACGAACTGGCTCGCCAGATACTGGAGCGCGCCCGGGAGGCGGGCGTGCCGGACGTTGAAGACCCGCAACTGGCACGGGCCCTGGCGCAGATCGACCTGGGCGAACACATTCCGGAAGCCCTGTTCCGCGCCGTGGCCGAAGTGCTCAGCTATGCGCTCTACGTCAACGATCGCCACGAAGAGGTGCTGCGACGCTCCCGGGAACAGCGCGACCGAGGCGACTGACCATCACCGCCATGACCGGCCGGCAGCCGGGCGGCGGAACACCACCAGCACAGCGGCACACACGAAAAAGCCCGCCAGGTGGCGGGCTCGATCGATCGGGATGGTGGGGTGACTGATGGGGCTCGAACCCACGACAACCGGAATCACAATCCGGGGCTCTACCAACTGAGCTACAGTCACCATAGAAGGCATTCACACTACAAGCAGGTGCGCTTTTGGCGCGCCCGGCAGGACTCGAACCCGCAACCCTCGGCTTAGAAGGCCGATGCTCTATCCGATTGAGCTACAGGCGCAAGTTTCGGCATTTTGGTCGGAGTGGAGGGATTCGAACCCCCGACCACCTGGTCCCAAACCAGGTGCGCTACCAGGCTGCGCTACACTCCGTTCGCCGTCAACGCAAACGCGCCTCGTCCGCCGGTGCGGTTCGACCCGTCCGGTGACGAAGGTGCGACATAATAGGCATCCAGGCGGGCCAAGTCAATCGCCACCCAACCCGGCGGCGTAGCCGGTCAGTAGCGACCGGCACGGATCAATCCACCCAGCCCCCGATCTTCCAGCGCCTGGGTGAGCAATGCCCGGATCTCTCTGGGCCGTTCGCACTGCATCGCCCGCTCCAGCAGTTCACGCGCCTCGGTATACGAAAAGCAGCGAATCACCCACTTGATGCGCGGCAGCGAACCGGCGCTCATCGACAATGAATTGATCCCCATGCCCAGCAGCAACACGGCGCCCATAGGATCGCCGGCAAGTTCGCCGCAGACGGCCACCTGGCAGTCGTGTCGCGCCCCCGCGGCGCAGACGTCACGGATGGCGGTGAGCACCGCCGGATGGAGCGCGTCGTAGCGCGAGGCCACCCGCTCGTTGTTGCGGTCGATGGCGAGGAGGTACTGGGTCAGGTCGTTCGTGCCGATGGAGAGAAAGTCGCAGCGGCTGGCCAATGCATCCGCCTGGTACACAGCCGAGGGCACCTCGATCATCGCCCCCACCTTGGGCGCCTGCAGGTCGCCGATCTCGTCGGAGACCTCGTCGACGGCCTGGGCGATGTAGGCCAGAGACTGGTCGAGCTCGTCCACCGCCGAGATCATCGGCAGCAGGATATGCAGATTGTTCAGGCCCGCGGCGGCCTTGAGCATCGCCCGCAACTGGGTGAGGAAGATTTCCGGGTGATCCAGCACCAGCCGGATGCCGCGCCAGCCGAGGAACGGGTTGTCCTCGCGAATGGGGAAATAGGACAGCGGCTTGTCGCCGCCCACGTCGAGGGTACGCAGCACCACAGGCTTGCCGGCGAACGTCTCCAGCGCCTCGCGGTAGATGTGCGCCTGCTCGTCCTCGCCCGGGAACTGCTTGCGGATCTGGAACGGCACTTCGGTGCGATACAGGCCGATTCCCTCGGCGCCCACGGTCAGCGACGGCGCCATGTCGGAGAGCAACCCGATATTGACGTGCATCGCCACCCGCACGCCGTCGGAGGTCAGCGCCGGTTCGTCGCGCAGGGCGGCCAGCTCCTCGGTGAGCTCGGCCTCCTCGCGCGCCAGGCGCATGAATTCTTCGCGCAACGAGCCGCGCGGGCGCACCACCACCAGGCCGCGGTAGCCGTCGACGACCACCTCCTTGTTGCGCAACCGGGTCATGGGCAGGTCCGACACGCCCATTGCCGCCGGCACCCCCAGCGCCCGGGCCAGGATGGCCAGGTGCGAGGAGCCGGAACCGGTGCTGGAGACGATGCCCACGAGTCGTTCCGTGGGCACCTCGGCCAAGTGGGAGGCGGACAGGTCGGCGCCCACCAGCACGATCTGCTCCGGCCACTCGCAGGGCCCGGCGCTCTCGGCATGCAGCTTTTGCAGGATGCGATTGCCCAGATCTCGGATGTCCTGCGCTCGCTCGCGCAGGTAAGCATCGCTCATCTGCTCGAAGACGGCGGCATGCTCGGCGATGGCATCGCGCAGAGCCGCCGGAGCGCAATTGCCCGCCCGGATGTGCTGCTCGATGCCCTCGACCAGCGAACCGCCGGACAGCATGCGAATGAAGGCATCGAACAGGAGGTTTTCCTCCTCGCTGCCCGAGGCGCGGGCAAAGTCGATCTTGAGCTGCTCGAATTCCTGGCGAACCGCCTCGATGGCACTGTCGAGCACGGCCAGCTCATGATCGATGTCGTCGACCTCGCGGCTTTCCACCAGCTCCAGCGAGTAGCCGTCGGCGACTACGACCGCGGTACCGAAGACCACGCCCGGCGAGCCGGGCAGGCCGCGCGCCGAAAAGGCCGAATCGAACTCGCCCGGCTCGTTGCCGGTGCGCATCAGCTCGCCACTGGCCCGCGCATGGCGCAGGGCCGAGGCCAACTGCGTGGCCAGCGTGACGACAAAGGATTCCTGATCTTCTGAAAAGCGCCGGCGCTCACGCGCCTGGACCACCAGCACACCCAGAACCTCACCGCGGTGGATGATCGGCACGCCCATGAAGCCGTGATACGGCTCCTCGCCGATATCGGTGACGAACTTGAAAGCGGAATGCCGGGAGGCATCCTCGAGGTTGATCAGTTCGGCACGACGGGCCACCTGCCCGACCAGTCCCTCTTCGAGCGCCAGCGAGACGTGGCCGATCATCGCCTTGTTCAGCCCCTCGGTGGCCTGCAACACCAGCACATGGTCGCCCGCCTCGGGGGCCGACTCGTCAGAAAGGACATAGACGGAGCAGACCGACGCATCCAGCGCGGATTGCACCCGGCGGGCAATCAGGTCGAGGGCCGCACGCAAGTCGGCGGACTTGGAAACCTCGGTGACGATCTGTCGGAGTTCATCTAGCATCGGCGTTTCCTGCCCCGACATTGGCGTGCGACTCGCCTTGGTTAGCGCGTTCCAGCCGTTGTTCGATCTGTTCGGGCAGGCAATCGGCGGGGCACTCGGGCGACACGTCACCGACAAAGGGCGCCAGTGAGTGCAGCGCCTGAAAGTAGACCGTGCGCTTGAAATAGATCACTTCGGGAAGAATCGACCAGAACGGGCGCCACTCCCAGCCGTCGAATTCGGGTTTGTGCGAGGCGTTGAGATCGAAGGCGGACTCGTCCGTGCGCAGTCGCAGCAGGAACCATTTCTGCTTCTGGCCGATGCACACGGGCTGGAGGTGGCGACGCACCATGTTGCGCGGCAACCGGTAGCGCAGCCAGCCCCGCGTCCAGGCAACCACGGACACGTGTTCCGGCCGGAGCCCGACCTCCTCGTGCAATTCACGATACATCGCCTCGAGGGGCCGCTCGTCGGCATTGATCCCGCCCTGCGGGAACTGCCACGAGCGATGCCCTACCCGCTTGCCCCAGAACACGTCGCCCCGCTGGTTGCAGACGATGATTCCGACGTTGGGACGAAAGCCGCTACGGTCAATCACGATTTCACTCTTGCAAAAGTCATACGCCTAGTCGCGGGGCACCTCGGCCCCGCAGGGGCAGAACGACCAATTCACGGATCGATCGCAACTACCCAAGTGGTAATGATTCTTTCACAAAACGTCGAGCGGATAAAACCGCTTGGCCTATGGGTTATGATGCGCGCCCGTTCGGACACACCGAACCGACCAACAGCGATCAAGACGGCAGGCGAACATCGCCCTGCCAAGCAGGAGGCATTTCGTGAAACTGGCCATCTTCGACCTCGACAACACGTTGCTCGCCGGCGACTCCGACCACGCCTGGGGCGCCTTCATGACCGAACGCGGCATTGTCGACGCCGAGGACTACGCGCGTCACAACGACGAGTTCCTCAAGCACTACCAGCAAGGCACGCTGGATATCGACGCCTATCTGCGTTTCGCACTGGCTCCCCTGGCCGAGCACCCGGCCGAAGAACTGGAGGCCTGGCGGGACGAGTTCGTCGAGCGACGCATCCGACCAATGATCTCCTCGCAGGCGCGTGAGCTGGTCGAATCACACCGACGTCAAGGGCACACCCTGATGCTGATCACGGCAACCAATACGTTCGTCACCGGCCCGATTGCCAGACTGTTCGACATCCCCCACCTGCTGGCGACCGAGCCCGAGCGACGCAATGGCCGCTATACCGGCCGTTACACCGGCACGCCCACCTTCCAGCACGGCAAGATCCTGGCACTGGAGGAATGGCTGGAGGCGCAGAAGGCGCGCCCGGAAGAAACCTGGTTCTATTCGGATTCGCGCAATGACCTGCCGCTGCTCGAACAGGTGGACCACCCGATCGCGGTCGACCCCGATCCGGTCCTGCTGAGTGAGGCACGGGCCCGCGGTTGGGACGTGATGGAACTCAATGCGGTCGAGGAATCGGCCAGCTGAGGAATTGCTGACCAATCGCGTCGCCGCCCGCCCGTCTCCGGAGGGAGAGGGTGGCGCGCGGACGTTTCCTGCCGAGGCCTCCCCAAACGGGAGCCCCACGTTGCAGGGCGGGCATCAGGCGCTGGGCAGGGTGACCCCTTGCTGCCCCTGGTACTTGCCGCCCCGATCCCGATAGGAGGTCTCGCAGACCTCGTCGGACTCCAGGAACAGCATCTGCGCCACCCCTTCGTTGGCGTAGATCTTCGCCGGGATCGGGGTGGTGTTGGAGAATTCCAGTGTGACGTGCCCTTCCCACTCCGGCTCGAGCGGGGTGACGTTGACGATGATCCCGCACCGGGCGTAGGTGGACTTGCCCAGGCAGATGGTGAGCACATTGCGCGGGATGCGGAAGTATTCGACCGTGTGCGCCAGCGCGAACGAGTTGGGCGGGATGATGCAGACGTCGGAATGCACGTCGACAAAGCTGCGCTGATCGAACGCCTTGGGATCCACGATCGTGGTGTTGATATTGGTGAACACCTTGAAGTGGGTCGAACAGCGGACATCGTAGCCGTAACTGGAGGTCCCGTAGGACACCATGGGCTCGGGCTCGCCTTGGGCATTCGGTGCGCTTCGCACCTGGCCTGGCTCGAAGGGCGAGATCATGTCGTGCTCTTGGGCCATCCGGCGAATCCAGCGGTCGGATTTGATACTCATATATATTCTCGTTGCAGAGGCGTTCCCGCGGGCGCGGACCGCGTATGCTTCCGTTAAATCAGCGGGTTGTCAACCGCAGCGCGGCGCTGCGCCACGACAAACCGGCACGCTCGCCCGGCCGACACCACGACAAGGGAAACTTTGCCGTAATATGCCAGTCATCCCTTACGGCCACCGGCATTCATCCGCCACCCCCGAAACGCAAGGATCTTCGAGACATGAAAGGTTTTCCCCACATCGATTCGACAAGGCCGCTTTCTCGACTAACCCGGCTGATTCTGCCGCTGGCGGCGGCACTGTTCCTGGGCGCCTGCGCGAGCAATCCCGCCAACGGCACGAATGGCAACGAACCGCAGGGAGCCGCCACCCAGGACAGCGAGATCGAGGGCTACGACCGCTACGAGACCACCCGCGAGGCGGTGGATTTCCTGGGAGGCTCGGCAGAGGCCATCGCCAAGATGGTCGACCGCGCCTTTGCCGACTACGGCCGCCCCAACGCCATCATCAAGGGCGAGGAAGGCAGCGGCGCCTTCATCGTCGGCTTGCGCTACGGTAAGGGCGAATTCGTCGCCAAGGCCGGCGTGGAGCAAACGGTCTATTGGCAAGGCCCGTCGGTGGGATGGGACTTCGGCGGCGATGCCGGCCGGGTATTCATGCTGGTCTACAACCTGCCGCGACCGGACCTGATCTTTCAGCGTTTCGCCGGGGTCAACGGTTCGGCATTCCTGGTCGGCGGCGGGGGCATGCAGTACCTGCGCTCCCAGTCGATCGTGGTCGCCCCGATCCGCGTTGGCGTGGGCCTGCGGCTGGGCGCCGGCGTGGGGTACATGCAGTTCACCCAGGAAAAATCTTACAACCCGTTCTGACCCGCACGCCCCATCGCCTCCTTCGACGCCGGCCTCCCCACGAGGCCGGCGTTTTTCGTGCTGGGTAGCGATCCATCTTGGACCGATCCCCGGGCCTTACTATAAGAATGAGTGTTTTCCCACATATCCCTTGATTATCCCTAGGCCGATTCAAGGAGACGCCCATGATCCAGCAAACACGACTCATCCCCTCGCTGCTAGCCGCCACCGCACTGGGTTTGGCCGCGATGCCGGCCCACGCCGCCCCCTCGAGCAACGAGACCGTCAAGGCGCAACTGCAGGACTACAAGGCCACGACGCAAGCCTTCGGCAAGACGCTCAAGGGCGAGTTGCAAGCCGCCATGAAAGTGGGTGGCCCGATGGCCGCCATCCAGGTCTGCAACGAACGCGCCCCGGAAATCGCCGCCGACATGATCGCGGAAAGCGGCTATACCCTGCGCCGCACCAGCCTCAAGCCGCGCGCGACCGAACCCACCGACTGGGAGCGCGCCGTGCTCAAAGACTTCGAGGCACGTAAAGCCGGTGGCACGCCGGTCGCCGAGATTGCATGGCACGACGTGACGGAAGTCGACGGGGAGAAGCAACTGCGCTTCATGAAGGCGATCGGCACCGAGGGCGTCTGTCTGAATTGCCACGGCCCGAACGTCGATCCGAAGCTCAAGGCCGAAATTGATCGGCTGTATCCCAACGACCAGGCGATCGGCTTCAAGGAAGGCGATATCCGCGGTGCCTTCTCCGTCACCGCGGCGCTCGAAGACTGATTCCCGTTTTCTGCGACGGATGAAAACAAACAGCCTCGACGTTTCGATCGTCCGGGCTTTTCCACGCCCGGCAGCGGCATGACGGGTCAGTCTTCCGGCACATCGACGTCGTCGCTGGCGGGCACCTTGCCGCCGGGTCCATCGGGCTTCTTGCCGCGACGGGAGCGACGGTCGGATTCCGTCTCATTGTCCTCGACCACGTCTTCGCCTTTGAGCATGTGCACATTGGCCGGCGGCGCCGTGCCGTCCTTGTCCACGCCGAAGTACAGCGTGGTGTGCGGGAACGGGATCTCGATGCCCGCCTTGTCGAAGTACATCTTCACCAGGCGGTTGTACGCCCGGCCGACCGCCCATTGATCGCCCGGCTTGGTCTTGATCATCGCGCGGATGTTCACCGAACTGTCGCCCAGCGACGTCACCCCGGGAATCTCGACCGGCTCGAGGATACGATCCTTCCAGTCCGGATCGGCCGCGAGTTCGTCGAATGCCGCCTTGAGCTGGGCAATCGCATCGTCGATATTTTCGCGATAGGCAATGCCGTATTCCCCTTTGTGGAAGCCGAATTCGCGCATGTAGTTGGAGACGATATCCACCGACGAGAACGGGATCACGTGAACCGTCCCCGACAGGTCACGGAGGGTGACCGAGCGGATCGAGAGCTGTTCGGCAGTGCCAGTCACGCCGGCCACCGTGATGATGTCGCCGGTATTGATCGCGTTCTCGATCTGGATGAACACGCCGGTAATGACGTCCTGGACCATCTTCTGCGCACCGAAACCGATGGCCAGGCCCAGCACACCGGCGCCGGCCAGCAGCGGCCCGATATTCACGCCAACCTCCGAGAGGATGATCATGGCAGTGATTACCAGCAAGACGATGGCAATGGCGCTGCGAAATAACGCCAACAGCGTCTGCATGCGGGCTGAAGGCATGTCCTTTTCGCTGTTGAGCTTGCCCTCGATCAACCCGGTGACCACGAGCCAGGTCACCAACGCGATCAGCAAGATCAACACGATGTCGGTCACTGCCACCAGCAGCCAGCGACCGTCATCCGAGCCAAGCCAGGCAAACATGTTGGCCAGATGCCATGCCCAGAGCACCCCAAACAGCGCAACCAGACCGATGAGGAATCGGGCCGCCTGAAGGATGGCCGGCACGTAGGTGTTCATGCGCAACTCGAGGGTAGGCAGGCGCCGTGCCACCGCATCGGGAACGGGCACGCCGCGGCCGATCCACTGGCTGAGCATCGCGGCCGCGAAGGTGGCCACACCCACGATGACCACGGTGTTGAAGGTGGCCAGCGCAACGAACGGCAAGGCTTCGCCGGGCCGGGTGATTGCGACCATGAACACGCCCAGGGCGTAGAGCATGGCAAGCCAGTGCCAACTGCCGGCCAGCACTTTAAGCGCCGAGGAGGTGAGTGCACGCTGGGTATACTCCGCCCGGCCGGCCAGGGCATTGCCGACCATGGAGCGCGCCTGCCATAGGCGGGACCAAGTATAGGCGAGCGCCAGCGACGCCACGAGCCAGCCGACCGCAGAAGCCAGGTCCTCTTGTCCGGCCCCGTGGATGGCGGGCACCAACATGATGCCGGCATAGCCGGTGAACCGGATCACACGAGTCAGCCAAGCGGCCCAAAAGTGCGAACTCTCCTCCGATATCGGGAAAATCCGCAACCCCGGCAGCGCCGGGGCGAAGGCGACGGCGACGACCAGGCGAGCCACCTCGACCATCACGAAGGCCTGCAGGGCGAGACCCAGCACAGCCCGGGCGAGGGGATCCCCTCCCGCCAGCCACCACACGCCGGTCTGCGTCACCAGGTAGGCCACTGTCACCAACCCCAGGCCGAGCGCCAGGCTCGCCAGCACCGCCACACCAGTGCGAATCAGACGATAGCGCGCCCTTGAAGACTGGGCATACGATTCCAGACGCCCCAACACACGACGCAACAGCAGACGCCCCAGCGCCAGCACCACATAGGCCAACGCCAGCACGGCAAGAACCCGCCAGACCATCTGCCCCACAGCAATCCAATCGACTCGAATCCCGCCTGATGCCAGGCGGGATGCCGAGTTCGCCATGTCGGCGAACGTGTCCGCGACCGTGGAGAAAACACCCCCCGCGAAACCGTCGGGAATACCGGTGGCATCCGCGCTTTCCGCCGACCGATCGCCACCCGCGTTGGCGGTTTCGGCGGCCGACAACGCCTCGAGCTCGCGAATCAGTTCGTCGAGTTTGGCGGGGTCCTTGAGCAGCTCGAGCAGCCCGGCGTAACGGCCTTCGCCTTCCTGCTGCGCCTGCCCACCCGTCTCGCCAGCGGGCGACTGCGCCAATCCCGGTGACGGTGCAGCGACCGCCATCACGCCGACCAGCAATAGCGCGGCCAGGGGATATCTCAACCAGCAACAAAGCGAATCAATCATCTGGACGAGCGGGCGCGGCATGCGGGGATACTCCGAAACCATAAGGAAAAGACAATTGGGGCCAAGCGTAGCAAACGGACGCCCACGGCGGACGCTGCCCGCCCGGCAGCAACTCGGCTGCGATCATCAATCAGCCGGTGCCGCCTTCATGAAACCACTCGTGGATACGCGCTGCCTGGGCGGTAGAGATGCCCGGCACCTTGGCCAGTTCGGCGACACTGGCCGCCTTCAACCCCCGGATGCCGCCGAAATGCTTGAGCAATGCCTGGCGGCGTTTGCCGCCCACGCCAGGAATGCGCTCCAGATCCGACTGGGTGCGCGCCTTCTGTCGTCGCGCCCGGTGGCCGGTAATGGCGAAGCGGTGCGCCTCGTCGCGCACCTGCTGGATCAGGTGCAGGGCCGGGTCGTGCGGGCTGAGGTGGTCCTCGGCATACAACCCCGGCGCATCGGCCAAGGGCTGGATCAGGGTCTCCTCGCCGGGGCGGCGCTCCGGCCCCTTGGCCACGCCGATCACCCGCACCCGGCCGGTCAGCGCCCGCTCGGCGAGCACGTCCACGGCCTGGGCCAGCTGGCCCCGCCCGCCATCGATCAACAGCACGTCCGGCAGCACGCCCGACTCGCGCACTGCCCGGTCGAAACGACGCGACAACGCCTGGTGCATGGCGGCGTAATCGTCTCCCGGGGCCACGCCTTCGATGTGATAGCGGCGATACTGGTCCTTGCGCGGCCCCTCCGGGCCGAAGACCACACAGGAGGCAACGGTCAGCTCCCCCTGCGTATGGGAGATATCAAAGCACTCGATCCGCTCGATCGATTCGACCTTGAGCCATTCGGACAGGGCATCGAACCGCGTGGCCAGTCCCCGGCGGCTGACCAGGCGCTCTTGCAGCGCGATGCGGGCGTTCTCACGCGTGTCGCTCAACCAGGCCCGTGCCTTGCCTCGTTGAGGCACCAGAAATTCGACCCGGTGACCGGCTTGCTGGGCGAACATGCCGGCCAGCCACTCCGCGTCTTCCGGCATCTCGTCGCAGAGAACGCGGCGCGGAATGTCCTGGTCACTGTAATAGAGGCCGAGAAAGCCGGCGATGATCTCGCCCGGGGTGGCATCGTTGGGCACATCCGGAAAGAAGTGGCGGGTGCCGAGATGGCGTCCGTCCCGGATGGTGGCCACACCCACCGCCGTCATGCCCTGCTCCGAAATCTGGGCAATGACATCCGCATCCCCGGACATGCCGGTGATGCCCTGTTGCTGGCTGATCGCGCGCAGCATGCCGATCTGGTCACGCAGGTCTGCCGCCCCCTCGAAGTCGAGATGTTCAGCGGCACGTTCCATCCGGGCCACCAGATCATCGATCAGCTTCTGACTGCGACCGGACAGGAACGCCATGGTGTCCTCGACGTCCTGGCGATAGGCGGCCTCGTCGATGTAGCCCACGCAAGGGGCCTTGCAGCGTTCGATCTGGTATTGAAGGCAGGGGCGGGAGCGATTCTGAAACACGCTGTCCTCGCACTGGCGCACCTTGAAGACCTTCTCGAGGAGATTGAGCGTCTCGCGCACCGATCCAGCCGAGGGATAGGGCCCGAAGTAGCGCCCCGGGCGCTTGCGGGCGCCACGGTGGTAGGCCAGCCGCGGAAAGCGGTCGTGGGTGGAGACGTAGATCCAAGGGTAGCTCTTGTCGTCGCGCAGCAGCACGTTGTAACGCGGCCGGTGCGCCTTGATGAGGTTGCTCTCCAGCAACAGCGCCTCGGCCTCGGTCTGGGTGGTGGTGATTTCCACAGACGCGACCTGCTCGACCAGCCGGCGGGTCTTGATCGCCTTCGGGGTGCCGCGAAAGTAACTGCCCAGCCGATTCTTGAGATTGCGGGCCTTGCCCACGTAGATGATCTCGCCGGCTTCGTTGAGCATGCGATAGACGCCGGGGCGCTCGGTGACCGAGGCCAGAAAGGCCTTGGCGTCAAACGAGTCAGTCATCGGGAGGGAACGGTCAGCGTCAGGGTCAGGCCGACAGCACGGTCCGACCGGCCTTGACGGCCATGCGCAGGAGGTCGATGTCCGTGTTGACGCCCAGCTTTTCGTGGATACGTGCGCGGTAGGTGCTGATGGTCTTCGGACTGACGCAGAGGGCGTCCGAGATGGTGGTGTTGTTCTTGCCTTCGAGGATCATCCGCAAGACCTGTTGCTCGCGCCCCGAGAGCACATCGAAGGGATCTTCCTCGGGCCGGCCGTTGTGGAGGGCGATCTCCTGGGCGATCCGGCTGGAGACGAAACGCTTGCCCTGGGAAGCCTTGCGCATGGCCGTCAGCAGTTCGTCCGGCTCGGCGTCCTTGGTGACGTAGGCATGTACGCCACTTTCCAGCACCTCGCGGGCGAGCGAGACATCCGCCTCCGCGGTCAGGGCGATCAAGCCCAGGCGGGGATAGGACTGGTGGGCGCGCTTGAGGCATTCGAACCCCCCCATGCCCGGCATGTGGATATCACAGAGCACGGCATCCACACCGCCGGCACGCAACAGCTCCAGTGCCCGCTCGCCACTGTCGGCCTCGGCGACCACCTCGATGTCACCCGCCCCGCCGATCAGGTGGCTGATCGCGGCGCGAACCATCGTGTGATCATCAATAATCATGACCCGAATCATCGGCAAACCTTCGTCTTGGTGCGAACAAGCCCCGTGTCGATTCCCACCGTTTGTCTCGCAGACGACCGGCCTGGCAAGCTCCGCGCCAGACCCCGTAAAATCCTGTCAGATATTTCTGTGTTCTGACGGCCACCGGCCACGCAGGGGCGTGCGGCCCCACCGCGCCAATTTACCACTGACTGTAGGGATTTTTAACCAGCGAAACGTTGTAGTAGCGGGGATCGTGCGACACCTCGTCGCCCACCCATGGGGGGCGCTCGAAGACCTGATCCTCTTGATCCAGTTCCACCTCGGCCACGACCAGGCCGGCGTTCTCGCCGTGAAACTCGTCGATTTCCCACAGCAGCACGCCCCGGTGGACGAAATGGCGAACCTTGTCGATGACCGGCCCGGTGGTCAGGTGATCGAGCATGCGCCGGGCATCGGCCAAGGGAATCTCGTACTCGAATTCATCGCGGGAAATACCGAGCGTGCGGCTCTTGATGTTCAGCCACGCTCGTTCGCCGGTAATACGTGCCCGCAGCGACACCGGCCCCTGATCGTTGAGATAGCCCTGCACCATGCGTTCGGATCGCTCGACGGCATCGCGCCAGCTCTCGTCGGCCAGCAGGAACTTGCGTTCGATCTCCGTCGCCATCACAGCCTCCCGGTCGTTCGCGGATGATTCAGTAACGGATCAGGGCCGATCCCCAGGTGAAGCCGCCGCCGAAGGCCTCCATCAGGATCACGTCACCACGCTTGATGCGCCCGTCGCGCACGGCGACGTCCAGCGCCAGCGGCACGGAGGCCGCCGAGGTATTGCCATGCTGGCCGACCGTGACCACTACCCGATCCATCGACATGCCCAGCTTGCGGGCCGTGGCCTGGATGATGCGGATATTGGCCTGGTGGGGAACCAGCCAGTCGATATCCTTGGGACTCATATCGGCCGCCGCCATGGTCTGGTCCACGATCCGGCCGAGCGTGTTCACCGCCATGCGAAAGACCTCGTTGCCGCGCATCTCGATGAAGGCGGTGCCATCGGCGAGGCGCTCGGGGTCGGCGGTCTCCGGATCGGGCTTGACCGTGGTCAGCAGCGACTCGTAGCTGCCGTCGGCGTGGATGTCGGTGCGGATGATGCCCGGCTCATCAGAGGCCTCGAGCACCACCGCCCCGGCGCCATCGGCGAACAACACACAGGTGCCACGGTCATTCCAGTTGATGATGTTCGACAGGGTCTCGGCCCCGACCACCAGGGCGCACCGGGCCGCGCCGGTCTTGATGAACTTGTCCGCCACCGAGAGCGCGTAGACGAAGCCGGTGCACACGGCCTGTACGTCAAAGGCCGGCGGGCCATGAATACCGAGTTTCTGTTGCAGCAGGCAGGCGGTGGAGGGAAAGGTCCGGTCGGGCGTAGTGGTCGCCACGATGATCAGGTCCACTTCCTCGGGCACGCGCCCGGCCGCCTCGAGCGCCGCACGCGCGGCCGGTTCGGCCAGGTCGGAGGTCAACTGCCCCTCGGCGGCGATGTGGCGTTGCTCGATGCCGGTGCGTTCGCGAATCCAGCTATCGGAAGTGTCGACGATCTGCTCGAGGTCATGGTTGGTCATGACCCGTTCGGGAAGATAACTTCCGGTCCCGGTGATCCGCGAATGGGTCATGAGGACTGACGCTCCTGGAGCAGTTGCTCCAGTTGCTGATCGATGCGGCGAGGCACATCCATGTCGATCTCGCGCAGGGCGACGTCGAGGGCGTGACCGAAGGACGCCACGTCCGCTCCACCGTGACTCTTGATCACGATGCCCTGCAAGCCGAGCAGGCTGGCGCCGTTGAAGCGGCCGGGGTCGACGCGGTTCTTCAGCCGGGCCAGCACGGGCATTGCCATCAGGGCGGCCAGGCGCGAGAAGATGCCGCGCTTGAATTCCTGGCGCAGGAAATGACTGATCATCTTGGCCACACCCTCGCTGCTCTTGAGCGCGACGTTGCCCACGAAGCCGTCGCAGACCACCACGTCCACAGTGCCCTTATAGATGTCGTCACCCTCGACGAAGCCGATGTAGTTGACGGGCCCCGAGATCAGCCGCTCGGCCGCGCTCTTGACGGTGTCATTGCCCTTCATCGCCTCGGCGCCGACATTGAGCAGCCCCACGCGCGGCGAGGGGTTGTTGTCGAATGCCTCGACCAGCACCGAGCCCATCACGGCGAACTGGAACAGATGCTCGGCATCGCAATCGACATTGGCGCCGAGATCCAGCATGTGGGTATGTCCGCCGTCATTCGGCAGCGCGGTGCAGATCGCCGGGCGCTCGATACCGGGAAGGGTCTTGAGGACGAACTTGGCCGTCGCCATCAGGGCACCGGTATTGCCGGCGCTGACGGCTGCCTGGGCACGACCGTCCTTGACCAGGTCGATCGCCAGGCGCATCGACGATCTTTTCTTGGTGCGCAGGGCCACGGCCGGCGATTCGTCCATTGCCACCACCTGGTCGGCATGCACGACCTCGATACGGCCGAGGTCCACGCCCGTCTCGGCCTCGAGATAACGCTCGATGGTGGCCTGGTCACCGACCAGCAACAATCCCGCATCCGGATGGCGGGACAAGAAACGGGCGGCGGCACGGACCGTTACTTCCGGTCCGTGGTCGCCGCCCATCACATCAATTGCGATATGGCTAGTCATCAACGCCCCATGCCTATCAACAGCCTGCTTCCGGCCGGTTCAAACCGGGCACCGTAGCGGCGGACCGGCTTGGCCTGTCGCCCGTCACCGTGGCGACAGGCCGGCAACATACTACCGAGATCAGGCGTTCTCGCCCGACTGAGCAACCACGCGACGACCACGGTAGAAACCGTCCGGAGTAACGTGGTGGCGACGATGGGTCTCACCGCTGGTCGGATCGATCGACAGCTGGGTATTCTTCAGGCTGTCGTGGGCGCGACGCGAGTCACGCTTTGAGCGACTAACCTTGTGTTTCTGAACGGCCATGGTTTCTACCTCCAAAATGATCAAGACGCGCCGAGGCGCGCCTGCTGTTAACTTCTGTATTTTCCATTTCCGTCCGGGACGCGACAACGCCTCCCGGATCAAGAATTCATTTGCCCTCGTCGGGGCCTTTCTTCAGTGCTGCCAGGGCCGCGAACGGACTGTCCTCCGCTTCCCCCCCGGCGACTGACTCGTCGATCTGACCGGACTCATAGGCCTGGCCGGCGGCAAGGGTCTCTGCCAGCGGAGAGCAGGCCTGCTCGTGGACCGGCATCAGCGGCACCGCCATCAGCAGCTCGTCCTCCAGCAGGTCGATCAGGCGAATGCGGCCCTCTCGCCCCAGCACCACCGGCTCGACATCGCTATCCACGTGCCCGGCCTGGTCGTCGCTGAACACGAACGACACCGTCGAGTGGCCGCTCACGGGGCAGATCACCGGCTCCTGGCAGCGAGCACACTCCAGCGACAACGGCGCGCTGACCTGCACCTCGGCCTGCAGGGGATGCACCCCTACCCCCTCGGAAAAGCGCAGCTCGTAGGTCAGCACGCCATCCGGCGGGGCCATGCCGCGACACCGCGGCAACGCGGCCAATGGCGCCTGGCCCGATTCGACCAGGCCCTGCCGGCAGGCAGCGCCGACATCGAAGGGGATGGTCAGCCGACCGGGTGCCCGCTGCTGCTCGTCCTGGCCGTCATTTTTCGACATAATGCCCCACTCCCTGCACCGGCAGGCCGGGCCAGCCGGGGCTGCCGACCTTGCAAGCGGGATTCGTAATCCGCTAAGTTTACCGGCTTCTCTCGCATTCGCCAAACACTATGCCCAATGATTCCATCAACCCCACCCCCGGCCTGATCCTCGCCTCGGGCTCCGCCACACGGCGTCAACTGCTCGACCGGCTGCGCCTGGACTACCGCATCGACCCGGCGGATATCGACGAACGACTGGGCGACAGGGAACCAGCCGCCGCGGCCTGCCTGAGGCTGGCCCGCGAGAAGGCGATCGCCGTGGCCGGCCGCCATCCGGGCCAAGTCGTGCTGGGCTCCGACCAGCTGCTTTCTTGGGATGGCGGAATCCTGGGCAAGCCGGGCGACCGGGCGAGTGCCTGCCGTCAGCTCGAGCGCATCGCCGGCGAAGCGATCACCTTCCACGTCGCCATCAGCCTGACCTGCCCCGACGGGCGCCAGCTCGACTGGCAGGAGACGGTCGACGCCCACATGCGCCCACTGACCTCCACTGAGATCGCTCGCTACGTCGAGATCGAACAGCCGTTCGACTGCGCCGGCAGCATGCGCTCCGAAGGGCTGGGCGTGTGCCTGGTCGAACGGATGGTCAGCGACGACCCCAGTGCCATTTTGGGCATGCCGCTGATCGCCACCGCTCGCCTGCTGCGTCAGGCGGGACTCGACCCACTCGCCGGATAGCCTCGGCAAGGTCACACGCCCCACCGGCCCGGCCGGGTCCAGGTGCTGTCTCCCCGGCCCGCGTTTGCGCTATGCTGCCGACCTTTCACGCACTCCGCGCCCGGTCGCGGGGGTAGTTCAGAAACAACCACAAGAGACCCTGCTTCCATGTTGCTTCCGGAGTGGCTGACTGCGCTCGTCCTCGGACTGATCGAGGGCGCCACCGAATTCATCCCGATTTCCTCGACCGGGCACCTGATCATCAGTGCCGACCTGCTTGGCTACCACGGGACCAACGCCCAGGTATTCGAGATATTCATCCAGCTCGGGGCGATCCTGGCGGTGATGTGGCACTACCGGCACACGCTCTGGCAGACGGCGAGAGGCCTCCCTACCGAGCGCAAGGCGCAGCGGTTCACGCTCAACCTCTTCGTCGCCTTCCTTCCCGCGGCAATCGTCGGGCTACTGGCCCATCAGTGGATCCAGTCGGTGCTTTTCAATCCCTACTACGTCGCCATGGCACTGATCGTCGGCGGCATCATTATCCTGGCCGTGGAACACTTCAAACCAGCGGTGCGCATCCAGCATGTCGACGAAATGCGCCCGCTGGATGCGCTGAAGGTTGGTGCGGTGCAGTGCTTCGCTCTGATTCCGGGCACCTCGCGCTCGGGGGCCACCATCATGGGCGGCATGATCTTCGGCCTGTCGCGCAAGGCAGCCACCGAGTTTTCGTTTTTCCTCGCCATCCCCACCATGCTCGCCGCCACGCTCTATTCGCTGATCAAGCACTGGCATCTACTGGAGGCGGACGACCTGGCCATGCTGGCCATCGGCCTCGTGGCGTCCTTTATCAGCGGCCTGGTATTCGTGCGCTTCTTGCTGCGCTTTATCGCCACGCACACCTACAAGGGCTTCGCCTGGTATCGGATCATCTTCGGTTCGATCGTACTGTGGTACTTCTGGCCGAGCGCGGGCTGACTCCAACCGTCACCCCCGATCGTTCCTCCAACCCACAGGAAAGCCCCGGACGACCGGTCGTCCGCGCTCAGTACCCCAGCCGCTTGCGCGCGATCTGGTGCAGCTCCGGCGTGGCCGCAGCACAGACGGTCGTGGTGTCCAGGCCGACGCCCTTGCCTTCCAGGTCGGTGAACACGCCACCCGCCTCCTGGACGATCACCGACAGCGCGGCGATGTCGAGCACGTTGACGTCCGACTCGACGATCAGGTCGATCGCGCCACGCGCCAGCAGGTGGTAGTGGTAGAAATCACCGTAGCCGCGGGTGCGGTTGACCTCGGCGACCAGCGTCGCCAGGCCCGCCCAGCCGATCGGCTGCTTGGCCAGCGTCGCGAGGTTGCCCACCGACAGCGTCGCCTCGCTGAGCGTGTCGATCTGACTGACTCGCGCGGCGCGATCCATGAAGAATGCGCCACCGCCCTTCTCCGCGTAGGCGTACTCGCCGAACACCGGCGCGCTGGACACACCCAGGATGATCTCGTCGCCCTGCATCAACGCGATCTGGGTGGAGAAGAACGGGTACTCACGCACGAAGCTCTTGGTGCCGTCGATGGGATCGACCAGCCAGGTGAACTCGGCGTCCGGCCGCGTCTTGCCCGTCTCCTCGCCGTAGAAGCCGTGCTCCGGGAAGGCATCCAGGATCACCGCCTTGATCGCCTTCTCGGTTTCCACGTCGGCGACCGTGACCGGCGTGGCGTCTTCCTTGATCTCGATCTCGACGTTCTGCTGCCAGTAGCGACGGACGACGGTTTCGGCGGCGCGGGCGGCGGCCAGCGCGGTTTCGAGGTATTGGCTCTGCATGACGCGTTTCCTGCTTTTACTCTGGATTTCGTGCCGG
>JAGXIF010000045.1 GCA_024635755.1 Halothiobacillus sp.
ACCGCCCTGGTAGGCGGGATGCACGACCAGGGCGGCGAGTTCGGCGGTGCCCTCTTCGGGGAAGGGGTACAACGCCGCGCAGGCGATGATGTCGCCGTCGCGGTCGATCACGACGAAGCGATCGGTCTCCAGTTCCAGTTGTTCGCGCGAGCGGCGCACCAGCACGCCGGCCTGCTCCATCGGCTCAATCAGGGCAAGGATGCCGCCGATATCGTCGAGGGTCGCCGGGCGAATGCGCTCGTAGGGTTCACTGGTGATCAGCGTGCCGCAGCCATCACGGGTGTATAGCTCGACCAGCAGCGCCCCGTCGACCTCGCGATCGACCAGGTGGATGCGATCCACGCCCTTCGAGCACGCCCGCACGGCGCTGTGCAGGTGCAACTGGAACTCGGTCGACAGGTTGTCGCCCTGACGCTCCAGAAGCCCCTCGACCTCGGAGAGGCTCATGGCGGTGGGCAGGTCGTCGAGCGGGTCGGTGAGGAAGATCAGCTTGTCCGCGCCCAGGGCCACCGCCATGCTCTCGGCGACGTCCTCGGCACGCAGGTTGAACAGCTCGCCGGTGGGCGAATAGCCGATGTTCGACTGGACCACGATCGAGCCGTCGCCGAGTGCATCGCGCACACCGTCGACGTCGACCCGGCGGACCGCGCCGGTATGCCCCAGATCCACGCCATCGATCACGCCCATCGGCCGCGCGGTGACGAAGTTGCCGGTCAGAACCCGCTGGGCCAACCCCGAGCCCGAGGCCAGGCTCAGGCGCGCCGACAGCCAGGAGATCACATCGAACTGCACCGCGCCGACCGCCTCGGTCAGCCGGTCTATCATCGCCGGCTCGGTGACCCGCAGACCTTCGTGGAAGCGTTCCTCGAAGCCCGCCTCCTGGAAGCGACGGTTGATCTGCGGACGCGCCCCGGGCACCAGCACCAGCCGCACGCCCAGGTCGGCGATCAGGACGATGTCGCGGATCAGCCGCTCGAAGCTCGCCGGCTCGTCGAGCGCTTCGCCGCCAAAGGCGACCACGAAGACGTGGTCCTCGTGCTCGCGGATGTAGGGGACGGCATCGCGCAATCCCTGTACCAACACCCGCGCCTCGCCGCTCGGCTGGCAGGTGACATGGGATGACAGGTCCTTGTGGGCACTCAACGGGCTTCTCCGGCGATCAACGAATGTCTGTTCTCAGGATAACCGCGAGCCACACGCGGCGGAAAACAGGGCGGGAACTTAATTCACGGCCACCCGGTTGCGGCCACCCCGCTTGGCCTCGTACAGCGCATCGTCGGCGCGCTTGAGCGACGCCTCGAAGTGCGTGTCCTCGGCACGTATCTCGCTGAGACCGATACTGATCGTAACGCGTGCCTCGGAGCGGCTCACCTCCTGACGCAATCGCTCGGCGATCTCCCGTGCCGGGCCGACGCCGATATGTGGCAGCAGGATCACGAACTCCTCGCCCCCAAAACGACTCAAGAGGTCGCCTTCGCGCAACTGCCCTCGGCAGGTGTCCGCGAGCATGCGCAAGACATCGTCACCGGCGCTGTGCCCGTACTGATCGTTGACTCGCTTGAAATAATCGACATCCAGCATCAACACGGCCGACGGCTCACCGTAGCGGCGAAACTCCTCAAAGCGACGGCGCAATTCCGCGCTCAGCTTGCGGCGGTTGTACACGTGCGTCAGTGGATCGATCACGCTCGCATCGCGCAATTGCTGCTCGAGCTGGCGTCGTTCGGAGATGTTGCGAGCAATCCAGATCACCGCCCGCTCACCGTCGATCGGCTCGGGGAACGGCTGGACGTGTCCCTCGAACCAGATCATTTCCCCGGGTCCGTCGGCTCCCTCCAGCCCCCTCACCTCACTTGACGCAAGCGGGTACTCGACCTTGAGCAAGCGGTTTTGCTCAAGCGATGTGGCGATCTGCTTGAGGATCTCCGCCGCCTTTTCCGCGGGCATGATCTCCTGCAGGGTCTGGCCGACCAGGTGGCGTCCGTCGTGGTAGAAGCCGACGTCGGACCCACCGAACACGCCCAGGTAACGCCCACTTTCCGACAGCACGAAAAGCGGATCGGGCAAGGCATCGAGGAGTGCCGGAAGTTGCTCGGTGGACAGCGGCATGGCTTTCGGGTCTCGCACTCATTGGCCAGAACGGTGCCCCTACCGAGGCCGTTCGCCTTTATCGATCGAAGGCGTCAGGGCCGGCATGGCCCCACCTCGGGCAGTCTACACCGGAGCAGCAAAGAGCAAGAAGGAGGAAAGCGACAAGGCCTGATACCGAAATGGGCAGTCAGGCAGGCCGCCAGGACACGCCCGGGAACTCGCCCAGCATCAGGAATTCGACCAGCGCCTGCTGGGTGAACATGCGGGCCTCGGCCTCGTCCCAGACGACGCTCTGCGCCCCGTCGATGACCTCGGCGGTGACTTCCTCGCCGCGGTGGGCCGGCAGACAGTGCATGAACAGCGCGTCGCTCTTGGCGCGGCCCATCAGCTCGTCGTTGATCTGGTAGTCGCGGAAATCGCGCAGGCGGCGCTGGCGCTCCTCTTCCTGCCCCATCGAGGCCCAGACATCGGTGACCACGAGATCGGCGTTCTCGACCGCCTCGGCCGCCGTGCCGACCAGCTCGACGCGATCCTTGGCCGCGTCGACCACGTCCGGGTCCGGCTCGTAGCCATCCGGGGCCGCGATAGCCAACTCGAAGTCGAAGGTGCGCGCGGCATTGATGTAGGAGTGGCACATGTTGAAGCCATCGCCGACCCAGGCGACGCGCTTGCCGGCGATCGAGCCGCGGTGGCGTTCGTAGGTGTAGATGTCGGCGAGCAACTGGCAGGGGTGGCTGCGGTCGGTCAGCGCGTTGATCACCGGCACGCGGCTATTCGCGGCGAAGGTCTCGACCATGCCGTGATCGTTGGCGCGGATCATGATGGCGTCGACCATCCGCGACATCACGCGCGCCGAATCCTCAACCGGCTCACCGCGACCCAGCTGGGTATCGCGCGGCGAGAGAAAGATCGCCGAGCCACCGAGCTGGGCCATGCCCGACTCGAACGATAGCCGCGTGCGGGTCGAGGCCTTTTCGAAGATCATGCCGAGCACACGCCGCGAGAGCGTGTCGGGCCGCTCGCCGCGCTCACGTGCCGCCTGAAGCTGGCCGGCACGCTCGAACAGGGCGCGGTACTCGTCAGAGGTGAGATCGAAAAGACTGAGGAAGTGACGTGTGGACATAGTCATGAACTTTCAATTGCGGCGGGATCCCGCCGTGGCGGGCCATGAGCCGGTTATCCGGCAGCCGCGTTCGCGGCAGCCTCGTTGGAACCGAGCCAAGTGCGGATCAGCGCGATCAGGCGATCGGCGACCAGGTCGGTCTGGGATTCGGTCAGGATCAGCGGCGGCAACAGCCGCACGACCGAGCCCGCGGTCACGTTGATCAGCAGCCCTTCGGCCAACGCGAGGGAGATTAGTTCGCCGCAGGGACGATCCAGTTCGATCCCGATCATCAGCCCGCGGCCGCGCACCTCGCGGCACGCCGGCACGTCGCCCAGCCCGGCACGGACCCGCTCCACCAGAAGCTTGCCCAGGGACTCGGCGCGGGTGACCAGCCCGTCACGCTCGATCACGTCCAGCACCGTGCAGGCGGCCCGACAGACCAGCGGGTTGCCGCCGAAGGTCGAACCATGGCTGCCGGGGGCGAACAGGTCGGTGGCACGCCCGGCCGTCAGGCAGGCGCCGATGGGCACGCCGTTGCCCAGTCCCTTGGCCAGGGTCATCACGTCGGGCAGCACGTTGGCTTCGTGCTGAAACCCGAACCAGCGGCCGGTGCGCCCGATGCCGGTCTGCACTTCGTCGACCATCATCAACCAGTCGTGTTGGTCGCAGAGTTCGCGCACGGCGCTCAGGTAACCCGGAGGTGCCGGACGCACCCCGCCTTCGCCCTGCACCGGTTCGAGCAGCACGGCAACGATCTCTTCATCGCTTGCCGCACGGCTCAGGGCCTCGGCATCGCCATAGGGCAGACGCACGAACCCGTCCAGGAGCGGCTCGAATCCCTGCTGGATGGCGGGATTGCCGGTGGCCGCCAGTGCCGCCAGCGTGCGGCCGTGGAAGCTGTGTTCCATCACCGCGATCTTGGGGTTGGCCACGTCGCGCCGACGGCCATGGAGGCGAGCGATCTTGATCGCCGCCTCGTTGGCCTCCGACCCGGAGTTGCCGAAGAAGACCTTCTGCATGCCGGAAATCGAGGCCAGGCGCTCACCCAGGCGTTCCTGCCACGGAATCCCGTAGAGGTTGGAGGTGTGCACGAGGGTGCGGGCCTGATCGCACACCGCCTCGGCGACGTCGGGATGGGCATGCCCCAGTCCCGTCACCGCGATGCCGCTGATAGCATCGAGATACTGCACGCCGGACTCGTCCCAGAGATAAGGTCCCTCGCCACGGACAAACCGGACGGGCTGGCGATTGTAGGTAGGCAGCAGAAACTCGCTCACGGTGCTCCTCGACGCACAACGCCCCGATTCCGGGGCGATACAAAACCAAAAAAGCGCTCCCCGAGACGACGAGCGCATTGAATAATCCACGGTATTTGCAAGCCCACTCGACGACCACCACGGATCGGAAGGGCAAGTTCCCGAGGATAGCATGGATCGGCAAGATCCCGACAAGACCCGCTCCGAGCGACATGGCGCCGGCCCGAGGGCTCCGCTCCACGGCATGATGGAATGCCGGTGCCGGCCAGTCGGGTGGGCACGCCGCTAACGTGACGGCATGCTAGGCTTGCCCGCCTCCCCACGCCCATGATTTTGATGACAGATCGCCCATGACCACCAACCCACCGCACACGCAGATTCTCGCCCCCCGCTGGCTCATCCCGGTCGCCCCTCACGACGAGGTATTGGAGCAGCATGCGGTGGTGGTCACGGATGGCGTGATCGAGGCCATCCTGCCGCTGGACGAGGCACACGCGCGCCGGGAGGCATCGAGCCGGCCGATCGACTGGATCGACCTGCCGGATCACTCCCTGATCCCCGGACTGGTCAACGGCCACACCCATGCGGCGATGAGTCTGATGCGCGGTCTGGCCGACGACCTGCCCCTGATGACCTGGCTGCAAGAACACATCTGGCCGGTGGAAAGGCAGATGCTCGGCCACGACTTCGTCCGCGACGGCACCATGCTGGCTGCACTGGAAATGCTGCGCGGTGGCACCACTTGCCTGGCCGACATGTACTTCTTTCCCGAAGCGGCGATCGAGGCAGTCCAGACGGCCGGCCTGCGCGGGGTCTTCGGCATCGTGGTGATCGACGCGCCCAACGCCTGGTCGGCGAATGCCGAGGAGGCCTTGAGCCAGGGCATCGCCTTGATCAACGACTACCGACATCATTCTCGTATCGACTTCGCCCTTGCCCCGCACGCGCCCTACACGGTCGGCGACGACGCCCTCACCCGCGTGCGCACCATTAGTGATCAACTCGACCTGGCCGTGCACATGCATATCCACGAGACGGCGCACGAAGTGGAGACCGCAGTGACCGACACCGGCGAGCGGCCGCTGAGCCGGCTCGATCGACTGGGACTGGCCAACGAGCGGCTGGTCGCCGTGCACATGACACAACTGACCGAGGCCGAAATCCGTCGACTGGCACAAACCGGCACCCATGTGCTGCACTCCCCGCAGTCGAACCTCAAGCTGGCTTCGGGCTTCTGCCCAGTGGCCAGACTGCTGGAGGCCGGCGTCAACATCGGCCTGGGAACGGACGGGGCGGCGAGCAACAACGACCTGGACATGTTCGACGAGATGCGTACCGCGGCACTCATCGCCAAGCCGGTCGCCGGCGATGCCGCCGCCGTAAGCGCCCACCAGGCCCTGCACATGGCCACATTGGGCGGCGCCCGCGCCTTCGGTCTGGATGACCGGATCGGCTCGATCGAGCCGGGCAAACGCGCCGATCTGGTGGCGGTGAACCTCGACGAGGCAGAGACCCAGCCGGTCTACGACCCGGTCTCCACACTGGTCTACAGCGCCTCGCGCCGGCAGGTCAGCGATGTCTGGGTCGACGGGCAGCCCCTGCTGCGCCACGGCCGGTTGCGTCACCTCGACAGCCGGGCGATCATCGATCAGGCCAATGCCTGGCGTGAGCCGATACGGCACGCCAAGGCCCGCCTGTAACCCGTCGTCGGAGGCACCAGCCCATGAACACCACCTCTGCCCGGACGCCCGCGACCGAATCCAGCGCCTCGCCGGACGAACTGGCGCACTTCAACCAGCTCGCCCGCCAATGGTGGGATACCGACGGGCCGTTTGCCTCCCTGCACGCGATCAACCCGCTGCGCATGGCCTTCGTCGAGCAGCACAGCAGCCCCGGTGATCAGAACGTGCTGGATATCGGCTGCGGTGGAGGCATTCTGGCGGAATCCCTCGCCCGCAGCGGCGCGCGGGTCACCGCACTCGACCTCGCCGAGGAAGTCATCGCCGTGGCGCGGGGCCATGCCCCCGAGTACCTGGATATCGACTACCAGGTCGCCGACATCACGCGATTCGCCCCGGCACATGCCGACACGTTCGACGTGGTCACCTGCATGGAGATGCTCGAGCACGTCGAGGATCCCGAGGCGATCGTGACGGCCCTGTCCGAGGCCGTACGCCCCGGCGGCCGTGTGTTCCTGTCGACGCTCAACCGCAACCCCAAATCCTGGTTGCTGGGCATCGTCGCGGCGGAATATCTGCTCAAGATGGTGCCCCGCGGCACACACGACCATCGCCGCTTTATCCGCCCTGGCGAGCTGGCCGGCATGGGCCGACGGGCCGGTCTGAAACCGATCGCCTCGACGGGCATCGTCTACAACCCGCTGACCCGCGCATTCTCGCTCAATGATCGCGACCTGGACGTCAACTACCTGATGGCCTTCGTGAAGGAATGATATCCATGCCCGCCCTCTGCCCGCCCGACGCCATCCTGTTCGATTTGGACGGCACCCTGCTGGACACCGCCCCCGACATGGCCGCGGCCCTCAATCACCTGCGTGTCGAGGGCGGGCTCGAACCGATGGAACTGGCCGCCATCCGGCCCAATGTTTCCAACGGTGCACGCGGCCTGCTGGGGATCGGCCTGCAGGTCACGCCAGAGCACGCCGATTACGACGGCTTGCGCGAGCGCTTTCTGGCCGTCTACGGCGAGAACCTGGCGGTGCACACGCGACTCTTCCCCGGGCTAGAGGATCTGCTCGACATGCTCGAAACGCGCGGGATGCCCTGGGGCGTGGTGACCAACAAGCCCAGCGAGCTGACCCATCGGCTGCTCGCCGCCCTGGCCCTGGAGCCGGACGTGGTGGTCTGCGGCGACGATCTGAGCCGGGCCAAGCCCCACCCCGATCCGCTATGGTTCGCCGCTGGAAAGCTGCGGCTGGAGCCGAGCAGCATCTGGTATGTCGGCGACCACGAGCGCGACATCATCGCGGGCAACGCGGCCCACATGCCGACCATCGCCGGACGCTGGGGCTACCTCGACGGCGAGCGCCCCATCGAGGACTGGGGCGCCACGGCGGTGATCGACCATCCCGAGGACATCGCCGGCCTGTTGCCGGCCGACCAACACGAGGTAAGTACCTGAGATGCTCCCGCGTATTGCTGACCTGCTTGCCTGGCCCGTGGAGGCGCGACTGCGTAACGCCCCGCTGGTGCCGGTGACCGAACCGGCCAACCTGGGCGATTTGATCGCGCACTATCGGGCCCGACTGCCCGCCTTCCGCCCGGAGGGGTTCGACCGCCTCGGCACGACCGATCAGGCCCGTGTCGACGGACTAATCACCGCGGTTTTGCTGGTGGACGGTTGGCTGGATGCCCACTCCGACTGGGAAGCCGGACGGGCCATGCGCCTGCCGGCCGACATGCTCACCGAGATGCGGGTGACCGACGCGCACTGGCGCGAACAACAGGTGGACTTCGCCTTCCGGCGTTTCAACGAGCACTTCGCAAGCCAGATTCGAGGCGTGCTTCAGGGCGCCGCCCCCCTGGGCCGCCCCTGGCTAAGTGGCTGGCGCTACCGTCTGGTGATCGCGCGGGTCGAACAGATCCTGCGCGAACGGCAGGTCGAGCCGGCACTCTGGTTCGGGGCGCAACCACGGCGTGGCTGGCTGAATCGACCGGCAGCCTGGCTGCGCGTTGCCTGGCGGGTGCTCACCCGGCGCGGCTGAAAGCCAGGCGCGGCCAGGCGAAGAAATACGGTCACAGCCGGAAGCGGGATACCTGTCGGGCGAGGCGGTCGGCTTCCAGGTTTACCGACTCCACCGTCGAGCTGGCCGACTCCATCTCGTCGGCATTGCGCTCGACCACCTCCAGCAGGGCGTAGAGATCCTCGGTCAGCCGGGCAATGGTCGATTGGTGACGTTGGCCATGGCCGGCGGCCTCCTCGGTCAGGGCCACGGTATCCGCCACCGACTCCAGCATGTCCGCCAGCCCGGTGGAGGCCACCTGCAGCGAGCGCTCGGCGTCACCGGAAAACCGGCTGACCTCGCGCATCTTCTCGTCCGCCGCGGTCACGTCCTGTCCCAGCGTTTCCATGACCGTACTGATCTCGCGGGCCGCCTCGCCGCTGCGCCCGGCGAGCTTTCGCACCTCGTCAGCGACCACGGCGAAACCTCGGCCGTGCTCTCCGGCCCGGGCCGACTCGATGGCCGCATTTAGCGCCAGCAGGTTGGTCTGTTCGGCCACCGCGTTGATGGTTGCGGTCATCCCGGTGATCTGGTCGCGTGCGGCCACCAGCGAATGGATGCGCTCGGCGATCTCGCCCACGCGCGCCTGGGCTTGGCCGATCGAATCCACGCTCTCGCCCACCTGCTCGCGGGTCTGCTCCGCGCGCCCCTGCATTTCCTCCGCCTGAACCCCGGCCCCGTTCACCGCGTCGGCCAAGCGTTCGCCACCCTCGGCCACCTCACGCGCCTCGTCCAGCGTGCGCTCGCGCTGCGCCTGGACCCGACCCTGGGCGGTCAGCACCGTCGAGACACTGTCACTCAAGGAGCCCGCAGCGGTGTTGAGCGCCCGGCTGCTGCGGTTGACGTCGGCGAGCTGCTCATGGAGCTGGTCGATCATGGCGTTCACGCTGCCGACGATCTCACCCAGCGCGTCATGGCTGACAATGCTGCACTTTTCCGTCAGATTGCCCTGCCGCACCTCGGAGGCGAGCCGTGCCAGCGCCCCCAAACGCCGCAACAGGATCGTGTGGGCCAGCCCGTAATTGACAAAGCCCACCGTCAAGCCGGCGCCCAGGCAACCGATCACGAACCAGCCCAGCATCCCCTCGCGGAATTCGACGAAAAATGCGGCAAATACCGGGAAGATAGCGCCCATGACGACGCCCATCCCGACAAAGGACCATTTCAATCGGCGCAGGATGCTGGTTGTCTTCATTAATTTAGGGACCTGTTACAGATGGCCGACGGCGGCCAGCGTGCGAGTGAATCGACCTCCGGCTTGTCGGCCGGAACCCGGATTTCTTTAGCGCCGCCCGGCCGGCTCGCCAGCGGCATTGCTGATATGATCGCGCCCATGAATGCCCAACCGAAAACCGACGCGGTCGACCCCCGTCTGCCGGATGCCGAATGCGAGCGCCTCGCCCGTCCAGTTGGCAGTGCGTTCCGCCTGGCGAGTCTCAAGCTGCCCCCGGTTGAACAACGGGCCATCACCGCGTTACGGGCGCTGGATGTCTCCTTGGCCGAGATCAGCGAAAGCATTAGCGAACCACAGGTGGCCATGGCCAAGCTCGACTGGTGGCGCGAGGCGCTGCTGCGGATGACCGAAGGGCATGCGGAGCACCCGGTCATCCAGTCTCTGCTGGCCGCACTGCAAGAGCTGGGCCTGGAGGGTGAGGCCCGCGATGCCGAGTCGATGCTGATCGCGCACCTGGAGGACCGCCTCGGCGGCACCCGCATCGAGCTCGAGTACGAGGGTTTTGATGCCGTGCAGGATCTCGAGGCCTTTCTCGATGCCCGCTACGGCAGCATGTTCGCCCTATACGCCCGCATTCTCGACGCCGACGACACCACCCGCCAAGCGGCCCGCAACCTGGGATGCTGGCACGGGCGGCTGGAGCGAGCCCGCTTGCTGGGACGACATGCGCGGGCCGGCCGGATCTACCTGCCGGCCGAGCGCCTGCGCGCCCATGGCCTCGACGAGGCCGATCTGTATCGTCCCGACGCCTCGACGGCGCGCGAAACGTTGTTCCGCGAGGAACTCGATCGCATCGAGGCCGGGCTGGCCGAATGGCAGGCCCCGCAGCGCCCACACCGCCTGTTCCGCATCCTGCGCGCGATCGACCGCGACCACCTGCGGCTAATGCAGGCCACCCCCGAAAAACTGACCGACGCCCGGGTGGAACTCAGCCCGCTGCGCCGCTGGTGGCTCGCCTGGCGCGCCGCCTGGTAGGTCCGCCGACAACCCGACCCATGCCCGACAGGACGCCTTCATGAACCACGCCTCCCCCGACACGTCATTCACCGGCCAGGTGGTGCTGGTCAATGGCGCCACCGGCGCCCTGGGCACCGCCACCGCGCAGACCCTGGCCGCCCGCGGGGCCAGCCTGATCCTGCTGGGGCGAAAGCTCGACGCCCTCGAACGGCTTGCCGATGACATCAACGCACGCGTGCTGCCCGAACTGGCCCGGGCCGATCGCGGCGAACCACCGTTGATCCAGCCGGTCGATTTTTCCGGCGCGGCCCCGGAGGACTACGAGCAACTGGTCGACGGCATCGAGGCCACATTTGGTCGGCTCGACCTGCTGGTGCATGCCATGGGCAGCGCCGGTGAACTCGCACCATTGGCCCAGTCGGAGCTGATGAAATTCCAGGAAAGCCTGCACGTCAATCTGACCGCGCCGTTCGCCCTGACCCGCCGCGCCTGGCCGCTGCTGGAGCAATCCGCCAATCCTCGCGTGCTATTTTTCACCGATCGCGGCACGCCGGCCTTCGGCAATGCCTACACCATCGCCCACGCCGGACTGGCGCAGATGATCAGTCAGTGGGCCGCCGAGTCCCCCCAGACCTGGATCACGGGATTCGACCCCGGGGCGGTCAATAGCCGCTTGCGCCATGCGCGCTTTCCGGGCGAAACCAACGAGGATCGCCAGTCGCCGTGCTCGGTCATGCCGGCCCTGCTCGATTGGCTAGCGAAAGGCGAAAGCGGCAGGATCCAGCGCCTGTAGCGGCCATTAGCCCTGCGCCCCGGGTGGACCGCACGCTGCCCAGCGTTGTGTATCCGTGGCCAGCCCAAATGAACCACCGCCACTCTCAGATGCTCAGCCGAGCACCTGCCGCTGTCCATATTCGCAACGTTCCCGCAAGGGGCAACCCTCACACATCGGACGCACCCGGCAGTAGGCCTTTGCATGTTCGACCACCAATCCGTGCCAACGGGCCAGGGACGAGGCGGTCGGCACCGGGGTGTGGGCCAGCAATGTCGCCGCGAGGACGTCGTAGGACATAGCAGCGATGCGGGCAAACCCCAGCCGCTCCATCAGCCGGCGCGTATAGGCATCGATCACCCAGACCGGACGCTCGAAGCCATACAGCAGGATGTCGTCGGCCGTCTCCCGACCCACGCCGTGGATGGCCAGCAGCCAGGCACGCAGTGCCCGCGTTTCCATCTCTGCCAGCACCCCGTAACCGCCGGCCTCGATCCAGGCGGCCGTCAGGCTCTTTAAGCGCCGGGTCTTGATGCGATAGAACCCCGAGGGACGAATCATCTCGGCGAGCGTCTCGTCCGTCAGCGCATCGATCACCTCGACATCCAGGGCCTGGCCACGCGCCAGGTTGGCGAGCGCCTTTTCCACGTTGCGCCAGTTGGTGTTCTGGGTCAGCACGGCGCCGATGGCAATCTCGAAGACGCGGCCGGGGCGATCCTGCGCATAGCCGGCCGGCCACCACGGCATGTCGGCGGGATGATGAGCGTCGATGTGCCCGGCGTAGGCTTCGACCAGCCGCGACTCCATCCACTCAAGGCAGGGTGCCAGTGAGTCAAAGACGGAGGTCTCGCTCGGGGCCGCAGCCATGCCTTTCTTGGTTCTATGCACTATCTTCCTCTCCAGGCCGGACCATCTTGACGGTTCGCTCGATTCAGACAACTCGACCGCGGAGGATCGTCTGACCATGAGCCAAGTCGATGAAGCCATCTTTGCCGCTGGCTGTTTCTGGGGTGTGGAAGACCGCTTCCGTCAGCTTCCCGGCGTGATCGAGGTGATCTCCGGTTATACCGGCGGACACATCGATCATCCCGAATACCGCCAAGTCTGCAGCGGGGAGACGGGGCATGCCGAGGCCGTTCTGATTCGGTTCGAACCCGAGCGGATCGACTACGCCAACTTGTTGCAGGCCTTCTTCACCATGCACGACCCGACCACACCCAACCGGCAAGGCCCCGATGTGGGCACCCAGTATCGCTCAGCCATATTCTACCGGGACCAGGCGCAACGCGAGGTAGCGGAACATGTGCTCGCGGAACATCAGAAATCCCTGTCCCACCCCGTGGTGACAGAGATCACCCCGGCCGCGACCTTCTGGCCGGCCGAGGATTATCACCAGCGCTACCTGGAAAAGCGCCGCGCCGGCGCACTGTAAGCACCCGCACGTCACCAATCGCAAGGAGAAAACCATGTTGGAAACCACCTTCGGCGGCCTGCTAGGCCTGATCATCCTGTTCCTGGATATTTACGCGATCATCAAGGTCGTTCAAAG
>JAGXIF010000005.1 GCA_024635755.1 Halothiobacillus sp.
CGAGGAATCCGGGTTGCTGGCGGTGACCGTGATGGGTATTTGGTTGGCCAATATGCGTGGGGTGCCGCTCGACGACATCCTGCACTTCAAGGAAACCCTCAGCCTTCTGTTCATCTCCGGGCTGTTCATCCTGCTCGCGGCACGCATCGATCCGACCACCCTCAGCCAGGTGGGCTTTGGCGCCTTGTTGGTGCTCGCGGCCATCGTGTTCGTCGCCCAGCCGCTGAAGGTCTGGCTGTCGGCGATCGGCAGCGACCTGACCTGGCGCGAAAAGACCATGATTGCCTGGATTGGACCTCGCGGTATCGTCGCCGCGGCCGTGTCGGGTCTGTTCGCACTTAAACTGGTCGATGAGGGGGTCAAGGGCGCCGAGGTGATCGTGCCGCTGACCTTCATCATCATCGTCGGTACCGTGGTGCTGGCCTCGTTGACCGCGCGGCCATTGGCCAAAGCCCTGGACATCGCCCTGCCAGAGGATCATGGCGTGCTGATCATTGGGGCCAATCGCGTCACTCGGGAGATTGCCAAGGTATTGAAGAAACATGGCTTTCGCGTCGTGGTGGCCGACGGCAACTACAGCGAGATTCGTCAGGGACGCATGGACGGACTGGAAACCTATTACGGCAACCCCGTGTCCGAGGCAGCCGACCGCAAGCTCGACCTGGTCGGTATCGGTCAGATGTTCGCCATGTCGGCGCAGTCGGAGATCAACAACCTCGCCGCGGTGCGTTACCGCCACGAGTTTGGCCAGTCGAACGTGTTCGTGCTGCAGACGCCGCAGGAAATCAGCGGGTCGGAAAACCAGCGCATCACCACCCAGTTCAATGCCCGCAGCCTGTTCCGCGAGGGGGTCTCGCTGGGGCACCTGTTCCGTCTGATGGAGGCCGGGGCCGAGGTCGTCAGCACCCGCCTGACCGAGAACTTCGGTTACAGCGAGTACCTGGTGCATTACGAGGGGCGGGGTGAGTTGCTGTTCGGCATCATGCCCAACGGGAACCTTCGTCCCCTGAGCGAGGAGCCCAGTCAGCGCCCCGGCCCGGGGTGGGTCCTGATCGGCCTGTACGAACCCGCGCCCGGAAACGAACGCCCGCAGGCACGCGAACCACAGTCGGCCCCGGCTGGGCCGGGCGGCGAGCGCCTGCCGGGTTGATGGTCAGCTGGCTTGGTTGCGGCATGCCGGCCGGGTTGCCGTCCTCCGACGGTTTTTTCGTGGCTCGACAGGGGGATAGCCTTCGGGGCGCGGCAGGGCGTGAAATTTTTTCGTTATCTGCCGCGAACAGGGGTTGCGTCAGGGGTCGGGGTTTGTATAATGCGCGCTCTAGCAAACGACGTCGAGCGATCGGCGTCGTGAGATGCGCGGGAATAGCTCAGCTGGTAGAGCACAACCTTGCCAAGGTTGGGGTCGCGAGTTCGAATCTCGTTTCCCGCTCCAGTCGGGTGGTTAGCTCAGTTGGTAGAGCGGAGCCCTTACAAGGCTTAGGTCGGGAGTTCGAGCCTCTCACCACCCACCATCATCTCAAAAGCAGCGGTAGTTCAGTTGGTTAGAATGCCGGCCTGTCACGCCGGAGGTCGCGGGTTCGAGTCCCGTCCGCTGCGCCACATCCCGAAAGGCCCGCCCTAACAGGCGGGCCTTTCCTCGTTCTGGGGCATGGCGCCTGTTGCCGCCCGACTGAGGTGAGGGCTTCGGTCAGGGACGAAGGCGCTGGCCGCGCAGCGGTTGCAGCCACTGCCAAGCCTCCGCCTGGGCGCGACGAAGGGGTCGGGGCGCGGCCGTGACCCGCTTGAGACCGGCCTCCAGGTCGGCCGGCTGCCAGGCCTCCCGGCGGTAGATCAGCACGCTGTTCATGCGCTCCGGGACATGGGCGACGAGCGCGTCGTGGTGGAGATGGGCGGCGAACTGACGATGGATGTCCACCACGGCGGCCATGGTGTTGCGCCAGACGTTCAGGCAGACGATGCCGCCGACGTCGAGACGTTCGACCAATCGGTCGACGGTGGCGTCCGGCAGGCGAGTCATGCCGTCCTGGTCGAACAGGTCGATCAGCAGGATGTCGACCTTGTCGGGCCAAGGCGGTTGCCAGTCCGGCTGGCAGATGTCCGCGAAATCGATGGCCAGCCGCGGGTGGCTGCGATCCAGGGCGAAATGGCGTGCCGCGAGCTCGCCGAGCGCCTCACGCAGGTCGACGGCGTGAATGCTAGACTCGGTATGTTCGAGAAGAAATTTCGCCATGGCGCCCCCGCCCAGGCCCAGCAGGCCGATGCGTGCCGGATTCGGCAGAAGCGCCAAGGGGAGGGTCATGGCCCGGTAGTAGGCAAAGCTCAGTCGTTCCGGCGCCTTGGGGCGCCACGCCGACTGGGCGGTGTGGTTGCCGAAGTGCAGCGCCACCTCGCCGCCCTGCGCGGTCACCTCCAGTGGCCCCCAGGCGTCCTCTCGGCGTTCCAGTAGGCGTTCTCTCATGCGGCCCCCGCGCCAGAGGGGCGGCGAACTTTGAATGATGGTGGGGGTCTGTTTGGAGACATGCCGAAAGTCACGCGATTAACCTGTTCGAGGGAAAATAGATGTTTGCGAACCAGTGGGGCGTAACCCCGAGGATGACGGCCATTATCGGTCATCTGGCTAGGGCTTGCATGGCCGGCCTCCTTGTCGCGGTGGCGGGGCTGTCGCAGGCTGCGGAGTTCGGCGTCGGCGAGAAGGTATTTGTGCCGATGTTTGCCGACAACCCCGAACTCGATGGCTATGCCGAGGGCTTTGTCGAAGCGATCCACGAGGACGGTACGCTTTCGCTCGAGATCGACAAGGTCGTTAGCGGCGAGGGCAAGACCCTCAGCGGGACCTGTCATCCGTCGGGCGGCTCGCCGCTGGCCGGGGCGCGGATCGTTTCCGACGAGCCGAACCGGCTGGTGGTCGAGCAACGCCTGGATGCCGATAAGGTGATGCCCTACCGCGAAGGCAGCCAGCTCTACCTGGAGCGGGAAAACCTGAGCATTGCCTATCTCAAGTATCTGGGCAGTGGCATGGGGGTGACGCCGGATCGCCTTGATGTCGCCATCCGGCGGGCACGGAACGTCGGTCTGCCCAAGATGGTGACCGCCATGGAGATCGCCAAAATGCAGGTGGTTTCCACGCAGGGGCGTGGCTTTCCCGTGCCGGCCTCGCGTGCGCTGCAGAAGGCCGCGCCCATGCTCAATGAGGTGGCCGAAAAGCTCGAGGCTTACCCCGGAGCAGTCCAGGAATCCGCCCGCATGCTGGGGGGCACCAAGCCGGGAACCCGGGAGGACCCGCTCCCGGCGGTGATCGCCCGCCTGCACGAGATACTCGAGGACCAACTGGGTGACCTCGAGGCGGCCAGTGCCGGTCCGCGCGGATCCGCCCACTTCAGCAGCGACGAGTTGCTGGCCATCTACACTGGCTGGTACCGGGTGATGACGGCCAACGACACCGTGGCGTTCCAGAATGCCGACGTGGCGTTCTACCGTGAACGGGCACAGCAGGCGATCGCGAACGGCGAGTGGCCCGCCCTGCTGTAATTGCCTCCCCCGCCTGGTCCTGTCACCACGAAAAACGCCCGAGACCGGCGAAGGTCTCGGGCGTTTTCTCGTCGGTGGGGCCGATCACTTCTGATAGCGCCGCTTCCACTCCTCGTAGGGCATGCCGTAGACGTGCTCGCGCGCTTCGGTGTCCGCCACCTCGATGCCCTGCTTCTCCGCCTCTTCACGCAGCCAGCGCGACAGGCAGTTGCGGCAGAATCCCGACAGGTTCATCAGGTCGATGTTCTGCACGTCGGTCCGCTCCTGCAGGTGGGCGACCAGCCGGCGGAAGGCGGCGGCCTCGATCTGGTCGCGGTTGCTGGGGTCGATGGCCATGCTGGACTGTCCTCCTGGCGGCTCAGTGATCGGGTGTGCGCGTGTCGTAGGTCACTGCATGCAGTTCGCCGGATTCGAGTGCCGGCTTGAGGATGCGGTTGAGCATCTGGTGTTGCTGCAGCAGGGACTTGCCGGTAAAGGCGCTGCTGGTGACGGCAATGCGGAAATTGCAGCCTTCGCCGTCCGGGCGCACGTTGGCGTCGGGCAGTTCGGCCTGGATCAGATCGATGATCTCGTTATCGGTCATCTGCGGAGGGTCCTCCGGTCGTCTTCAGGGGGTGGCTGGAGTGTCTAGATCCTGCAGCACCGGGGCTAGCAATTGGGCGCGCCAGCCCTGGGTGAGTCGTGAGGGCCGATCCGGGTTGGCCAGGTGATGTTTCAGCTCCGCGCTGGTGGCCAGGCGCGACGGGCTGATCGAGTCCCGAGTGGCGATTCCTGCCAGTCGTTTCTGTGCGGATTTTAACAGGTCACGTTGTGCCGGCGGCAGGCTGGGCGGACGCGGCAGGGAAGGCCACTGGGCCGATGGACGGTTGAGCGCATCGGCAATCTCCGCGGCCAGCGTGCGCAACCGTTTGACACGCGCTGGGGCGTCCCCGCTCAGCGGCCCCTTCCGGGGAGTCGCCAGGGGGGTGATGTCCTCGGCCGTGACCGGGCGGGGCAGGCGGGTGATCGCTCGCGAGATGGCATGGGCGATGTCCAGCAGTGCCTGGTCGCCCCACACCCACCTCCGCGGCAGGTTGCGCTCGCGGGCCATCGCCTCGCGGTGGGCGGCCAGGACCTTCAGCGCCGCCAGCCCGGCCCGGTTGAGCGTCTGCAGGCCTCGGACCTTCTGCCAGCGGCTATCGTCGCGGGGGGCGAAGCGATCCGGCTGGCGTTGTCGCTCGGTTTCCTCGGCCATCCAGTCGATCCGCCCGGCCTTTGTCAGTCGGTCGTGGAGCAGCGGGTAGAGCCGTTGCAACTGCACGACGTCTTGCACGGCATAGTTGTACTGGGCGTCGGAGAGGGGGCGGGCAAGCCAGTCGCTGCGTGTTTCCGCCTTGTCGAGCGTGACGTCGAGCAGGGCTTCGGTCAGCGCCGAATAACTCATCTGGGCGCCGATGCCGAGCAGTTCGGTGGCGATCTGTGTGTCGAAGATCCGTTGCGGCAGGCGTCCGGCCGCCGACAGGATGAGATCGAGATCCTGGTCGCCGGCATGCATGACGACCGCCCCTTTCGCCGTCACGATCTGTTCCCAGACCGGCGCCAGGTCGAGCCCGCTCAGGGGGTCGATCAGCCAGACGGCCTCGTTGGTGGCGACCTGCAGCAGGGCCAGTTGGGGGTAGTAGGTGCGTTCGCGGAAGAACTCGGTGTCCAGGGCGAGAAAGTCGGCCGAGGCAAGGGCCTCGAGCAAGGGCGGTACTTGCTCCGGCCGGGTGATCAGGTAGACGGGGGGCGTTGCCTGGCTCATGCGCCACCCTGTTCCAGCCGACCACCCATGCCGGTCAATCTGCTGCCGTGTCGAGGAGCGTGGCCGACTCGATAAGAACGGTCTCGCGTGGCACGTCCTGCCGCAAGGGGCCGGCGGGACCGGTGGGCATGCTCGCGATGCGATCGAGCGTATCCATCCCCTCGGCCACCTCGCCGAAGACGGTGTAGCCGGCACCGGCGGCGCTGCTGTCGCGGCGATTGAGGAAGTCGTTGTCGACCAGGTTGATGAAGAACTGGGACGTGGCCGAGTCGGGGTCCGCGGTGCGTGCCATGGCGATCGTGCCGCGATGATTCGCCAAGCCGTTGTCGGCCTCGTTGATCACGGCCGCCCGGGTGGGTTTTTGCTGGAAGTCCGCGGTGAAGCCGCCTGCCTGGGCCATGAAGCCCGGGATGACACGATGGAAGATCGTTCCCTCGTAGAAGCCGTCGCGAACGTAGCCGAGGAAATTCTCGACCGTCCTGGGGGCCTGCTCGTCGAATAGTTCGACCACGATGGCGCCATGGCTGGTCTCCAGGCGAACCTCCGGCCCGGCCTGAACCATTTGGGCGCCGAACAGTGCCAGACTGGCCATCACCAGACCGGCCAGGGCGTGCGGCAGCCTGTCACTCATCGCGGTGGACCCGCTCCAAGCGCTCGTGGCGTTCCTGTGCCTCGATGGTCAACGTGGCGATCGGGCGGGCCTCCAGACGCCTGAGACCAATCTCGTCACCGGTCTCCTCGCAGAAGCCGTAGTCGCCGTCGTTCATGCGCTTGAGTGCCTTGTCGATCTTGTTGATTAGCTTGCGGTAACGATCCCGGGTGCGCAGTTCGAGCGCGGCATCTGATTCCAGAGAGGCCCGGTCGTTGATGTCCGGCTCCTGCCAATTCTCCTCGCGCAGGTGGTTGATGGTGGAATCCGATTCCCTCATCAACTGCTCGCGCCAGGTCAGGAGCTTTTGCCGGAAGTACTCCAGCTGCATCGGGTTCATGTATTCCTCATCTTCTGAGGGCTTATAGCCTTCCGGAAGTTCAACTGCCATGTTTATCTACCACCTCTGCCCGAGCAGACGCTGAAAAGTGAAAGTCATTACGCCGACAACGACTTGCGGCGGGATCGGTGACGACCCGCTGCGAGCGCCGACTGCCTCGCCAAGCGGCACCTGACCGTCGCCGGGCGACGGGCAAGTATAGGGGTGGGGGGTGTCGAGCGCAACGCCCGGCGGATGCCCCCTGAGGACGGCCGGTCAAGGACTTGTCCGCGCTTCTGGCGCTTCGTTGCGCAGTTGTCGTTCGCTGGTGAAGACCCAGGTGCGGGTGATGACCAGTCGGTCGCGTTTTTCGGCCAGCTCGGCCGGGAACGGCGGGTAGGGGGCGGCCGCTTGGAGCAGGTTGCGGGCGGCATTGTCCAGGGTCGCGTTGCCCGAGGAGCGGCGGATGGCCAGGTTGAGCACGTGCCCGCGTTCGCCGACCGTGACCTCCAGAATGATCTGCCCGGAGATGTTCCGCTGCACCAGTGCCTGAGGATAGTGATGGTTGCCGTAGACCTCGACCTGGCGTTTCCACTCGGCCAGGTAGCGGCCCTCCGGCCCGCCCAGGGTTCGGCTGGTGACGTAGCCGGTGCGCAGCGCGGTATTGACCTGTTCGTACAGCTGGTCGATGCGGTCCTGCGTGGGGGTGGGGCGGTTCGCATCGGTAGCGGCCCAGGCCCCCTTGGGCTGCCGGCCCTGGCCCTCGTCGAGGGTGCTGTCGCTGGCGGCGTCTGCGCCGGCCTGCGCGGCGGTCCGCGTCTGGGTGGGCATGTGCTCGGTCCTGGGATCGAGTTGCTCGCCGGAATCCCGGTTTTGCTCCTCCCGTGGCGCATCCAGGGTGATCTCGATGACCGGCGCGGGGTCTTTCTCGGGGCGAGATATCTCCACCAGCAGGAAGACCAGGTGCAGCCCGATGGCCAGCCCGATGGCCAGCTTGAGCGGGCGTCCTGTGCTTAGCGAACTGTGCGGTGATTCCGCCGCCATGGCTGTCGTCGGTCCGTCCATTTGTTCCTTGTGCGATGGGGCTGGGGCGATTGTTCGGCTAGAGGGCGTGCCAGTCGTCTGGCTGGCTGTCGGTCATGGCGTCGGCCATGCCGGGGTCGCGCCACGTTTGCCCATTTTGGGTGACGATCAGGGTGCCGTCGAGTCCCAATTTCCGCGTCATGTCTGCCGCCTGGTCGGGAGAGGCGAGCATCAAGGCGGTTGCCGCGCCGTCGGCGAGGGCGGGGTTGCCGTCGAGCACCGTGGTGCCGGTGTTGGCGCGGGTGGGGCGTGCGGTGAGCGGGTCGATGATGTGGCCGAAGCGCTTGCCCCGGTATTGGAGGCGGCGCTGGTAGTCCCCCGAACTGCACAAGGCGCGCCGTCCCCGGACAGTCACGCCGCCCAACACGCCCTCGCCGCGCGGATCACGGATGCCCAGTCGCCATTCGCGGTCGCCCGCACTCCCCAGCGTGTAGAGATCGCCACCGGAATCCAGCAGGCAATCCGTGACGCCCAGTTTGCCGATCGCATCCAGCACCCGCCCAGCGGCAAAGCCTTCGGCCAGGGCATTGAAGTCGAACTGCACCCGCCGATTGCGCACCACCACGAGATCATCCTCCAGATACACGTCGTCCATCGACGGAGCGTCGGCCAGCCATTTCTCCAAAGCGGCTTCGGTCGGTGGCGGGGTGGATTGTGACGACTTCCCACCGGAGTCGGCATGGAACCCCCACAGCGCGATCAACCCGCCGATGCTGGGGTCGAAGCGGCCGCCGCTGGCCGCGTGGATGGGACGGGCGATCCGGATGAGTTCGCGGATGTCCCGCCCTGCCCGAGCCTCGCCGCGCTTAGCCAGTTGCCGGTTGAGACGGGTCAGTTCGCTTCCCTTCCAGGGGTGCAGGCGCCGATAGAGCGGTTCGACGATTGCCTCGGCGGCGCGGATGGCCGCATTGGCCTGCGCGGCCGGGGTGTCGTGAAAACGCAGAGTCCAGACCTGACCGAAGACCATGAAGCCGGCCTCGGTGATCGGTGCGGGGCGCTGGCAGCCGCTCGCCCAGGGCAGGGTGGCCAGCGCCACGAGCCTACCGAGAAAACGTCGCCGGTCGCGTCCGGTCACGGCGACCCGTGGGTCCTGCTGTGCTCGGTCCCATGCTCGGCCACCCGTTCGGCGAGGTAATCCAGCAGCCGGCCGGTGACATCGGTGCCCGTCGCTGCCGTGATTTCCCGCGCGCAGGTGGGGCTGGTGACGTTGATCTCGGTCAGCCAGTCGCCGATCACATCCAGGCCGACGAACCAGTGGCCGCGCTCGGCCAGCCATGGGCCCACCGTCGCGGCGATCTCACGGTCGCGTGGGCGCAGCGGCACCACTTCGCCACGTCCGCCGGCTGCCAGGTTGGCGCGGAAGCTCCGTTGTCCCGGGATGCGCAGCAGGGCGTGATCGACCGGTTCGCCGTCGATCAGCAGCACGCGGCGGTCGCCGGTGCGGATTTCCGGCAGGTAGCGCTGCGCCATGACCAGCTCGGTCTGGTCGTGTGTCATGACCTCGAGGATGACCTGGGTGTTGACGTCCTCCTCGCTGACCTTGAAGACGGAGCTGCCGCCCATGGCGTCCAGGGGCTTGACCACGATCTCGCCCTGTTCGGCGGCGAAGGCGCGGAGCTGCTCGATCGAGCGGGTCACCACCGTCGGCGGGCAGAATTGCGGGAAGTGCTGCGCCAGCAACTTCTCGTTGGCCGCGCGCACGGCATCCGGCCGGTTGGCGACCACCACACCGGCCTGTTCGGCGAGTGCCAGAAGGCCGGTGACGTAGTGATAATTCAGGTCGATCGGTGGGTCCTGACGCTGGAGGATGATGTCGAAGGCGGTCAGGTCGTGTACCTGGTGCTCGCCCAGCTCGTAGAATCGCTCGGCGGCGTCGAACACGCTCACCGGGGCGCAGGTCGCCCGTGGGCGGCCGTCGGCGAAGAAGATCCACTCGGGCTCGATATACCAGCACTCCCAGCCGCGCGCCTGGGCGCTCAGCAGCATGGCAAAGGAGGTGTCCTTGTAGGCCTTGATCCGCTCGATCGGGTCCATCACGACGGCGATGCGCAGGTTCCTGGGCATGAGGCGGGCTCCGCTTGGGGGTGGGTCGGTGGAGTTCAGTCGTCGGTGGATCGATCACCCAGCAGGTCCTGCTGTTCGCGTGCGGCGGCCAGCAGCGCCAGGCGCGCCACCACGCCGTAGCAGTACAGGCGGTTCTGATCGCTGTCGGGCGAGGCGTCCGGCGCCGGCGTCACGCAGGACTGCGTGAACGGCAGCGGCACGAATTCGGCGCCCGGTGAATTGAGGTTCTCGCTGCGCCCTTTTTTGGTGTGCACGCGGTAGAAACCGCCGACGACATGGCGGTCGATCATGTAGAGGACCGGTTCGGCCACATGCCCATTGCTGCCCAGACACTCGAAGCTGTAGATGCCCTCCTGAATCAGGACGCGGTTGATGTCGCGGCCATCTTTGGAGGCGGCCATGCGGGTGCGCTGCTTGCGATTGAGACCGGTCACGTCCTCGGCCGACTGGGCCATCATCACGCCCATGCCGTAGGTGCCGGCATCGGCCTTGATCACCACGAAGGGTTTCTCGCGGATATCCAGCTCGTCGTACTTGGCCTGAATGTTCGCCAGCATCTCGCCCACCTTTTCCTGCAGGCAGGCCTCGCCCTCGCGCTTCATGAAGTCGATCTGGCCGCAGTCGAGGATCATCGGCGCCAGATGCCAGGGGTCCAGGTCGATCAGCTCGGCGAGTTCCGAGCTCAGTGTCTGGTAATGGCTGAAGTGGTTGAACTTCGAGCGGTTCCACCACCCCAGTTCGGCCGGCGGTACCACGGTCTGCTCCAGGTCCTCGAGGATCTCCTCGCGTCCGCTGGAGAGATCGTTGTTCAGCACGATGGTGCAGGGGGAGAAATCACCCACCTCGATGCGGCGACCGACCCGGGTGATCGGGTGTTGCACCAGTTGGCGGCCCGACGGCAGGTCGAAGGTCAACGGCTCGTCGATGGCGTCGAGCGAGCCGACGCGTGCTTCGAAGCCGGCTAGTTCGAACAGCTCCGTCATGGTGGCCAGCGATTCGAGGTAGAACTGGTTGCGCGTGTGGCGCTCGGGAATGATGAGCATGCCGCGCGCGTCGGGGCAGGCATGCTCGACGGCCGACTGGATCGCCTGTACCACCAGCGGGTCGAAGCTGTGATTGAGGTTGTTGAAGCCGGCCGGGAACAGGTTGGTGTCGACTGGCCCCAGCTTGTAGCCGGCATTACGCAGGTCGACCGAGGCATAGAACGGGGCGGGGGTGCGGCGCCACTGGTCGCGGAACCAGGTCTCGATCCGGCGGCGATTCTCGATGATGTGCGATTCGATCATCAAGAGCGGCCCGCAGTAGCTCGCCTCAAGCTCCGGGGTCTGTTCGCCGGTGTCGAGTTGCAAGGCTGAGTGGTTGTTTGTCATCGGGTTTTTGTTCCAGTCTTCACAGGATGGCACCGCGGTCCGCAGCGGCGCGGTAATCGATCGCCCCATTGTAAACGATGGCCCGGGCCATTGTTTCCGCCGCCGCCTTTGGTGACGGGCGTTTGCCAAAGCCGGGCACGTTGGTTACATTCCGGCAGGACGTACGGCAAGAATCTGCCCGCAGCAAGGACGAAGACATGGAAGCGACAGACAATCACGCGGGCCTCGACGGCCTGAGAGTCCTGGTGGTCGACGACAGCAAGACCATCCGGCGTACCGCAGACAGCATCCTCAGCAAGGCAGGCTGCGAGGTGGAAAGCGCGATCGACGGATTCGACGCGTTGGCCCGGATCGGCGGCTTCGACCCCGACGTGGTCATCATCGACATCCTCATGCCCCGCCTCGATGGCTATCAGACCACGGCCCTGATCAAGAACAACGATCGTTTCGCCGACACCCCGGTCATCCTCCTGTCCAGCAAGGACAGCATCTTTGACAAGGCCCGCGGACGCATCGTCGGCGCTTCCGACTATCTCACCAAGCCGTTCAACAGCGACGAGATCCTCGCGGCTGTCGAGCGGTTCGCCGAAGACCATCCGGTCGCCGACGAAGGAACCGTGGCCGGCTGAACGTCGATCGTTTCATGGCGGCGCCGCGCTGACCGTGGCGTCGTCGGTATCACGCGGAATTTTCTACGAGGACAGGGTAGTGGCTCATATTGTTGTCATTGATGACTCGCCGACCGAGGTCTACGTGCTCCAGTCGATTCTGGAACGCCAGGGGCACAAGGTCTCCGTCGCCAACAGCGGAGAAGAAGGCATCGAGGTGGTCCGAAACGAACGCCCGGATGCCGTGCTGATGGACGTGGTCATGCCGGGAATGAACGGCTTTCAGGCGACGCGCACCCTGAGCAAGGACGAGGCGACGGCCGACATCCCGGTGATCATCGTCACCACCAAGGATCAGCAGACCGACCGCATATGGGGCATGCGCCAGGGCGCGAAGGAATACCTGGTCAAGCCGGTCAAGGAGGCGGACCTGGTCGCCGTGCTCAAGACGGTGATCGGCTGACATCATGCAGCACACACAGGACGTGTTCGACTACCTCGGCTGGATCGTCTCCCAGGTTGAGCAGCATGCGGTTGGCCTGCCGCGGGTGGACGATCACGTCAAGACCTGGCAGGGCATCCTGTTCGCCGTGCAAGGCCGGCGCATGCTCGTGGCGCTCGACGAGGTCCGTGCCATCCTGGCCCCGCCCCGGATGGTCACGCTCCCGGGCGCCCGCGACTGGGTTGTCGGCCTGGCCAACCTGCGCGGCGAATTGACGGGCGTGTTCGACTTGGGCCGATTCTGGTTCGATGCCCCGACCCCCGCTTCGCGGCACAGCATCGTCTTTCTGGCGAAGCACGCCGTGGCCGCCTCGGCCTTCTTGGTGGACCGTTCCTACGGCATCCGCCAGGTCGCCTACGGGGAGGAACGGCCATTGAGCGATTCCGAGCATCACGGTGACTTGGCAGCCCTGCCGGGCTTCCATCAGGAAGTGCGCCTCAACGAAGAATGGCTGCCGGTGCTGGAGTTCGGTTCCCTGCTGGAAAACGACGGCTTTCTCAACGTGGTGGCGTAAGCGGGACGGCGTCAGGAATTTCCGCAAGCAACCAAATAACGATGAATTCCATTCAGGAGTAAATGGCAACTATGAGTCTTGGCGCACGGATGGGCGGCATCAGCCGCAAGATACTGGTCCTCGTAGTACTTGCGGTGTTGGCCTTGGTCGCGACGGTGGTCGTGTTCATCTACTCGGCACAGCGGGATCAAGACTTCCTCGATCGACGGCTGGCGAGTGCGGAGCTCGAACGGAGTTCCCAGGAACTGACCATCGAGGTGTTGCGGGCCATCCGCGGCAATCCGGGGGCATTCGACCGGATACAGTCGATCCGAGGGCAGTTCTCCGACAACCTCGATGCCCTTCAGGGGCAGGACCCCGAGCAGCCGCAACTGGCCGTTCCGGCCAGCCGCGACAACCTGATCGGGCGGGTGGATTCGCACTGGTCGAACTACAACGAATCCCTGAGCAAGGTGCTGGAGGGCAAGGATGCGATCCTGAGTGTCGGCGAGCAGTCCGATCAGATCGGCCAGATCCTGCCTGATTTGACGGCCGCCTCCGACGAGGTGGTGCAGACCCTGGTCGCCAATGACGCCCCCAGTCACGTCATCTACCTGGCCACGCGCCAGCTGATGTTCATCGAACGCATAGGCACCACCCTGGACGAAATCACAGGGGGTGGCGACGAGGCGGTGAACGCCTCCGAACGCTTCGGCCGGGATGTCGCCCTGTTCGGCGGTGTGCTCAACGGCCTGCTCAACGGCAACCGCATGGCCCCCCGAGTGAGTGACCCCGAGGTGCGTGATGGCCTGCGCGAGGTGGGCGTGCTGTTTGCGACCGTCAACCAACTGGTGTCGGCGGTTCTCGAACAAGCCCCAGCCCTGCTGGCCGCCAACCAGGCCGCCCGCGAGATCGACCGCATCTCCGGGGACTTTACTGCCGCCACCTCCGAGTTGGCCCGCACGCTGGCCGAAGACCAGAACAAGGCCGCGCAATTCATCTACCTGGGTTACGCCACGGGCGGCATTGCCCTGCTTCTTCTTCTCTGGCTCGGCATCACTCTGGTGCGTGAGTCGCGCATGGCGCTGGCCGAGACCGAGGCCACCAACCAGCGGAACCAGGCGGCCATCCTGCGCCTGCTCGACGAGATGATGACGCTGGCGGATGGCGACCTGTCGACACACACCACGGTCACCGAGGACATCACCGGCGCGATCGCCGACTCGGTCAACTACACCATCGACGCCCTGCGTGACCTGGTAGGCACCATTAACGGCACCTCGGTGCGGGTCGCCGATGCGGTGCGCAACTCGCAGGACAGCTCGCGTGCACTGGCCGAGAAATCGCGTGGCCAGGCACAGCGGATCACCGAAATCTCCGATGCCATCGCCCAGATGGCCGACGAGATCGAGAGCGTGTCGGTCAGTGCCCAGCAGTCGGCCGAGATCGCCGAATCCTCGGTCAACGTGGCCCACCGCGGTGGCGATGCGGTCCGCCAGACCATCAAGGGTATGAACCAGACCCGCGAGCAGATCCAGGAAACCTCCAAGCGGCTCAAGCGGCTGGGTGAGTCTTCCCAGGAGATCGGCGATATCGTCGGCCTGATCACCGACATTGCTGACCAGACCAACATCCTGGCCCTCAACGCGGCCATCCAGGCGGCCATGGCCGGCGAGGCCGGGCGAGGCTTCGCGGTGGTCGCCGACGAGGTCCAGCGCCTGGCTGAGCGTGTCAGTGACGCGACCCGTCAGATCGAGCTTCTGGTGAACACCATCCAGACGGATACCTCCGAGGCGATGCTCGCCATGGAGCAGACCACCTCCAACGTCGTCGACGGCGCCACACTGGCCGAGAATGCCGGCAAGGCCCTCTCCGAGATCGAAAGTGTCTCCCTCAAGCTTTCCGAGCAGATCAACGACATCACCTCGGTGGCGCAGAAAGAGGCCTCGGTGGCCACGGATCTGCGCGAGGCCGTCAACCGGATCAGCCAGGAGACTCACCAGACAGCGGAGAATGCCACCCTCGCGGCCGATGAAATCGGCGAATTGGGCTCACTCTCCGAAGAGCTCAACCGGTCGGTGGCCGGCTTCAGCATGCCGGAGCGGGACGAGCCGTCGACCCAGGACTGAGTCGGACGAATGGTCATGGCCCGGCCGGGACTCCGATTCCGGCAACGGACTGGTCGAGACGCGGATATTCCAGCAGGCGGGACGCCCTAAGGCGGTATAACTAAGATGCGGACAGAAAGGAAAGTCGACGCCATCGTTTTCGACTGGCTCCGAGAGGGGCTCGAAGAGAGGCTGGTCGAGCTGCTTAGGGCCCTCGAGCAGCTTTCCGAGGGCGAGAACGTCACCGAACATGTCTTCGATGCGACCCAGGCGTTGCAGACGCTGGATCGTGTCTTTTCCATGGTCGACATCCAGTTGGTGCGGGTGCTGGTGCGTACCCAGCTGGCGGCGCTCGAGCCGCTGGAGAACGACGGTGACGAGAACGCCATCTCGGCGCAGATCGAGTCGGCGGCCCTGCTTCAGGCCCTGCTTGACCGGATGTCCGCCGGCGCGCCGATCAATCCGGCCAGCCTGCTGCCGATGGTCAATCGGTTGCGTTCGACCCTCAAGCAGGCTCCCCTGACCGCCCGTGAGCTGGCGGCCAGGTCCTTCCTGCTGCAAGCCGAGCACGAGCTTGGCAAGCGCCCCCATCACAACGACGGCATGGACGATGAACGCCGCCTGCGCCCGCTGCTTCGGCAGATGGAGCGGGAAGTGCTCTCGGTCATGCGTGATGACTGGACCGTCCTGCCGAGGTTGCGGGACCTGTCCATGCAGATCATCGCCAATGAACCGAGCCGCAGCGCCATTATCGCGATCCGCGTCTTCGGTGATCTGCTGCGCCTGACGGAGACGGACGCCGACCGTTACAGCCCCGTGCTCAAGCGGGCGGTCGGGCGCGTGTTGCAGTTGTTCCGCCTCCAGCTTTCCGGTCGGAGCGAAGTGGTGATCAATCACGCCGGCCTGGATCTGGGGGGCTCTGTGCTGTTGTCGTTGCTCGACCTGGTCGACGACGACACCGCTATCGGCGAGGACAGCGCCGCCGAGTGGCGCGCCCAGCTGTCCCAGGCGGACGGGGTGGCGCATTTCGTGGGGCTGAATGCCGAGGCACTCCATGCCGCGGCCCGGGCGCTGGAAGAAGAGTTGCTCGCCACCCAGGATGTGCTCGACCTGTTCGTCCGTGGCAACCGCGAGGATCTCGAGCCGCTGGGGCGCATCCTGACAAAGTTCGAGCAGATGGCTGGGGTGTTGGGCACCCTGGGTTATGTGGCCGCCGCGGATGCCCTCGATGCCAGCCGGGAACGCCTGCTGGCGGTGACCCGCGGGGCGGAGTTGCTCGACGACGCCTTGCTGATGGATCTGGCCGGGACGGTGATGCTGGTCGAGCAAGTCATCAACGGCATCCCCGAGTGCATGACCAGCCTGGACCGGGCGACCCGGCTCAGCGACCAGACCGTATCGCGCTCGATCGGCGCCATTGCCAAGGCGGCCTACGACAACCTGGGCGAGGCACGCGAGAAGATCGATGCCGGCATGGCCGGGCAGTCGGTGCCAGACAGCTCCCAGGGTGGCGATCCCTTTGCCCAGGCGGCCGACATGCTCACCGGCATCACCGAGGTCCTGCGGTTGTCGGGGCGGGATGCCGCCACGCCGCTGGTCGAGGCACTGGCTCGCTGGGCCAGGGCGCAGGAATTCGGCACCCCGTTCGGGAACGAGCACACGCTCGCCGCCCTGAGCGAGATTTTCGCTGCACTTGAGTTCTATCTGGAAAACCTGCGTGACTTCCAGAAGGAAATCGCGCGCTTCCTCGACGGACCCAAGCAACGCATCGGCGACCTGCTGGGTGCCATCGAGGGCGAGGACACTGATCTAACCGCGAAGAATGCCGAGGCTCCCGAGTCCGCCGTGGCCGAGGAAGATCGGTCCGGCGAGCAGGCAGAGGTGGCGCCAACGACCAACGTCGACGAGAGCCTGCCCAGCGCCGACGAACTGATTTCATTCTGGCAAGTGGAGCAGGATGAGACCCCCGGCGGCTTGACCGAACCCAGCGCCGATGAAGTGGCCGCAGGGGGCGCCGAATCTGCGCCGGGCGAGCCGCTGGGTGAGGCATTGGATTTCGCCCTGGATGAAGGGGATCGCGAGCAACGAACCGAGCCGGCGCCGAGCGGCGGCGAGTCGAGTCATGACCTCCCGGACGACGCCGAGGCGATGCCCGAGCTGCCCACCGCCCCGGCGGATGCCGCGGCGAAACAGAGCTCGGCTGAATCGTCACAAGCCGCTGCCGAGGCGGCGGAGCTGGAGTCGCTATGGTTGCCCGAGGGGGCGGCTGAAGAGCCGGAGGCGAGCGAATCCACCGACTCCGTCCCTGACCTGACCGAGCTGCCGCAGGCGACAGAGGAGTCCGAGCCATCCTCCGCCGAATCGCCGGTCGATCTGGATGGTGGTTTGGACTTCGAGCAGTCGGAGGCTACCCCGGCCGAGTCCGCCCGTGAAGGCGCAGCCGATGAGCCGGCGGTCGATGCCGATCTGGACGCCTCGGTTCCCTCCTTGGGAGAGGACGCCGACGCGGGACAGCCGACAAACGAGGGGGACGCGGCCGCCGACCCCGCTACGCCGGATGACCTGGCGCTGGCCGAAGCCGAAGAGACCGAGCCCGGCGCACTCGACGCGGCGCTCGACTTCAGTGTGGCCGATGACCAGGCCGAGCAGCGCGAGGAAACCGCCGCCACGCTGGAAGGCGAGACGCCCGCCGAGGAAGACCGGCGCAGCGATATCGACTCGATGTCGACCGACCTGCCCGATCAGAAGGCCGTTGCGCCGGAAATGCCGCAAGACATGATCGAGACGGGTGAGCCCGAGGCGCTCGCCCCCGTCACTGACGAAGTCGAGGCCGAGGCGAATCAGGCCGAGGTGGCCCCGGCAAACGAAGAAGGCGTTGCGGACAAGGCCGCTGGGGAGCCGGAGGAGATCGTTCCTGACGGACAGGATGGCGCTGAGGGCATCGATCTGTCCGAGGCCGAAACGGCCGAGCCCCAAGCGCTGGATGCGGCACTCGACTTTGGCGTGACCGATGACCAGGCCGAGCAGCGCTTGGCGGACGCCGAAGACGCCAGGCGCGAGGGCGAGACGCCGCCGTCGTTGGCCGAGGCGGACGACATGACGGCGGAGTTGCCGGATCAGGGCGTGACGGCAGCCGAATTGCCCGAAGCCGAGGGCGAGGCAGTGGATGAGACTGCCTCTGCCACGGCGGACGAAGACCCGATGATGCAGGAGATGCGCGAGGTCTTCGCCGAAGAGATGGCCGAGACGGTCCCCGAGATGGCGGTGGCGGCGGATGCCTGGCAGCGCAGCCGTGACGCGGATGCGTTGATCACGTTGCGCCGCGGGTTCCACACCATCAAGGGCAGTGGCCGCATGGTCGGCCTGGACCAGATCGGCGAGTGGGCCTGGGCCTGGGAAAACCTGCTCAATCGCGTTATTGAAGGCAAGCGCGATGATCTCGACGTGACCCGGGGCAGCGCCGTGGACGCGGTCGGGCTGATGCAGTCGGCCCTGCCTGACCTCGAATCGGGCCGTGCCACCCCGGATGTCCACTGGCAGCCGTCCAAGGCGTTGGCCGAGCGACTGGAGGCCGGCGAGTCACCTGAGCCGGCAGCGACCGAAGCGCCTGTGGAGCCATCTGTCGTGGCAGAAGCCGGTGACGAGTCGGCCGAGTCCGCATCGGATACCGAGGAGGCGGCCCAGCCGGTCATCGACGACCCGGTGTTGCGCGAGATATTCGACCAAGAGATTGGCGGCTACATCGATGAGCTGCACCACAAGATTGACCAAGCCCGTGAGCATGGTGTCGGCCTGACCTGCGACAATGACCTCGTGCGGTTGCTGCACACCACGCTGGGTTCGGCGCGGACGGCCGGCGTGGACATCATCGCGTCGCTGGCCCGCTACCTGGAGGATTGGACCCGCGCGCTCGCGGAACACAGCGAGCGCCTGGGCGGTGCGGACCTGAAGCTGTTCGCCGAGGGGGCTGACGCCATCGAGGCGCTGCGGCGCTGGGCGGTGGATGCCAGCCAGGACCAGCCGGACAGTGGCGATATCGAGTCGCGCCTGAGCCAACGCCTCGACGAGGCACTGGAAGAGTATGGCGAGGTGGTCGAAAGCGCCGAGGCCCGCGATTCGTGCCATGTCACGTCGGGGCTGGAAAGCGCGGCTGCCGACGAGGAGGATCAAGGGCCCGAGTTCGACGAGGCGCCGCTCCAATCCCCGCCGGAACATACCCTTGATGAGGCCGGTGACGAATCGGGCAACGCGTTAGAGGCCGATCTTGAGGCGGAGCTTGACCTGCCATCCGAGGCGCCGATTGACGAGGGGCGTGAACCGGCTTCCGCGGGCTCGGCGCGCGTGTCCGAGGACGAGGAGGCGGATGACGAATACGCCGAAATCGAGCGACGGTCCGATGATCATCCCTCGGAACAAGACGAGGACATCCTGCAGATCTTCCTCGACGAGGCCGATGAGCTGTTGGAGCAGGCGGATGCCTACCTGGCGCATTGGCGGGTGCATCCCCACGACCTCGAGTCGATCCGGCTGCTGCACCGCAACCTGCACACCCTCAAGGGTGGCGCCCGCATGGCGGGCCTTCTCAACCTCGGTGACGTGGCCCACCACCTCGAGGGGCGACTGGATCTGGCGCGGCGTGAGGACTCCCAGGACAACGAGGCTCTCGTCGCGCTGGTCCAGCATAGTTACGACATCATCGCCGGGTTGCTTGACCGGGTACGCAACCAACAGCCGATTCCCCAACAGCGCGAACTGATCGGACTGATTCGCGACCCGGATGGGGCCGAGCGGTTTGTCGAGCGCAGCCAGGCCGCGCCGGTGGAAGAAGGCGCGCCGGCACAAGCGAAACCCGCGACCGAGGCGGCGGAAGATGCCACCGAGGTTGTTTCTGATACGCCGTCGGAGGCGGCCCCGGCGGAGCGCGATGAGTCGACTGATCGACGCGACGAACAGGTGCGGGTCGCCGCCGGCAGCATCGATGGGTTGGTCAACCAGATCGGTGAATCGGTGCTGTTGCAGTCGCGCATCGACCGCCAGGTCAATGGCTTCGAACGGCAGTTGTTCGAGTTGCAGCAGACCGTGACCCGCCTGCGTAGCCAGTTGCGTCGCCTCGAGATCGAGACCGAAACCCAGATCAAGGCCGACCTGATCGAGGAGGCCGGCATCAGCGAGGAACAGTTCGACCCGCTGGAATTCGACCGCTTCACCCAGGTCCAGGAATTGAGCCGCGGCATCATGGAGTCGCTGGGTGACGTCGCCAATATCGAGGAAAGCCTGAGCTCGCTGACCGAAGAGTCGCAACTGTTGCTGCTGCAGCAGTCGCGCCTGGGCCGCAAGATGCAGGACGGCGTGCTGGCGATGCGGCTGGTGCGGTTCAACGACGTCGCCGGCCGCCTGCGCCGCATCGTGCGGCAGGTGGGCGACGAGATGGGGCGTCAGGCCGAACTGGTGGTCCGCAACGGCGACGCGGAGGTCGACCGGGTCACCCTAATGGCCCTGTTGCCCTCACTGGAGCATATGCTGCGCAACTCGCTGGCCCACGGCATCGAGTCGCCGGAAGAGCGGCGCGCGGCGCACAAGAACCCGGTCGGCCAGTTGGTCCTCACGGTGGACAGCAATGGCGGCAATATCACCATCAGTCAGCGCGATGACGGGCGCGGCATGGATCTGGACGCGATCCGTCGCAAGGCCGTCGAGCGCAATTTGATCCCCGTCGATATCGACATCAGCGACGAGGAAGCGCGCTCGTTGATCTTCCTGCCGGGCTTCTCCACCGCCGGCAATATATCCCAGGTCGCCGGGCGCGGCGTGGGTATGGACGTGGTCGCCAGTGCCACGCGCGAACTGGGTGGCTTTGTCGATGTCGATTCCGAGCAGGGCAAGTTCACCGAGATCCGGCTCAACCTGCCGCTGACCCAGGCGATGACCCGCGGCATCCTGATTGCGAGCGGGGACGACCGCTATGCCATTCCCTACAAGGGGGTGGTGGCCGTGACCCGCATGACCGGTGTGGCGTTGGCGGAGCGTTATCAAGAGGAAAAGCCGCAGATCGAGTACGAGGGGGAGCAGTTCCCGCTCTACTACCTGGGCGACCTGCTGTGGGGGCATGCCCCGGCCGAAACCGCTCAGGACGTGGCGGCGATCCGACCGATCATGCTGTTCAAGCTCGGCGAGCGGCGCTTTGCGCTGCACGTGGATCATCAGCTCGGGGGCATCCAGCTGTTCGTCAAGTCCCTGGGGCCGCAGCTCGGGCGTATCCCGGGGCTCTCCGGGGCCACCATTGCGGACGATGGCGATGTCATCCTGGTGCTGGAGCTGTTCGAACTGGTGCAGCAATTCCAGCGGCGCGACTACCAGAGTCGACTGGGGGACGAGGTCGTCGTCAAGCCCCAGCGGGATCGCCCGACGGTGTTGGTGGTCGACGACTCGCTCACCGTGCGCAAGGTCACCGCGCGCACTCTCGAGCGGAACAATTACGATGTCGTGCTTGCCCGTGACGGGGTCGAAGCACTGGGCGTGTTGCAGGACACCCTCCCGGACCTGGTGCTCACGGACATCGAGATGCCGCGGATGGACGGCTTCGAATTGCTGGGGGCGATCCGCAACGACCGCGCGTCCAAGGACACGCCGGTGATCATGATCTCTTCGCGGACCGGTCAGAAGCATCGCAGCCGCGCCGAGGCGCTGGGTGTCTCGGCCTACTTGGGCAAGCCCTACACCGAGCTGGATCTGATCGAGAGCATCGAGCAGTTATTGCCACGGCACGCCGCGTTGCCCGGAGAAACGTCCACGAGCGTTGTCCGGCCCGCGTCGGGTGTCGACCCGAAAGCTGACTAAACGGAGCCCCGCCTGATGGAGCAACAGAGCGACCAATCCACCGCGGGTGCGCCTGCTTCGGTGCGCGCCGTGCGGCTGCCAACGCAGCTGACCGATCTGGACCTGCTGATTCCCTATGCCCTGATTGCCGAGATCACGGACGTGGCGTTGCCCGATGGCAGCATCCAGCTGGGCCGCAGTGAAGCGACCATGGTCGACTGGCGTGGCCAGCGCGTACCGCTGGTGAGCCTGGAAGCGATGAATGGCGAGCCGGTGCCGACGATCGGCCACCGGGTGCGCTGTGCCGTCCTTTACGGCACCGACCCCGAACGCGCCCTGCCGTACTACGCGCTGCTGCTCTCGGGGGTGCCGCGCTCCGAGCAGATCGTCGCCAGCCAGATGGAGTCGGCCGGTCCGCAGGACAACCCGTTATGGAAGGCTATCGTACGGACGGGGGGGCAATTGACGGCCATACCGGACATTCGTGCGCTCGAAGAGCGCATCGACCAGATGCGGCTCAAGCAGGCAGAGCCGACTGAATGAATTGAATCTCCGCTCCATGTGGGCGCGCGAAAAACCCCCGGCTCACCGCAAAGTGGCCGGGGTTTTTGTTCAGTGGCGGTTAGATCAGCCGTGCCGTGCGAGGCGGCGCGTTTCGCCGATCAGGTTGACCGTGACCATGCCCAGCAAACCCACGGCCGAGTAGACCGCGGCCGAGGCCAGGTAGCCCGAGAAATACCCGGCGGTTCTGCCGATGTAATCCATCGCGGCGAGCTGGCCGAACTGCCTGGAAAAGGCGTAGAAGGTGGCGTTCGAGATGACGAATGCCGCCAGGGCACCAGCGAGTAATCCCAGACCGATCAGCAGGGCGCCGCCGGCCTGACCGCTCGGGCGCCCTCCTGTCGCCAGGCTGTGAGCGGTCAGGCGTCCTGCCCCCCAGAGCGCGGCGTAGGCCACCAGCACACCGGGATAGGCCGGCGAGAAGCAAGTTGCCATGGCTGCCCCGTCGAGGAAGACACTGCCCAGGTCGATGGCCACGGCCAAGGCGAGCAATCCGCCCAGTGCGCTGGCGCGCCGAATCAGCAGGCCGGCGAGGAAGAACACCGCCCAGGACGTGTCCCCCAGATGCAGCACCGAGCTGAAATGGTGGTATCGGGTGGCGAGCATCGACAGCGCAAGCAGGGCCAGTAGTACCACCGCAGTGCTGCGGTTGGTCGGCGAGATGCGGTCCAGCAGGGGATTAGGCATGGGCGTGATTCGTCCTGAAAAGACTGTGTGTCGAAGCGGGCATATTACCGCCCGTAACGCAGGCTCACAAACACGCCACGCGGGGCCTGGTTGTAGCCGTGGACGGCCTGGTAATCCCGGTCGAATACGTTCTCCACCTGCATCTCGATCCGCCATTCGGCATTTACCCGATAGGAACCACGCAGGTCGGCGGTGATGAAACCCTGGTTGTCTGCCGCCCATTGACCGCCCGAGGAGTTGCTCTGCCCCCGGATAGTGGTGCCCACGGAGAATGCGCCCACATCTCGGTCGAGGTCGACGCGGCCCGCCCAGCGGGGTTGGCGGACGAGGCGGTAGCCCGTCGATGCGTCCTCGGTGGAGAGGTAGGTGACCGATAGTCCCGTGCGCCAGTCATCCCCGTTAAGGGAGCCTTGGAGTTCGATGCCTCGGATCTCGCTTTGGTCGACGTTCCCCGGGTTTTCTCCTGAGGTGATGAAATTCCGCACCTTGCTGCGAAATCCCGTAATGCCAAGAGAGCGGATGTGGTCGTTCCATGTCACCCCGGCGCGAGTGGTTCTGGTGCGTTCGGGTTCGAGATCCGGGTTTCCGTAGCCAAACGGGTAGTAGAGCAGGTTGAACGACGGCGCGGTGAAGGCCGAGCCGTGCCCGGCCGTCAGCGTCCAGGCCTCGGTGAGGGCGTAGGCCAGGTCCAGCGAGCCGGTGTTGGCGGTGCCGAACTGTTCATTGAAGTCGCGACGCAATGCGACCTGGATGTCGAGTTTATCGCCCAGTTGCGTGTTGGCTTGGGCGAACAGCGCCTGGTTGCCTCGGGCATCTTCTTCGTAATCCGTTGTGCTGGACAGCTTGTCGTCGGTCTGGTCGGCGCCCAGCGTCACGGTGGTGGACGGCCCGATGAAGAAGTCGTTGGCGATGAATAGCGTGTCGCGTTGCGTGTCGAAACGCGAAGCGAATACATCGCCCTTGAAGCTGTCCTGATCATCGATATGCCGGCCGGCGCGGGCGCGCAGCTGCCAGAAATCGATCCGGCCGGTCGAGGCCGACAGGCCGAAGGTACGTTGCTCGATCTCGGTGGTGTCCTGGAACGCCCCATCGAAATCGACGGCGGCCGAACTGGCGAGCAGGTGGCCTCGCAGGTGCCCGCCGTCGCCGAACTGGTAGCCGATGTTGATGTTGACCGAGTCGTTCACGTAGCCATCGTCGTCGGCATTCGTTCCCGGGGCGCTTTGCGCGTCGAAACCGTCGGTCTCGCCGTGAGCCACGCCGATGGAGTAGTCGACCGCGCCGTTTCGACCGGCCACCGTGCCATCGAAGGCCCGCTGGCCGCGGGTGCCGGCGCCAAACCCTCCGGTCACGCGGGTGCCCTCGGTCTCGCCGCGACGGGTGAAAATCTGGATGACACCCCCGCCGGCATCGGCGCCCCACTGACCGGAGCGCGGGCCCCGCACGATCTCGATGCGTTCGATTTGCGCGAGCGGGATATGTTCGAGATAGGTCTGTCCGGCGGAAACCGCCCCCACCCGGACGCCGTCGATGAACACGGCCGTGCGGCTGGCGCTTTGCCCCCAAATGGACACGTTCGATGGCTTCCCCGGTCCACCGAGGTTGGTCACGTTCAGCCCCGCGCGCCCATTCAGCAGTTCTCTGATCGAACGCGCTTGGCTGCGCTCGATATCGTCGCGGGTGATGACGGTTTCCGGCATGGCCGGGGCTACAGCCGGGGCATCGCGACTGGCGGTGATGTTGATCGGGCCGAGTCGATCATCGGCCTGTAATGGGGTAAGAGTAAGAAGACAGGTCAGGCCAGTAAGGCCGACAGTGAGCGACGCGAATCGCCGATTGGCAGGATGAGTCATAGGATTGGGTTCACGTAACCGACCAGCCCACCGCGGGTCGGGAAAGCGGATCAGAGGCCGGTCTCCGGGCTCGTGGCATACCGGCACGGCCTTCCCGGCCCTGCATGGGCCAGTGGCGTGTCTGTGTCGGCTGCGACCACCTACCGTTGCGGGGGCAGCACAGGCATGGGGCGCGAGTGTGGGTCGCGCCTGAGGACCTGTTTCCCTGTTTCAGCGCCTGTCGGTCGGATCGAAAGCGCCACCTCTGAACTCGGGAAGCGCGGGGCGATGCCACGCGTTCCAGGGAGCGCATTGTTTGCAAATTCTTCTCCGATGGCAAGCGCCCGGCATGAGCCGCTCTCATGAAAAACATGCCTGAAGCGATTCCCAAGTGATTGCCGGAGGCGCTGATCGCCGGTGGCGATCGAATCCGGACTCGGCAGGTTGTCGGCTACAATAGGGACGTTGTCGAGTCACTAGGTTTCTTTAAGTTCATGCCGTCGAATGCCCCGCCCACCATCCAGGCCGTACACCCACTGGCAGAAACCCGGCTGTTCAAGATCGAGAGCCTGGACCTGCGTTTCTCCAATGGTGTCGAGGTGACCTTCGAGCGGCTTAAGGGTGGTGGCAACGGGGCGGTGATCGTCGCGGCACTGACCGAGGATGGTTCGTTCGTGATGATCCGCGAGTACGCTTGTGGTACCGAGCGTTATGAACTGGGTTTGCCCAAGGGACGCATCGACGCCGGCGAGTCGCCGATCGAGGCGGCCGGCCGGGAACTCATGGAGGAGGCGGGCTTTGCGGCACGCCGGTTGACGCGGCTCAATGAGTTGACCATGGCGCCGACCTATTCCGGTCAGCGGGCTCATCTGGTGCTGGCCGAATCGCTCTACCCGGCGAGACTGCCGGGTGATGAGCCCGAGCCACTCGAGGTCAGCTTTCTGCCGATGGCAGACCTGGATGAGCTGGCCGCCTCGGGCGATTGTTCCGAGGCACGCTCACTGGCCGCCATGTTCTTGGTGCGCAGCCATCTGCAACGACGGGAAAGGGAAGAAACGCAGTGAACGGACAGGTCAATCGAGACGGACCCGAATCGACTGGGGCGGATCAATCGTTGCTCGACGCGGTGCGGGCGATCGCCGAGGACGCCGGTGCGGCGATCATGGCAGTCTACGAGCAGGAATTCGCCGTCGAGCACAAGGCCGATGCCTCGCCCGTCACCGAGGCGGACATTGCTGCCAATCAGCTGATTTCCGACCGGCTGGGGGCCCTGGAGCCTGCCTGGCCGGTGCTTACCGAGGAAACTCGCGCGCCGAGTTGGCGTGAGCGCCGGGAATGGCGCCGTTACTGGCTGGTCGACCCGCTGGACGGCACGCGGGAGTTCGTCAAGCGCAATGGCGAGTTTTCCGTCAACATCGCCCTGATCGACAACAACCGCCCGGTGCTGGGTGTGGTGCTGGCCCCCGCCATTGGGCTGGAATATGCCGGCTTGCGAGGTGGGGGCGCGTGGCGCTACGACGACGGCCGTGCCGTGCCCATCAAGGTGCGACCGGTGGCCGATCCGCCCACCCTGGCGCTGTCCCGTTCGCATGCCAGCCGGCGTGAGCTGCAACTGACCGAGAAGTTCCAGCGCGATGGGGTCAAGCCCGAGATCGTGCGTTGTGGCTCGTCATTGAAGACCTGCCTGGTGGCCGAGGGGCGTGCGGATCTCTACCCGCGCCTGGGGCCGACCTCCGAGTGGGACACGGCGGCCTCGCAGTGCGTGCTTGAGGCCGCCGGCGGGCACTTGACCGACCTGAGGGGGCGACCGCTGCGCTACAACACCAAGGAGTCGTTGCTCAATCCGATGTTCGTCGCGCACAACGGCATGAGCCTAGACCTCGACCGGTTGCACGAAATCGCCATGCTCTGATGGATTTCTCAGTCCGTCTGGGCCCGCATCCAGCCGTCACGGCCCTCGATCAGTTTCAGGCGGGTCTGGAACGGGCGGGTCTCGCCTGCCTCGAACTCGCCGAAACGCAGCACCAATCCCAACCTGCCCAGCGCCTCGTGGCCGCTGCCGGCTTGGCGCATGTCGCGGGCCACGTCGGCCAGCCCTCGCGGAAAGCGTAGGGTCGCTTCCACATCCACCAGCCAGACGTCCCCGCGCTCGGCGGCATTGAGTCGGTCGATCCGCTCGACGATCACCACCTGGACGCCCGGGTCGACTTGCTCTTGGAGGATCGCCTGTACATCCGCCTTGCCCGGTCCCTGACTGCAGGCACTCAAGACCCACGCCACCAGCAATAGCAGCCCCGGCAGTAGGCGTGTTGGCAGGCGTTTCATTCGGGATCCGGCTTGCCGGCGCGGATGCCGGCCTTGAGGTTGTCCCAGTGGGCCCAGTTTTCCGCCGTGGGCGGCATCTGCAGGTGAAAGCCCAGTTTTTCGATGTGGTTGCGCACGGTCGCCGGGTCGGTGCGTGCCAACGGTCGGTCGGAACTCAGGTCGAGTGCCATCACGAATTCCAAGGCACCGAGGCGCTCGAGCACGGTCGCGTCGAGTTCCTCCAGATCCTGGCCTTCGCCCACGAACAGGTACATGTCGGGATTCTTGCGGCTCTTGTAGATATGGGCCTGCATGGCGGATTCGATCGGTTTGGATGGGAGCCGGATTGTCGCAGATTCCGTGCGATGGGGGCAGGGGTGCCTGCCTTTTTGCCCATGCGGCGATTCGTGCCGACCTTCCTTAGCGATAGCCCGGGAAGCCACCCGGATAACGGCCGGAATAGCCCGGCTCCTTGATCGGCTGGCCGTCGACGGAATAGGGGTCTCGGTCGGATTTCGAGTCATCCGGTGGCCGCGGTCGGTCGTGGTATGGCCGACGGGGGCGCTTGTTGCCGAACCACAGCGACAGGCCGTCCTGGTCGAGTTGCAGCCCCCCATGACGAGAGTCGCGGTAGCGATCGTAGAGATAGGGGGGATAACGCGGCAGGTACCGCGAACGATTGTCCGCATCCCAGGGCGTGACCACCACGATATCCGGGTTCGACAATCTTTCCTCGAGCGCCCGTCTCTCCGCTTCCTGCCGGGCCGCCATCCGCTCGGCCTCGCGGCGCTCGTCGTATTCGCGGGCCAGTCGCTCGATGCCTTCGCGTGCCGCCTCGCCGCCGGTGCCGGCCTCGGGTGCGGTGATCGTCTGTACCTCCATCTTGCCATTCGCGCAGGGCTCGTCGGAGAAGACGATGCGCCCATCCGAATAGATGCACTTGTAGACGGTTTCGGTTTCCTGTGCCCAAACGAGCGAGGTCGCCCCGTTCAGGACGGCGACCAGGACCAGTGCGGGCCAGACATCGCGAGCATTCATTGTCAAGGCCTCCGGCGATCGGGTATCACGTTCTTATATAGACCAGCGGCTTGATCCATGCCTCCCTGTCGATGCTGTGGCAAATGCCGCAGGCCCGTGGCATCTGGCGCATTTCCGGAAACAGCCGCAGGAAAGGGCCTGTGAAAACAAGGACTTGTTTATGGCATGCCAATTGCTATTAAAGAGCGGTCGAAAAATAATACACAGACTCAAGGAGACTCGGAATGATCACCGTCGACACGACCGATCACCCCCCGGCGGCGAGCAGCGCGCGACTGGCCCTTGCCGTCGCGCTCGCGGGCACGGCGATTTCCCCGGCAATGGCCGCCGACGGGACGGACGAGGAAACGCGCGTGGGTTTGCCGGTAATCACCGTCACGTCTCCGGTCGGGAATGAGAGGTCCTTGCTGTCAGGTGCTCGGCTGGACGATCGGGCGCTGGCCACCGAAGGGGTGGCGACCAGTGACACGGCCTCGCTGCTCGACAGCCTTCCCGGGGTCAGCCTTCAGGGGGCAGGACAACTCTCCAGCCTGCCCATCATCCATGGACTGGCCGACGAGCGTATCCGCACCCGCGTCGATGGCATGGACCTGATTGCCGCCTGTCCCAACCACATGAACCCGGCGCTGTCCTACCTCAGCCCGGCTCAGGTGGGCGAGGCCCGGGTCTGGGCGGGCATCACGCCGGTGAGCGTCGGCGGGGACTCCATCGGCGGCACCATCGAGGTTGACACCCTGCCAGCGACCTTTGCCGAAGACGGCGAGGGCGTGATCCACAAGGGCGAGGTCGGCGCCTTCTACCGCAGCAACGGCAACGCCCGTGGTGGCAACTTGTCCGCGACCCTGGCCACCGACACCGTCAGCCTGAGCTACAGCGGGGGCATGGCCGAGGCGGATAACTACGATGCCGGTGACGATTTCAAGACCTTCACCGAGACCGGTCGGCCGGGGCACGAACTGCCGCTCGACGAAGTCGGCTCCACCGCCTACAAGACCCGCAATCATCTCCTCGGACTGGCGGTGAAGAAGGGTGACCACTTGGTCGAGGCCAAGCTCGGTTACCAGAACATGCCCTACCAGTTGTATCCCAACCAGCGCATGGACATGACCCAGAACACCGAGAAGCGCGGCACGCTGCGTTACACGGGCGATTTCGACTGGGGTGGTCTTGAGGCCCGTGTCTGGCACGAGACGGTCGATCACGAGATGGATTTCGGTGACGACAAGCGCTTCTGGTATGGCATGGCCTCCGGCCCCGACGGCAGCGCCTGCTCCCCCATCGGTCCGACCTGTGCCGCCGGCATGCCTATGCTCACCGAGAGCAAGAATACCGGCATGCGTCTGATGGCGAGCCTGGATATCGCCAGTGGCGACACGCTGCGCCTCGGCACCGAGTACCAGCGTTATCGGCTGGACGACTACTGGCCGCCTTCCGGTAGCAGTATGTGGCCGGATACCTTCTGGAACATCCGTGACGGTCAGCGTGACCGCATGGCGGCCTTCGGTGAGTGGGAGTCCCGGGTGGCCGCGGACTGGACCGTGCTGGCCGGCCTGCGGTATGAACGCGTGGTCAGTGACGCGGGTGACGCGGTGGGTTACGCCGACAGCGCGAAGGGCAACCAGGCCGACGATGCGGCGGCCTTCAATGCCCGCGATCACGAACGGACCGACAACAACATCGACCTGACCGCGCTGGCGCGATGGGACATCGACGAGACCCGCACGCTGGAATTCGGCCTGGCGCGCAAGGTCCGCTCGCCCGGCCTGTATGAGCGCTACCCCTGGTCGACGTGGCCGATGGCCGCCGTCATGAACAACTTCGTCGGCGACGGCAACGGTTATGTCGGCAACCTCGACCTCGACCCGGAAGTTGCCTACACCGCCTCGACCACGTTCGACTGGCACGCCCCGGACAACGCCTGGGCGCTACGCATCGCGCCTTACGTCAGCTTTGTCGAGGACTACATCGACGCCCAGCGCTTTCCAAAATTTGCCAACGCCACGGAGCAGTTCGTGGTGTTGCAGTACGTCAACCAGGATGCGCTGCTCTACGGCGTCGACATCTCCGGTCACATGCCGCTCGCGGAGACCGACTGGGGGCGCTTCGGTGTGGAAGGGACCTTGGAATACACCCGCGGCGAAAACCGTGACACCAACGACGGCCTGTACAACATCATGCCGCTCAATGCCCGGCTGGCGCTGACGCACGCCTTGGGTGGCTGGAGCAGTGCCGTGGAGGTGGAGGCCGTCGATGCCAAGAATGACAGCTCCGATGCGCGCAACGAGATCGACACTGCGGGCTTCGCCCTGGTCAACCTGCGTGCCGGGTACCAATGGGACCGCGTGCGCGTCGACGTCGGCGTCGACAACCTCTTTGACCGGCTCTATGCCTACCCCACCGGTGGGGCCTACTTGGGGCAAGGCAAGACCATGACGATCGATCCCAATGAAGGGCCGGCCCCCTGGGGGATCTCTGTCCCCGGCCCCGGGCGCTCGCTGCACGCCGCTGTAACCGTCTCCTTCTAACAACGTCCCCCTCCAGGACTTGTCCTTCCCCGGTCGGCAACGGCCGGGGATTTTTTTGGTGCGTGGTCAGCGCAATTCGACGAGGGCCGATTCCACCTCTTTTGCCTTCGGCGCCCCCTTGCCGGCCAACTCCTGGGTGAAGACGGCCAGGCGGTGGGCCTCGAGCAGGTCGAGCAGTGCCTCGCGTCGTTGCCAGTCGACCAGGCCCGGGATGCCTTTTATCAACCGGTTTCTCACCTGCTCTGCGAGCGGGGCGAACTCGACCCGCAGCATGCGGTCACGCTCGGGCTGGCGCTCGGTCTTCTCCAGGCGTTTTTCCGCCCCCTCCAGATAGCGGGGCAGGCCGGCAAGCCGGTCGTCAGAGGCCAGCCAGATCATGCCGGGGTGGACCAGCATGTCGATCTGGTCGCCGATCTCCTTGGCCGCCTCGATCACCGATAGTGGCAGGCGCCCACTCAATTGGCGGCGCAGGCGATGCTGCTGTTCGAGGATGCTCTTGATTTGCTGGGCCCGTTCCATTGCCAGGTGTGGCAGTTCGCCGTCGAGACGGGCGAGTCGCTGGCGGAAGGTCTCGGCGTCGCGGATGGGCGGCTCGTTGGCCACGGCTAGTTGCCAGGCGGCGCGGAATATCAGTTCTTGGTCGAGGGCGCGGTCGGCCCGGTTGGGGCGCTGCATACCCTCGGCCGGGATGGGTCGCGGAGATTTCAGCCGGCTGTAGTGCAGGCGCACCGTGTCCAGCGAGCGGTCGCCGCGCAGGTCGGATTCGGCCTGCCGGACCATCTGGGCGCGGGCGAGCAGCATCAGTCGTACCACGCCGGTGTCGTGGACCAGGCGGGCGCGCTCGGGGTCGTCGAGCAGTTCGATGGCCGCGGAGTCGCCGCGGTCCACCAACGCCGGGTGGGCCTCCACCTGTGCCCCGGCGCTCTCGACGGTGAGCTTTTCCGGCAACTCGCCGAAGTCCCACTCGGTCGCCTGGTGATCCTCGAGGCGGTGCTTGCTTCGCTGGTTGAACGCTTCCTGCGCCCGCTGGGCCTGGCGACCGCGCAGGGCATTGAGGTCGCGGTCGGCGTCGATCGGCTCGCCGACCTCGTCGACGGCCACGAAGCGCATGCGCAGGTGTTCGGGCAGTTTCTGCTCGTCGAACAACGCCGGATCGACCTCGTGGCCGGTCATGCGACGCAGTTCGTCGGCCACGGCCTGCGAGAGCGGGATGTCGCTGTCGCTGATGCGATCCTCGACGGCCTCGGCGAAGCTGGGGGCCGGGACGAAATGGCGACGCTCGGCCTTGGGCAACGCACGGATCATCGCCTCGATCTTCTCGCGGCGCAGGCCTGCCACGAGGTGCGTGGTGGGCGCGGCATCGATGCGGTTGAGCAGCCCCAGGGGGACAAACAGGCTCACGCCGTCGTCCGGTTCGCCCGGGGCGAAGTGATAGCCGAGCTTGAGCCGATAGCGGCCCGCCTGCCAGTGATCGGGCAGCTCGGACAGCCGCCGGTCGTCGGGCTCGGTGGCCAGCAGGTCCTCGCGCGTCAGTTCGAGGCTGATCGACGCGGCACGGTCCTTCTTGATCCAGTGATTGAGCTTGCGGGCGTCGGTGACGTCGGCCGGCAGGCGGGCCTGGTAGAAGTCGTAGAGCGCCTGGTCGTCGACCAGGAAGGCCGGTCGGCGCAGTTTGGCCTCAAGGGTGCGGATCTCCTCGATCAGTGCCTGATTGTGCTGCCAGAATGGCTGCGCCGACTCGAAATCCCCTTCCACCAGCGCGCGGCGGATGAAGACGTCACGTGCGGCGACCGGATCGATGGCGCCGAAGTCGACGCGCCGCTTGGTGACGATCGGCAGGCCGAATAGGCGCACGGTCTCGAAGGCCGTCACTCGGCCGGACTTCGCGTCCCAGGTGGGCTCGTTGTGCTCGCGGGTGATCAGGTGCGCGGCAAGGGGTTCGAGCCAGCGAGGGTTGATGGGGGCGTTCATCCGCGCGAACACCTTGGAGGTCTCGACGATCTCGGCGGCCACGACCCACTTGGGCTGCGCCTTGACGGTTACCGAGCCGGGAAACAGGTAGAAACGACGGTTGTGCGCGCCCAGATACACGGTCGGGGCACGGCGTTTCTTGCCGCGGTGGTCGCCAGCGGCCTGCTGGTAGCTCTTCGGCGGGGCGGGGTCGCGCATGCCGATCTGGTCGAGCAGGCCGGCCAGCGCCGATTGATGCAGCTGGTCGATGCGTCCGGCCAGCTCGGCGGGCAATTTCTGCTTCTCCCCTTCGTCGGGCTTGTCCGGCATGACGATCGGCTCGAACGCCGGCAGGCGGATGCGGAACATCTCGTCGACCGATTGGCGTAGCTGGCCGACTAGGTCGTGCCATTCGATCAGGCGGTTGGCGTTGAGAAACCGTTTTATCGCCCACTGGCGTGCCTGGCGGCGGCTCTTGTGGCGGCGTATCTCGTGCCAAGCCGACCAGAGCGCCAGTGCGCTGGCGAAGTCCGAGTCGGCCAAGGCGAACTCGCGGTGGGCGGCATCGGCCGCGCCGCGGGCTTCGGCCGGCCGCTCGCGTGGGTCCTGAATGGCGAGAAAGGCGGTCAGCACCAGCATGTCCTCGGTGGCGCGGTCGCCGTGCTCGCGGGCCGCGACGATCATCCGCCCCAGTGCCGGGTCGATTGGCAGGCGGGAGAGTTGGCGGCCGATCCGTGTCAGCTGCCCTTCTTCGTCCAGCGCGTGCAGCTCGAACAGGTGCTTACGGGCCGTGGCCAGCTGGCGCGATTCGGGCGGCTCGATGAACGGGAAGTCCTCCGCGCGACCGAGCTTGAGTGAATCGAGTTGCAGCAACACCGAGGCGAGGTTGCTCCGCAAAATCTCCGGGTCGGTGAAGGCGGGACGCTTGTTAAAGTCCTCTTCCTCGAAAAGGCGGATGCAGACACCTGGCGCGATCCGGCCGCAGCGCCCGGCCCGCTGGTTGGCCGAGGCCTGCGAGATCGGCTCGATCCCGAGTTTTTGCAGGCGGGCGCGCGGGTGGTAGCGGCTGATCCGCGCCACGCCCGAGTCGATCACGTAATGGATGCCCGGAACGGTAAGCGAGGTCTCGGCGACGTTGGTCGAGAGCACGATGCGGCGGCCGGCGTGCGGAGCGAACACGCGCTGCTGGTCGGCTGCCGACAGTCGCGCGTACAGCGGCAGGATCTCCGTGTGGCGCAAGCCGCGGCCGGAGAGCACCCGTTCGGTCTCGCGGATTTCGCGTTCGCCGGGCAGGAATACCAGGATGTCGCCCGGTCCTTCGTGGATCAGTTCGTCGACCCCGTCGGCCACGCCGCGGGCGAGGGTCGACCCCAGTTCCTCGTCGCGATCGGCCTCGGGCGGGCGGTAGCGCACCTCGACCGGATAACCGCGGCCGCTGACCGAGATGATCGGCGGGCGTTCACCCCCATCCTGGGTGAAATGCTCGGCGAAGCGTTCGGGATCGATGGTCGCTGAGGTGATCACCAGCCGGAAGTCCGGCCGGCGGCGCAGAAGGTGTTTCATCACGCCGAGCAGAAAATCGATGTTGAGGCTGCGCTCGTGGGCCTCGTCGATGATGAGCGCGTCGTAGCGCAGCAGGTCGCGATCGTGCTGCAGTTCGGCGAGCAGCAGGCCGTCGGTCATCACCGCCACGCGGCTGTTGGGGCGGGTCTGGTCGGAAAAGCGCACCTTGTAGCCGACCGCTGTGCGCCCATCGCCGCCGTCCGTGCCGTCGTCAAGCTCCTCGGCTAGCCGGCTGGCGACGTTGCGCGCCGCGATCCGCCGCGGCTGGGTATGGGCGATCATGCCGCGCCGGCCATAGCCCAGCTCCAGTAGCATCTTGGGGATCTGAGTGGTCTTGCCGGAGCCGGTCTCGCCGGCAATGATGGTGACCGGATGAGTCGCGAGCGCCGCTTGGATTTCCTCGCGGGCGCCGCTGACAGGCAGATCGTCGGGGTAGCCGATGTGGATCGAGAGTGCCTCGCGGGCGGCCACCTCGTCGGCAGCGGTCGTCACCTGGTCGAGCAGGCGGTGCAGGCTTTCCTCGGTCTGGTCGCGTTGGCCGCGGGGCGTTTCCTGGAGTCGGCGGATGTGCCGGTCGATGCGCGGCAAATGACGCAGCGACAGGCCATCGCGATTGGCCTCGATATACGCGAGAATGCTGGCGGGGTCGGTGATGTCCAGGGGATTGCTCATCCGACCCATTGTACGAGAAGGACACCCCGAGCGAACCGCCATCCGTTGGCGAGATTGCCCGCGAAACCTAAACCCTGGGAGCATACATGCCGGAAAACATCAGCTTTTTTGCCGCGCTGGCCGTGGGATTCTTCGGCGGGGTGCACTGCGTGGGCATGTGCGGCGGGATCGTCGGGGCCCTGACCTTCGGCCTGCCGGCGGAAAAGCGCGAACGCTTCGGGCGGCTGTTGCCCTACCTGCTGGCTTACAACCTGGCCCGGATCACCTCCTATACCCTCGCCGGTGTGATTGCCGGGGGCATCGGTCTGCTGGGCATGTCGCTGGTGCCGATGCAGAACGCGCAGTTGCTGCTGTTGGTGATCGCCGGCGGCTTCATGATCCTGATGGGGCTGTATGTGGGCGGGTGGTGGTTCGGCCTGACCCGCATCGAGCGGGCCGGGTCGCGACTGTGGCGCTTCATCGAGCCGGTCGGCAGGCGACTGATGCCGGTTACCACGCCGACGCAGGCCTTCGGCCTGGGGCTGGTATGGGGCTGGCTGCCCTGCGGGCTGGTCTATAGCGTGCTGATCTGGGCCCTGTCGGCGGGCAGCCCGTTCCAAGGCGGCCTGCTGATGCTGGGATTCGGCCTAGGCACCCTGCCTAACCTGCTGGCGATGGGGGCGTTCGCCGGGCAGTTGTCCGCCTTCGTGCGGCGTCCCTGGGTGCGGCGCTTTGCCGGCGGCATGGTGATCGCCTTCGGCATCTACCAGATCGGCCTGGCGGTCTTCGGCCTGGCCGGTTGAGCGTTGACCGTATGATCAAGCGGGCCATGCTCGCGAGAGCGGTTCGTCGGTAGGGTCGCGTTCATGCAAATCGAGTCTGGCCGCAGCGATCGTGCAGCAAGATGTGCCGGCGGTGGGGCGGTTACCGGACCTGGAAGTCGGTATGGCCTTCGGGCGGCTCGGCGTTGCTGGCCAGGTCCTCGACCCGGGCCTGCGACGGGCCTTTTCGTAGCAGGTCCAGCATCGCCTCCACCGCATCCGGCTCGCCTTCCAGCACGGCCTCGACCCGACCGTCTGCAAGATTCCGGACCCAGCCGCCCAGCCCGAACGCCAGTGCCTTGCGGTGGGTGAAGTCGCGGAAGAACACGCCCTGCACGCGTCCGCTGACATGCACATGTCGTCGGATGATCTCTCCCATGTTGCCTCCTCCAAATCGGATTGGGTCTGGCCCGGTCGTGCCCTGAACGAATCCGAAAGCCGATCTACTCCCTGCCGATCTTCTCAGGGCGAGTCTGGCCGCAGCGAGGCGGGAACGTCCAGTCGGATAAGGTTGCCCGGCCCCCCGCCTTCGCGGACCACGTAGATCTGCTGGTCGTCGGCGGAAAAGGCGATGCCTTCCCACTGGTCGATGCGGGGCAGTGAGCGCGAGGCGACAATGCGCTTGATGGCCGTCTGCCAGGATGCCCCCGCCGGTCGGTGGAAGAAATACAGCGATGAATAGGTCAACACGGCAAGGATGGTGCCGTCGGAGCTCAGGGCCATGCCGCTGGGGCGGTTGGTCTGGCTGCCGGTCAGGGGCGAGAGCAGCCAGTTGATCGGGTCGGTGGGCGGCAGCCGGCTCAATTCCCCGACGAGCGATGCCTGTCTCACCGGGGCGGCTTCCAGCCGCTCGCGATTGGAGCGGTCCGCTGTCATGTCGACGGGCACACGGGCGTCGACAGGTAGCCTGTAGAGGCGTGGCGGGTCCTCCCGCTTGGTCAGCAGCAGGATCCGGTCACTGTGACGATCGAAGACCATGGCCTCGGTATCGGCAGGGCCGTCCGGGTAGCGGTAGCGCAGCAGGGCATCGGGACCGATCCGGAGCGTCTCGCGGTTGTCGAGTGCCTCCGGCTCTGGGACGAACCAGAGCACATAGTCCGGCCACGAGTCGCGGTTGTCGCCGCTGTCGGCGACGATCAGGGTGTCGCGATCATCGATGCGAGTGGAGTCGATCGACTCCCAGTCGCGCTGCGTGACCCCCTGAAGTTCCAGGCTGACACCGCACCCCCCCTGGGTAGAGATCCCGTAGAGGTAGGGCGTGACGCGCTGCGGGGAGCCCGGATCATTGATGTTGTCGTTATGGCTCCACAGCCAGCCGGGGTGGCTCAGTGATTGCGCCAGGCCCGATGCCTCATCCACCACGGGCGGCAACTCGAGTTCGCTCAGTGGCGCAAGGGCGGCTTGCAGCGCCGGCGGGCCGCTTGCGGCCAGCAAAACGACGCACAGCCAGACGGCGCCCCGCGGCAAGTGGTGCTGCCAGCCTGTGGCTGGGGAGCTCGTTCTGAAGCGGCTGGGTGGGCTGGATTTGGAGCGAGGCATCGTCTTTGGCGGGCCTGTTCGTCAAAACGCCCCGGCTTACGCCGGGGCGCCGGCGGTTGTCGGGGCGGAGGCCGGTCGGGGACCGGAGTCTGCGGGTATTGCGTTACGCCGCGCCGATCAGGGCGACGGACGGTCGGGCTTTTCGCAGGTATCCATGCCGATCAGGCGATAGACCGGGCAGAAGTTGAACAAGCCCGTGGCCAGCGGGATGATCCCGATATAACCCCACCAGCCGATCACGCCAAAGATGGCGAGTGCGATCAGCGCCACGCCGACCACGATGCGCAACCATTTGTCGATCATTCCTACATTGGCAGTCATGCACTAGCTCCTTTTCTTGCGGTTGTCGTGTCAATGACTGTGAGTGTAGAACTTATTCAGCAGATTTCGCGTGATCGACCCGGTGGAGGGCAATGCGTTTCTCGAAATAGATGCTGAAATCGCCGTAGTCCCAGCGGATGATCGGGGGAGTGGGTGCCTTGCCTTGGGCCGGAATGGGGGCGTGGCGGCGTTCCGGTTCACCGAAATGGGCAATCACCTGCGACTGGGTCAGGCCGTGGACCGCCGCGTGTGTGGACGTGCCTCCGGTCTGCGCGGCTGCCGGAAGGGCGCAGGCCATGGCCAGCACCAAGGCCGCGAGCGGCCGGAAGAGGGCAAAGGGTTTCATGTCGGGCTCCATGTCTTGCATTGATGACTCATTCCCTGATGATGTGTGGCGTGCCGCCGTGCCGGTTTCCCGCCGATCCAGACGTGTCGTCGCGGAATTTTCCGTTAGTCTGCGTCACGCCCGCCTCGGCTGCAAGCGGCCGGCAGGCGGCATCGCTTTGTCCCCGGTGCTGGCGGGCGGGACAGGGTGGCGTTCGCGTATTAGACTGCACTGATTCCAAATTCCTTCCACCACATAGGGGTCTGCATGCGGCGGACATTCGAATGGATGATCGGGCTGCGCTACACGCGCGCCAAACGACGTAATCGCTTCGTGTCCTTCATCTCGGCCACCTCGATCATCGGCATCACGCTGGGGGTGACGGCCCTGATCGTCGTCATTTCGGTGATGAACGGTTTCCAGGACGAGTTGCGTGAGCGCATTCTTGGCATGACTGCGCATGTCACCCTCGCCGAACGCGAGGGCACCCTGTCCGACTGGCGCGGGGTGGCCGAACGGGTGGGAGCCGATCCGGCCGTGCAGGCGGTGGCCCCCTATGTCCAGGCAGAGGGAATGCTGTCGTCTCCGCCGGAGGTTTCCGGAGCGATCGTGCGCGGCATCCAGCCGGATCTCGAGGCCCCGGTGACCGACATCGGTGCCCACATGCAGGAAGGGGCCTTGGATGGCCTGCGTGGTGGCGAGTTCGGCATTGTGCTGGGTTCGGCGCTGGCCCGTTCGCTGGGCGCCTCGATGGGCGACTCGCTGATGCTGATCAGTGCCGATGTCGCCGTCACGCCGGTCGGTGGAATACTGCGTCAGCGGAAGTTCACCGTGGTGGGCATCTTCGAGGTCGGAATGTACGAGTACGACCGCGGCACCGCCATGATCCACCTCGAGGACGCCCAGGCGCTGTTCCGCACCGGCGGGCGTGTCTCGGGGCTGCGCTTGAAGCTCGATGACATTTTCGCCGCCCCGGCGGTCGCCCGCGGTCTCAATCAGCAGTTGGGCTACCCCTACCTGGCGCAGGACTGGACCCAAACAAACAGCAACTTCTTCCGCGCCATCCAGATCGAGCGAACGGTGATGTTCGTCATCCTGTCGCTGATCGTGGCGGTGGCGGCCTTCAATATCGTCTCCACCCTGGTGATGCTGGTCACCGACAAGCAGGGCGACATCGCCATACTGCGTACGCTCGGCGCTAGCCCGGGGTCGATCATGATGATTTTCATCATTACCGGGGTGTTCATCGGCCTGATCGGCACGGCCGTCGGGGTGGGCGTCGGCGTGCTGATCGCCGAGAACATCGACGTGATCGTGCCCTGGATCGAGAATGTCGCCGGTACCCAGTTCATGCCGGCGGACGTCTACTACATCAGCGAGGTGCCTTCGAGGCTGGATTGGGCGAACGTCGGGCTGGTCAGCCTGATGGCTTTCGCCCTCTCGTTCCTGGCGACGCTCTATCCGGCCTGGCGAGCCTCGCGCGTACAACCGGCACAGGCGCTGCGTTATGAGTGATTCTTCCGACAACCCGACCGGGCCGGTTCTCGAGGCCCGTCGCCTGAAACGCACCTTCCGCGAAGGGGCGTTAAACGTCGAGGTGCTGCGCGGGATCGACCTGGCCATCCGGCCGGGTGAGCGCGTGGCGATCGTCGGCGCCTCCGGAGCGGGCAAGTCGAGCCTGCTGTCCCTGCTGGCCGGCCTGGATCAGCCCACCGACGGCGAGGTGTGGCTCGCCGGTGAGCGTCTCTCGCAGCAGGGGGAGCGTCGCCGGGGGCTGCTCCGCAATCGGCACCTGGGCTTCGTCTATCAGGCCCACCACCTGCTTCCCGAGTTTTCCGCCCTGACCAATGTGGCCATGCCGTTGATCATCCGCCGGCTGCCCCGGGTTGAGGCGGAAGCGAAGGCCACCAAGCTGCTCGAGCGCGTCGGGCTGTCCCATCGGCTGGCCCACCGCCCGGGCGAGCTGTCCGGCGGCGAGCGCCAGCGGGTGGCCATTGCCCGGGCCCTGGTCAGCCGCCCGGGGGTGGTGCTGGCCGACGAACCCACCGGCAACCTCGATACCCGGAGTACCGAGGCCATCTTCCAGGCCATGCTCGAACTCAACCAGGAGATGGGGGCGGCGATCGTGCTCGTCACCCACGACCTTGAACTCGCCGCGCGCATGGATCGCACCCTGCATATCGCCGACGGCCTGATCACCGACTGAGGCGCGCCTGCCCGGGGCGTGTCTCCCAAGCGATGCCTGTTGGCTGGGCGCGCGCTCTGCCCGCCGCCGGCGCTCTTCCGCTGTGTCCCGCAAAACATATTGCGTCCCGCCCGTCAGGGTCTAGTCTTCGTTGCATCGTTCCGCCGCCCCCGCCCGGGGGCGGCGCATGATCTGAATGCACATATGGGAGAACCGCCATGGCAAGACTGACCATCAACGGGCGATCCGTGTCCCTCGAGGTCGCCGATGACATGCCCCTCTTGTGGGCAATCCGCGACTACATCGGCCTGACCGGCACTAAATACGGCTGTGGCGCATCGCTATGCGGGGCCTGCACCGTGCACGTCGATGGCAAGGCCACCCGATCCTGCATCACGCCGATCGCCTCCGTGGACGGCAGCGACGTCACCACCATCGAGGGCCTGTCCTCGGGAGGCGATCATCCTGTTCAGCTGGCCTGGGTGGCCGAGGATGCGCCGCAATGCGGGTTTTGCCAGTCCGGTCAGATCATGCAGGCAGCCGCCCTGCTCGCCGACAACCCCGATCCCTCGGATGAGGAGATCGACAAGGCGATGAAGGGCAACCTCTGTCGTTGTGGCACCTACAACCAGATCCGCGCGGCCATCAAGCATGCCGCCCGAGCCAACATGGCCGGCAATGACGGCGAGGAGGTCTCGGTATGACCACGCGCAGACAGTTTCTCAAGGTTTCCGCCGCGGTCGGCGGCGGCCTGCTGGTCGGTTTTCGTCTGGGTGCCCCGGAAACGGCCATGGCGGCCGAAGGCGGCGATGATTCCACCGACGCGGCAGGGGTGTTCCAGCCCAATGCCTGGGTCGAGATGCATCCGGATGGTCGCACCATGCTGACCATCTCCGGCTCTGAGATGGGCCAGGGCGCGATGACGGTGATCCCGATGATGATCGCCGAAGAGCTCGACCTGCCCTGGGGAGCATTCGACACCCGGTTTGCCCCCGCCGACGAGGCCTACAGCAACCCGGCGCTGGGCGCCCAGGTGACCGGTGGCAGCGCCACGGTGCGTGGCTTCTACTCCACGCTGCGCGAAGTGGGCGCGGCCACGCGGGAAATGCTTATGCAGGCCGCGGCCAACCGCTGGGGCGTGCCGATCTCCGAGTTGCGCACCGAACCGGGCGTGGTGTTGCATGTCGCCACCGGCCGGCAGGCCGAGTACAAGACCCTGGTCGGGGATGCCGCCGGGCTCGAGCCGCCCGAGAATGTCTTCACCAAGGACCGCGCCGATTTCCGGATCATCGGCAAGCCGATGAAGCGGCTCGATTCACCGCAGAAGGTCAACGGCCAGGCCGAGTTCGGCATGGATGTCCGTCCGGGGAACGTGCTGATGGCCAGCGTGGAGCGCTGCCCGGTCTTCGGCGGCAAACTGAAGTCCGTGGAGACCGGCAAGGCCCGCAAGTCGGCCAATGTCGAGGACGTGATCGAGCTTGACCACGGCGTTGCCGTTTTGGCGCGCGACTGGTGGAGCGCCGACCAGGCGAGGAAGAAGCTCTGGATTGAATGGGACGAAGGCGAGTTGGCCGATCTCGATGACGAGGGGATCGACGCCCAGTTCCGCGAAGGCGTCAAGAAGGACGCTCGGCCGGCCCGCACCGAAGGGCGCGGCGCCGGTGCCCTGGGCAGCGAGGAAAACACCCTCTCGGCCACCTATCGCGTGCCGTACCTGGCGCACACGACCATGGAGCCGATGAATGCCACGGCCTCGGTGACCGACACCGGTGTCACCGTGTGGGTGCCGACGCAGGCGCCGGGGTCGGTGCAGCAGGTGGCCGCCGAGATTGCCGGCGTGTCGCCCGAGCAGGTGACGGTGCATACCACCTTCCTCGGTGGCGGCTTCGGCCGGCGATTCGAGACCGACTTCGTCCGCGAGGCGGTAACCCTGTCGAAGCAGGCCGGCCGGCCGGTCAAGGTGATCTACTCTCGCCCGGACGACGTGCAGCACGACTTCTATCGGCCGGCGGCCTACAACGAGTTGTCGGCAACGCTGGGTGACGACGGCATGCCGGTGACCTGGGTGCATCGTATTGCGGGCCCGTCGATCTGGTCGCGCGTCGCCCCCGGGATGGTCAAGGACGGCATCGACCCGGCGGCGGTCGAGGGCGCGGCCGACCACCCCTACCAGATTGATAACATCGCCGTCTCCTATGCCAATATCGATCCGGGCATCCCGGTGGGTTTCTGGCGCTCGGTGGGGCATTCGCAGAACGCCTACATCGTGGAGTCGTTCCTCGACGAGCTGGCGCGCCGGGCGGAGATCGACCCGGTCGAGTATCGGCGCCGACTGTTGAAGGCTGATTCCCGGCATATCGGCGTGCTCGAACGGGCCGCCCAGATGGCCGGCTGGGGTGGTGATCTGCCCGAGGGCCAGGCCCAGGGCGTGGCGCTGGCCGAGTCCTTCGGCAGTTATTGTGCCGAGGTGGCGCAGGTGTCGATCGAGAACGGCAAACCGCGCGTGCACAAGGTCTTCTGCGCGATCGACTGCGGGATTGCCGTCAATCCGGCCGGTGTGGAGCGCCAGATACACTCCTCGATCGCATACGGGCTGACGGCGGCACTGTCCGGCCAGATCACCATCAAGAACGGTCGTGTCCAGCAGCAGAACTTCCATAATTACCCGGCCCTGTCGATCGACCAGATGCCCGAGGTCGAGGTCAGCATCGTCGATTCCGGTCAGCCGCCGGGCGGCGTGGGCGAGCCCGGTCTGCCACCGCTGGCACCCGCGGTGGTCAACGCGCTGGCCGTGCTGACCGGTAAGCCGGTGCGCAGCCTGCCGATCAAGCTGGGCTGAAGGCCGGTGAGTGTCCATGATGACACCCTCGACGCCTTGCGGCTGGCCGTCGAGGGGCTGTCGGCCGGCCACGAGGTGGCAATGGCCACGGTGCTGCGGACCTTCGGCTCGGCACCCCGTCGACCCGGTTCACTCTGGGTCATCGTCGATCCGGCCTCCGCCCAACCGGCCATGCGCGGCTCGGTCTCGGGCGGCTGCGTCGAGGACGATCTGCTCGATTGGCTGCGTGAGCGATCGCGGTCTCGGGGTCTCGATCCGGGGCCGCAGCGGCGTGCCTATGATGGCGCAACCCATCCGGGGTTGCCCTGCGGCGGCACGCTCGAGGTGCTGGTGGAGTGGCCAACGGGTGCGGCGCAAGTCCGCCCGGCCATCGAGGCCCTCGAGCAGCGTCGGGTGACCTGGCGCGCGGTCGATCTGGCCAGCGGGCGGGTCGACTGGCACCCCGATCCGCAGCAGGACAATGCGTCGGTGGCGGAAACGCCGGTCGAGCGCGGTGGCCAGCTGGCCGTCCCGTTCGGCCCGGTCTGGCGCCTGCTGCTGTTCGGTGGTGGCGCAGTGGCGCGTCACCTGGTGCCGCAAGCCCAGGCCCTGGGGTTCGACGTGACGGTCTGCGACCCCCGGCCCTCGGCCAACGACGGATTGTCCGGTCTGCCCGCTGTGTCCCTGGACCGGCGTGCGCCCGAGCGGGTGATCGCCGAGGCCGGCCTGGATGCCCGTACGGCTGTGATCGCCGTTGCCCACGACCCGCGTGTCGACGACCTGGCCCTGATGGATGCACTGGCCTCGCCGGCCTTTTACGTCGCCGCGATGGGAGGTCGGCAGACCAGCGAGGCACGCCGGGAGCGGCTGGCGGGGCTGGGTGTGGACACCAGCCGCCTGCGTGCGCCGGCCGGCCTGGACATCGGTTCGCACACGCCGGCGGAGATCGCCGTGTCGATCGCCGCCGAGCTGGTCGCGGCGCGCAGTCTGGCCCGTCGCGCGGCCCCACCCGGGCCTGCCCGGTCACAACGGGCGCCCGCTGCGGCGACCTCTCCCGACCGTGGGCATTGAGCCACCCGGGGCAGAGTTCGGAGAGGGGCTGGTCGGCATCGTCCTCGCCGCTGGCCAGTCGCGCCGATTCGGACAGGACAAGCGCTGGGTCGATTACCATGGCGAGCCGTTGCTCGCGCATGCTCTGGCGACGGCCTGCTCGGTCTGTCCACGTGTCCTGCTGGTAGTCGATCGGCCGGAACCCCGGTTCGATCGATGGGCGAATCGAGACCAGGTGGAGCTCGTGGTCTGCCCGGCAGCGGTCGAGGGCCTCTCGGCCAGCCGTGGCTGTGCACTCGCTCATTTGGCAGAAGGCGAGCCGCCGGCCGGCCTGCTGTTCTTTCTGGGTGACATGCCGGAGGTGCGGCCCGCCGACGTCCAGCGCGTGGCGCAGGCGATGCTGGCGCTCGACCGCCCCGCCCGGCCGACATATGCCGGCCAGCCCGGCCACCCGGTCGCCTTCCCCGGGCGGCTGCTGGTCGACCTCTGTGGCCGAGGTGGCCACGATCTGCGCGCCCGCTTCGAGGCGGAGGACGGCCAGTGGGTCGTTTGTGCCAGCCCGGGCGTGATCCGGGACGTGGACCGTCCGGCCGATCTTGCCAGGGTGCCTCAGCAGACCTGAGGCTTCACGCCACATGGCATGTCGCTGTGAATCGGTCGGAGAATGCTCATTACGTGCAAAGGGAGGTGGCCGTGAGCCGCTTCCCTCGTCAATGTTGGGTCCCCGAGGCGGTCGCTACCATGCTTTCGACTTGATCTTGGCGCCGCGGAGCAACCCCCGACGGATAATGTCATCCTCCGACTCGCATGCCGCCGGAGGAGAGACTGGCACGGCGCTCGGGTCACTTGTGTCCGGCGCCGATCTTCCGCTTGTGCTAACTTTTCGGGAGCCGTGTCCCTCGTCATCGGCCGGAGGAGGGGTGAGGGCCTCCGGAGAATTGAAGGCTGGGGTTAGGCCTGATGCACGGTTCATGCAGAGGCTCGCCGAACCCCCTGTTGCCCCTATCCACCGAATTGCACCCAAGGACCCCGGATGAACGAGCGTCCGCACACCAGTCGCGCTACCGAGCCGCTGCACGCCACGCGCCATTGTTTTGCCTCTCCCCGCTTTGCCGACGAGTCGGCAGTGCTGGCGGATGCCTACCGACTGCTTGATGATGCGGTAATCCGTTACGAAGGGCGCCCCGTGGGCACCATGGCCAGTCTCGATCCACGCGCCCCGGCGGACAACTACCGCGACTGCTTTGTCAGGGACTTCGTCTCCTCGGCGTTCCTGATGCTGCTCGAAGGACGCTCGGACGTTGTGCGCGAGTTTCTCGCCATGATCCTGCGCATGCGTGGCCAGCAGGAAGAGCTGGAAGGCCAGCAGATTGCCCCCGGCGTGCTGCCGGCCTCGTTTCGGGTCATTACCCTGGATGATGGCAGTGAGCAGTTGTCGGCCGACTTCGGCGACCGGGCGATCGGGCGGGTGGCCCCGGTGGATTCCATGATGTGGTGGACCGTCTTGCTGCGGGCCTACGTAAATTTCACCGGCGACATGGCCTTTGCCCACACCCCCGAGGTGCAGCGGGGGCTGAGAATGATCTTGAGCCTGTGCCTCCAGAGCCGCTTCGAGGTGTTCCCGACGCTGCTGGTGCCCGACGGGTCGTTCATGATCGATCGGCGCATGGGCGTCAACGGCCATCCGCTGGAGATTCAGGCGCTGTTCGACATGACCCTGCGCGCGGCCGATCTGCTCACCCGCGACGAGGGCAGCCGCTGGCTGATCGATCTGGCCGCGCGCCGGCGCCAGGTCATGCGTGACTATGTGCGTCGCTACTATTGGCTGGACCTGGATGTGCTAAACGAGGTACATCGCTATTCCACCGAAAAGTTCGGTCATGATGTTGACAACGTCTTTAATATCTACCCGGAGTCGATCCCCGAATGGGTGCCAGACTGGTTGCCCGACGATGGTGGCTATTTCGTCGGGAATCTCGGTCCGGGGCGCATCGATTTCCGTTTTTTCTCGCAAGGCAATTTCCTGACTACCCTTTCCGGTATGGCTACCCCGGAACAGGCCGGGATGCAAATGCAGACGGTGGCCGATCGCTGGGATGACTTGATCGGCCAGATGCCGGTCAAGCTGGTCTACCCGGCGGTGGGGGGCGTGGAATGGCGGCTGATGACGGGGTCGGACCCCAAGAACGTCGCGTGGTCCTATCACAACGGTGGCAACTGGCCGGTCTTGATCTGGCCGATGGTGGCCGCCTCCCTGGTCGCGGGGCGCCAGGACCTGGGCGAACGGGCCTACCGGGTGGCCGAGCGGCGCCTGATGAAGGACAACTGGCCCGAGTACTACGACGGGCGTCACGGTCGGCTGATTGGTCGTCGGGCCAACCTCGACCAGGTATGGAGTGCGACCGGCCTGCTGCTGGCCCGGCATCTGCTGGAGTCGCCGGACAGTCTGGAACGCCTGGCCCTGACGGAAAGCGAACAGGGGGCCTCGCCAGCGGGTGACCGCGATGGGGACAGGGCCGCCGGTCAAGGAGTGGGTTGATGTGATGCGCAGCGACAATCGACAGCAGGGTCTCTACATCTGCCTGATCAGCGTGCACGGTCTCCTGCGTGGGCAGAACCTGGAGCTGGGCCGTGACGCCGACACTGGCGGGCAGACGCTCTACGTGGTCGAGCTGGCCCGGGCGTTGGCGCAGCGCCCCGAGGTCGACCGGGTGGACCTGTTCACGCGGCGCGTGGTCGACGAGCGGGTGGATGACGACTACGCGCAGGTCGAGGAGGATCTGGGGGACAACGCCCACATCATTCGCATCGACGCCGGTCCGGACGAGTACCTGCCCAAGGAACGCCTGTGGGACTACCTCAACTGCTTTGTCGACGGGGCGCTGGCGCATATCTACCACATCGGCCTCAAGCCGGCACTGGTGCACAGTCACTATGCCGATGCCGGATTTGTCGGTGCGCGGCTCGCCCACCATCTCGGCGTTCCGCTGGCGCATACCGGCCATTCCCTGGGACGGGTCAAGCGCCGGCGCCTGTTGGCCCGCGGCGAGAGCAGCGAGACCATCGAGCGCACCTACGCCATGTCCACCCGCATTCGGGCCGAGGAAGAGGTGCTGCATGCCGCCGATCTGGTGGTGGTCAGTACCCGCCAGGAGATCGACGAGCAATACGGCCTCTACGACTGGACCGAGCCCGACAAGATGGCCGTCATCCCCCCCGGGGTGGACCTGGAGCGCTTCTCGCCGCCGCCCGAGGGTTTCGCCCCCGCCATCTGCGGGGAGTTGCGCCGTTTCCTGCGCGAACCGACGCGTCCGATGCTTCTGGCACTGTCCCGCGCCGACGAGCGTAAGAATATCGCCACGCTGGTCGAGGCGTTCGGTGAACACCCAACCCTGCGCGATCAGGCCAACCTGGTGATCGTGGCCGGCAACCGCGACGACATCCGCGACATGGATGCCGGTCCGCGCAAGGTGCTTACCGACCTGTTGCTGCTGATCGACTACCACGATCTGTATGGCGTGGTGGCCTACCCACGGCACCACCAGTCCGCGGACGTGCCTGACCTGTACCGGCTGGTGGCCCATAGCGGCGGGGTGTTCATCAACCCGGCGCTGACCGAACCCTTCGGCCTGACGCTGATCGAGGCGGCCGCTGCCGGCGCGCCCATCCTGGCAACCGAGGATGGTGGGCCGCGGGACATCATCGGCGCCTGCGAGAACGGCGAGTTGATCGATCCGCTCGACTCGCGCCAGATCGGGGAGCGCATTGCCGCCTTGATCGGTGATGCCGAGCGCTGGCGGCGTTATTCGGAAAACGGTATGCGGGGCGTGCGAGAACATTACTCTTGGAGTGCGCACGTCGATGCCTACCTGGAGCGGGTGTCCGGGCTGTTCAAGGCCGAGCGCCAAGGGGCGCCCCCGCCCAGCCTGCCCGATCACGGCCTGGTGCAGGTCGACCGCGCCCTGGTGGTCGAGTTGGCGGCCCTGGGCGGCTCCGACGATGCGCAGTCGCGGCGGCAACTGCTCGAGGCCGTACGCAGCCGTCGCCGCCAGGTGGGTTTCGGCGTCGTATCCGACCGCCCGCGCCGCGAGGTGCTGGCCGCCCTCAAGGCGATGGGCGTTCCCTTGCCCGATGTCCTGATCACCCGGGGCGGGACCCAGATTCACTACGGACCGCGCCTGTCGCGAGACGAGGGCTGGAGCCGCCACATTGGCTACGCGTGGCAGCCCGACCGCGTTTACAACCTGCTGGCCCAGACTCCCGGGCTGGAAGTGCACTCCCGAGCCGCACAAGGGGTGCATGCCGTGCAGGCATTCATCGTCGATCCCGATGCCTTCCCGGGGCAGGCGGCCCTGGAGAACGACCTGCACGAGCTCGATATCCACGCCAACCTCGTCCGCCTGGGGCGTAACGACGTGCTGGCCATGCCGGTGAGGGCCTCCAAGGGGTTCGCCCTGCGTTACTTCTCCACGCAGTGGGGCATTCCCCTGGATCACATTCTGGTGGCCGGTGGCGTGGGCACCGACGAGGACATGCTGCGCGGCAATCCGCTGGGGGCGGTGGTGCTGGCTGAGGGTGCCCGGCAGTTGCCGGGCCTGGTCGACCTGGACCGGGTGGTGTTCACCCAGAAGATCGGCCCGGCCGGGGTGCTCGAGGCGATCGATTACTACGACTTCTTCGGCGGGTGCCGCTTGCCGGAGGAGCGCCGGTCGCCTGATGGCGCCGACCGCGGGGAGGGCGCATGAGCGGGCTCGAACCGGTGCTGCTTTGCTGTGACCTCGATCGCACCCTGATTCCCACTGGGCAGGCCGAGGAATCCCCCGATGCCAGAGCGCGCCTGGCCCACCTGTGCGCCCATCCGGCCGTGCGGCTGGTGTTCGTTTCCGGCCGGGATCTGCGGCGCGTGCTCGATTGCATCCAAGAGTGGTCGTTGCCGGAACCGGATTTCATCATCGGCGATGTGGGCACGACGATCTACGCCCGCGGGGGACAGGCCGCGAGTGTCGGGGGTGAATGGGCGCACTGGCCGGCCTGGACCAACGAGATCGCCCCGGACTGGCATGGGTTGGCGCATGACGACATCACTCACCTCTTTTCCGACATCACCGCGATCCGGCCGCAGGAGGCCAACAAGCAGGGGACCTTCAAGGCCAGTTATTACGTCGAGCGCTCCATCAATCAGCACGTGCTCGATGCGGAACTGCACGGCCGGCTCTGGCAGCAAGGGGCCGATGCGCGGCTGGTCTGGTCGATCGACGAGACCGCCAACCTGCTTTTGCTCGACGTGCTGCCGAGCAGTGCCAGCCAACTGCATGCGATGGAGTTTCTGATCCAGCACCTGAGTTTCGATGAGCGGCGGGCCCTGTTTGCCGGGGATTCGGACAATGACCTCCAGGCCCTGGCCAGCCATATCAACGGGGTGCTGGTGGCGAATGCCGAGCCGTCGGTCAAGGAGCGCGCCCGCCAGCTGGTCGAGGCGGGTGCGCTGGAGGATACGCTGTATGTCGCCCGTGGCGGGTTTTTCGGCATGAATGGCAACTATGCCGCCGGCGTGCTGGAAGGCGTGGTCCACTTCATGCCGGAGATGCGTGAATACATGCGGCTCGAGAACGAGTCGGACGACCGGGTGACATGAACCGCGGCATCGACATGCCGGTGAGGCACACATGCTGCGAGGCCTGATGGCTCGACTGTTGGGACGAGGCGAGGCGTCGGGCGTCGAGTTTCCGCCGGACGCCTGGCGGAAGTTGTGCCGCGACCAGCCGGAGCTGGCCGGGCTCTCGGCAGAAGCATGCGAACGGGCGCGCGTGCTGGCCGGCCGCTTTCTGGCCAGTCGGCCCTTTTACGGCGGCGACGGTTTCGAGCCGGACGACGCCATGCAGATGCGCATCGCCGGCCTCGCCGTCGTGCCGGTACTCGAACTGGGTCTGGACTGGCTGGCGGGCATCCGTTCGGTGATCGTCTACGCGAATGCCTTTCATGTGGACCATGAAGAGGTCGACGAAGCGGGGGTGGTTCACCACGTCAATGACCTGCGTGCCGGCGAGGCCTGGTCGCATGGCACGCTGGTGCTTTCCTGGGGGGACATCGACACCGGCCTCGATCCCGATCACGGCCTGAGCGTGGTGATCCACGAGGTGGCCCACTTTCTCGACGGGGTCAACGGGGCGGAAAACGGTTTTCCGCCGCTGGATCGCGGGCAGAGTCGCGCGCAGTGGACGCAGGCCTTCCAGGCCGGATTCGACCGGCTCAACCGCCAAATCGACGCGCGAAAGTCGCCCGCCATCGACCCTTACGCGGCCAGTAATCCGGCCGAATTCTTCGCCGTGCTCAGCGAATACTTCTTCCGCCGGCCTAGGGCGTTGCACCACTTCGATGCCACGATCTATGCATTGCTCGCGGATTTCTACCGGCAGGATCCATTGGCGCGTCAAGCGGGCAGGCAAGCAAGCGCTGAGCGGGCGATGCCGCCCGCCTGAGTCGCCGGGCCGGTTTTCGCGTCGGTTTTACTGGCAAATTCTTCACTGGCTACTAAGGTCTATGGGCAGGCGCCGGGCAACTTGGCCCGTTACCGCGAGTGGAACGCCCCTCGGCGGATCGACGCGGCCAGTCCCCAATCATCCTCATTACATTCCTTACGGAGGGCAGCACTTCATGTGTGCAGCAAAGGCGAAGAAGTCCGACAAGACACTCAAGAATCTGCAGCAGGCCCTGTCGATGGAGCTGACGGCCACGCATCAGTATCTGCTCCACGCCCATGTGCTTGAAGACTGGGGGCTCGACCGTTTGTCCAACAAGATGAACGGCGAGGTGCAGGAGGAGCTGGGCCACGCCAGTTCGTTCATCGACCGCATTTTGTTTCTCGACGGCGATCCGGTGGTCAGCGAGCAGAAGGCGGCCAAGCGATCCAAGTCCTTGACCGAAATGTTCAAGGCGGATCTGGCCGACGAGCTGGCCTCGATCGAATTCTACGGCAAGGCCGCCGCGCAGGCCGGTGAAGATGGCGACGTGGGCACGCGCCGGCTGTTCGAGCGCATCCTCATGGACGAGGAAGGCCACGCCGACTGGCTGCAGACGCAGATCGAGTTGCTCGGCCGGATGGGTGAGCAGAACTATTTCGCTGCCTACCACACCCCCAATACCGGCGAGGCGTGACCTCCGGTCTGCATCGGCCATGAATGACGGCAGCCAGGCCGGCCCAGAGGGGCCGGTTTTTTTGATTATGCCGATTCGTTTTGGCGGCGACGCCTGTGGTGGCCAGGGTTGCGGACCCGCATGGGCCGGGCCTACCCGGTAGGCTCCTGCTCCCCATCAACTGGACGCGGTGCGTGGTCATGGTGCGCGCCATGGTCCAAGGGGCTTTCGGAGAGAAAGCGGACCGTCTCGCTCGCCACGTGGTGCGAGAGCAGCATGCCGAAGTGATTCACCGGCAGGCAGCGGTGCGCGGTCAGTCCGCGTGCCCGGGTTTCCGCCACGGTGACCGTGCCGTCATTGGGACCGTCGAGTGCGCCGGGTACCAGGCGGCCCGGCCCGATGGGGCGGGTTCCGGCGAGCATTAGGGTGTGCGGTGCATGCCAGCCGGGTGCACCGCCGGCGAGGCCATTCTCGAGGCTGCCGGCGAGCAGCCAGCGGCCCAGGCGACCGGCGGCCAGTGACCGGGCCACTCTGCTACCACCCAGGGGGCTGGCCATCAGGACGATGCGCCCATTCGAAGGGCAGGTGGCCGGGTGGCGCTGGAACAGGTGGGAGAGGACGATGCCACCCAGGCTGTGGGCGACGAACCGCCCCGCCGGTATGGAGCGGTCGGTCAGCCAGTCGGCCAGCCGGTCGGCATTGGCCATTGGCGTGGCGCGGGTGGGGTAACCGAAAGTGACGGTGTCGAATCCGGCTCGTTCCAAGCGGCGGGCCAGTGGCCGCATTGCCCAGCGGCCCATCCACAGGCCGTGGACCAGCACGACCGGAGCGTCTCGGCGCGGTTTCACGGGCGGGGCGTCAGACCTGATAGCCGATCATATTGCCAATCATTGCAGTCGCCCCCATGGCGGTCACGCCCCAGAAGAGCACCCGGCTGGCCCCGCGGACGATCGAGGCGCCGCCGGTGCGGGCGGCCAACCCGCCGAGCAGGGCCAGGGAGAGCAGGGTCATCACGACGACCGCGATCAGCATGCTGGAGTCCGGGGCCAGCAGGACGGTCAGCAGCGGCAGACCCGCGCCGGCGGAAAATGCCGCTGCCGAGGACCAGGCCGCCAGAAACGGCTGGGCGCGGGTGATTTCGTGGAGACCCATCTCGTCGCGGGCATGCGCACCGAGTGCATCGTGGGCCATCAGCTGTTCGGCCGTTTCGTGGGCGGTTTCCGGCTTGAGGCCACGCTCGATGTAGATTTCCCGCAGTTCGGCCAGTTCGTGGTCGAAGTTAACTTCGAGTTCACGCGCCTCCATTTCGAGGTCCGCCTTCTCGGTGTCCTTCTGCGACTGGACCGAGACGTATTCCCCGGCGGCCATGGACAGCGCCCCGGAGACCAGCCCGGCCGTGCCGGCCAGCACGATCGCCGAACGGGGACTGCCGGCGGCGATGAAGCCCAGCATCAGGCTCGAGACCGAGACGATGCCGTCATTGGCGCCCATCACTGCCGCCCGCAGCCAGGAGTTGCGGTTGATGCGGTGGTGCTCGGCGTGGATGTCGATTTTCTTTTCCATTGTTCCTCGCTTCCTCGGAGATCCCTGTGCGGCACGACCGGATGATAATCTTGTCCCTATTCGAGGGGGCTTGCCGATTCGATCAGCCGCTCCCTGATATCCGGGATATTGCCACGCCAGCGATCACAACCCAATTCAGCCTGGTTGGAGTGCCATGCAACACCCCCTGGACGAACCCGCCACCAGCCTGTGCCACCGCCTGAGCCAGTCGACCGCCGAGACGATCGGAGCGGCCGCGGTCACGGCGATGGACGGGCTGTGTCAGGCGGTAGCAGAGACGGAAGCCGCGTCCGGGGAGCCGGCGACGCGGTGCAAGGGGCCGCGCGTGGCCGTGGCCCTGGCCGACATTCATGCCGACCTGCCCACTCTGGCGGTCGCCCTGTTGGCCGATCCTACCCTGGCCTCGCGTCGGGACGAGCTGCTCGATAAGGCCGACCTAGCCGAGTCGGCTCGTCAGGCCGTGGCTGGGTTGCTGGCGGGCATCGACCGTCTGCGGACCTGGGAGGCGCGTTTCCCCGAAGGGCTGGACGAATCCCAGCACGAGTACTGGCGCCGCTTGCTGCTGGCCGGCGCCCGCGATGCCCGCGCGGTGCTGATCGACTTGGTCTACCGGCTCGAGGGCATGCGGGCCCTGGACGGGGTCGACGACGAGCAACTGCGGCGGGCTTATGCGGGCATGACCATGGCGGTGCATGCACCCATCGCCCACCGCCTGGGGCTGGGGCAGATCAAGTGGGAGCTCGAGGACCTGGCGTTCCGCTACCTCGAGCCAGAGACCTATGTCGGCATCGCGAAACTCCTCGATGAGCGGCGTGACAGCCGCGAGGCCTACCTCGCCGCGGTGCAGGCCCGCCTCGAGCACGCGCTGATCCAGACGGGCATTCGTGCCGAGGTCTACGGTCGTCCCAAGCACATCTACAGCATCTGGGGAAAGATGCGCCGCAAGCATCTGGGTTTCGAGGACCTGTTCGACGTCCGTGCGCTGCGGGTACAGGTCGACTCGGTCACCGACTGCTATGGCGCCCTGAGCGTGGTCCACGAGCTGTTCAAGCCGATCGCGAGCGAGTACGACGATTACATCGCCCGACCCAAGCCCAATGGCTACCAGTCCCTGCATACCGCCGTGCGTACCGATGAGGGCAAGGTGGTCGAGATCCAGATCCGCACCGAGCGCATGCATGCGTTTGCCGAGTTCGGGGTGGCGGCCCATTGGCGCTACAAGGCCGGCGGCGGTGGTGGGGCCAACCCCTTCGATATGCAGGTCGAGTCGTTGCGTCACGGGCTCTCCCGTGGCGAGATCCAGCCGCTGGCCGCGCCGATGGTATACGCCTTCACGCCAGGCGGTGAGCTGGTCGAGCTGCCCGCCGGGGCGACCGTTCTCGATTTCGCCTATCGCATCCACACGCATCTGGGGCACCGTTGCCGGGGTGCCAAGATCAATGGACGCATCGTGCCGCTCAAGACCCGGGTGGGCCAGGGCGACGAGGTCGAGGTGCTGACCAACAAGGAGCCTGCCCCCAGTCGTGAATGGGGGCAGGCCCACAGTGGCTTCCTTAGGTCGGCCAGTTCGCGGGGGAAGGTGCGTAGCTGGTTTGCCCCGTTCGACCGCGAGGATGCGCGCGAGCGCGGCCGGGTCTACTGCGAGCGGCTTTACCGCCGGTTTGGCATGGATGCCGCGGCACGTCGCCGTCTGCTGCTGGCGGTGGGCGTCAGCAGCGAGGAGCAGCTATTTCTGGCCCTCGGCAATCACCGGATCGCCCCCGAGACACTGCAGGCCACAGCGCGCGCTCAGATGGGCCCCGGCGCCGATACGGCCGCCCGCCCGGCGCGGCGGGAGCAGCCCGACGAAGTGGTGCTGCCCGAGCCGCTCGGGGGGCGCAGTCTCGTCATCGAGAACCAGTCGATCGAGGGACTCAAGGTCACCTCGGCCAAGTGCTGCAGCCCGCGACCGGGCGAGCGGGTGATGGCCTTTCTCAGCCGCTCGCAGGGCTACAAGCTGCACCGGCCCGACTGTCACAACCTTGCGCACCTGGCGCGTGAGCACCCGGAACGGGTGCTGCCGGTCGCCTGGCCGGAGGGTGACGAGCGGCGCTGACGGCAGTGCGCTTTCCATCGCTATCCAGTCATAGGGCCGCGCCATCGCCCCGCTCACACCGGGGTTTCCAAGGGTCCCGGTCGTATGCGCTGTCGGCTGACAGAAAAGCGTCATGATGGGCGCTTAAAGTTGGGCGCATGGAAACTCTGAATAGCCCTGAACCGCGACATATCGCCGACATCACCATGTTCTGGGGGCCGGCTTCGGGCGGCGTGCGCCGATACCTCGAGGCCAAGCGCAGCCACCTTGCCGCCCGCGCCGGTTGCCGGCACAGCCTGCTCGTGCCCGGACCCCGCCCGGCCTGGTCGGTCGAGGAGAACCAGTTGCTCTGCCAGTTCCCCGCCTGGCCGCTCTCGGCCGGAGACGGCTATCGCTTCCCGCTGCGTGCGGGGGCCTGGCGTGAGGCCTTGGTTCAATTGGCACCCGACGTGATCGAGGCCGGCGACCCTTACGTCACCGCCCAGGCGGCCCTGGCGGCCGGGCGTTCGCTGGACGTGCCCGTGGTCGGCTTTTTTCATTCGGATCTCTCGCGCTTGCTCGCGCTGCGTTGCGGTGATGGGCTGCGCCCACTTTCGGGGTGGTATCTCGGCCAGTTGTATCGCCGCTTCGACTGGATGTTCGCCCCCAGCGAGGTGATGGCCAGCCAACTGGTCGATCTGGGCGTGCCCGACGTCAGCGTCCAGCGCCTGGGGGTGGACACCACGGCCTTTCGGCCTTCGGCCGCCCAGCCCGGCCTGCGCAAAACCCTGCGTGTTCCGCGGGATGCGCGGTTGTTGGTGTTTGCCGGGCGCAATACGCGCGAGAAGCACGTCGATCAGCTGGTTGAAACGCTGGATTACCTGGACGATCGCTATTACCTGTTGCTGATCGGGGCGGGCATGCCGGCCGGCAGTCATCCTCGCCTGCGCGTGATCGATTACGTCGGTGACGAGCACGCCTTGGCCGTCTATCTCGCCTCGGCCGATGCGTTGCTGCATGCCGGCGACGCCGAAACCTTCGGGCTGGTGATCCTCGAGGCGATGGCCTGCGGCCTGCCGGTGGTCGGCGTGGACGCCGGTGTCACGCCGGAATTGGTCGACGAGGCCGTGGGTGAGTTGGTCCCGAGGGCCCGTGCCGCGGAGCTGGCTCGGGGTGTTGAGCGCCTGTTCCAGCGTGACTGGCTGGAAGCCGGTGCGGCGGCCAGACGACGGGCCGTGCGGCATTACGGCTGGGGATCGCAACTCGATCGGCAATTGCTGAGGATGGGGCAGTTGTGTCGCGAAGGGCGGGTCAGTGACGAGTCCGATTGCCACGGCGCCGTGGGTGATCCGGTGGTGGGTGGGGTGCCTTCGGGGTAATCAGATTCGGGCGTCTTTGTGGCTGGGGTTCTGGGCGCCAGAATCGCTGGAGAATTCGTGATTGCCCGAGATGATGTTCGGTGGCGTGTTTCGCGCGCCGGTTGGCTCGTGGTGTTAGCGCCTGGCCAGGGTGCTTGGCGTGCCAGCCCCTTTTCTTGCTTGTCCAAGAAAAGGGGCGAAAAGAACGACACCCCGGCGCTCTGGTCCTTCGGACCCGGCGGCCTCGTCGAGGCTGCCGGCCTCGCGAGGCAGAACGCAAGGGGGGTTCACCTCCGTTTCGTTGTTGTCGACCGTTCCGACCAGTTGCCGAATCTCTCGGGGGTCGGTTGAAGTGCATCGTGCTACCGCATCAGCGCCGCACTCTTTACCAGTGCGGTCACGGCCTGGCCGGTATCAAGTCCCATGTTCGCCACGGCCCGGTCGGTGACTTCACTGATCAGACGCTGTCCGTCCGCCAGTGTCATGAACACCGCTCGGCGTCCCGGGCCGGAGGTATCGATCCGTTCGATCCGTGCCGGGATCTGATTCTGCATGGAGATGTTCCCGATGCGTTCTCGGGATAGAGCCACGTCATCGGCCCGCACCCGCAGGCGGCGCGGGCCATTCTCGATCGCGGCGCCGTCTGCGCCCAATTGGAAGGTCACCGGCTGGCCGCTGTCCGTCTGCGGCGTGGTAACAAACCGCAGGCGGTGCGGATCATCGTCGACCCGTTCCACGTGGCCGTCGAGCGAGGCGACCGGGCCTTCCTCGGTGAACAGCGGCGAATCGATCCGGCCGAGCGCTTCCTTGAGGGCCTCGACCCGCTCGACCGCGCCATCGGCCATAAACACCACCCGGTCGGCCAGCCGCTCGACCTCCGCCGGGGCATGGGTGATCAGCACCGTGGGGATGGCAAAGTCACGGATCACCGTCTCGAACAGATCGAGCAGTTCGGCCTTGGCTCGCCAGTCGAGCGCCGCCAGCGGCTCGTCCATCATCAGCACCCTTGGCCGGCCGATCAGCGCCCGTGCGATGGCGATCCGCTGGCGTTCGCCGCCGGAGAGATTGCCCACCGCTCGGTCGAGCAACGGGCCGATGCCGGTGCGCTCGATGATTTGATCGCGGTCGATGGCCGCACCGCGGTCGCCCGGCGCGCGCCTAGCGGCGAAGGCGAGATTGCCGCGCACCGTGCGATGGGTGAGCAGGGCAGCATGTTGGAAGACCATGCCGATGTCGCGCTGTTCGGCCAGCAGGCCCCGCCGGCCGTCCTGCCAGACCTCGTCGTGGAAACGCAGCTGGCCGCGAGTGTGCCGGTCCAGGCCGGCCATGGCGCGCAGCAGTGTGCTCTTGCCCGAGCCCGAGCGGCCGAACAGGGCGGTTATTCCATCCGAGTCGAAGGCGAAGTCGCCGGAAGCCATCTGGAAGTCGCCCACGGTCAGTATCAGGTTGCCTGCGAACATGGTCTTACCCCAGCTTGGCCGAGAACCGGCGGTTGATCAGGTATACGCCCACCAGCGTGGCGAAGGCGAAGATCACCATCACCGCTGAGAGCAGGTGGGCCTGGGCGTATTCGAACGACTCGACGTGATCGAAGATCGCTATCGAGACCATGCGTGTCTGGCCCTCGATATTGCCGCCGACCATGAGCACCACGCCGAACTCGCCCACGGTGTGGGCGAAGGTGAGCACTGATCCCACCAGCAGCCCCTGGCGCGACAGCGGCAGGATCACGGTGAAGAAGCGGTCGAGAAAGCGCGCCCGCATCAGGCGGGCGGCATCCAGCACCTCCTCGGAGAGCCCCTGGAAGGCCGACATCATCGGCTGGACCATGAACGGCAGCGAGAACAGCACCGAGCCGATCACCAGCCCGGTGAAGTTGAAGGTCAGCTGCCCGGAAAAGCCGAACAGGCCCAGGAACTCGGTCAGCGGGCCGTTGGGGGTCATGGCGATGATCAGGTAGAAGCCCAGCACCGTCGGCGGCAGCACCAGCGGCAACGAGACCAGCGCCTCGAAGACCACTCGCCAGCGCGAGCGCATGCGCGAAAGTCCCCAGGCGATGGGCACGCCGATGACCAGCAGCACGATGGTGGTGATTGCAGCGACCTGTACCGTCAGCCAGATCGGATGGGTGTCGAGCGGGATGCCGAACAGCGTCATGACCGGTCCTCAGGGCGTGTCGTAGCCGAATTTCTCGATGATCGTGGCACCTTCGTCACTCCGCAGGAAGGCCATGAAGCCGTCGACTATTTCGGGATGTTCGCTGCGGGTCAATTTCACGGCGCCCTGCTCGATCGGCGCGTAGTCCTCGGCCGGCGGCATCCAGACATGGCCCTTGTCCTTGACCGGGCTTTGCGGGTCACGCAACTGCGATAGGGCGACGAAGCCCAGCTGGGCGTTGCCGGTGGTGACGAACTGGAAGGTCTGCGTGATGCTCTCGC
>JAGXIF010000046.1 GCA_024635755.1 Halothiobacillus sp.
TCTCGAGATCAAGCGCTACATCCGCTATTACAATCACGACCGGATCAAAGAGAAACTAAAAGGCCTGAGCCCCGTGGAATACAGGACTCAGGCCTTGGTGCCCGGCTAACCAACCGTCCAACTTTTGGGGGTCAGTTCATTTCGGCGCGGGGCTTTTTGTTTTGTGGAGTGGTGGTAAGGCGAGCGCTCGAAGAAGGCAGGATTCTTGAAGAATTGACTGGATTCGCCTGAGGCCGTGATTCAGTGTCTCGCTGCCTTCTGATGGCTGACGTCAGCCCCGCCGAAATCCTGCATAAAGCAGGCCCACCGCGGCCACCAGCTCGCTCCACCCCAGCCAGGAGAGACCCTCGATGCCGGCCTGCTCCAGTCCCCGTCCCTGGGTGGCGAGGAACACGACGAGCACCAGCGCGCCCAGCAGGGTGAAGCGGTTGCGAGACCGGTCGCGCCGGGCGTCTTCGCGCAGGGCCTTGAGCTCGCGGCGCTGGCCGTCGAGCAACTCGGATTGCAGATGGACCTGGTGCATGGCCTGGATCGACAGCCGGGGCAGCTCGGAGAGGTGCTGGTTGAGGTACGGGGCCTCGTCACGAAGCCGGCGGAGAAAGGCTTTCGGGCCGAGGCGTTTGCGCATCCAGCGCTCGATGAACGGCTTGGCGGTCTGCCAGAGGTCGAGGTCGGGGTAGAGCTCGCGTCCCAGCCCCTCGATCGCGAGTAAGGTCTTTTGCAGCAGCACCAGTTGCGGCTGGACCTCCATGTCGAACTGGCGCGCCACCTGGAACAGTCGCAGCAGGAAGTGGCCGAAGGAAATCTCGCGCAGCGGCTTCTGGAAGATCGGCTCGCACACCGTTCGGATGGCCGCCTCGAACTCCTCGACCCGCGTGGTGCGCGGCACCCATCCGGATTCGACGTGCAGCTCGGCCACGCGGCGGTAGTCGCGGTTGAAGAAGGCGTGGAAGTTCTCGGCGAGATAGCGCTGATCCTCGGGCATCAGCGAGCCGACGATGCCGAAGTCCACCGCCATGTAGCGCGGCTGCTCGGGATTGGTTGCATCGACGAAGATGTTGCCCGGGTGCATGTCGGCATGGAAGAAGTTGTGCTTGAACACCTGGGTGAAGAATACCTCCACGCCTCGCTCGGCCAGCCGCTTCATGTTGACGTCCGCCGCACGCAGCAGGTCCATGCGCGCGATCGGAATGCCGTGGATTCGCTCCTGGACCAGCACGTCGGTGCGACACCAGTCCCAGTAGACCGCCGGGACGTAAAGCATCGGCGAGCCGTCGAACTGGCGCTTGAATTCGGCGGCGTTGGCCGCCTCGCGCAGTAGGTCGAGCTCGTTCATCAGGGTCTTGTCGAACTCGGTGACCACTTCCACCGGGTGCAGGCGCGGGCCTTCCGACCAGTAGCGCTCTGCCAGCCGTGCGACCGTGTAGAGGATCTCGAGGTCACTGCGGATGCGCCGATGGATGCCGGGACGGGTGATTTTCACGATCACCTCCTGGCCGTCGTCCAGCGTGGCGGCGTGCACCTGGGCGATGGAGGCCGAGGCCAGCGGCTCGGCCTCGAATCGGGCGAAGTGTTCGGTGACGGAGTCACCCAGCGCCGCCTCGATGCGCTGGCGGGCGATCTCGGCGGGGAAGGGGCGCACGCGGTCCTGCAGGGCGGATAGCGCCTCGGCCAGGTCCGGGGGCAGCAGGTCGCGCCGCGTGGAGAGCATTTGGCCGAACTTGACGAAGATCGGCCCCAGGTCCTCGAGTGCGGCGACCAGTCGCTCGCCGCGCGTGCGCTGGCGGTTATTGGACAGCCAGTACCAAGGCGAGGCGAACTTGAGAAAGCGGATCGGGCGGAAGATCTTGAGCGCCAGCACGATCTCGTCGAGTCCGTGGCGCAGCAGGACAAACTGGATCACTACCAGTCGCCAGAGCAGTCTGGGTCGCATCAGGCCTCCGGCTGTGCTGAGGGGGGCTGGCAGGCGGCCTGTTCCAGTCGCGCGATACGGCGCTCGAGGCGTTCGACTGCCGATCGCGTTTCATCCACGCCGTCGAGAAAGGCCGGGAGATCGAATTCGTCGGCGATCAACCGGGTCTCGTTGACCAGGTAGTCGTGTTGCTCGATCCGGCGGGTCTCGCGCCACTCCGCAGCATGGTGGCGCGCCTTGCGCGCCTGCTGTTCGATCACACCGGCCAAGGAGACGCCCAACTTTTCCGCCAGCCAGTCGCCCCAGTCGATGTCCAGCTCGCGCAGGGTGCGCAGGAAGCTCGTGGCCGCCTGCTCGTCGCCCTCGATGGTGATGTCACCGGCGAACAGCGAGTCCATGTCGTGGCCGCGTTGCAGGGCGGTGAGCAGTGCCGGGCCGGTGGTGTGGATGGTGGCGTCCGGGGGTAGGTCGGTGCCCGCACGCCACATCAGGCCATCGGTGGTCGGCGTGAACGTGAACGCCGCGGTGGGGTGTTCGACCAGGATGGTGATCACCATCCCGGCCTGCCGGGCCAGCCGGTCCCGGGTCATCGGGTCGCGCCGGATCAGCCGGTTGAGGGCAGTCTCGGCAGTGAATCGCAGGGCGGTGGACAGCATGAGGTGGCAGTGCTTTGTAGGCGGATGGGATCAGAGCCAGTCGGTCAGGGCGATGCCCACGCCGATGCGGCTGACGGATCGATTGTAATCGATGAGGCTCTCGCCGTAGCCGTTGAAGTACTGCACGTAGCCCTTGACGCGCTTGTTCAGCGGGAAGCTGTAGTCGATTTGGATCGCACCGCGGTTGTCGCTCTGCAGGTTGTTGCGCAAGGTGGCCGAGAGGGTCTGGTCCTTCCATTTGTAGGCGAGCAGCAGGTCGCCGTGCCCCATGTAGTCGGTGATGTCGGGGTTGTCGTTCTCGTTGCGTTCGGGCACACGGTACCAGCCCCGCAGCCGGCCGGCGAAGTTGCCTCGACCGAACGCCACGCTGGCCGCGAGCCGATTCCAGCTGCGAGAACGGTCTCCGCCCTGGCCGTTGGAGGCATGAATGAACGAGAGCCTCGTGCGCCGGAAGGTCAGGCCCGCGAGTTTGTATTCCATGTCGATGCTCAAGCCCGCTTCCGGTTCGTGGTTGGTCTCCCGGAAGGGTGACGAATTATCCTGATCCCCGTCCAATAGCTCGTTGTTGTAGGTCTGCCAGAGGGAGAGCTGGCTGTAAGCGAAATACAGTGACGTGTCAGGACCGAGTGGCTCGTCCCACCAGTCGAACTGGAAGGAGAGCTGGAATTTGGTCTCCACTTGCTGCGGCTCGAAGTCGTACACCGGACGCGAGAGATCCGTCGGCGTGTAGGTGGCCGGCAGGATGTAGTTGGGTTTGTAACTGCGCATGGTGAACGGGGTTTGTTCATCGCTTCGCTCCGAGCTCAGTCGGTTCTCCAAGGCCACGGCGTCCGAGTCGGCCTTCGCCGGCAGGAGCGTCTGCCGGGGCGTGTCACCCGCGTGTTCGCCCCTGGTCACGGGGGCGATCGGTTCTGGAGGCGAGTCCCGTTCCTGCCGGGCGATCGGTTCGTCCGCATCCACCGACTGCCGGGCCATGCCGGGCGTGTCATCGCGCCGGGTTTCGCCGTGCTCGCCGCCGGCCACGGCATCAAAGCAGGCGAGGCGCTCGCGATCAGACTCGATCTGGGTGCAGTCCGCCCACGGTTGGGCCGAGGCAGGCATGGCCGCGGCGGCGAGCAGCGCCCCGCCGAGGGAGGCGCTCAGGGCAAGCAGGGAGAAATCTGATGGTCGGGAAGGGCGCATGCTGGACGAATATCTTTGTCGAATACGGATGAGTAGACCATCATAGACTCAACGCAGTTCCACTGACAGTGGAGGGGGTATGGGAAAGGCCAGCAAGCATGCAAGAAAACTGGAGGTGGACTTTCCGTCTCGTCCGGCCGGCGAGGTGGCCGCTACCCTGGTCGCCGCGCAGCAGGCCGTGTTCCGCAAGGCGTGGAAGCAATATCGCAAGGCCGCGGATAATGACCCCGAGGCCCTGCACGACCTGCGTGTTGAACTACGGCGTCTGCGCGTCTGGCTCACGCTCTCGCGCGCTGTGATTCAGACGCGCAAATCCTCCCGTCGGCACCTCAAGGCACTGGCCCATGCCAGCAGCCCCGCCCGTGACCGGGAGGTGATGCTCGATCTGCTGGGCCAGGCCGCACAGGATGCGAATGCCGGCATAGTGGCCGAGCGGCTCATGGCCTTGGCCGACATCCACCAGCCGGCCGACGGCGAGCGGCTCGCCTTCGACGTCAAGCCCGGCCTGAGGCCGCGGCCACGAAAGGACACGCCCCCCTTTGCCGAGTGGTTCAGCCAACAACTGGAGCAAATGATGGACGCCATTGGGCGGGAGCTGGCCCGCGGGCCGGAAGGCGCCCATCCCGCGCGCATTCAGATCAAGCACCTGCGTTATCTTGTCGAGCCCATGAGCGAGCCGTTTGCCCAGGCCGCGCCCATGATTGCGGATCTCAAGTCCGCCCAGGATCACCTCGGCGACATCCATGATCTGGTCGTCTTTCGCAGCCGACTCCCCACCTACGCCAGTTGGCTGATTGCCGAGGACCTGCCCGAGGCGCTAGAGCGGCCGGGCAAACAAAGCCGGGCGGTCACCCGCGCGTTTGCCGGCGCGCGCGATGGCACCCTCGCGCTGTCCGGATGGCAGGACGAGCGCTTCAACACCCTCTGGGCGCAGTGGTCGAAACGCCGACCGCCGATCGAGCGACGCCTCGACCAGGTCAGCCGGAAACTGGCCGACAGCATGCGCACGGTCGGTGGCGCAAGCGATTGACAAGCCGCGGAATAATGACAAGAATGCGCCTCCCCCCAGCCGGAGTAGCTCAGTTGGTAGAGCAGGGCATTCGTAATGCCAAGGTCGTAGGTTCGACTCCTATCTCCGGCACCACAAGTCATTGATTTCAGGCGTTTCCGATATCTGGCGCTATCACCAGATAGCTTCTGGAATCAACCAGTTTGCACACAGAATGCACTCGTGTGCAGGCCTCCGAGAAGGCCAGAAAGGCCCCGTCAGACGGTTGGCCAGGACGTCCCTCAGGGCGTTCTTGGAGCGAACCGGGCGGGGCCTTTTCTTTTCTTGAATCCCGCGATGAGACCTGTCTAATCTTCTGTTAGAAGATCCGAGGTGGGTTCTACCCCGGGGCAGAACCCCCTAGCGAGCGGCATCGCCGTCGCCCAGTATCCACCGCGGCCGGCTCATTCGTTTGACGCCAACGACTGCGCTGGGGTGGAGGCATCCGCGACGGGGTCGCGATATTTTTGAATGATGGTCTCGATATCCGGAACGGCGGACAGGAAAGCGTCGGCCACCTCAGGGTCGAAATGGCTGCCGCGGGCATCGTGGATGAGCTCGATGGCCGCCTCGACCGACCAGGCCGACTTGTAGGGGCGTTCAGAGGTCAGGGCGTCGAAGACGTCGGCCAATCCGCAGATGCGCCCGGCCAGCGGGATGGATTCGCCGGCCAAGCCGGCCGGGTAACCCGTGCCATCCCAGCGTTCGTGATGCGTCAGTGCGATTTCCTTGGCGAGGACCATCAAGGCGGAATCGTCCCCCGAGAGCAGCTCGGCCCCGATGGTGGTGTGGGTCTGCATGGTGGCCCATTCCCGGGCATCGAGGCGGCCCGGCTTGAGCAGGATGGCGTCCGGTATGCCGATCTTGCCGATATCGTGCATGGGACTGGCGTGCAGCATCAGCTCGACGTCCCGGGAGCCCCAGCCCAGACGATCGGCGATCAGCGCCGATATCCGGCTCATCCGCATGATGTGCTGCCCGGTGTCCTCGTCGCGGTATTCCGCCGCCCACCCCAGGCGCTGGACCACCTCCAGTCGCGTGTCGCGCAATTCGGCGGTGCGGCGTTCCACCAGCGATTGCAGCGTCTGCTTCTGGTCATGCAGGAAGCGTTGCGCCAACTGGGCCTCGATCAGGTTGCGCAACCGCATCAACAGTTCGTTGCGCTCGAAGGGCTTGCTGAGGAAGTCGCGGGCGCCCAGTTCCAGCGCGCGGAGCATGAAGTCATGGGCACCCTGGGCCGTCAGGACGATCACCGCTGGCGGCACGTCAAAGGCCGCCTTGCGCAAGGCGCGCATGACCTCGTAACCGTCCATGCCCGGCATGTTCAGATCCAGCAGGATCAGGTCCACGTCAGCCGCCTGGCACAGCGGCAAGGTCTGGGTCGGGTCCGTGGTGGTGGTGACGTTGGTATAGCCCACGCTGTGCAGCAGCCGCTCGAGCAGCCGCAGATTGGTGGCTTCGTCGTCGACGGCGAGAATGCGGGCGGTTTCGAGTGGGGATTGTGTCATTTTGTCGTAGTGGCAAACCGTGGTGCGGGTCGGGCGGTGATGGCTTGTCTCGCCCCGGCCCGGTCTTTTTCCAAGTTATCAGCGAGGCATCTTATCGGCCAAGAATCGATCAACCGTAGCGAGGAAGATCTCGATATCAAGGGGCTTGGTCAGGTATTCGTCGAAGCCGGCCCGGCGCCCCTTCTCGACCTCGTCCGCCATGGCATTGGCGGTTACCGCCACGATGGGCGTGTCCGCCGTGGCCGGCTCCTGGCGCAGCAACGCGAGGATCTCGTAGCCATCGAGGCCCGGCATGTTGATGTCCAGCAGGAGCAGGTCGGGGCGATATTCCAGGGCCAAGTTGAGCCCGGCCCGCGACTGGTGTGCCGTGAGTAGGTTGATGCCGGGGCGCCGGGCCAGCAAGGAGGTCGCCAGCTTGAGGTTCGAGGGGTTGTCCTCGATGTACAGCACGGTGTGTTCTTTCTCTGCCGCCATCCGGTCGCTCGCCGGTTCTTGTGGCGCGTCGCCGGTTATCGCCTCGTCGCTGGTGTCGACCGGGAGGCTGTCCGGGGTCAGGCGGATGCAGAATCGACTGCCAATGCCCCGTTCGCTTTCAGCGGACACCTCGCCTCCCATGAGTTCCACGATGCGGCGAGTGTAGGCCAGGCCGATGCCGGTGCCCTCCACCTCGCTCTGTTCGGGCTCGAGTCGATTGAAGGGCTGAAAGAGTTCCTCGAGCCGGTCCGGTTTGATGCCCTTGCCGGTGTCGTCGACGCATAGCGCCACCCAGTCGTCTTGCAGAAAGGCGCGGCAGGTGACCGACCCGTCGACCCGGTTGTACTTGATCGCATTCGATATCAGGTTGAGCAATGCCTGCTTGAGCCGTGTGCGATCGGCCCGGACGACCACTCCCGCCGTGGCTCTCATCTGCAGGGTGATCCCGCGCTTCTCGGCCAGGGGGGCGACCAGGCTGAAGCACTCGGCGATCACCGGCTGGGCGGCGATCGGCTCGAGGGAAAGCTCGATGTTGCCGGTCTCGACCTTGGCGAGGTCCAGTATTTCGTTGATTAGGTCGAGCAGGTGGTGGCCGGCCTGGAGGATCTCGTGGACGTCACTGCCCAATGCCTCGGGGAGCGTCTCGTCGTATTCAAGCAGTTGCGCGAAGCCGATGATCGCGTTCATCGGCGTGCGCAGCTCGTGGCTCATGTTGGATAGGAACTCCGATTTTGCCCGATTGGCCGTGTCGGCGTCCTCGCGCGCGCGGATGAGGGCCTGCTCGCTGTTCTTCTGTTTGGTAATGTCGGTATGGACACCGATGACGCGCCGCGCGGTATCGGCCTCGCGGTCGACGATGCTCGCCCGACAAAGCACCCAGCGATAACCCCCATCCCGTGTTCGCATGCGCATTTCGCGGGTAAATGCGGGGTTTGATCCTTCCAGGTAGGCGAGCAAGGCCCGCTTGGTGGCGGCGCGCTCATCGGGGTGGACGGCGTCCAGCCAGGTCTCGAAGCGTGACGGCAACGCACCACGGGCATGGCCGAGCATCGGTTCGTAATTGGCGGAGAACGTCATCTCGCCAGTCTGGGGGTGCCAGTCCCAGATGCCGTCGCCGGCGCCCTCGATGGCAAAGCGGAACCGTTCCTGTATCTCCTTGAGTCGCTGTTGGGCCTCCACCAGTTCGGTCACGTCCTGCACGGTGCCGTCGAAGCGAACGATGTTGCCTGCCTGGTCGTAGGTCGGCTTGCTCAGTTCATGGACATAACGCAGGGTGCCGTCCGGGCGGATGATTCGGTGGACCACGTCATGTGTGCCCGTGTCCGCCGCTCGCGCCTCGCTGGCCCGAACGGAGTCGCGGTCTTCGGGGTGAATGGCGTTGTAGAAGCGTTCGATGCTGGGTTCGATCTCGCCGGGTTCGTAGCCGAAGATGCGGAACACCGGGTCCGACCAACGCAGCTCGCCGGTGCGCAGGTCGGCGTGCCAGTCGCCCAGGCGGGCGAGTGACTGGGCTTCCTGCAACTGCTGTTCGCGCTCGGCAAGCGCCAATTCGGTGCGCTTGCGATCATCGATGTCCTGAACCACGCCCAGCATCTGGATGGCTTCTCCTTGGCGGTCGCGAACGACGGCCCCCTGTTCGAGCAACCAGCGCTCGGTGCCATCGGCCCATGTCACACGGTGCTCGACCTCGTAGGGCGTGTCGTTCTCGATGCTCGCCGTGATCGCCTCGGTTACAAGCTGGCGGTCATCGGGGTGGATGGCGTGTTCGAACTGCTCGAACGGGGTCGTTCGGGCCCCCTGCTCCAGGCCGAACAGGGTCGGGATGCGTTCCGACCAATTCAGTGCACCGCTTCGTATGTCCCACTCCCAGGTGCCGATATCCGCGTATACCTGGCTGCGCCGGAAGCGCGATTCGCTTGCCTCTAGTGCCTGGGCGGCCTCGCGCTGTTCGGTGACATCGTCCTGCACGCCGACGTAGTGCGTCACGGTGCCGGCGGCGTTGGTGATCGGCGACAGGTTGATCTGGTTCCAGAACGGCTCGCCGTTCTTGCGGTAATTGCGGAGCACCGCCTCGGCGCCTTTCCCCTCGGCCAACGCCTGGCGCAGCACCGCATTGCCCGGCTGGTCCCGGTCGTCGCCCTGGAGGAAATAGCAGCGACAGCCGAGAATTTCGTCACGCGCATAGCCGGTGATCTGCTCGAAACCCTGGTTGACGTAGATCAGCGGAAACCCATCGCGGGCGGCATCGGCGATGACCAACCCGTTGGGGCTGGACTCCACCGCCCGTTCCAGCAGGCGCAGTTGCTGCTCGGCCGACTTGAGCGGAGTGATGTCGGTGCGGATCGACATGTATTGGTATGGCTTGCCATCGGCGCCCAGGAGAGGGGTGATGGTCGAGCGGACCCAATAGAACTCGCCGCTCTTGCGCCGGTTGCAGATCACCCCCGACCAGGTGTGCCCGGAGGCAATGGTTTGCCACATGTCCCGGTAGAACTCGTCCGGATGCTCGCCGGACTTGAGAAGGCGGTGATTCGCGCCGATCAGCTCGTCGCGTGGATAACCGCTGATGTCGACGAAGTGATCGTTGACATGAATGATGGTCCCTTGCCGATCGGCGATGCTGATGATCGCGTGCTGATCCACGGCATGGCGTTCCAGCCGACGCGCATGGTCCAGGTCTGCACAGTGGCGGCGCAGGTCAAGCTCCTGTCGGGCCTGCTGCGCCATGGAGGCCAGCGTGCTCGTGAGCCGGGATGCCGGAATGTCTTCCGAGAGCACGCCGTCGGCCGGGAGCTGCACGCTGGTGGCCACCGGATCGGTCGGCAGCGTGGTCACGACACGGGTACCGAAGTGGCTGCGATGATCGAGCAGTCGATCGGTGAGCCCCCGCGCCCGTTCGTCGCTACCCGTGACAATCACCTCGGGGCGGAATGCCGACAGGTGCCGCTCGGCATTGAACGCCTCAGAAGTCGTGACCTCGACCTGCAGGCCGGTCCGCTCGAGTGCGGTGGGCAACTCGGTCTGCCAGGAGGCGGGCAGGTCGATCAGCAGCGCCCGATGCTCGGCAATCGCGCCATCCCCCAAGGCCTGCCGCAAGACCGCTTGCAGGTCGGCCGCGCAATCGATGGCCGGCATGGCCCATACCGGCGCCGCGCAGGTTTCCATGGTTGCCTGCAGCAGCAATATCGCCGGCGGCTGGTGGCCGGCCGCCGCTTGCTCTTCCATTGCCTCGACCAGGCGGCGATGGCCCGACTGATTGATGTCGGGCAGGATCACGGCCGCCGGCGCATCGGGCCTGACGAGCTCTCGATCGTCCGCCTCGGCCGCGTTTGCCACCTGTGGCTGATACCCGAGGGAAAGGAGCAAATGCCGGAGCATTTGCTCCTGCTCGGGGTCCAGATTGACGAGATCGACCCGTTGCGAGCCTACGGCCTGTTGGCCGCATGTGGCTGGGTTGTGCTCGGGGCCGGGTGGAAAGCCCCCGAGCCACCCCTGGGCATCATCGCCTGGCCAGGGCGCCCTGGCCGGTGAAGCTGTGCGCCTGGTGGCTCTACGGTTTGTTTTCATGCGGCATCGTTACTTGCTGTGCGGGTTGGGAGCGGTTTTCGCTCAAACGATCAGTTATAAGGCATTCGCGGAATGGCGGCTGACCCTATGCGCCGTTGTGGCGCGTCATTCGGCGAGCGTTCCGGGCCACATCGGTCACGAGATGGTGCTCTCGTCTGAATGAGGCGCTTGTGGTTTGCGGGCTGTGGCGGAGCTGTTGCAGTCGGCGCCGGAGGCCACTTGGTTGCGTCCCGCGTGCTTGGCTTGGTAGAGCCGCTCGTCGGCGCGCCGGATCAGGCTGGAGGCGGTCTCCTTTTGCCGCGCGGTGGCCAGGCCGGCGCTGATCGTCAGCGGCTCGCCATGTGGGAAGGCGTGGCGGGCCACGGCCGCGCGAAGAGTTTCCGCCACCGTGTAGGCGCCTTCCCGGTCGGTGTGCGGCAACAGCAGGAGAAATTCCTCGCCGCCCCAGCGGGCGAGCGTGTCGGCATCACGCAGGCGAGATTTCATCAGCCTCGTGATCTCTTCCAGCACGGCATCGCCGACGGCGTGACCGAAGGTGTCGTTGACGTGCTTGAAATGGTCGATGTCGAACATGGCCAGTCCCAGAGGCGTGCCATGTCGGAGCGAACTGGCGAGACTCGCTTCCAGTATCGGCGCGAAACCGGCGCGGTTGAATAGTTCTGTCAAAGGGTCCTGGGTGGCGGCCAGTTCAAGGCGGCGTTGCAGCAGTTTGCGCTCCGTGATGTCCAGCAGCACACCGCGGAAAAGCTGTCCGGGGAGCGGGTCGTCCACCGGTACGGCCTGGCCGCTGATCCAGCGGATGCCCTGCGACGTCTCGACACGGAATTCCGCCTGCCAGTCGGCGCCGCCAGGGCGGTTGGCGGACTCGGTGGCACGGGCGATGGTGGCTTGGTCCTCGACAAGAATGCGGGAATAGAAGGCCTCGGGGTCTTGAAGCAAGGTCTCGGCCGCCACCTCCACCAGGTTGACGATGCCGGCGGTGACGAAAGTGAATCGCTCGCTGCCGTCGGGCATGTGTCGGCATTCGTAGACCGCACCCGGGATCGTATTGGCAATGTCGATCAGGCGCTCCTTTTGCAATCGCAGAGCCTGGCGGGTTTCTAACAGTTCATCGATGGAGTTTCCCAGCAACCGCAATTCCGGAATGGTGCGCTCCAGCCTGCTTTCTGCGGCAGGCCGGAGTTGGTCGGGGTTGCTGGCCTTGAGGAAGAGGGCCTGAAGCGGGCGTCCCACCCACGAGTGCAGCATGAAGGCCAGCAGCATGATGGTGGCGGTGAGAATCCCGCCCGCCCAGGCGGCATCGAACCAGGCTTCGGTTCGGGCACTCGCCACAAAAGGCCTGGTATCCAGCAACAGGATCAGTTGGCCTCCGTCGAGCTGCTGGGCAGACGGGGTGGCAGGATTGATCGGCGATATCGGGGCGAAGGCCGCGATGTGGGAGGTCGTCTTCTCCCAGACGCTGGTCACGCCGGTGGCAGGGCTGTTTTCTCGCCAGACGCTCAGCAGCATGCTGTCGAGCTCTTCAATGTTCTGGCCCTGCCAGGCGTGCCGAGAGGCGAAGGCCACTCGGCCGGCCGGGTCGACCAGTGCGATGGCCTCGATGGCGGGCTGGGCCGCCGTGGAGAACACGAATCGCTGCAGCGATTCGTTGGTGGCGGCCGTTTCGATCGCGTCGAGGATGGTCAGCGCTCGATCATGGGCGATGGCCCGGGCTTCGCTGCGGGCATCCCGGGAATGTTCCCACAAGCTCAGGCTGGCCACGATGGCGACTCCCGCCATGGTCAGGGCAACCATCAGGGTCAGGAATCGGGTCAGTAGCGAGTGTTTGGGCAGGCGGGGCGAGGTCATGGGGCGCTTGCTGCCTTGACGAACGAATCGTCCAGCTGGTCTCGGGCCTCGAGGTCGCTGGTTGCGACTGGCTCTTGCTGCTGGGCCACGAAGCCCGTGGCCACCTTCAGGGAATGGAACAATGGTCCGCCGTCTTGCCACATGGACGTTTGCTCATTTAGTGGCACCATCTCGATGCCCGCAAGGGTCGCCGACACGGCGGCGGTCGACTGCCCGATGTTCTGCGCCAGACGCTGGAGGGCCTCTTCGGGATGCTCGCGGGCCCAGTCGAGAGCAGCCTGGTGGGCCCGGACCAGTTTGGCCAGGTCGCCCGGCCGGGACTCGATGATGTCCCGGGAGGCAATCAGGACATCAATGACCGCATTCGGTGCGTCGCGGGTGTCGAAGAGGCGATGGCTGCCCGTTTGGTCGAGCAGTGCCTGGGAAATCGGCGGGTAGGTGATGGCGGCGTCGATCCTCCGCGAGGCCAACGCCGCGGGCATTTCCACTTGCGGCATCTGTACCCGCGTGATGGATGCCGTGTCGATCCCGGCCTGGTCCGCGGCTGCGGCCAGCACCAGCATGTTGGCCGAGCCGGACTCGAGGGCGACCCGTTTGCCTTGCAATGCCGCCAGAACGGGCACGTTGGGGCCGGCGACAATCATGTCCTCGCCCTGCGAGCGGTTGAGCACCAGGACGGCACGGGCAGTGCGCCTGCCATGGGCATTGAGGTCGGCCAGTTCCGCAAGCGTCCCGCCGATGAGGTCGGCCTGCCCGCGCTCCAGAATCCGCTTGGAGTCACCCAGGGAGGCCGTGTCGATTATGTGCAGCTCGAACGCGCCGGCCGGGTCGATGAACCCTTCCTGCCGGGCGATGGCGAAGTACCCATAGCCGGGCCAGGGATTGATCGCTAGGCGCAGCGGGTCGTGTTCTTCCACCGTGCAGGCGGCCAGAGCCAGCCCCGCCAATAATGGCAGCAGGGTGATCTGGAGAAGGCGGGGCAGCGTGGAGTGTAAGATCATGCGCAGAAACGTGTTTTTTGGGCGGTATTTGTAACAAAAAGCGCTGTTTGCCGCGACCAATAGCGAAGGGAACTAACTGAGTGGCTGCCCTGGCTTTCGCCCGTGCCGGGTTTGTCATCGGTCGGGCTTTGCTACCGTTCGACGGCGGCACGGCGGCACGGCGGGGCAAAGTGTCCACCGCGTGAGCGGGCGCCGGGCGCATGCGGTGCCGGCTCACGCGGTATCGGGCCCTTAGAGAGTAGAATTGATGGCTGGCCCTACCGGCCAAGGCGGGGAAAGTGCGGCGCGGCTGCGAATTTGCTTGTTGTGCCGCGGCGTCATGACCTAGACTGCCGGTTCTGTCGGAATGGGTGCTGGGCCCGGGAACTTTCACCTGGCCGAAGCGTCTTATTTCACAGTGATCAATATCCGGGTCGTCGATTTTCTGGCCGGGGCATTGAAAAACGGGGCACTCGTTCCCATATACGAGAGAGACCTTAGGGGGTGACACGGCTTCGACGTGGGTCGCGAAACTCAAGGTGCATGCCGAGGTGTAGTCTCCTCGTAAAACAACTGCAAAATTATAGTTGCCAACGACGACAACTACGCACTCGCAGCTTAAAACCCTGTAGGGTGCCGTCTGGCCGGAGCCGTGCTTGTGCGTCCGGAACCCAGGCGTCGACTCTCACAAGCTCGTGGTGAAGCGCGTCCGGCGTGGACCCACTAAAACTCTAGCCGGACTCGCCGAGTATCTTCCCTGCCTGTCGGGTAGTATTCGGTTAAAGCAATAGACAGGACAAGCATGTAGGACCGAGAGCGTAGGGCTTGCGGACGCGGGTTCGACTCCCGCCACCTCCACCAAACGCCATCAATGCCCGGCTGAGTGATCAGCCGGGCATTTTTTTGTCTGCGGGTATGGGCCAGGGCTTTTGATCCTCGAAGTTCGGTCGCCGTTCAGGGACTACACTCGGAGCGATACTGACTAACGAGTTGGAATAGGCCGTTTCGAGGCGAGGGCGTTTCTTCGGCTGGCCGACGGAGCGTTAGGGGGCGGCAGAGGGGGTGCGTAACGCATGCCACAGAACGATCGATCACATTCGGGCCGGGGCAAATTGCCCAGGTGGTTCATCGGGCTGATCGCCCTGGTTGCGCTCGTCGGGGCGGCGGGTACCGCCGATGCACGCGAGGTCGTCGTCGGCCTGTATGACAATGAGCCGAGGGTGTTCCGGGATGCCTCGGGGCGTCCGTCCGGGATCTTCGTCGATCTCGTCGAGCGACTGGCCGCCGAGGAAGGGTGGGAGCTTTCTTACGTTGATTGCCGATGGTCGGACTGTCTCGAGCGCACGGTCGCGGGCGAGATCGATTTGATGCCGGATGTTTCCATCAGCAATGCCCGCCAGAAACGCCTGGATTTCCACGCCCAGCCGGTCCTGCACAGCTGGTCGCAGGTTTATGTGCGGTCGGACGTCGCGATCGACTCAATCCTCGATCTCAAGGATCGTCGTGTGGCGCTGTTGGACGGCTCGATCCAGCAGTCGCGGCTGGATGCCCTGCTGCGCGATTTCGGTCTGTCCTACGAGCCGGTGCGGGTGGCGGATCTTCGGTCGGCGTTTGCCCGCGTCGCCAAAGGCGAGGCGGATGCCGCGGAAGTCAATCACTTGTTCGGTTCCCGCTATTACCGGGAGTTCGGCCTGAGGCGCACCCCGGTGATCTTCGGACCCTCGCGCCTGTTCTTTGCCACCGCCAAGGGGCAAAACTCGGAGCTGCTGGCGGCCATCGACCGTCACCTGTCGACTTGGCAGGCCGACGCCGACTCAGTCTATTTCGACGTGCTCGAGCGCTGGACGGGCGAGCGGGTGAGCTTTGATGTGCCCGACTGGGTCTGGTGGGCGGGCGCGATGGGCGCAGCCCTGCTGCTGGCGGCCTTGGGTGTTTCCATGTGGCTGCGGTGGCAGGTGACGCAGCGCACGCGCCGGCTTGCTGTGGCCCGCGGCGCGCTGGAGACGGCTTACCAGGTGATTGATGCCAGCCCGGTGGTGCTGTTTCGGTGGCGCCCGGCGCCCGGGTGGCCGGTAAAGTATGTCTCCGGCAACGTGCGGCGCTGGGGGTACGAGGCCGAGGAATTTCTGTCCGGGGATCTGTGTTTTGCCGATGTCGTCCACCCCGATGATCTGGCCCGCGTGGCTGCGGACGGCGAGCAGCATCTCGCAAGCGGCGCCGAGGCGTTCCGTCAGGAATACCGCATTATTCGCCCAGACGGCACGCACCTTTGGGTCGAGGATCTGATCCGCGTGTTTCGTGACACGGAGGGTCAGGTCGAGCGCATCGAGGGGGTGGTCACCGATGTCAGCGAGCGTCGCGAAAGCGAACGGCGTCAGCGTGAGGCCGTCGCGGTGATCGAGAACACCCTGGAAGGGGTGATCATCACAGATCGCGACGAGCGCATCATCATGGTCAACCGCGCGTTCCAAACGCTCACCGATTACAGCGAATCCGAGGTTATGGGGCGTCCGGTCACCTTTCTGGACGCCGAGCCCGGGGTGAATCCTTGGCCGAGCATCCGCCAGCAACTAGAGCAGGAGGATCACTGGCAGGGTGAATTGACCAGTCGTCGCAAGCAAGGCGAGGTTTTCCCCGAACTCCGTACGGTCAGCCGCGTGGTCGGCCTGACCGGCGAGGAGGACCATGTCGTGCACATGTTTACCGACATGTCCCGCCTGCGGGCGTCGGAGGAGCGGCTCGATTTCCTCGCACGCCACGATGCGCTCACCGGGCTGCCCAATCGGGCCCTGCTGCTGTCGCACATTCGCGAACGGATGGCCGTGGCGGAGGAGGGGCGTCTCGGCTTGCTGATGATCGACCTCGACCGTTTTCGCGACATCAACGAGAGCTACGGTCACCATGTCGGTGACGACCTATTGCGCCAGGTGGCCGCCCGGCTGAACGATGTGCCGGGCAATCGCTTTCTGGCCCGCCTGGGCGGGGACGAGTTCTCGGTACTCCGGGAGGGTTTCCAGACCGAGATGGATCTCGCGCGTCTGGCCGAGGGACTGATTGAGGCGCTGTCGCGTCCCGTGGCCCTGGCCGAGGTCGGCGAAGTCCGGCTGGGGGTGAGCATCGGCATCACCATCTATCCGGGTTACGGACGCACGCCCGAGGCCCTGATTCAACAGGCGGATGCCGCGCTCTATTGCGCCAAGACCGAAGGGCGTGGCAGTTTTCGCTTTTTCGACGAGAGCCGCACGGCCAGCGCGCGCGAGCGCATCGAGATGGAAACCCGTTTGCGACGGGCGATCGAGCAGGAAAACCTGGAGATGCACTATCAGCCCCAGGTGGACATCCACACGGGCCGGATGATCGGGGCCGAGGCCCTGGTGCGCTGGCGCGACGGCAGCCGCGGGCTGATTCCGCCGGATGCCTTTATCCCGATCGCGGAACAATCGGGCCTGATCCGCGCACTGGGCGAGTGGGTGCTGCGCGACGTCTGCCGCCAGGGGCGCGAATGGCTGGATGCCGGCTTGGCCGTGCCGCGGCTGGCGGTCAACCTTTCTGCCTGTCAGTTACAGCAAGCCGACCTGGTGGATCGTGTGCGCCAGATCCTCACGGAAACCGGCTACCCGGCCGATGGCCTGGAACTGGAGTTGACCGAGAGCGCGCTGATGCATCGGCAGGAGCACTCCACGGACGTACTGCGTCAGATCAGGGACCTCGGGGTGAATCTGGCCATCGACGATTTCGGCACCGGGTATTCCTCCCTGGCCTATCTGCGCCAGTTCCCGATCGCCGTGCTCAAGATCGACAAAAGCTTTGTCGATGACCTGGTCGAGAACGAAAACGATCGGGAGATCGCCACCGCCATTCTTGCCATGGGTCACGCGCTGGGCATGTCGGTGCTTGCCGAAGGCGTGGAGACGGCCGAACAGTTGGGCTTTCTGCGCGACAACGGCTGCGATTCCTACCAGGGTTACCTGTTCAGCCGGCCGCTGCCGGCGCAGGCCTTCCGCGACTTGATTTAGCATCGGCCGACGTCGAGCCGATGCTTCGCTGCTACGCTTGAGACAGGTGCCCGGGAAACGCGTGACAGCGGGCGGCGTGCAAGCAGACAGACGCGAGGAGCGGACATGGCGAAAAGGACGGGGTTGCTGAAGGATGCGCTGACACACCTCAAGCCGTTGATGGACGACGAGCGCATATCCGCGGACGCGCGCCTGCGCTTGTCGCAACCCAATCGCGTGATCGAGGTGGAGATCCCACTGCGGATGGATGACGGTTCGCTCAAGGTGTTCACCGGCTGGCGGGCGCTCTATGACAATACCCGCGGTCCCGGGAAGGGCGGCATCCGCTTTCATCCCAATGTTACCGTCGACGAGGTTGAGGCCCTGAGCTTCTGGATGGCGGTCAAGTGCGCAGTGGTCGACCTACCTTTTGGCGGCGCCAAGGGCGGCATCTGCGTCGACCCCAAGCAGCTGTCGCGTCTCGAACTTGAGCGGCTGTCGCGGGGGTACATACGCGCCCTGCTGGACGTGATTGGTCCCGATCGCGACATTCCCGCCCCCGACGTCAATACCAACGAGACCATCATGGGCTGGATGGCCGATGAGTACCGCCAGGCGGCCGGTAGACACCGGCGCGGCGTGATCACCGGCAAACCGCCCGGGCATGGCGGCTCGTTGGGGCGCACCGCGGCGACTGGGCGCGGTGCCTTGCAGGTGCTCAACATCTGGGAGCGGCGCAATGGCCGCGGCGATCATCGTCCCACGGTGGCCGTGCAGGGCTTCGGCAACGCCGGCTTCCATTTCGCTCGGTTGGCCCATGACGCCGGCTATCACGTGGTCGCGATCGCCGATTCGCGCGGGGCGATCTACCGCGAGGAGGGTCTCGATCCGCTGCCGATCTGGGAGCGCAAGAACGAGGCGAAGGAACTGGCCGGGCAGGTCTACTGCGAGGCCTCCGTCTGTTCGGAGGTCGAGGTGCAGACCCTGACCAACCAGGAACTGCTGGCGATGGACGTGGATATCCTCGCGCTCGCCGCCCTGGAGAACGCCATCACCGAGGATAACGTCGACACGATCCGGGCCCCGACCGTCCTCGAGATCGCCAACGGCCCCACCAACAATGCCGCCGACCGCATCCTCCACGAGCGCGGCGTGACGGTGATCCCCGACGTGCTCGCCAACAGTGGCGGGGTGATCGTCAGCCACATGGAGTGGGTGCAGAACCGCATGGGCGACTACTGGAGCGAGACGGAAGTCGAGCAGAGGCTGACCGCCCGGCTGGGCGATCAGGCCGACCTGGTATTCGGCCGGGCCGTAGCCGAAGCCGAGTCGCTGCGTTCGGCCGCCTATCGACAGGGAATCGAGCGCATTGCCATCGCGATGGACGGGCTGGGCTCCGAGCGTTACTTCTGCGGCGATACCGGCAACTAACTGGCCGGCAACTGGTTAGAAATAGTGACGCAGGCGCAGCGTGATGCCGGTGGGCAGGTGACCGAACTCCGAACGCGGCCGGCCATCGGCATCCAGCCCGCGGCCGCTGGCATGCTGTATCGACAGCAGCAGGTCGGTCTCGTTGCCGATGGAGTAGTTCAGGTTGACCTGGTGCAGTAGCGCGGCCTGTCGTGAGCCGTCCTCGTCCCGCAGCGGGCTGGCGAGCAGCAGGTAGCTGCCATGCAGCAGCGGCGTGAGGTCTTGGGCGGCGCTTAGGCCCAGCACCCGTTCACCCAGATGCGGTTGCAGCCCCGCAAGAACCCTGGGTGATCGGCCCACCGAGGCGAGAGCGGCGCTGCGATGGGCGCCGTCACCATGCTGATACCACTCGGCCGTGAGCAAGGTGCCGCCCGCCAGCCGATAGTCCACGCCGGCCACCCAGAACAGCGCCGCATCGCTATTTGACCCGATGCGCTGTCGCACCCCCTCGACTCGCCAGCCCATCCCCTGCCAGTCGCCCTGGAGGGCCGCCCCGATGACGTTCTCGCCGCGAACGCGGCCGGCCAGCGCGGCCAGTTCCGATTGCATGCCCACCTGGCGGCGGTAGTACAGCGCCGTGCTGTCCTCGCCTCCGTCATCCAGCGCGTCGCCCTGGTCGCTCTGACTGCCCTGGCCGCCTTGGGGCGAGAGCACGTAGGCGAGGGTGAGCGAGGAGACCGGCGAGGGGTACCAGTCGACCACGGCCGCATCGATACCGGGCTTGTAGTCCGTGTCCAGGTCGGTGGGCGCGAAGGCGCCGAAGACGTTCATCGGTTGCCAGAAACGCCCCATGCCCCAGTCGATCGGCTGGCGCCCCACGCCGACGGTCACCTGGTCGAACCGGCGACGATAGACGGTCCGGTCGACCTCGTAACCCAGCCGCGTGCTGGCACCATTGCCGCCTCGATCCACCCAGTCCTGTGCCAACGGTCGCCAGCGGAACAGGTCAGCGGCCGCCGACTCGCCGCCAACCAGCCCGTCCCGATGGATCCGCCGTGCCTTGAGGTGGGTCGACCATTGGCCGGTGGGGTTGGTGCCGTCGAGCATCAGGCGCAGGCTCTGCTGATCGGCGGTCAGGCGCTCGCCCCCGTCGCTGCCGATATCCCCGACCTTGGGCCAGGCGACGCTGCCCAGGACGGATGCCCGCCCGGTCAGTTCGGCGGCATCCGCAAGGCCGCCGAACACCAGCGCACCGACGAGGATGAGCTCAGCGGCCCGTCGGATGATCGGGGTCGACATGCTCGTCGCTCACGATACGGCCGTCGCGCAGCTTGATGATGCGCTCGGCCCGTTCCATCACTCGCACGTCGTGCGTGGAGAACAGGAAGGTGGTTTTCTCCTCGTGCGATAGCCGGTGCATGATGTCGAGCAGGGCGGTGGCGTTCTCCGAATCGAGGTTGGCGGTGGGCTCGTCGGCTAGCACCAGTCTCGGCCCGGCGGCGAGGGCGCGGGCGACGGCCACCCGTTGCTGTTGCCCGCCGCTGAGGGCCGCCGGCCGCCGATTCATCAGGTCTTCCAGCCCGACCAGCTGAAGATAGTGCTCGGCGCGCTCGCGTCGGCCCGTGGCGTGTCGCCCCTGGAGGACCATGACCAGTTCGACGTTCTCCAGGGCGCTCAATACCGGCACCAGGTTATAGGCCTGGAAGACGAATCCCAGTTCGAACAGGCGGAACTCGGCCAGCCGGGCCTCCGGCAGGCCGGTCATCTCGGTGTCGTTGAGCCAGACCCGTCCGTCGCTGGGGGTGTCGAGCCCGCCGATGATGTTGAGCAGGGTGGTCTTGCCCGACCCCGAAGGCCCCACCAGTGCGGCAAATTCGCCCTCGGCCACCTCGAGATCGATGTCGGCCAGCGCCTGAACGCCGACATCACCCTGTCGGTAGCACTTGCCGATGCCTTCCAGTTTCAGCAGTGTCATTGCGATCGTCCCGCCATAAATATCCTTCCTGGTGTACCGGTCCGGTGCACTCGACGCGGCACGCGATGCGTTCGTCGTTCGCGACTCATGTCTGCAGCGCCTCGACCGGGGTGGTCCGCGAGGCCTTGATCGCCGGATAGATGCCGCTGGCCAGCGTGGCACCGAAGACGATCGCGGTCAGCTGGATCACGCGCCCGGCGGACAACTCGGTATGGATCACCGGGTCCATGAAGGTGCCCATCATTTCCGTCCCGCCGTTCATCAATGCCCCCAGGTCCAGGCCGTGGTGGGCAAACCACAAGTGGATGCCGCCGCCGATCACCCAGCCTGAGGCGACCGCGAGCAGGCTCAACAGCAGCGACTCGCAGCACACCAGCGCCAGAAGCTGGCGCCGCCCCAGCCCCAGGGCGCGCAGCAGACCGAACTCGCGGGTGCGTTCCAACACGCTCATCAGCACCGTGTTGAAGATGCCAAAAACCACCAGGATCAGGATGAGCGTCAGAAAGATGTAATTGCCCGCATCGTCGATCAGGATGAACTGCAGCAGTTGCGGCATCATCTCGCGCCAGTCGAGTACCGCGACCGCTCCGCTGGCACCTGCTGTATCCAGGGCCGTGCCCAGGCGGGCCTTCCATTGCGCCAGTTGGTCGGGGTCGTCGAGGAAGATGGCAAAGCGCGTCACGGGATCCTGGGCCGGGTCGGCCCCCTCGCCGACCAGGAAGTGCCGCGCCAGGCTGATGTCGCTCAATGCCAGGTAGTTGTCGAGCTCGTCGACGCCCGAATCGAAGATGCCGCGGACCCGGCCGAGCTGGGCCTGGGAGTTGCCGCTGCGATCGCCTGCCATCAGCACAACCTTCGAGCCGATGCCCACCTTGAGCTTGCCGGCCATGCCGTCGCCGATCACGATGCCGCGGCTGTCGCCCGGTGCCAGCCAGTCGCCCTCGACCAACCTGGGTCTGAGCATCTTCGCGCGGTGATCGTCTGCCGGTTGCAGGCCTTCTAGGCCCGCGCCGACGGAATTGCGGGCCGAGCTGGCGAGCACCTGCAGCGAGACGCGGGGTTCCACCTGGCCCGCGATGTCGAGCGCCTCGATCCGCTTGGCGAGCCGGATGCCCTCGGCAAGGTACTTGTGGTTGGCCGGCGCGGCGAGGTAATCGCGGGGCTGGACGGTCAGGTGCCCTTCGCCGAGCGCGATCGCGTTGCGTACCATCGAGTTGTGGCTGCCATCGCCGATGCCAATGAACAGCACGGCCAGGCCAAAACCCGCGGCGATCGAGGTGAGCGTGATCAGGGTGCGGCGTCGATGCCGCCACAGGTTGCGCCAGGCCAGTCGCAGCAACATGGCGACAGGCAGGCGGCCGAAGCGGGGGCTCATCGCATCACCTCCACCGGCTTGAGGCGAGTGGCCCGCCAGGAAGGGATCCCCGCCGCGATCAGTGTCAGCACGGTCATCAGGAGCGCTGCCAGCAGGACGTGTCCGGCCTCCAGGTGAAGCGGGATCACCGGCTCGAAGACCATCCCCGCCCAGTCGTAGCCGTCCGGCAGGGCCGCACTGAAGTCGATACCGTCCTCGCCGAGCCAGCCCACCACGGCCGCGCCCAGAAGTATGCCGAACACCGCCGAGACCAGGGCGAGGAAAAACGCTTCGCACAACATCACCAACAGGAGCCAGCGGCGCGGCATGCCGATGGCCAGGAGAATGCCGAATTCATGGCGGCGCTCGTGGACGGCCATGAGCATGGTGTTGAGTACGCCCAGTGAGGCGAGCGAGATCACGATCAGGCCGACGATCAACAGAATCGTCTCGCTCAAGGCCAGCATGTCGGCCACCACCGGGTTGAGCTCGCGCCAGTTGCGTACCACTGCCGGGCCGCCGAGGGCATCCAGGGGGGTGGCCGCGGCCAGTTCGCTAATGACCTGCTCGAGTTGTGCCTCAACGGATGCCAGCTGTGCCGGGTCATCGACCCGTATCGCCAGTTCGTGAAAACCCTCGTCCAGATACATCAACTCGCGGTAGGCGCGGATGGATAGCAGCAAACCGGCGCGGTCGAAGTCTGGTGCCAGCGGCTTGAGCACGCCGGTGACGCGGTAAAGCGCGTTGCCGATGCTGCCGTCGATCGCCTGCGTGACCAGCACCATCTCGTCGCCGGGGCCGACCAGCATGTTCCTGGCCAATTGTGAACCGATCAGCACCGGCTGGTGTTTCGGGTCTTCCGGGCCGGCCGGGGGTGACGCCAGCCGGGCATCGCCAAGGCGCAGGTGATCGAGCCTTTCGGTCACCTGCGCCTCGCGTTGCGGATCGACCGCCTGGATCATCACGCCGCTCGAGGTCTGAGCGGCACTCGCCAGCCCGGCGGCGTAGAGCCGCGGTGCAACCCGGATGCCGTCCACCTGTGTCTCGATCGCCTCGAGCCATGCCGAGGGCAAGGTGGCGTAGGGGTCGCGGTCATCGATGAAGGCTTGACGGTGGACTTGCAGGTGTCCCGTGGTGCGCTCGGTGGCCGAGGCGACCATCTGATCGAGCATGCCTTGGAGCAGGGCGGCATACAGGATCACCACCATCAGCCCGCCTGCCAGGGTCGAGATTGTCAGCAGGCTTCGGGTGGGATTGCGCCATATGTTGCGCCAGGCGACGAACGTCAGCAGGGAAAGGCGGCTGCGGGCCGAGTCTGGGGGCGGGTGTCGCATGGCGTCAGTGACGCCGCTTGAGGTTCTGCAGGGAGAAAAAGCCGGGGTCGAGCGGCACGCCGAAGGTGATCTGTCGATACGCGATCACGGTCGACTCGTTCGGCTTGTCCTGAGGTTGCAGGGTCAGTCGCATGGGCACAAATCGCTCGTCGACCCGCTCGATCTGGTCGAAGCTTAGCGTGCGCACCAGCGCGCCCGCCTCGTCATAGTACTGGGCGATCCGCGGGGCAAGGGTTTCCTGCTCGATTTCCATCACCACCCGCCCCCAGACGACTGGGGCATCCGGGCGGGGAATGGCGGTCAGTTCGTAGATCGAGACGCCCTCGCGCTCGCCCTCGAAGGTGATCTCCGAGCGGTAGTCGTCCTCGAAGTAGCTTTCGCGCACCAGGTCGTCATGGGTGAAGTGGCTGCCCATCCAGGACCCCGACATCATGCTCGAGGGGATCTTGGTGACGCGGTCGATCTTGGGCAGGTAGTTCCAGATGTTCTCCTCGACCTTGAGGGTGGCGATGCCACGGTCCTTGATCGGGGCCCGGATGACCACCAGCGAATAGTCCTTGCCCAGCGACCAGGCCTCCAGCGTCATCTCGCGCTCGTAGCGCTGGGTCCTGACCGTCATGCTCATGGTCGCCTGCGAGGTCTGGCCGTGCCAGAGCCGATCGATGTGGCGAACCAGCTCGTCGACAGTGATCGCCCGCGCCGGCATGGCGATGGCCAGCAGCAGGAGCGTGGCCAGCAGGGTGGCCAAGGTGGCCAGGGTGGCGAATGCCGCACGGGCCTTCGCGGCGTGCATGACGAACGGGATGCTGGGCATGGCGGACTCCTCACCGATACCGCGTTCTCGCGGGGTACCGAGAAGGCTAGCACCAACCCGCCGTCGAGGGAGGTTTCGTGGCCGGCGATCGCTCTGGCCCGGCCCGGTTCGTGGCGCTTTATGTGGTGGCGGGGCAACGGTTCGGCCAGTGGCCGAATTCGGTACAATGCCGGCATGTCCCAAGATCCCATTCTCGACCCCCTCAACGCCGCCCAACGGGAAGCCGTGACCAGCCCGTCGCTGGCCACGCTGGTGCTTGCCGGCGCCGGTTCCGGCAAGACCCGCGTGCTCACCCACCGCATGGCCTGGTTGTGTGCCGAACAGGGTATCTCGCCCTATTCACTGCTGGCCGTGACCTTCACCAACAAGGCCGCCGGCGAGATGCGCGGGCGCTTGGGGACGTTGCTCGACGGGCAGGATCTCGGCCCGCGGGGCGTCGACGGCATGTGGGTGGGCACCTTCCACGGGCTATCGCATCGTCTATTGCGCCAGCACACCCGCGAAGCGGGACTGCCGGACGGCTTTCAGATTATCGATTCGGACGACCAGCTACGGCTGGTCAAGCGCCTGATCCGCGAGGCGGAGCTCGACGAGAACCGTTTCCCGCCGCGCCTGGTGGCCTCGATGATCAACGGCTTCAAGGAAGACGGGCTGCGCGCGCGCCACGTGGCGCCGGGCGACGACCCCATCCGCGACCAGGTGATCGTCATCTACAAGGCCTACGAGCGCGTCTGCGAGCGCAGTGGGCTGGTCGACTTCACCGAGCTGCTGCTGCGGGCGACTGAACTCCTGCGCGGCAACGATGCCCTGCGGGCCCACTACCAGCGCCGCTTTCGCCAAGTGCTGATCGACGAATTCCAGGACACCAACGCCCTGCAGTACGCTTGGGCGCGGCTGCTGGTGGGCGAGGAAAACGGCATCTTCGCCGTCGGCGACGACGACCAGTCGATCTACGGCTGGCGCGGGGCGAAGGTCGAGCACATCCAGCACTTCTCGCGCGATTTTCCCAACACGCATCTGGTGCGCCTGGAGCAGAACTACCGCTCGACGCGCACCATACTGGAGGCGGCCAACAGCATTATCGCCCGTAATGCCGGCAGGCTGGGCAAGAACCTCTGGACCGAGGGCGATGCCGGCGATCCGATCCGCTTCTATCGCGCCTTCAACGACCAGGACGAGGCGCATTTCGTGGTCGAGCAGATCGCCGAGGCGGTCCGTGGCGGGTGCTCGCGCTCCGATTGCGCGGTGCTGTATCGCTCCAACGCCCAGTCGCGCCTGCTCGAGGAGGCGTTGATCCGCGAGGGGATGCCGTACCGCATCTACGGCGGGCTGCGCTTTTTCGAGCGCGCCGAGATCCGCGATGCGCTGGCCTACCTCAAGCTGGTGGCCAATCGCCAGGACGACACCTCCTTCGATCGCATCGTCAACCGGCCCACGCGTGGCATCGGTGACAAGACGCTTAACGAGATCCGCCAGGCCGCCCGTGTCCAGGGCGCATCCCTGTGGGACGCGGCGCTGATCCTGCTCGCCGAGGGCAGCCTGCCATCCCGGGCCGCCGGTGCCCTGCGCCAGTTCATGACCCTGATCGAGGCGATCGACCAGCAGACCCTCAACGACGAGCTGGGCGAGCGCATCGAGAAGACCATCGACAAGAGCGGGTTGCGCGCCCTGTTCGAGAAGGACCGCGACCGCGAGCGTGGCGAGGCCAAGATCGAGAACCTCGACGAGCTGGTCAGTGCCGGGCGCGGCTTCGTCATGGACCGAAACGCCGACCAGGAAATGGGTGAACTCGAGGCCTTCCTCGCCCACGCCAGCCTGGAGGCCGGTGAGGCCCAGGGCGCCTCCTGGGAGGACTGCGTGCAGATGATGACCCTGCACGCGGCCAAGGGGCTGGAGTTCCCGCAGGTATTCCTGGTCGGCGTCGAGGAAGGATTGTTCCCGCACCAGATGTCGATCGACGAGCCCGGCCGCCTCGAGGAGGAGCGCCGGCTCTGCTACGTGGGCATCACCCGCGCCGAACGGCAATTGACCATTACCTGCGCCGAGTCGCGCCGGCTGCACGGCAAGCAGATGTTTCCCATGCCGTCGCGCTTTCTCGGCGAGCTGCCGCCGGACCTGGTCGAGGAGGTCCGCCCGCGGGCGACGCGCGCGGCGGACGCCTTCGGCCCGCGGCGGCGGGAAGGTGAGCCGGCCCCGCGCACACACAAGCAGAACGAGACCGGCTTCGAGGTCGGCCAGGGTGTGCGGCACGCCAAGTTCGGCGAAGGCACCATCATCGACTGCGAAGGGGCGGGTGCCTCGGCGCGGGTCCAGGTCAACTTCGGCCAGCACGGCTCGAAGTGGCTGATCCTGTCCTACGCCAATCTGCAACCGGCCTGAGGGAGCTTGAAGTTGGCAGCCGAGAGCTCGAAGCAGCTATTCTTCCAGCTTCGATCGTCCGGTTCTTGACCTTCGATTTCTCCAAACACTGAACTCATCTGAAACCTTCAAGGAGTCCTGCCATGCAACGGCGCGAGTTTCTGACCTGGGCGGGTGCCGCCGGCATTGCCGCCACCGCTCTTTCCGGTTGCAACAGCGAGCCCGATGAGGCGTCGTCGTCCGCGGGTGCGGGTGCGGGTGATGCAGCGACACCGGCCAAGCCGATCCGCTGGAAGATGGTCACCACCTGGCCGAAGAACTTCCCCGGCCTGGGCACCGGCGCGAACAACATGGCGCGCTACATCACCGAGATGTCGAACGGTCGGCTGACGGTCGACGTCTACGGCGCGGGCGAGATCGTGCCGGCACTGGAGGTGTTCGACGCGGTCAAGGCCGGCACCGCCCAGATGGGGCATGGCGCGGCCTACTACTGGCAGGGCAAGATGCCGGCCGCGGCGTTTTTCTCCGCCTTCCCCTTCGGCCTGACTGCCGATGAGATGAACGGTTGGCTCTATTACGGCGAGGGCATCGAATTGTGGGAGGAGCTGTACGCCCCCCACGGCGTCATTCCGCGCCCCGGCGGCAATACCGGTCCGCAGATGGGTGGTTGGTTCCGCAAGCCGATCGAGTCGCTGGGCGATTTTAAGGGACTGAAGATGCGCCTGCCGGGCATTGGCGGCGAGGTGCTGCGGCAACTGGGCGTGAGCGTGGTCAATACCCCGGGCGGCGAGCTGTTCCAGGCACTCAATGACGGCACCATCGATGCGGCCGAATGGGTCGGGCCGTTCAACGATCTCGCCTTCGGCTTTCATCGCGCGGCCAAGTACTACTACGCGCCGGGCTGGCAGGAGCCGTCGGCGACCATGGAGGCCTTGATCAACCAGGAGGCCTTCGAGGCGCTACCCGAGGACCTGCAGCGGATCGTCGAGGGTGCCATCCGGATGGCCAATGCCGACATGCTGGCCGAGTTTACTGCGCGCAACAATCGTGCACTCAAGACCCTGGTCGAGGAGCACGGCGTGGAGTTGCGCTACTTCTCCGACGAGATCATGACCGCACTGTTCGAGAGCTCCAACGAGGTGCTCGCGGGCATCACCGCGGACGACCCGTTCGCCGCCCGGGTGTACGAGTCGCTGACCGCCTATCGCCGTGACGTGCGCCAGTGGACCGAGGGCTCCGAGCTCGAGTCCCTTAAGGCCCGCCAGCGTTACCTGGCGTAGTCGTCGGCTCGGCCCCGTAAACGCTGCGATTCAGCTTGCGGCCGAGCGGATCGTCCAGACTCGTTCGGCCAGGGCCGCGGCCAGCGGGCGCTTGTGTCGACCGATGGTGACCACCACGTCGGCCGAGCCCGGCTGACTGGCGCGCCGGCGGACGAATTGCCCGGGTAGCACGCCCAGTTGGGTAAGCAATCGCAGGTCGGCGGCGTTGCCGGCGGCCAGCCGGACCACCGTCGCCCCCTCGTCGATGGCCAGGTCGCTCAGGGCAATCATCTGGCGCCGCTCGACCGGGGCCTGCTCGGGCTGCGGGATGGGCGCACCGTGCGGGTCGAACTCCGGTTGACCGAGGTGGTGCCACAATTGGTCGATCAGGCGGCTGGAAAAAGCGTGTTCGAGGATCTCCGCCTCGGCATCCACCTCCGCCAGCGCCACCTTGAGGTTGCGGACCAGAAAGGTCTCGATCACCCGGTGGCGTCGGATCATGTCGACGGCGATGGCCCAGCCGGCATCGGTCAGGGTCGCGCCCTGGTAGCGGGCGTAATGGATCAGGCCGTCGGCGTGCAGGCGCTTGAGCATCGCGGTGACCGAGGCCCGCGCGATTCCCAGTCGATCGGCGATCGCCGAGGTCGACACCGAGGACTCCGGTGACTGTTCGGCCAGCTTGAAGATGGCCTTGAGATAATCCTCGTATGCAGTGCTTGCCATGCCGTGATCCGGGTTGAAGTCGGTTGGGTCGCCGCTGCGCGGCAGCGGCTTGTGCGGGTCGGCGCCGTGTTTACGTTAGCATGTTGATGGAGTGCTCGTGCTTGCAGGCGCAGGCCTTGCTTCCTACCATCCGCATTCCCTTTTCCCCTGTCAGGTGAGGCCCGTTGTGCAGAAGTTTTTTTCTTGGTTTTCCCGGACCGGCTGGTCCCGGCTGTTGACGGCCGTGGCCGCGGGTCCTCCTCTTGCGCTGCTCTTGGTGATGGTCGGCCTGGCCTCGACCGCGGCGAAGGCCCAGGACGAGGTGCTGGGCTACGCGGGTGGCAGCGAGGAGGTCGAGCCCTTGACGGTGGTGACCGACACGGGCCTGAACGCCACCCTGGTGGAGAATCTGGCGCGCATGTTTGTCGAGGTCGAGGTAGTCGTGGCGGGACAGACGTCGCCGCTGGACTACGAGCTGACCGAGGCTGACCGCCAGGCGATCGCAGAGGCGGATCTGGTGGTCTATCAAGGCCTGGGCCTGATGCCGGCGTTCATCGAGGCGGCCGAGGCGCGCGAGGCCGGCGACCGCGTGGTGCTCACAGATCGCATTCCCGAATTCCGCCTGATCGAGACCGACGGCGCGCCCAATCCGCACACCTATCATTCGCCCGCCCTGCGGCAGTTCGCCGTCGATCACCTGGCCACTAGGCTCAAGGAGAAGCTCAAGCCGGTGGCCGGCGAGATCGAGGGCAACAGTCTGCGCCTCAATATCGAGCTCCAGTCCCTCAAGCGGGAGACCGAGGGGTTGATGGAGGACGTGCCGCGCAATGAGCGTCTGATTGTCACCGACAACGATGTCTTTGCCTACTTTGCCAAGGCCTATCACTTCCAGCTGCTCAACGTGACCCGCGAGGGAGAGAGCGAAAAGGCGGTCGAGCAGATCCAACGCAACCAGACGCCTAACGTCTTCCAGGTTGAGGGGGTCGGTGACGGCGCGATCGAGGAATGGCTGGCCGCGCATCGCGGCAAGGATATCCCCGCATCGGTCGCGATCGCGCCGAGCCTCACTGGCCTGTGGCTGGGCGACAGCAACCTGCCAAACGGCACCTATCTGGGCATGTTCCGCCAGAACGTCAATGACATCCTGCTGGGATTAAAGCCGTTGCCCGCGGCGGGCGAGACGGAAATCGAATAGGCCCGAGTCTCGGTCAGCTGGCGCGATGATCCTGCGCCAGTTCGCGATAGAAGCGGGCCGACTCAGTTAGGTGCGCCCGTTCCTCGTCGCTCAACGGGCGGATCTTGCGGGCCGGGGCGCCCACGTAGAGGTGGCCGCTTTCGAGCACCTTGCCCGGCGAGACCACGCTGCCCGCGGCGATGATCACCTCGTCCTCGACCACCACGTCGTCCATCACGATCGCGCCCATGCCGACCAGCACCCGGTTGCCGACGGTACAGGCGTGCAGGATGGCGCGGTGCCCCACGGTCACTTCCTCGCCGATGCGGCAGGGCATGCCCTGTGGATGAGCGGCGGCCGGCTGGTTGACGTGCACGATGACGCCGTCCTGCAGGTTGGTCAGGCGCCCGGCTCGGATCTGCTGGACGTCACCGCGGAGCACGGCGTTCGGCCAGACGGAAACGCCTTCTTCCAGCACGACGTCACCGATCACCACGGCGGTCGGATCGACCCAGCAGTCCTCGGCCACGGTCGGGAGCTTTGACTGGAAATTGCGGATCATGCGGAAACCTCGGGTTCAATCGGGCGATGGCTTGCTGGTGTAGTCGCGCGCATTCTAGCGCAGGCAGAGCGGGAAACCCGAAGAGGGGATCGCCCGGGTCTGATATCGTTCCTGCCGACGACTGACGACAGCCGAAGAACCTCCACAGCCCCCACAGGTAATATCGTGTCCGTGATCGCCGAGAAAACCCGCGCCTATCTCGCCCTGACCCGGCTGGATCGCCCGGTGGGTATCTTCCTGCTGCTCTGGCCCACCTACTGGGCCCTGTGGGTGGCGGGTAGTGGTCGCCCGGACCCGTTCATCTTCCTGATCTTCACTCTGGGCGTGATCGCCATGCGCTCGGCCGGCTGTGCGATCAACGATTTCGCCGACCGGCACGTCGACGGCCACGTGACGCGCACCAAAGGACGTCCGCTGGCGACCGGGCGGATCACGGCGCGCGAGGCGCTGGGCGTGTTCGTCGTCCTGGTGGGTGTCTCCTTCCTGCTGGTCCTACAGCTCAACACCACCACCATCGCCTTGTCGGTGGTGGCGGTGATCCTCGCGGCGACCTATCCGTTCGGCAAGCGCTTTCATCACCTGCCCCAAGTGCACCTGGGGCTGGCCTTCGGCTGGGCCATCCCGATGGCGTTTGCCGCTCATCAAGGCACGGTGCCACCGGTCGCCTGGCTGTTGTTGCTGGCCAACATCGGTTGGACACTGGCCTACGACACCCTGTATGCCATGGCTGACCGCCCGGACGATTTGCGGATCGGGGTGAAATCCTCCGCCATCCTGTTCGGCCGCTTCGACCTGCTTGCCGTTTCGTTGTCCTACGTGTGGACGCTGGCTTTTCTCGTTGTGGTGGGATGGATTGCCGAGCTTGCTATCGGTTACTTCATCGGGTTGCTTGTCGCTGCGATCAGCGCGGTCTGGATCCTCCGAACCGCCCGTCGGCGCGATCTCGCCTCCTGTGTGCTTGCCTTCCGCCGGAATAATGTCTTCGGTGCTCTGGTCATGTTGGCGTTGATTATTGGGTTCCTCTGAGGGGGGGCTTCGGGAGCGGATGGCACGTCGCATTGCGCCTCATGCTTTTGCCCCCCCCATAGCCGGCCATGCTCACGGTGGTGGCCCGGGTGTGCTAATAATCAGTACAGACCCATATGGAGAAAGCCAATGCGACAGGGGCTACTGGCGTGCTGTATTGCCTTGCTGATGATCGTGCCGGTCCGTGCGGCCGAGCCGATCGATGATGTCGCGGCACTGGCTGGCGTGACCGAAGTGAAAGGCGTATTCCAGATCGATTTCACGGAGGCGGAGAAGACCGCTTTTTATCTGGAAGTCATCCGGGGTACGCAGGCCAATTTCCAGCGACAGGGTCTCGATCCCGATCTGGTGGTCGTCTTCATCGGTCCGACAGTTCAGTTTCTGTCGACCCAGGCCGACGAGACGGTCGCCGATCCGGCAACGCTGATGCGCATCGAAGCGGAGGTGTCACGCCTGGCGGAGCTTGGCGTGCGCCTGCAGGTATGCGCGGTGGCCACTGAAGCATTCGGTGTGGACAACGAGCCACTGTTTGACGGGCTGGAATTGACGGGTGACGGCTTTGTGGCGATGATCGGCTGGCAGGCGCAGGGCTACCACCCGGTCACCCTGTTCTGAGGTGCCATGGGCGACGGCGTCGCCAAATAGAGCCTCCCGCGTGATTTCTGGCAATCCCTCGCATACGGTAGAGGTAGAGTCGTCCGCACCGCGGTGATTTCCGTCACGAGGAGTTGCTGATGTTGTATCTGCCTCGAACCGCCTGCGCCGAGTCGGCCGAACTGGCCGCGACCTTTACCGAGGAGATCGCGGCCAGTTCGACGGCCGATCTGCCGCTGCAGCAGGGCATGGCCCATGGCAACGTGGCCGACGGGGATGCCTTGTCGGCGATGGTGATCCGCACCGAAATCGAGCCTGGGTGTATCCGTATTCATGCCGGCCTGTTTTTCAGCAGCGTCGTCGCCGGTTGCGCCTGCACCAACGACCCCACGCCGATGAACACCAATCCGGAGTACTGCGAGGCCATCTTCGATATCGCGCGAGACGATGGGGCAACCACAGTCCGCCTGATCGAGACGTCGGCATGATCCCCGGGGACGTCTGTCGATGCACGCCAATGGCTTGACTCGCCGCCGGACGGCCACCTGGCCGCCGTACCGGGCCTGGCTCCTGCTGGGGGCGATCTGGCTCGCCGTGGTGGCGGGGCTGGGTTATGCCAATGTGCTGGTGATCGATCGTTACACCGCCAGCAACAATCAGCAGATCGAACAGCGCATTCGCCTGCTGGCGCAGATGCAGATGACCCTGGTCGACAACCAGCTCGACGCGATTGATCGTGGCCTGCAGGTCATTCGGCAACGCCATGTCGACCGGCCGGTTGCCCGTCTCGGGCCAGTCCTGGATTTCAACCCGCTGGTGCGCGATGTCTGGTGGGTCGGCCCGCGGGGCGAACGGCTTTCCTCACGCCATGGCACGGTTGACGGCATCGATCCCGAACAGCAGGGTTTCTTTCGCCACCATCGCAGCCCCTCGACCCCCGATGCCGCCTTCCTGTCGCCCTTGCTCCATCCTGTCGGCGCGGAGGGCGCCGGTCTGTTGGCGATGAGCCGCGCCCACCGCGCGAGCGATGGCCGGCTTCTGGGCGTGCTGGTGGCCTGGATCGACCCCGTCGGGCTGGCCCAGTTGCTGGGCAACATGACGGTCAATGACCGACTGATGTCGCTGGTCGCGCACCATGACGGCGATGTGCTGGTGTTGGCGCCGTATGCGGCGATCGATCCCGGCACGACGCTGGAATACCTTCAGTCCGAGGGCAAGGATTTGCCGCCCACGGGAAGCGGGCGCTACCGGTCGGTCATCGACGGCAAGCAATACCACTACGCCTACGCCGCCGTGGACAACTGGGATCTTCTGGTCTTCGCCGCCGAGGACCGCACCCCGGTTGACACGGTGCTGGCCGAGGACGCACGTGATCACTGGTGGCGCATGGCAGCGATCGCGCTGTTTACCGGCCTGTTGCTCCTGCTGGTCGGTTGGTTGCTGCAACGTCACGCGACGGCATTGCGTCAGGTCGAGGAAAGCCAGCGGCAATTGGCGCAAAGCTACCGGCGAAATGCCGCCATTATCGAGGCCCTGCCCGACCTCTTGTTCACCGTGGATGCCGATGGCCGTATCCTCGATTTCGAGCCCAGCGAGAACATCCCTCTGCTGATGCCGCCCGAAGAGTTCATTGGCCGGGTGGTCGATCAGGTCCTGCCGTCGGCTCTGGCGGAGCTAACCCATGCCGTGATCCAGCGGACCCTGATGTTGCGTCAGGTGCAGACCTACCAGTATCACCTCGATCTCGACGGAGAACGGCGTTTCTTCGAGGGACGCTGTGCCCCGCTGAGCGAGGAGACGGTGCTGATCCTGATCATCGACATCACCGGCCGCAAGCAGGCGGAAACGGCCATGGAATGGGCGGCCACCCATGACAGCCTGACCCAGTTGCCCAACCGGCGCCTGTTCCGCGACCGCCTGGACACGGCCATTAGCGATTTTCAACGCTATGGCGGCCCCGGCTTTTGCCTGCTCTTCATCGATCTCAATGGCTTCAAGGCGGTCAACGACCGACTCGGGCATGCCGCGGGCGACAAGCTTCTGCAACAGGCGGCGCAGCGGATGGAGCAGCATGTGCGCGCCGCCGACAGCATCGCCCGCCTGTCGGGCGACGAGTTCGTTGTCATGATCACCCACGCGCGCCGCCCCGAGGCGTTGGTGGTCATGGCCAAGCTGGCCGAGGAGCTGTCAGAACCGTTCGAGTTGCCGGAAGGCGAGGCGCGGGTCTCCGCTGCCATCGGTCTGGCCTGCTGCCCCGAGGATGGCTGGGACGCCGAGTCGTTGATGCGGGTGGCGGATGCCGCGATGTACCGCGACAAACCGGCCCGGTCGATCCAGGAACGTTGATGCCCGCGATGCCGGCTCGATTCACGTCGTCGGCCAGCGGCATGACGCGCTTCTTTGGAAGGGTCCCTTTACCGAGGCGATTCTCCCGCTGACCCCAACGCGCTGATCGATCCGCCCCGCCGAGGCCCGGCGTCCGTCTCGGGCCGTTAAGGGGAGGTCGATTCCGCGATGGCGACCCGATCGCGGCCACTGCGCTTGGCCTGGTACAGCGCCTGATCGGCGCGATGGATCAGGCTGTCGAGGGACTCACCCGCACGGCACTGCGCCACGCCCTGGCTGACGGTCAACGCCTCCTCACTCTCGGGCAGGCGATTTCGCCGGGCAATCGCCTCGCGGATGCGTTCGGCCGTAAGGCGTGCATCGTCGGCATCGGTGTCCAGTAGCAATATTAGGAACTCGTCACCGCCCCAGCGGCAGAGCGTGTCGACCTCCCGGATCTGCGAGGACACGGTGTCCACCAGCTCACGCAGGACCCGGTCGCCCGCTTGGTGGCCGTGGCGGTCGTTGATGGTCTTGAAGTGGTCGATGTCCAGGTTGATGATCGAGACCGGCTGGTCATGACGGCGCGCAAGCCGTTGCGCTTGTTCGAACAGCACCTCGAGGGCCTCACGATTTCCCGCCCCGGTAAGACGGTCGGTGGTGGCCATGGTTTCCAGTCGCCGCTGATAGTTACGGAGGGTCCAGCCGCCGGTCAGCAGCACCAGGGCGGTGACGCCCAGTGCCAGCAGGATATTGACGATCAGGGTGTTGAGCAATCGGGCATTGGCGGCCGATCCGCGTTGCTCCACCACCAGAAACCAGTCGAGTTCGGGGATCAGGCGGGTGTTGACGTAGACCGTGCCACCCCTCGGGCGCTCATAGGCGAATTCGTTGCTGGGACTGGTGAGGATGCGGGTGGCGTGGCGGGCCAGTCCCGGCTGGGCCTGGATGCTCGTCGGGCCGTCGTAGCCGGAACCGCGCAGGGTGATCTCCCCCTCGCGATTCATGAAATAGATCGAGCGACCGTAGCGACGCTGGTAGCTTTCGATCAGCCCGGCGACGGTCTCGACGGCCAGCCCGATGCCGGTGACGCCAATGTAGTCGCCCGACTCGTCTTGCACCCGGTAGTTGACGAAGATCGACAGCCGGGTGGGTTCGGCGGTGTCGTGGTCGATGTTGATCTCGAACGGCTCGTTCATCTGCCGGACGCGGAAATACCAGGTGTCAGCGGGATTCCCCCGCGAAACCGTCCTCAGGACCCCGTTGGGGTGGTAGTAGCGCCGACTGGCGTCACTGACGAAAAAGGCGGTGGTGGTGTCGTATTTCTGCTGGATTTCCGCGAGATAGCGGATGATCGCCTCTTGATCCTCTTCCCCCTCGATCACCCAGTCGCGCACGAAGGTGTCGTGCGCCATCAGTGAGGAAATGAGGATCGAGCGCAGCAGGTCCCGCTCGATCTCGGAGAAGATGTTGTCGCTGGTCAGCGGCAGGGTCTCTTCCGCGATCTGCTTTTCCAGCGAGTCCTCGGCGACGAAGTAACCGATCACGCTGGTGGCGACGAACCCCAGCGTCAGCAGGATGGTCAGGGCCGTGGCGAATAGCAGCTTGTTGCGTTGCATCGGGGCGGTGTACGTCCTTGTGTGGATGGCGGGGCTAGCCGTGTTCGAGGTAGCGTTGGGCGAATGCCTCCGGCGGCAATGGTCGGCTTTCCAGGAAGCCCTGATAGATGTCGCAGCCATGCTCGGCGAGAAAGCGCCGCTGGGCCGGCTGCTCGACCCCTTCGGCCAGCACCTTCAGCCCGAGGGTGTGACCTAGGTCGATGATCACCCGGGCGATCTGGCCTCGGTCGCTGGGCTCGCTGATCAGGTCGATGAACCGCTTGTCGATCTTGAGCACGTCCAGGGCGAACTGGCGTAACTGGCCCAAGGAGGAATAGCCGGTGCCGAAGTCGTCCAGGGCCACGTGCACGCCCATGGCGCGCAGCCGATCGAGCAGTTCGCGCGCCTCGCACTCGCGACGGACGATGGCGCTTTCGGTGAGCTCGATCTCCAGCCGCTCGGCGGGAAATCCGGTCTCGTCGAGTATCTCCTGGACCAGTCGATCCACCTCGCCGTGGCGCAACTGATGGGGCGAGAGGTTGACTGCCAGTCGGCCAAAATCACGTCCCTCGTCCAGCCAGCGTCGGCCGGTGCGGCAGGCCTCGCGCAGCACCCATTCGCCCAACGGCCAGATCAGGCCGGTGGTTTCCGCCACCGGGATGAAGCGATCCGGCGAGATCAGCCCCTCGCTGGGGTGCTGCCAGCGCACCAGCACCTCGGCGCCATGCAGGTCGTTGGATGAAACGTGCATTTGCGGTTGGAAGACCAGGCGCAGTTCCTCGTTGTCGATCGCCTGGCGCAGCTGCAACTCCAGGTCGATGCGGTCGCGAGCGGCATCGGTCATCTCGTCGGAGAAGAACCGGAAGGTGCCGCGTCCCTCGTCTTTGGCCCGGTACAGGGCGGTATCGGCCTGCTGCAGTAATGCCAGCGGAGCACGGGAACCCTCGGGGTAGAGCGTGATGCCCACCGAGGCCAGCACCCGGACCTGCTGACCATTGCCCAGTTCCCAGGGCTCGCCCAGGGCGCTGATGATCTGGCCGGCCAGCTCGCCGACCGCCTCGGCGCTTTCCACCCCGGCGATGGCCATGGCAAATTCGTCGCCGCCCAGCCGGGCAATGGTGTCGGCGCGGCCAAAGCGTTCCTTGAGGCGTTCGCTGACCTTGATCAGCAACTCGTCGCCCACCGCGTGACCCAGGCTGTCGTTGACGTCCTTGAAGCGGTCCAAGTCGATCATCAGCACGGCGATCTGGTCGGCCTTGCGCTGGGCTACCTCGATCAGCTGCTCGAGCCGGGCGATCATCAGCAGGCGGTTGGGCAGGCCGGTGAGCGGATCGTGGTGGGCGAGGAAATCGAGCTTGGATTCGTTCTCCTTCTGTCGGCTGATGTCGACGAACAGCCCCACGTAATGGCTGATTTGGCCATCGCGATCGGTGACCGTGCTGATGCTCAGTATTTCGGGGAACACCTCGCCGTTGCGACGACGGTTCCAGATCTCGCCCTGCCAGTGTCCCTCTGTTTCGAGTTCGTGCCACATCCGCTGGTAGAAGGCCTGGTCGTGCTGCCCCGAGGCCAGCAGCTCCGGTGTACGGCCGATCACCTGCTCGGCGGTATAGCCGGTCAGCTCGGTGAAGGCCGGGTTGGTCTCGATGATCACCTGGTCGCGGTCGGTAATCACCACGCCCTCGCGGGTGTTCTCGATCACCTTGGCCATCAGTTTCTCGCGCTGCTCGATCTCGTGACGGTCGTGGACGTCGGTGACCACCCCGTCGTACCAGCGCGCCTCGCCGAGGGGGTCGCGTTGCAGCATGGTGACTTCCTCGACCCAGCGATAAGTCCCGTTGGCCATGCGTACCCGGTATTCCTGGTGATACTGCTCTCCGCCCGAAGCGACGACGCGCTCGAGTTCCGGCAGAATCGATTCGAGATCGTCCGGATGGATAACATCGGCATACCGGAATCGCTCGGCCTGCCACTGCTCGGCGGAATAGCCCCAGCGCTCGATATTCTCCGAGACGAACACGATTGGCCAGCCGTCCGTCGGCAGCCAGCGGAAGAGCACCGCCGGGCTTGCCTGCACCTCGTCCCGAGCCCGCTCCAGGTCCTCGAGTCGGTCGAGATAGTCTAGGGCGAAGGACAGGTCGCCGGCCAGCTCGTTGACCGTGCCGCAGATTGCCTCGTCGAAAAAGCCGCTTTCGGCGGCATACAGGGCCATCGCGCCGATCACTTGGCCACTGCGGTAGATGGGGAAGGCCGCCACCGCGTCCACGCCGGCCTCTCGGGCCGCATCGTGCCAGATCGTGGTCTGGTGTTTGGTCTTGAAGTGGTTGATCACTTCGAGTTTGCCGCTGCGGATGGCGCGACCCGCCGGCCCTTGCCCGGCGGGTTCATGCGGGTGGATGCTCACCTCGATCCGATCGATATAGCCGGTCGTGTCGCCGTGGCGCGCCACGGGTTCCACTGCGCCGGAGTCCTGGTCGATCAGGCCGATCCACGCGAAGGCGAAATGGCCATGCTCGACGGCCACGCGACAGACGGTGTCGAACAGTTCGGCATCGCTACGACAGCGGATGATCGCCTGGTTGGTTTGCGAGAGCAGGTCGTAGAGGTCCTTCTGGCGCTCGAGGGCCCGGCGCGCCTCGCGTTCCCGAGTGACATCCTCGGCGGTGGCCACCAGGTATTCGACCTCGCCATTTTCCTGGCGGGTGGTGCGGATCTCGAACATCAGGTAGGCCCGCTCGCCGTCGGGCCGTTCGACGATGTACTCGTGGCGGAACTGCTTACGGCTGCCGTCGATCAATTCGGCGACGACGCGCTCCTCTTCCGGGCCGCTGGCGTTTTCCAGCAGCTCGCGCCAAGGCCGTCCGACAAGGTATTCACCGGGACGGCCCAGCATGTCGGCCATGCGCGGGTTGGCCTCGAGGATGCCCCCGGTGGTCGGCGAGGTGATCGCCATGCCGACGAACGGCATGTCATAGAAGACACGCAGCAGGCGGTCCTGCGTGGCATTGCGTGCCGCCAGCCGGAGGGCCTCTCCTTCACGCGTGCGCTTCCAGAGCAACGTGAGGATGACGGCGATCACCGTCAGCAGGAAGAACGCCACCAATGCCAGGAGCATTAGGGTCTGATGCAGCGGAGCCAGCACCTCCGCCCGTTCGCGAGTGGTGAATACCACCCAGTTGCCTCCATCGACCGGGTGGAGCGCGCCGATGATGGCCTGGCCGGCGAAGTTGTTGCCTTCCAGCTGGCGCGGTGCCGAGGCGGGTCGGAAGTCAGCGCGTTTGAACAGGCTGTGTTCCCAGGGGATTAGGGGCGAGGGCTGGTCACTGTCCGCGCGACTGCCGTCCTCGACATGCAGGACCTGTCCCTCTCGCGCCGTCAGCAGCGATACGCGTGCCCCGACTTCACGGGCGGCATACCGGTTCAAGGCGGGCAGGTCGGCGCGCATGAGAACGAAGGTCGGGACATTGTCGGCATCGATCGGGATCAGCCAGTCAATGCGCGTCTGAAGGTCCGTGTCTGGGACGGGGGCGAGTTCCTGAATGCCCCTTGGGGAAGCGGGGTTCGCCCCTGGGCGGGCATCGGGCAGGCGGGTAATGCCATGGGTGATGATGGGCTGCCCCCGGTGGTCGAGCAGGGCAAAACCGCTGTAGCCGTAGGCAGACCGGAGTGTCTCGAACCGCTTGATGATTCGGGCCTGGGCCTCGGCGTCTCCATCCAGCAGCCGCCGGACGTCGCTGGCCAGGCCGTCGGAGGACTGCAGCATCTGGGCATCCTTGCGTCGCTCATCCAACCAGATGCCGACATAATCGGCCTTCAGGGCCGCATTGGCGGCCAGTTGCGCTTTTGCCGCCTCGATGGCGGCCGGGGCACGATTGGCGTAGACGCCGGCGGTAATCGCTGCCACCAGGGCCGCATTGATGAGAAACACGACCAGGTGCCGCGAGGTACGCAGGCGGTGAGGCATTTCCCCGGCAGGGGCGGCAGAGGACGTTGCAGGCAGGAGCCATCGCAGTAGCAGGTACAGCAGCAGCCCGGTGACCGCGACAAAGGACAGTCCTTTTATCAGCCCCGCCCGGGCGATCTGCTCGGGCTCGATCCATAGGCCGAGCAGCCAGTCCGAGGAGAGGATCCAGGCCGACGCGTAGATGACGTACAGCAGCGCGATGGCTGCGGGGGAGACCGACCGGCGGCGCCAGGAGGGATGAGTCTGATCTTTGCGCGCCGTCATGTCGTCCGGGATTAGCGCCTTGGGTCGCGGATGGATGGGAGCCTCGGCGGGATGATGTCGGTGACCCGCCCTGTGATCGGTTAGCAGACTAAGAATGGGGCAAGACGCCGGTCAAGTCCAGCCGCCAACCGGCGCCGTTTCTAGTCTTTCGGCAGGCCGAGCAGCAAGGGATCGAGCAGCAGCTCGCGGGCGTTCTCGCGAGCGATGCGACGGGCCACCGATGCGGGCAGTTGATCCAGCCATTGGCGGATCGTGTTGGCGGCGTCATCGAATCGCCGCCAGCGCGGCAGGCTGTAGGTGTCCACGCCGACGACGAACCGGCGGGGATGGGCAATGAACAGGGCCCGCCACTCGGGCAGCAAGTCGCCGCGCGCATCCAGAAAGCGTTCATCGCGCACCGAGGTATCGATAAACAGCCCTTGGGGGTGGCGGGCGAGAGCGGCGCGCAGGATGGTCGGTTCGGGCCGGTCGCCCAGATGCGCCCACAGGACGGTGGAGTCGGGTTCGATCTCGAAGATGTGGTCGATGATGGCCAGGTCGCCATGGATCATCAGTACCAGATCACCATCGGCGGCGATCTCCACCAGTTGCCTGAGCACCGGGCTGTCGCGATCCCGGCCGAAGATGTGCAGCTCGCCGATGCCGCGCCAGTCGCCCGCGGCCAGCCAGCGCTCCACCCGCTCCGGCAGCGTGGCGTCGTGCATCCAGCCTTCCTTGTCGGCCCGGTCACGATAAACGCCCAGAAACGGGACGATCCGGTCGGGGGCGGTTTCGGCGAGGAGTTGGGCGTTCGCTGGAGGGGTGCTGGTGACCACGGCATGCTCGATGCCGTTGTCCGCCAGAATGGCGATGATTTCCTCGGGCGGGATGGCCGCGCGCTGGTCAGCCTGGTAGTGCAGGTGGGCATCGAACAGGGGCGTCCCGGCGGTGGCCGGCGCGGCTGGCGCCAGCAACAGCCCAGCCAGTAGCCCGGCAAGGCGGTTATTCGTCGTCCGAGTCGGCATGGTGGACAGCGCCCCCTCGCGGGAACAGGACCAGGTGGGTGAACGCCGGTCGCAGATTGACGCGCATGCCCGGGGCGTAGTGGTCATGGCTGGGGGCCAGGCTGAGCAGGCGCGTCCCGCCGGGGAGGCCCAGGGTGTAGAGGAAATTCGCGCCGCGAAAGACCCGTTCCTCGATCTCGGCCACCCCGGGGCCGTCGGCGTCGATGATCACGTCGTCGGGACGGACCAGCACGTCGACCTGGGTGCCCGGCGGGTATTCGTGCGAAACCTGGCCTTCGAGCAACCCCAGCTCGGTCTTGACCCGCCCGGGACCGACCATGGTGCCGGCGATGCGCGTGCCCTGGCCGATGAAGTCGGCGACGAACGCTGTCTCGGGGCGGTGGTAGAGGTTGTAGGCCGTGTCCCACTGATGCAGTCGCCCGGCCTGCATCACCCCGACAATATCGGCCATGGCGAAGGCCTCGTCCTGGTCGTGGGTGACCAGCAGGGCGGTGGTCTCGGCCTCGCGCAGGATGTCGCGCAGCTCGCGTGGCAGGGTCTCGCGCAACTCGACGTCCAGGCTGGAAAAGGGCTCGTCGAGCAGCAGGATCTCCGGCTTGGGGGCTAGCGCCCGTGCGATCGCGACACGCTGTTGCTGCCCGCCGGACATGTGGTGGGGATAACGTGCGCCCATGCCGGGCAGCCCCACCAGGTCGAGCAGCTCGGCGATCCGCCTGCGGCGGGCCTCGGCCGGCTTTTTCGGCAGGCCGAAGCCGATGTTGTCGGCCACGGTAAGATGCGGGAACAGGGCCAGGTCCTGGAAGATCATGCCCACCCGGCGTTGCTCGGGAGGATGCCCCCAGCCGGCCCCGGCGACCGTGTTGCCGTGCAGGCGCACCACGCCCGCGCTTGGCGACTCGAAACCGGCCACCGTGCGCAGGATGGAGGTCTTGCCGCAGCCGGAGGGGCCCAGCAGGCAGCCGATCACGCCGGTGGGCAGCTTGAGGTTGACGCCCTCGACGGCGGTGGTGTTGCCGAAGCGGACCGTCAGATCGACCAGGCTGAGTCGTTCGCTCACCGTCACCACGGCCTCCCGGGTTGGCTAGGGAAACGCTGCACGGTTCGATGGCATCTCTGGCTCGCGGGTTTGTTCGCAATCAAGGCACCGGACCGAAGACGGGCTCGTTGCCCATCGAGGGACGGCAACGCCGAGCGCGGGCAAACCCGCGAGCCCCGTCCGGGCGGGCGGGCAAGGGTCCATCTGCGGCGTTGCAGCCCTTGTAAAGGGCGACGGCCCTTCACGGCGGGCTGCGCCTTGCATCTGGGCCCTTGGTGGCCCCGCAGAGACGCCATCGAACCGTGCAGAGCTTCCCTATTCATCGACCACGTCACGGCTGCTAGTGCCCTCATGTCCTCTGGCGCGGGTGATCGAACGGCTGACCAGGACGACCGGGATCAGGCCGGCGGCCACGATGGCCAGCGCCGGCAGGGCCGCGTCGCGCAGTCGTTCGTCGGAGGCCAGTTCGAATGCCCTGACCGCCAGGGTGTTGAAATCAAACGGTCGCAGCACGAGGGTGGCCGGCAGCTCCTTGAGCACGTCGACGAACACCAGCAGTGCCGCGGTCAGCAGACTGCCACGAATCAGGGGGATATGCACCCGCCAGAGCGTGCGTCCGGCGGTCGCCCCCATCGAGCGGGCGGCGTCGTCCATGCTCGGTCGCACCCGGCCCAGGCCCGCCTCGACGGTGTTCAGCCCCACGGCCAGAAAGCGCACCAGGTAGGCGAACACCAGCGCGAACAGCGTGCCGGAGAGCAGCAGCCCGCTGGAAAAGCCGAATTGCGTTCGCAGCCAGGCATCGAGCGTGTTGTCGAAGGCGGCGAACGGGATGATCACGCCCACGGCAATCACCGTGCCGGGCAAGGCATAGCCCATCCCCGCGATGCGGTTGATGGTGAAGGTCAGCCGACCGGGCATCAGGCGGTGGCCGTAGGCAAGGAACATTGCCAGCAGCAGGGCGAGTATCGCCGTCAGGCCGGCCAGTCCCACCGAGCGTCCCACCAGCACGGCGAATTCGCCCAGGTCGCGCGTCGGGGTGACCTCGAGGCTCCAAGCCAGCAACTGGGCCGACGGAAGGAGGAATCCCAACGCCAGCGGCAGGGCGCAGGCAATGAAGGCCAGCATGCCGGCCCCGCGACCCAGTCGGAACGAGGGGCGGGCCTGCCAGTTGCCGTGATGGTGGTAGCGGGCCTGCCGGCGCGAGAGGCGCTCGATGATGATTACCGTGAAGATGAACGTCAGCAGTAGTGCCGAGAGTTGCGCCGCGGCGATGGTGTCGTTTAGCCCGAACCAGGTGCGGAAGATGCCCGTGGTCAGGGTTGGGATGCCGAAGTACTGCACCGTGCCGTAGTCGGCCAGGGTTTCCATGATCGCCAGCGACAGCCCGGCGACGATCGACGGGCGTGCCAGCGGCAGGGCGACGCGGCGGAACATCTGCCACGGGTTCAGCCCCAGCGACCGGGCGACGTTCAGCGCGCTGGCGGACTGCTCGAGGAAGGCGGCCCGGGTGAGCATGTAGACGTAGGGGTAGAGCACCAGCGTGAGCATCACGATGGCCCCGCCCAGCGAGCGCACCTCGGGGAAGGCATATTCGCCCACCGACCAGCCGGTCAGTTCGCGCAGCCCCGTCTGCACCGGCCCCGCCACGTCGAGCAGGCCGGTGTAGGTGTAGGCGATGATGTAGGCGGGCATCGCCAGCGGCAGCAGCAGCGCCCATTCGAAGATGCGTCGCCCGGGGAATTCGCACACTGACAGCAGCCAGGCGGTGCCGGTGCCGAGAATGAAGGTGCCGAAGCCGACCCCGATGGCCAGCACGGCGGAATTGATGACGTAGTCGGCGAGCACCGTGTCGGCCAGGTGCGACCAGGTCGCCTTGTCCGGCCAGAACACGGACGCGATGATCACCGCGAGCGGCACGGCCAGCAACGCGGTGATCAGGATCATGCCCGTCTTCCACGCAGACAAGCCCCCCGCCCGTTTGAGGGCGAGGGGCTTGTCTACCATCGCATCGGGCTGTGTGCCGGTGCTTACTGCCATCCGGCCCGGTCCATCAGGCGGACCGCTTGCGGGTTGAGTTCGCCCAGTCGACCCAGGTTGAGATCGTCGGCCTTGAATTCACCCCATTGCGCCAGGGTTTCCGTGGCGGGGACACCGGGGCGCACCGGGAACTCGTTGTTCACCTGGGCGTACCACTCCTGGGAGGATTCGGTGGTCAGGAACTCGAGCAACTGCGTGACCGTCTCGGTCTTGTCGCTGGCGGCCACCATGCCGGCGCCGGAGACATTGACGTGCGCGCCACGGCCGTCCTGGTTCGGCCAGACCAGTCGGACTGCCTCAGCCGCCTGGCGGTCGGTGTCGCTGCCATTCTGCATGGCGCCATAGTAGTAGGTATTGGCCACGGCAATGTCGCACTCGCCGGCGGCCACGGCCCGGATCTGGTCACGATCGCCGCCCTGTGGCTTGCGTGCCATGTTGGCCACCAGGCCCTCGGCCCATTCCTGGGTCCATTCCTCGCCATGCTCGGCGATCAATGAGGCAACCAGCGACTGGTTGTAGATGTTGTTCGACGAGCGGATGCAGATGCGGCCCTTGAACTTGGGGTCGGCCAGGTCGGCATAGCTCGTGATGGCGCCGTCCTCGACACGCTCCTGGTGGGCGAAGATCACCCGGGCGCGTTGCGACAGGCCGAACCACTGGTTGTCCGGGTCACGCAGGTTGGCCGGGATGTTGGCCTCGAGCACGTCGGAGTCGACCGACTGCAGTACCCCGGCGGCCTTGGCGCGATGCAGGTTGCCGGCATCGACGGTGATCAGCATGTCGGCGGGGGTGTTGCGCCCCTCGTTTTCCAGCCGCGAGAGCAGCGCGCCGGCCTTGGCCGTCAGCAGTTTGACCTCGATGCCGCTCTCTTCGGTGAAGCGATCGAGCAGCGGGGCGATCAGGTCTTCCTTGCGCGCGGAATAGACGTTGATGGTGGCGGTGGACTGATCGGCGGCGTTGCCGTCGGTCTGATCACTGGACTCACTGCAGCCGGCCAGAGTCAGGCCGGAGGCCGCCAGTGCGAGAGCGGCAAATTGAACGAGCCGGGTCATGGGCGAAACCTCTTGGAAGAGAAAATGGGTTGTCTGGGGCTTTGGTCGACCGAAAGCGGGGTCAAGATAATCGACCGCGAACAGGCTGTCAAATGAGAATCATTCCCAGTCCAGCCTCGATTGTTATCCCGTCTTTCTGCTCGGCCATGCCGCTTTTCACGCGGTGCGCCCTGAGACGGGCAGGTGGCTGTCCCAGTAGGGTTCGCCGGCGAAACGCTGGGCAAGGAAGTCGATGAAGGCCCGTACCCGGGCCGACAGGTGGCGGGTCTGCGGGTAGACCGCGTAGGCCCCGATCTCGGGCCAGGGCACGTCGGTGAGGATGGGCACCAGCCGCCCCTCGGCGATCGCGCGGTGCAGTAGGAAGGTCGGCTCGATCACGATACCCGCGCCGCGGATCGCCGCCTCGCGCAGGAAATCGCCGTTGTTGACCCGCAGGCGGCGCCGGCCGTGCACGGGCTGCCAGCGCCCCTGGCCGTCGGTGTAGCCCCAGACGCGCGTTTCGGGGACGTTGCTGTAGATCAGGCAGTCGTGCTCGGCCAGGTCGGCCGGGTGGTGCGGCGTGCCATGTCGGGCGAGGTAGTCCGGGCTGGCGACGGCGAGGTTGCGGATCGGGGCGAGCCGACGGGCGACCAGCGTGGAGTCCGGCAGGCTGGCCAGTCGCACGCCCAGGTCGTAACCGTCGGCGACCAGGTCCACCTCGTTGTCGTCGAGGTTGAGGTCGAAGTTCACCCCGGGGTGGGCGTTCATGAACGCCGTGATCGCCGGCTGCAGGTGCATCAGGCCAAACGAGAGCGGCGCGGCGATGCGCAGCACGCCGGAGAGCTCGCCATGTTCGCGGGTGACCGCCTCCTCCGCCTGGTCGAGATCGGCCAGCAGGCGGGTGGCGCGGTGGTAGAAATCCTCGCCCGACGGGGTGAGTGCCAGATGCCGGGTGGTGCGATGCACCAATTCCACGCCGAGATGATTCTCCAGTTCCCGCAGGCGTCGGCTGACCGCCGACTTGGCGATGCCGAGCCGATCGGCCGCCGCGCTGATCGTGCCGGCGTCGGCGATGCAGATGAAGTTCGCCATTGCGGTAAAGCGATCCATATCGTTCTCTTTTCGGCAACAGTGTTTTTCGAGATTAGTAATTTAAAAATGTCCGCGCAACGGCCATGCTCTTTCTGGAATCGAAGGCCGCCGCGAGATGGCCGGTGACGTAAACGGGAGGGCATCGATGCAGTGGCGCAATACGCGATCGGGATACGGCTTTGTGGCCATCGGCTTTCACTGGCTGGTGGCCGTTGCCGTGATCGGCATGTTTGCGCTGGGCTGGTGGATGGTGGAACTGACCTACTACGACCCCTGGTATCGCCAGGCGCCGGCCATCCACAAGGCCACCGGCGTGCTGCTGTTCCTGGTGCTCACCGCGCGCCTGCTCTGGCGGTGGCTCAACCCCTCGCCTCGTCCGCTCGGCCGACCATGGGAGCGGCGGCTGGCAGGCCTGGTCCATGCCTTGTTCTACCTGCTGCTGTTCGCCTTGATGACCGCCGGCTACCTGATATCCACCGCCGACGGCAGCGCGATCGACGTGTTCGGGCTGTTCTCGGTGCCCGCCACCATCAGCGACCTGCCCGAACAGGAGGACATCGCCGGGGATGTGCATCGATGGCTGGCCTGGACCGTGATCGCCCTGGCCGGGTTGCACGCGCTGGCCGCCTTCAAGCATCACTTGATCGACCGGGACGACACCCTGCGGCGGATGCTACGGCCCGCCGCGGTCCGGCGCTGAAACCAACTGACCGATAGAAGGAGACCACCCATGTTGACCCGACGCCTTTCCGCCGCACTGCTGGCCGGCGCCATCGCCGCGCCCGTCTCGGCGCTCCCCGTCACCGCCCAGGCGGCTGAGTACGTTATCGACACCGAGGGCCAGCACGCCTTTGTCGAGTGGCGCATCCAGCACCTCGGCTACTCCTGGTTGTACGGCCGTTTCAACGACTTCGAGGGCAGCTTCGAGTACGAGGACGGTGCCATCGAAGATGCCAGCGTCGACGTGACCATCGACATGGCCAGCCTCGACTCCAATCACGCCGAGCGCGACAAGCACCTGCGGAGTGACGATTTCTTCCACGTGAAGGAGTATCCCGAAGTCACCTTCAAGAGCACCGGCATCGAATCGACCGACGACGGCTTTGTCATCACCGGCGATCTCACCATGCGCGGTGTAACCCAGGAGATCGAGATCGAAGCCGAGAAAATCGGCGAGGGCGAAGACCCCTGGGGCGGCTACCGCGCCGGCTTCCTTGGCACCACCACCCTGACGCTCAAGGACTTCGGTATCGACTACGACCTGGGCCCGGCGGCGACGACGGCCGAGGTCACGCTCTCGGTGGAGGGTGTTCGCCAGTAGGTCGTTCCCCAACGCGGAACGGTTGCACGACCCATCAAGCGCCCCGGCAGATGCTGTCGGGGCGTTTTTTCCGCTTTTCGGTGTAAAAGGAGGAAGAACCCTTTTCTATCGCTTTGCGACCCGCAGTAGATCTCAGGGCTGCATGTCGGGCGGTGTAAGCTTGAAAATCCTCGTGCGGATTAGGATGGCTGGACCCACATGGGATGAGCACCACCGGCCGCGCAAGCCGCGCTGATTTATCGGGAGAAAATCATGCAGGAAGGGTTCGGAGAAGGGGTGTTGTCTATCTGGCAGACCCCTCTGTACCAGACAGGCGAAACGACCATCCACTTGAGTCAGTTGGTGATAGCGCTTCTCGTCATTGTTCTGGGCTTTTTGCTGGTGCGTTACGTGGGGGGCACGTTATCGCGTCGCATCGACAAGGATTCGCGCGTATCAGCCCAGCGGGCGCACGTGATCCGCAAGATGGTCGCCTACGTGGGCTATCTGACCATCGTCCTCATGGCCCTCCCGATCGCGGGCATTCCGATTACCGTGTTTGCCATCCTGGGTGGCGCACTGGCGATCGGCGTGGGTTTTGGTGCCCAGAACCTGCTCAACAACCTGATCTCGGGCATCATTCTGCTTGTCGAACACCCCATCAGGATTGGCGATGTCGTCGAGCTGGAGACCGACAGAGGGCGCGTCGAGGATATCGGGAATCGCTGCGTGCGTATCCGGCGTTTCGATGGTGTGCATGTTCTGGTGCCGAACAGTTACTTTCTTGAGCAACGTGTCACCAACTGGACACTGGTGTCCAACGAGGTGCGCGGTGGGGTAACGGTGGGCGTGGCATACGGCTCACCCACCCGCCGGGTGGAACAGCTGATGTTGCAGGCCGCGATGGAGCAAAGGGCCATTGATGATAGCTTGGCGAATCCCGAGGTGCTGTTCGAGGACTTCGGCGACAACAGCCTGGTTTTTACCGTGTTTTTCTGGACGCGTGTTCAGGTCGCGACGGACCTTCGTCGACTCCAATCGACCATCCGATTCCGTATTGATGAGCTGTTTGCCGAAGCGGGTATCGTGATTGCCTTCCCACAACGTGATGTGCACCTGGATACCAGCGATCCCCTGCGACTTCGCATCCTCGATGAGTGAACGGGGCGAAGGGGACAAACACCCGTCCCCTGCGGCCCATTTCGCGGCTCGGCCCCGGCACGGGACAAGAACCTTTCTCTGTCTGCCGGCGCATCGGTTCTAGCATCGAGTCCGCGCATCATCGTTCGCTTGTCGCTGCGAGCGGTCTCGCCTCTTGCGTGTGAAAGACTTGCGCCGCACGTCCAGCCGGCCCGGCAGGGATGCGGTTGGAAGGCGACACTTGCGGTAGGCGAATGCCTGAAACAACAAAAACCCCGGCAGGGTCGTGAACTGACCCCCAAAAGTTGGACGGTTGGTTAGCCGGGCACCAAGGCCTGAGTCCTGTATTCCACGGGGCTCAGGCCTTTTAGTTTCTCTTTGATCCGGTCGTGATTGTAATAGCGGATGTAGCGCTTGATCTCGAGAA
>JAGXIF010000047.1 GCA_024635755.1 Halothiobacillus sp.
GACGGCCGTCCGGTTGGACTTGGTGCATACAGGTGTCCACTTATCGATTGGTGGACACCTGTTGTGCCCACCGTTGGAGGTGGGCAAGGATCATGCGGAAGGATTGGCGCCGAGGGAATGCGGTGCTGGTCGGACGCTTACAGTCGTATTGCTTGTTTGACACGTTGCCATGGCCTCGCGGGGACCGATTTGGCGCATCGGGGATGCGTGGGACGTTTTAGCGTTCGCGCCTGAAGGCGCTCCGACAGTGATGTTGGGGGTAGGGGTGCCTTTAGACGCGAAATTCTCTCAAACCGGCGGTCAGCGATCGCGCGCCGATGGATGGCTCAAAGATCGATAGACTCCCCCTGTTCCGGCATCAGCACCTTGGTGCCGTGCAGCGCCTCGGCGAAGGCCGCCATGGCCTTTTCCTCGCCGTGGACCAGGATGGTTCGTTCCGGCTTGATCGCGCCGTGCCAGGCCAGCAGTTCGTCGCGGTCGGCGTGGGCGGAGAAGCCGTTGATGGTGTAGATGCGGGCGTTGATGGGGATGTAGTCGCCGAACAGGCGTACCTGGGGTTTCTTGTCTTCCTGCTTGCTGGTGTCGATGATGCGGCGGGCGAGGGTGCCGGGCGCGGCGAAGCCGACGAAGATCACGCTCGATTCGCGCTTCCAGAGGTTGTGCCGCAAGTGGTGGCGCACGCGCCCGCCGGTGCACATGCCGGAGCCCGCCATGATCACCGCGCCACCGGCCAGCCGGTTGAGGGCCATCGAGTCGGCCGTCTCGCGGGTGAACCGCGCGCCGGGCAGCCAGAACGGGTCGATCTTGCGGTCGAACAGTGCCTGCGCGTCCTCGTCATAGCATTCCGGGTGATGGCGAAAGATCTTGGTGGCGGAAATAGCCATCGGCGAGTCGAGAAAGACCGGCAGGTTCTTTGGCAGTGCCCCGGACTCCACGCCTTCTCGCAGGTGGTAGAGCAGTTCCTGGGCACGTTCTAGGGCGAAGGTGGGAATGATGACGTTGCCGCCCCGGTCCATCGTCTCGTTAATCGCGTCGTAGAACTCCTGGATCGAGGGGGCGAGGGGCTTGTGGTCGCGATTGCCGTAGGTGGTCTCCATGACCACGGTTTCCGCCGCCGGGGGCACATGTGGGTCGCGCAGTATCGGACGGTCGCTGCTGCCGATGTCGCCGGAGAAGATGATCGCCTTGTCTTTCTCGCCGTCCCGGTAGCTCAGGCGAATACTGGCCGAGCCGAGGAGGTGGCCGGCATCGTAGAAAGTCGCGGTGACGCCGGGGGCGAGTTCCAGCGCCTGCTCGTACTGCACCTTGCGCCCGAACAGGTCCATGGCATTAAGCGCGTCGAGCTCGCCGTATAGTGGCTCGGGTGCCTTCTTGCCGTGTCGCTTGGCCTTGCGGGCGTGGCGTTCGGCTTCCTCTTCCTGCAGATGGGCCGAGTCGAGCAGGACCACCCGCGCAAGCTCCCGCGTGGCCGGTGTGGCGATAATCTCGCCGGTGAAGCCACGCTTGGCCAGCAGCGGGATGCGTCCGCAGTGATCGAGGTGGGCGTGGGTCAGCAGCAGGATATCGATCTCGCCCGGGTCGAAACCGAATTCCGCGGCGTTCTCCTCGTCGATCTCGTGCCCGCCCTGGAAAAGCCCGCAGTCGATCAGGACCTTGAGCCCGTCGAGCTCCAGCATATGACAGGAGCCCGTCACGCCCCGGTTTGCGCCGTGAAAAGATAGCCGCATCATGATGATTCTCCCTTGCCGCCGTGAATGACCTTTACGTTATTCAAGCACGGACCGGGCTCGAGTGCGCGGGTACGTTGTAAATGAGGTTGGAAATGGACAAGCGCCAAGAACGCAAAAGGCGACATCCGCGGATGTCGCCTTTTGCGTCATTCAATTTTGGTGCCGAGGGTCGGACTCGAACCGACACGGTATCTCTACCGGCGGATTTTGAATCCGCTGCGTCTACCAATTCCGCCACCCCGGCAAGGCAGCGAAAGGTAGCGCAACTGTGGTACAAAGGCAAGCCGCCGAGGGGATGCCAGCGCCGCTTATGCACCGAGGGCATGCTCCGGTAACGGAACCAATTCGATGAAGGACGACTGACACTGATGTGGACCCTTGGGGACGTATTCATATTGATCCTGCTGATGGCCGCGGTAGGCATCTGGGTCCAGCACGACCGCTTTCGGCGGCGTGCCCTGTCGCTGGCCCAGCAGGCCACCGAGAAGGCGCAAGTGCAGTTGCTCGACCAGAGTGTCAGCCTGCGCAAGGTGTCGTTGCGCCGCGATGACCGTGGCTGGCCCCAGGTGGTGCGATACTTCGGCTTCGAGTTTTCCCGCAGCGGTTACGATCGCTTTCGTGGCCACGTGGAATTCATCGGTCTGAGCCTCAGCGAGGTGGAGCTGGACCTGGGCGATCCGTACTGGCGTCATGAGAAAGACTGACGGGAGTGGGCGATGGCCTTGAGTGAATTGGACTGGCACCGCGCCGAGCGTCAGATGACGACCTTCGTCGAGGACATCCGGCCGCCTGCGGCGATGCGGGCGCAACTGGATATCGCCTTTCGGATGGAGGGCCAGGCGGTCGAGTTGTTCGAGCGACGACGGACCATGCGCGGTCATCCGGTCGAGTCGCCGTTTGCCCGCTTCGTCTACGTCAAGTCGCGCTCGGTATGGAAACTCTACTGGATGCGCGCGGATCTCAAGTGGCACCGCTACCCCCCGCTGCCGGAGGCCCCGCGGCTGGAGCTGTTGCTCGCCGAGGTGGAGGAAGACCCGAACGCCTGTTTCTTCGGCTGAGTCGGCCAACAGGTAACCTGCCCTGGGCCGACATGCGGCCATGCCCTCGGGTCGAGGGACTTTTCCTAGCGCATGAAAAAGGTCGCCCGGAGGCGACCTTTTTGGGTTCTAGCGACAGTCGACGTTGCGACTTCTAGCGACGGTCGAAGTTGCGACGCGGCGGTCGTCCCTTGCCCGGAGGGCCACTCGGCTTGCGCCGCGGACGGCCTTCCGGTGCCGGGCCAATGGCCTGGAAGCCGAGCTTGACGCCGAACAGGTGGATGTTGCCCAGTTGCTGGACCAGCTTGTCCGGCATGCCGCCCGGCAGGTCGACGAAGCTGTGATCCTGCTCGATCTCGATCGCGCCGATCTGCTTGCCGTTGAGCCCGCCTTCGTTGGTGAGCGCGCCGACGATGTTGCCCGGCGTGACGCCCAGCTCGCGGCCGACGTTGATGCGATAGCGGATCTTGTCGCTGTCGTCACGCGGGCCGCGATCCGCCATGGCCGGCGGCGGGGCCATGTCCTTGATCTTCTCGGCGATTACCGGGCGATCCTTCTGCAGAAGGAAGGCCAGCGCGGCGGCGACCTCGGCCATCTCGATGTCATGCTCGTTCTGGTAATCGTTGAGCATCTCGACGAACGGGGCCAGATCCTCGGCCTCGCGGACCTCGGTGATCTGGTCCTTGAGCTGGCCGCTGCGCTTGCTGGCGATGTCTGTGCTGTTGGGCAGGCGCATCTGCTCGATCGGCTGGCGCGTGGCCCGCTCGATCGCGCTGAGCATGCGCTTCTCTCGCGGGGTGACGAACAGGATCGCCTCGCCCGAGCGCCCGGCACGACCGGTCCGGCCGATACGGTGGACGTAGGCCTCAGTGTCGTAGGGGATGTCGTAGTTGATGACATGACTGATGCGCGGCACGTCCAGGCCGCGGGCGGCGACGTCGGTGGCGACGATCATGTCGAGTTGCCCGTTCTTGAGCTTCTCGACTGTCTTTTCGCGCTCGGCCTGGCCCATTTCACCCGACAGGGCCGCGGCCGAATAGCCCCGTGCCTGCAGGCGCTCGGCCAGATCGTTGGTTGCGTGGCGGGTACGCACGAAGATGATCGCCGCATCAATGTCCTCGACTTCGAGGATGCGGGTCAGGGCATCGGGCTTGTGCATGCCGGAGACTGGCCAGAACCGTTGGCGGATCGTCGAGACGGTGCTGGTGCTGTTCTTGATCTTGATTTCCTGCGGGTCGCGCAGGTGACGCTGGGCGATGCGACGGATCGGCTCGGGCATGGTGGCCGAGAACAGCGCCACTTGGCGCTCGCTCGGCACCTCGGCGAGGATCGCGTCGACATCATCAATGAAGCCCATGCGCAGCATCTCGTCGGCCTCGTCGAGGACGACCATGCGGATCTGGTCAAAGGCGAGCGTGCCGCGACGCAGGTGATCCTGGATCCGGCCCGGGGTGCCCACGACCACGTGGACGCCGCGCTGCAGCAGCTTGCGCTGCTGGAACATGGCCTGTCCGCCGTATATCGGTGCGATGTGGAAGTCCGGCATGTGGCGGGCGTAGTTGGCCATCGCCTCGGCCACCTGGATGGCGAGTTCGCGGGTCGGCGCGAGCACCAGCATCTGCGGGGCGCGAACATTGAGGTCGATTTGGCTGAGCAGCGGCAGCGCGAAGGCCGCCGTTTTGCCGGTGCCGGTCTGGGCCATGCCGATCAGGTCACGGCCGGCCAACAGGGGCGGAATGGCCTGGGCCTGGATCGGGGAGGGGGTTTCATAACCGACGTCGGCAATCGCGCTTTCAATAGCGGGACTCAGGCCAAGATCGGCAAAGCGAACCGAGGGTTGCTCGGTAGCGGGGGTATCGGACATGGATATCTCAACAACTGGCGGCGGGGCCGCGGGGACAGGCGGGCGCGGGGCCCTCACATCGGAGCGTTCCGGAGATGGTCCGGGGCTCTTGGGCGGGCTCGTGGCTCGGTGAAACCCGGGGTGGCTGCGGTGGGTCGCTAGGCGATACAAAGCGGCCGGTCCCAGGAAACGTCGTATTCTACCGCGTTGATCGGCTTTTGTCCCGAAATAATCGGCGTGGGCCGGCTGAGCGGCCGACGCGACGGCCGGTTCGCTGCTACGTTTGAGGGGGTGCGCGCCACGCATCACACGTTAATTGCAATGGAGCGAGCCATGGTCCACGGATTCGAGTCGTATCTCTCCATGCGTCGGTGGCCCCGAATAGTCCATTGTCCGGTTTTGCAGCAAATGTCGTCTTGGCTGGGCCTGCTGGTCGTCGGACTTTTGCTGCTGGCCTCGCCACTGGGGGCGGCCCCGGCGAGCGCGTTGACATCGCCGTCTGGATCATCGGCGAGTGCCGACAAGGCGAGTGCCGACGACCCGCCAGAACCGAATCTCGATTCGCGCCTTTACGATCCAAATGGCGAACTGCGCTCCACCGCGATCGGTAATCTTGGCCATCCGCGCGGGACACTGAAGAACTTGCTGTCGGCCGCGGGGGTTGGCGACTATCGGCAGGCTGCCAAATCCCTGCAACTGCCGGACGACATGACCGAGGCTGAGGCGGAGGAAATCGCCGGCAAGTTGACCTACGTGCTGCGCCAGCGTCTGCAATTGCAGGAGGACGTGTTGCCGAGCAATGGCGACGGGTTGCGTAAGGAGGAACGTGAAGAGGGACGGTCTCCTCGAGAGTCGATCCTGTTGACGGAATTCGTGGTCGAGGGAAAGCGGGTGCCGGTGCGCCTGGTGCGCACCGTTACCGACGAGGGCGCGCGCTGGCGGTTCGATGCCGAAACCGTGGCGAGTGCCGACATGCTCTATGACAACACGGGCATGGGGAAGATCCTTTCGGCGTTGCCGTTTTACCGGATCAAGTACGAGGTGCTGGGTAGCGATTTGTTTCGATTGGGACTGGCGGTCCTCGGCGTGGCGCTCAGCGCGTTCCTCGCCTTGCTGATTCGCTGGGCGGGGTTTCGCCTGGCTAGGCGCTTCCTCCCCAAGGACGTCGTGTCCGACTGGGTGCCGTACCTACAGCATTATATCGGCCTCGGGTTCTTGTTGCTGGTCTTCTTCCTGCTGCTCGGGTCATTGTCCCGCCAGCTGATCCTGCTGCCTACCCCGGGAAACAGGCTCTACGATTCAATCGTCTACGTCGGAGTGGTCGGTTCGTTGACCTGGCTGCTGATCAACGGGGTGCGCATGTATTTTTCCACCTACGGTCAGCGCAAACGGCGGCGACTGGAGGACAGCAGCATCTTCCTCGCTCGCACATACGACACCACCATGACGGTGCTCAGTCGGACGCTGATCGGTGTGATCTTCTTCGTGGGTGCAATTGTCGCGTTATCGACCTTCGACTGGTTTGCCTCGCTGGGGCTCTCGTTGCTGGCCTCGGCCGGCCTGATCAGTTTGATGATCGGTATCGGTGCCCAGCGCAGCATCGCCAGTCTATTCGCCGGGTTGCAGGTGGCGCTCACCCAGCCGATGCGCATCGGGGATTTGGTGATTTTCAAGGGCGAGTGGGGGTACATCGAGAACATCACCTATACCTATGCGGTAATCCGCATATGGGATCTGCGTCGGCTCACCGTGCCGTCCACGATGTTGATCGACGAGCCGATCTACAACTACTCGTATGCCAGCGAGGATGGGGGGCTCAACGTCTTTGGCGAGGTTTACCTGTATCTCGACTACACCGTGCCGATTGATCCGATCCGCGAGAAACTGGCCGAGTTGGTCAAGGATGACGAGAACCATGATGGCGCGGTGGCCAGCGTCCTGGTCACGGACTGTCGCGACTGGACCGTGGAGGTTCGGGCACTGGTGAGCGCGACCGACGGGATGGCAGCCTGGTACCTTCGTTGCAAGGTGCGTGAGGGGTTGATCCGTTTCCTGCAGGACCTCGATGGCGGACGATACTTGCCGCGGTCACGGGTGGTGCTCGAGCGAGAGCCGACCGATGATGGATCGAGTGGGGAGCCGAGTGGCGGGAATGGCGACACCACGCCTCGCCGATCTCAGGAGGAGCGTTTTGGTGTCGGGAAGCGTCCCGACGATATCGCCGAGGACCGTTGATGGCCATGTGGGTTCGCGAGGCGTGGGGTCTTCGCCCGGATACCGCCTACTAAAAACCCGGCCTTCCTTGGCCGGGTTGATCGACAGGCGGCAAGCGATTTGCCGCTTACTCGGCCTTGTCGGCTTCGGCTTCGGCCTTGGCGACGGCTTCCTCGAACAGGGGCTTGAGCTCGCCGCGCTCGTACATCTCGATGGTGATGTCGGCACCGCCGATCAGCTCGGCATTGACGTAGACCTGCGGGAAGGTCGGCCAGTCCTGATAGCTCGGCAGGGCCTGCATGATGTCCGGGTCGGCCATCACGTTGACGTAGCCGAACGGCACGCCGCAGCCCTTCATGGCCTCGGCGGTGCGGCTGGAGAATCCACAGGTCGGGAACTGCGGCGTGCCCTTCATGAAGATCAGGATGGGGTTTTCTTTGACGAACTGGTCAATGCGCTCAAGAGCATCCATTGTGATGGTCTCCCGTTAAGTCGGTGTTTGGTGGGTCGTGTGGCATCGCCGGACCCGAGTGGGTTTATATGGGACCAAATTCGTACCGATTTAGCAAGTCGGATTGTCGCCGGCTACCGGGAAGGGGGGGGTGCCGGGATCTAACGGGACACGTCTCTGGGATGACCACGACGCTTTCCTGGTACCGGCTGGCGCGCAGTGGGTGTCCCTTGGATGCCTGCCCCGCGCGGAGACCGGGGCGGGCTCCCAGGTCGACGATCGGGCCCGGGGACTGGCTATACTCGTGGGTCCCGGGGAGGCGGGAGCTCGAGGTTAGAATCCTGTCGAGTGACAACGAAGGCCGCATCCAGCGGGCGCTGGATCCACCTCACTCTTCGTCGTAGTGCCGCGCCTGCACCTGGTTGCGCCCCGACTGCTTGGCGACATACAACGCGCTGTCGGCGGCGCTGATGATCTCCTGCGGGGTGATGTGCTCGGGGTAGCCGGCCACGCCGGCACTGAAATGGCAGTGGACGGTGTCGCCGCTCTCGGTGGTCACCGCGCTGTCGGCGAACTGTTCGCGCAGCCGGTCGATCAGTTCGACGGTGGTCTCCACCGAGGTGGCGGGCAGGACCACCATGAACTCCTCGCCGCCGTAACGCCCCACGCCGTCGTACTTGCGCATGCGCGTGTTGAGCAGGGTCGACAGCTTCCGGATCACGCGGTCGCCACTGGGATGGCCGTGGGTGTCGTTGATGAGCTTGAACTTGTCGATGTCGATCATGACCACCGACAGCGGATCTTCCTGGCGGATGGCGCGATCGAGTTCGCTGTCGACCATTTCGGTGATCGCACGGTGATTGAGCAGGCCGGTGAGCGAGTCGGTGCGCCGCTCGGCGCGAGCCTGGCGATAGCGCTGGGCGCGGTAACGCACCATGCGGATAAGGTCGTCGCCGGCAATCGACTTGTTGAGAAAATCGTCGCCGCCCTTGAGCTTGGCCTCGAGCCGATGCTGGTCGCGCTCCTCGGTCGACATGAACAGGATGGGCACGTCGTTGAGCTGCGGATGTTCGCGGAAGATGCGTGCCAGGTCCACGCCGTCCATCTCGGGCATGTAGAGATCGAGCAGCACGACGTCGGGGGTTTCGGCCAGCGCGGCATCGAAGGCGGCCTGGGGGCGGGTTTCGAACAGCAGGCGAACGTTGGCGCGGGCGAACTGTTTGCGCCAGTAGATGCCCGCGGTGGCCATGTCGTCGACCAGTAGCACGGTGATCTGCTCGTCGTCGCACTCGTAGGCCCGTGCCCCGGTCAGCAGGGTGTTGAGCCGCGCCGAGTCGATGGGGTGGGTGATCACGTGATCGATCCCCGCCCGCACGGCCGCGGCGCGGATGGCGAAGTCGTCGCGCTGGCTGACCATCAGGGTCTGCGCACAGGCGGACAACTGCTTTTTCAATCGTGCCAGCAACTCGAACTCGCTGGTGTGATCCACGCCATCTTCGGCCAGGTAGATCAGCAGCCCGCTGTGCTCGAGCAGGGCCGGATCGGGGTTTTCCAGGTTGATCGGGTGGGCGCCGAAACCGCTGCGGCGCAAGGAGTCTTCGAGGAGTTCGGGGAGCTCGCGACTGCCCGTGTACAGCGCCATGGCCTCGGGCACCTCGTCCCGGGTCTTTTGCAGATGTTGGACCAGGCGGTCGAAGTAGCGGATCAGCCGATTGAGCCGCGACAGGTCGGCCGAGATCTGCTCGTGTTCGCGGCGGATTTCCTGGTCGATGCGGTTGAGTACACCCAGCAGCACCCTCAGCTTTTCATGGCGGGCGCGGTGAATCAGGCAACGGACCTGGTTGTGCAGGTCGGCCAGGCGGGTGGCGCGCCGGGCGGTCGGGTCGTTGATCGACGAGCGGAGCGACGCTGCGGCCAGCGGCCAGTCCTGCGGAATGCCATCCCACTGGGTGGCATCCAGCGATTCGGTGGCGGTGAGCGTGGACTCGGAGGTCATTGGGGCTCGATTCCTTGCGATGTGGACATGCTTCCCTGTGGTTTTTTGAAACCGCTTGCCAGCAGGTTATTCAGAAAAACCTAATGAAGCGTAACGCAATATACCCCCGGTCTGTACCCCTCGCGATTTGATTGGTCATTAAGGCAGGTTTCGTCTGCGCCCTGTGTCCGCGCGATCCACCGATTTGGCCGGCGATCACGATCAAAGCCCCTGTTCCTGGAGCCACAGCTCGAAAACCGCCAAGTGCCAGATCTTGGCCCCTTGCAGCCGGGTGAAGTGCCGGTCGGGTTCGGCCAGCAGCTTTTCCACGTAGGCCGGTTCGAACAGCCCGCGGGCGCGGGCGGTGTCCGAGGTGAGGATCTCGCGCATGAATTCCAGGAATGGTCCGCGCACGAACTTGAGCGCGGGGACCGGGAAATAGCCCTTGGGACGGTCGATCACCGCATCGGGCACCCGCCGGCGGGCAATGCTCTTGAGGATGCCCTTGCCGCCCTGGGCCAGCTTGTATTCCGCCGGCACTCGCATGGCCGCTTCCATCAGCCCGGTATCGAGGAAGGGCACGCGCGCCTCCAGCCCCCAGGCCATGGTCATGTTGTCGACCCGTTTGACCGGATCGTCGACGATCAGGGTGCTGGCATCGAATCCCAGTACGCGGTTGGCATAGGACCCCTTGCCGGCCAGGCCCTGGCGGACCAGCTCGCTGGTCGCATCCGGACCGCGGAACCGGCGGGTGAGCATGGCCATCAGTTCCTCGTGGCTGCGATCGAAGTAGTGCGGCGCGAAACGCTGCAGGTCGTCGCCGGCGGATTCGGCCATCTTCGGGTACCAGAAGTAGCCGCCGAACACCTCGTCGGCACCCTGACCGGAGAGCACCACCTTCACTTCGCGGGCAACCTGCTCGGAGAGCAGGTAGAAGGCCACAGCGTCCTGGCCGAACATCGGTTCGTTCATTTCCCGCACCGCCTCGGGCAGGCGACTGAGCACCTGCGCGTTGGGGACGTGGAAGCGGTAATGCTCGGTCTGGTAGCGCTCGGCGACCGGGTCGGCGTACTCGAACTCGCTGCCCTTTTCCTCGGGTTGATCCTCGAAGCCGATGGTGAAGGTCTTCGGCGTCACGCCCGCCTCGTGTGCGAGGGCCACGATCAGCGAGGAGTCCAGCCCGCCGGAGAGCAGCACGCCCACCGGCACGTCGCTGATGCTCAGGCGCTTGCGTACCGCGTCGAGCAGCCGCTCGTGGATGATCTCGGGCCATTCGTCGGCCGGGACGTCATGGTCCTCGGTGGTGTCGATGGCCCAGTAGCGCTGGAGTTGGCGACGGCCATGGCGGTCGACCCGCATCCAGTGGCCGGGTGGCAGCTTGTTTACGCCACGGAAGATGGTGCGTGGCGCCGGGACCACCGCGTGCAGGGTGAACTGGTGGTGCAGGGCGGCCGGATCGAAGTCGGTGTCGACGTTGCCCGCGGCCAGGAGGGCGGGAATGCTGGAGGCGAACCGCAGCGGCCCATCGCCCACCGTGTGGTAGAGCGGCTTGATGCCCTGGCGGTCGCGGGCCAGGAAGAGCGACTGGTCGCGCATGTCCCAGATGGCGAAGGCGAACATGCCGTCGAGGCGTTCGACACAAGCGGGGCCCCACTGGCGAAAGGCGGTCAGGATGACTTCCGTGTCGCCGGTGGAGGCGAAATGGTGCCCCAGGCCGCGCAGTTCCTCGCGCAAGGCCGGGTGGTTGTAGATGGTGCCGTTGAAGACGATCGCCAGCCCGCGTTCGCGGTCGACCATGGGCTGATGGCCGTGAAAGCTCAGATCCAGGATGGACAGCCGGCGATGGCCGAAGGCCAGCGGGCCGTCGGAGAAACTGCCCTCGTGATCCGGGCCGCGCCGTTCCAACCGGCTCATCATTCGCCGCACGGCGGTCAGATCGCCCCGGTTGCCTTCGGTTTCAAGCCATCCGCAGATGCCGCACATAAGTCTTGGTTCCTTGCTGGGGTGTGTTCCGGTCGGTCCGATTCTAGCGGTTGTGCCGTCGCCTGTGCCGTCGCCGCGGCAATAGTCCGGGTAATGGCCATTGGCGACGACGGCGAAAGCCTCAAAGGCCGATAATTCCGTAACGGCTCAACTCCGGCTCCCAGTCGCGCCAGGCGGGGTAGTGCCGGGTCATGATGCGATAGAAGCGGGCGTTGTGGCCGCGCTCGATCAGGTGGGCCAGTTCGTGGACGACCACCAGGTCGATCACCTCCACCGGCATGCGCGCGAGTTCCAGGTTCAGCCAGATGCGTCGGTCGCGGATATTGCAGGTGCCCCAGCGGGTGCGCATGCGCCGGATGCGGTAGATCGGTGTCGCTAGATCCATCGACCGGGCCCAGGGTTCGACGCGCCGCTCGAGCTGCTCGCGGAGCAGGCCGCGGCAATGCTCGCGCAGGGCCTGGCGGGCCACCTGCGCGTCGTCCGAGCCGCAATGAATGCGCAAGCGGTCTTCATCGAGCGTGACGCGTGCCCGCCCGGCGGCCAGGTCGGGGCAGGTGACCCGTTCGAGAGCATGCGCCCGACCCAGCAGGTGGATGGTCTCGGGCAAGGTGGTGGCGCTGAAGGTAGGTGGCCGTTTTGCCTGCCGCGCCCGTTGCCGCTCGATCCAGTGCGCCCGGTCGTCGATGAACGCCAGCACCTGGGCGTCGCTGATCCGCCGTGGTGCGCTCACCCGCAGGGCGCCGGACTCGGCATCCAGGCGCAGGTAGAGGTGGCGGATGGCCTTGCGCGTGACCTGTACCTCGCCCAGGGGATGGGCCAGTCGCCGGATCACGCGGTCTTCTCCGTTCGCGGGCGCGCGGCCACGGCCGTCCAGGCCAGCATGGTCGCCCCCACCAGGTAACCGGCGAGAACCAGGGCGATCGCCTCCATGGATAACCCGCCGTCCAAGGCGATCCCGATCGCGACGGGGGTGATCGCCGTCGAAATGATCAGGGTGGCGTGAACCAGGGCACGGATCGCCCCCAGATGCGCCACGCCGTAGAGTTGCGGCCACAGCGCGCCGAGCAGCGTGCCGGCACCGCCCAGCGACAGTCCCATCAGGACCATGAACAACCAGGCCGCCGCGGGTTGGTCGACGGTGGCCACGATGGCCAGACCGGCGGCCATGGGCCATAGGAAGCCTCGCAACACGGGACGGGCGCCGTGGCGGTCGAGCAGGGAACCGGCGACCAGCAGCCCGGCCACGTGCGCCAGGGCAAAGCCGGTAAAGCTGCCGGCGAGCCAGCCCATACTCCAGCCCTTGCCGTCGGCGAGAGCCGCCAGATGGAACAGCATGCCGGTCACGGTCAGCGGGGCGGCCATCATCACGGGTATGACACGGTAAAAGCGCGGGTCGCGCAGGACCTCGGCGCGGGTCCACTGCCGTGCGGCGGTGTGAAAGCTCGCCGGTTCCTCGGCCTGCGATCGGCGGTCCAGGTGCGCCTGTTCACGTCGCCCCTGCCCACGAAGCAGCCACAGCAACAACGGGATGGCGAGCAGCAGCATGAATGCCGCGGAGAGGTACCACGTCTGTCGCCAGCCGATGGCCGCGATCAGGGCCACGGCAATGACGGGCATGATCGCCTCGCCCAGCGGCAGGCCCTTGGCCGCAATGCTGACCGCCTTGCCGCGATTGACATCGAAGTACCGCCCCATGCTGGTCGCCGAGACATGCGTGAACAGCCCCTGGCCGCAGAACCGCAGCAGGAAAAGCGCCAGTCCCAACATCACCGCGGTTTTCGCCGAGGCGAGCAGCAGGCAGCCGACCGCCACGCCGAGGCCCACAAAGGTGACGAAACGGGGCAGCGGCATCCGGTCGAGCTGCCGACCGGCCCAGATGATCAACAGGCCACTGCCCAGGGTGGCCAGCGAATAGAGCAGGCCGTACTCACCGTGGGTCAGGTCGAATGCCGCGCGCAGTTCGCCGCCGAATATGGCGATGTAGAAGGTCTGGCCGAACCCGGACAGGGTGGCGGCCAGTATGCCGAAGGTCAGGAACCGGGTGTGGGCGAGGAAAAAGCGTAGGTAGCTCATCATGGGGTGCGCAGTTTGACATCCTCCTCGCCCTGAAGGACGAGGATTCCTACGGCGCTCATGCCGGCACGGGGCCGGAATGAGTCGCTTCGGCGGGTTCCTGCTTCATTGGGGCTGCCGTATTGGTACCGAGGTGCCAATACGGGCTTACATCCCCTCCACAGGCCATGACGGCATGCCCTGCCGCCAATATGTTGCGAGCGGCGTTCACGTCGGCATGCGCCGTGTGACCGCAGGCAACACATTCGAATCGGGATTGGCTTCGGCGGCTTTCCTTCGCCACGTGCCCACAGGCCGAACAGGTTCGGCTCGTGTTCCGTGGCGCCACCGCCTCGACAATCCCGCCGCGCCATGCCTGCTTGTACTCAAGCTGGCGACGGAACTCGCCCCATCCCTGGTCCAGTATGGAGCGGTTGAGTCCCGTCTTGGCGCGGACGTTTCGTCCCGGTTGATCGACCGTCCCCGACGCCGACCTGGCCATGTTCCGTACCTGCAGGTCCTCGATCACGATCGCCGCGTGGTTTTTGCTTAGCGTCGTGGTGAGTTTGTGCAGGTGGTCGCGTCGGGTATTGCCGATCCGGGAGTGAATGGTCTGGACCCGGGCCTTGGCCTTGATCCAGTTGCGGGAGAACTTCTGCTTGCGGCTCAGGGCCCGCTGGGCGCGGGCCAGTTGCCGCTTGCGCTTTCCCAGCGCATTGACCGGGGCGATGAACTCGCCGGTCGACAGCGTGGCGAAATTCGCCACGCCGGCGTCCACCCCGACGATGCCGCTGGCCGGGTGATAGCCGGCCTCGACCTCGCGTTCGGTCTGGATGCTGACGAACCACTTTCCAGCGGCCGCCGACACCGTGACGTTCTTCACGGTCCCTACCACCTCCCGGCTCTTGCGGTAGCGTATCCATCCGATCTTGGGGAGAAAGATGCGGGCGTTTCCTTGGTCGAGTTTCACTCTCTGCGGGAAACGGAAGGCGTCATGCCGGCCGCGTTTCTTGAAGGCAGGAAAGGCGGCGCGCCCTTTGAAGAAGTTCTTGTAGGCTCGTTCCAGATCCTTGAGAGCCTGTTGGAGCGGCTGGGAAGGGGCCTGGGTGAGCCACCCTGTCTCCGGGGACTGTTTCCAGGCCCCTAGCTCCTTGCACAGCCCCGCATATCCCAGCTTCTTCTCTCCGCCCTCGTGCCGCGCCTTCTGCAACGCCAGCGCCCGGTTGAACACGAACCGGCACGAGCCGGCGAAGCGGCACATTTGAAGCTGCTGTTCGCCGTTCGGGCGGACCTCGAATTTGAACGCTTGCAGGCGTTTCATGCCCTGGAATATAGTTGGTCTATGAGCAACAAGCAAGATATACGCACTGGACGACACTGCGTGTTCCATATGCACGTCCATTTGGTCTTTGTGACCAAATACCGACGCAAGGTGCTGGACCGTGACGCCATCGACCACCTGCGCGGCATCTTCGCCAAGGTCTGCTCGGACTTCGATGCGGAACTGGTCGAGGTGGATGGCGAAGACGATCATGTCCACCTCCTGGTGAACTACCCGCCCAAGGTGGCCGTATCCACCCTGGTCAACAGCCTCAAGGGTGTGTCCAGTCGACTCCTGCGCAAAGTCCGAACCGATCTCCGGGGCCGATACTTCAAGGGCACGCTCTGGTCGCCTTCCTATTTCGCGGCCTCCTGCGGTGGAGCGCCGATCTCCATCGTGCGCCAATACATCGAACAGCAGCGAACCCACGAATAGGCGCCTTATATCCCCGCCCTGAACGGCGGGGCTTTACGGGGCGTCAGGTAACCGAGCACGGCCCGTCGCTCGCGGGCATTGGCGCACAAGGTCGAGAAGCGGGCCTTTGCGCACAAATTCGGGGCGAAGATTGGGCGAATCCGGGACGAACTTGGGGCGAACGTGGGCTAAGGTCGCTGGTCACACCCGCATCCCTTATTCCATTGGCAGAAAACCATGCTCAAGACCCTACGAGACCTATTTTTTTCCGACGATGCCTCGTCGCCCGAGGAGTCGACCCGGTCGGTGAATGCCGCCGTGGCGATCCTGTTGATGGAGGTGGCGCGCGCCGATTTCGACGTGGCCGACGACGAACTGGCGATCATCCGCCAGGCCATGGTGGACGATTTCGGCATGACGGCCACGGAGGCGGACGACC
>JAGXIF010000048.1 GCA_024635755.1 Halothiobacillus sp.
AATCGAGCCGATGATCATCGGCCGGAACTTCCGCACCAAGATCAACGGCAACCTCGGCAACTCCGCGGTCACCTCCGGCATCGCCGAGGAAGTCGAGAAGATGGTCTGGGGCATCCGCTGGGGTGGCGACACCATCATGGACCTGTCCACCGGCAAGCACATCCACGAGACCCGCGAGTGGATCCTGCGCAACTCGCCGGTGCCGATCGGCACGGTGCCGCTCTACCAGGCGCTGGAAAAGGTCAACGGCAAGGCCGAGGACCTGAGCTGGGAGATCTATCGCGATACCCTGATCGAGCAGGCCGAGCAGGGCGTGGACTACTTCACCATCCACGCCGGCGTGCGTCTGGCGTACGTGCCCATGACTGCCGACCGGGTCACCGGGATCGTCTCCCGCGGTGGGTCGATCATGGCCAAGTGGTGTCTCGCCCACCACGAGGAGTCCTTCCTCTACACGCGCTTCAACGAAATCTGCGAGATCATGAAAGCCTATGACATCTCCTTCTCGTTGGGCGACGGCCTGCGGCCGGGTTGCCTGGCCGATGCCAACGACGAGGCGCAGTTCGCCGAGCTCAAGACGCTAGGCGAGTTGACTCAGATCGCCTGGAAGCACGACGTGCAGGTGATGATCGAGGGGCCGGGCCACGTGCCGCTGCACATGGTCAAGGAGAACATGGACAAGGAACTCGAGGACTGCTTCGAGGCGCCGTTCTACACCCTCGGGCCGCTGGTCACCGACATCGCGCCGGCCTACGACCACATCACCAGCGGCATCGGTGCGGCCAACATCGGCTGGTACGGCACCGCCATGCTCTGCTACGTCACGCCGAAGGAGCATCTCGGCCTACCGGACAAGGACGACGTGCGCGAGGGCGTGATCACCTACAAGATCGCCGCCCACGCCTCGGATCTCGCCAAGGGTTTCCCGGGCACCCAGCTGCGCGACAACGCCCTGTCCAAGGCGCGCTTCGAGTTCCGCTGGCTGGATCAGTACCACCTGTCGCTCGACCCGGAGCGGGCGCGGGAATTCCACGACGCGACCCTGCCTTCGGATGCCCACCAGGTGGCGCACTTCTGCTCGATGTGCGGTCCGCACTTCTGCTCGATGAAGATCACTCAGGAGGTGCGTGAATACGCCGATCAGATGGGGGTCGACGAGGAAGAGGCCCTCAAGCAGGGCATGAAGGAGAAATCGATCGAGTTCGTTCAGAAGGGCAGCGAGGTCTACGGCCGCATCTGAATCCCCATGGCCTGATACATCAGGTCAGAACGAAAGAAACCCCGGCCATGCCGGGGTTTCTTGTTGTTGGGGTGGGGGTGCCGGGCTAGATGCCGCCCATCATCCCGGCCCCGATGCCGAACCAGGACCAAGAGCACCAGGTAGATCATGAGCAGCACGCCGAAAATCGTGAAGTACACGCGCAGCTTGCCCATGGCGTAGCGCATCTCGGTGGGCTGGTCGCTGGTGTAGGCGCGATGGACGGCGCCGGCGCTCTGCATCAGGACGATGCCCGCCCAGATGGGAATCCAGGCGACCAGGATCCCCGCGATCGACAGGGCGGTAAGGATCCCGGATATGATCAGCATTACGCCGAGCAGTTGCATCCAAAACTTGCCGCGGTAGACGGGCTCGATCAGGCTGCGCACACTTGTGGTATCGGTGGTGAGCTGGGTCGTTTCCATTGGGCCGTTCTCCTTGTGGGCTGTCGAGCGCAGTCGATCGCACCCAAGCCGTTTTTGGCGGTCGTGAGGGCGGAGAGCCTGATAAGATCGCCGCCCCTTTCCCGACTTACCCGAGGCATCCATGACGCAGGGCCCCGTCGAGGACCGCGAAATCCCCGAAGCCATACCGGTCACGCTATTGCCGCTACTGGCCCTGCTCCTGCTAGGGCTGCTCTGGGGTTACAACTGGGTCGTGATGAAGGCGGTGCTGGTGGACGTGTCCGCCGCCTGGTTTGCCGCCTTGCGCACTGTCCTGCCGGCGTTGCTGCTGATCGCGATCCTGCCGCTGGCGGGCAAGCGCTTTCGTCCGCCCCCGCTGTTCTATGCCCTGCCGATCGGCGTGTTCCAGACCGCCGGCTTCGTGGGGTTTATGATGTGGGCGCTGGAGTCGGGCGGCGGGGCCGGCGAGACCGCCGTGATCGTCTTCACCATGCCCCTGTGGCTGACGTTGATGGCGCATTTCGCGTTGCACGAGCGCATCACCGGCGTGCAGTTGCTGGCCCTTGCCCTCGCGGTGCCGGGGCTGGTGCTGCTGATCTCTCCCTGGGACAAGACGCTGGTCCTCTGGGCGGTGCTTCTCGCGTTCGCCTCGGGCTTTGGCTGGGCGCTGGGTGCCATCTGGCAGAAGCGCTACTACCATCGCTCCCAGCCGGACCTGCTCAACCTCACCGCCTGGCAGATGCTCTACGGTGGCCTGCTTCTGGCCGGCATCGCCCTCTGGGCAGAGCCCTTTGCTGTCAATCCGACGCCCAATTTCTTCTGGGCCCTGCTTTACAACGTGCTGCTCGCCGGGGCGCTGGGCTGGTTGTTATGGGTCTATTCCCTGCACCACCTGCCCACCTGGGTGGCCGGGTTTGGCGTGCTGCTGGTGCCCGGTATCGGCGTGTTGAGCGCGTGGCTGGTGCTGGGCGAGACCCCCGGGATGATCAAGCAGTTCGGGATTGGTCTGATCCTGTTCGCGCTGTTGATCATCACCCTCGACCAGCGTCGTCAGCAGCGCAATGTCCCTCGGCGGGCGACGCGTTGATCGGTTGACTGGCCCTCGGCATTCGCGGGCGCTTACCGTGCCGGTTGATTCCGCGTGGTCCCGCGTGGTCGTCGAGACGGGGTCGAATCGTGCCATGCTGACGCGTGACGAGCCGGGCACAATGCGGAGAGACCGGCATGATCGAGACGAGGTGAATCATGGGTGAATGGCTTGAGGTGACGGTGGCCGAGACGATCCGTTGGAACGACGGGCTGTACTCCCTGCGTTTCCACGCGCCGCTGCCGGCATTCAAAGCGGGGCAGTTTGTCCGTGTCGGGCTCGACGTCGACGGCGAGCGCATCGCGCGACCGTACTCATTGGTTAACGCACCAGACGAGACACCCCACGAGATCTATTTCAACGTGGTGCCCGAGGGGCCGCTCTCGCCGCGCCTGGCCAAACTGGAGGCGGGCGACACCGTGTTCGTGCATTCCTCGACCACGGGCACGATGACCATGGAACGCACGCCCGACCATCGCCACCTGTGGTTATTCGCCACGGGCACCGCGCTGGGTCCCTTCCTGTCGATGCTCAAGACCGATGCCCCCTGGGAGCGCGCCGAACGGGTGGTGTTGTGCCTTTCAATACGCCATGCGGCAGACCTGGCCTACGGCGAGACCATCCGCCGATTGGAGGCGCGCCACGGCGATCGGTTCGATTTCGTGCCGCTGATCACGCGCGAGGCGCACCCGGTTGCATTGCGCGAGCGCATTCCGGCGGCGCTGGCCTCCGGTCAGATCGAGCGGCGCGTGGGTTTGCGCCTGGATCCGGAGGACGCCCACGTCATGCTCTGCGGGAACTCCGACATGATCGAGGAGGTCCAGCAAGTACTCGAACAACGCGGCCTGCGTCGTCACCGCCGACGTGAACCCGGGCACATCACCGTCGAGAAATATCACTGACTCGAGCGCCCAGACCGGAGAGAGCGTTGCGTCGTCGACGCCCGTTCCGCGTCGGCTATACTGATCGACCAACATCGACCCTGCTGCCTGGTTTCCGGGTGGCCAGACCTCTTGGATTTATGGAGTGGCAACCGCAATGGTGCTGATGCTCGACAACTACGATTCGTTTACCTACAACCTCGTCCAGTACCTGGGCGAGCTGGGTGAAGAGGTCTGGGTGGCGCGCAACGACCAGGTCACCATCGAGGAAATCGAGGCCCGCGCCCCGAGCCATATCGTGGTCTCCCCGGGCCCCTGCGATCCCGATCAGGCGGGCATCTCGCTGGAGGTGATCCGGCATTTCGCCGGCAAGCTGCCCATTCTCGGCGTCTGTCTCGGTCACCAGGCGATCGGCCAGGTCTTCGGTGGCAAGGTGGTCCGGGCGCGCGAGGTGATGCACGGCAAGGTCTCGCCGGTCTATCACACCGGGGTGGGCGTGTTCGAAGGTCTGCCCAATCCCTTCGAGGCAACCCGCTACCATTCGCTGGTGGTCGCGCGCGACAGCATTCCCGATGTGCTCGAAGTGACCGCCTGGACGCAGAACGAGGACGGCTCGATCGACGAGGTCATGGGGTTCCGCCACCGTGAGTACGCCATCGAGGGCGTGCAGTTCCACCCGGAATCGATCCTGACCCAGCACGGTCACCAGCAGCTTAAGAGTTTTCTCCGCTACCACTCGGCCGTGCGCGAACCCGTCCCGGCGTGAACGGGCCGGCCGAGGAGTTCCACTCGACGGCAGAGCAGTCGCCGCAGGGTCGTCGCGCCGCCGTTCTGGTGCTGGTGATCGCCGGGCTGTTGATGCTCGCCCCCTTCACCGTCGATGCCTACCTGCCGTCCTTTCATGCCATCGGCGACGAGTTCGGCGTCGGCCAGGCGGCCATCCAGCAGACCCTGAGCCTCTACCTGCTTGCCTTCGGCTCGATGATGCTGTTCTACGGTCCGGCATCCGACAGTTTTGGTCGCAAGCGGGTGATACTGCTGGCCCTGCTGGTCTACGCGGTGATGACCGTGCTCGCCGCCCTGTCGCAGAGCATCGGCCAGTTGCTGGCGGCCCGGGTGGGGCAGGGACTGGCCGCCGGGGCCGGGGTGGTGGTCGGCCGGGCCCTGGTGCGGGACCTGTTCGCCGGCGCCGATGCCCAGCGCGTCATGGCCAACATCATGCTGGTATTCGCCGCGGCCCCCGCCGCCGCCCCGATCATCGGCGGCTGGCTGCACGAGTGGTTCGGCTGGCGGTCGGTCTTCTGGTTCCTGGTGGGTTTTGCCCTGTTGCTGGTGATTGCGGTCTGGCGCTTGCTGCCCGAGACCGTCGCGCATCGTGATCGCCAGTCGTTCGCGCCGGCCTTCGTCCTGAAAAGCTATGCGCGGGCACTCTCGCATCCGCGCTACATGCAGCTGATCATCGTGTTCGCTCTGCTGTTTGGCGGCATGTTCCTGTATGTCGCTGCGGCCCCGGCCATCTTGATCGACCACCTGGGGCAGGACGAGACGGATTTCTGGAAGTTCTTCGTCCCGCTGGTCACGGGGCTGATTCTGGGCAGCCGCGTGACCCGCTGGCTGGCCGGTCGACTCAGCATGGCCGGCACCATGGCCGTGGGCCTGGCCCTGACCGGGGTGGCGGTGGGTTACAACCTCGTCCAGGCCTGGGTGCCACCGGCGGATGTTGTCCACGGGGTCTGGCTGACGGTCACGCCCATCACGCTGTATGTCATGGGCATGGCGATCACCATGCCGGCACTCAATATCACCGCGCTCGACTACTGGCCCGCGCAGCGGGGACTGGCCTCGGCTCTGCAGGGCGCCACCCAGATGGGCTTTGCCGGGGTCGTTTCCGGGGTGATGGTCGCCTGGCTGGCGGACTCGCTGTTCGCCCTGGCGGTCGGCATGGCCGGCCTCTACGGCATGGCCCTGCTGCTCTGGTTTTACTGGTGGCGCAATCGCCACGGGTGAGGCGCCCGGATTTGCTAGAATGCGCGCAATCTCACCGTCGTCTCCGACGGGATACCCTTTGACATTCAATGAGGAAGCAATCAGATGGCCGGTCACAGCAAGTGGGCGAACATCAAGCATCGCAAGGCGGCGCAGGACAAGAAACGCGGCAAGGTCTGGACCAAGATTATCCGCGAGATCACGGTCGCCGCGCGCACCGGCGGCAATGCCGACCCGGCTGCCAACCCCCGCCTGCGCCTGGCTTGGGACAAGGCCTTGGGCGCGAACATGCCCAAGGACACCATCGAGCGGGCGGCCAAGCGCGGCGCCGGTGACCTAGAGGGGCAGGACTTCGTCGAGGTCTCCTTCGAGGGATACGGCCCGAGCGGGGTGGCGGTCTACGTCACCGGGATGACGGACAACAACACCCGCACGGTGGCCGACGTGCGCCACGCCTTCTCCAAGAACGGTGGCAACCTGGGCACCGACGGCTCGGTGGCCTTCCTGTTCTCCCGTATCGGAGTGCTCTACTACCCGCCGGGCAGTGACGAGGACCCGATCATGGAAGCGGCGATGGAAGCCGGCGCCGAAGACATCGAGGTCTTCGACGACAACGCCATCGAGGTGATCACCACTCCGGAGACGTACAGCGACGTCAAGCAGGCCATGATCGACGCCGATCTGCCGCCGGAGGAGAGCGAGGTGACCATGCGGCCTTCCACCAACGCCCCGGTGGAGGGTGAGACCGCCGAGAAGGTGCTTAAGCTGATCGACATGCTCGAGGATCTCGACGACGTCCAGGATGTCTATCACAACGCCGAGATCCCGGACGAGGCGTATGCCTGATTCCCCGGCAGCGGAACGCCCCGTCCGTCGCGTGCTCGGTATCGACCCCGGCTCCCGCGTATTGGGGCTGGCGGTGATCGAGTTTTCCGGCGGTCGCGCCCGCTGCCTGGGGCTGGTCAGCCAGTCGCTGGCACACCACGGTGACTTTGCCGCCCGCATGGGCGGCGTTTTCGATTGCGTCTCCGAGTGGATCGAGACCCATCGCCCCGACGAGTGCGCCATCGAACAGATATTCGTGTATCGCGGCAATTCCTCCTCGCTCAAGCTGGCCCAGGCGCGCGGCGCCGCCCTGGCGGCGATCGTCCGCCACGGCCTGTCGGTCGCCGAGTACATGCCGGCGACCGTCAAACAGGCGGTGGTCGGCAGCGGCCGGGCGGACAAGGAGCAGGTTGCGCACATGATCCAGCGCCTGACGGGGCTCGCCGAGCGGCCCTCGGCTGACGGGGCCGACGCCGCCGCGGTCGCCCTGTGTCACTGCTACCGCAGCCATGCCTTTGCCGGGGTCGAGGGCGCCGCCGAAAAGGGGCAGAACAACCCGGCCCGTGAGATCCTGCGTGAGGCGTCGCAACGCCGGTATCGCCGTCGTAGCGACTCGCGCGGCTGGCGCGATTCGGATGCCGCCACGCTGATGGCGCGTGCCGCGGCCAAATCGGGAGGACGCAAATGATCGGACGCCTGGCCGGACGCGTATTGATGCGCAAGCCGCCTTTCCTGCTGGTGGACGTGCACGGCGTGGGCTACGAGGTCGAGTCGCCCATGTCCACCTTCTTTGCCACCCAGGGCTACGACGAGATCGTGCTGCATACCCACCTGGTGGTGCGCGAGGACGCCCAGCTGCTGTACGGCTTTGCCACCCAGCGCGAGCGCGACCTGTTTCGTGCCCTGATCAAGGTCTCGGGCATCGGCCCGCGCATGGCGGTCGCGGTGTTGTCAGGCATGTCCGAGGCCCAGTTCCGTGATTGCGTGCTCAACGACGACGTCGCCTCGCTGGTCAAGGTTCCGGGCATTGGCAAGAAGACCGCCGAGCGACTGATCATCGAGATGCGTGATCGGATCGACAAGCAGGCCGGCACCACGGCCGCGAGCACGCCCGGTGGCCAGCCGGCCGCGGACCAGCCGCGCGACGAGGCGATCAGCGCGCTCGAGGCGCTGGGCTACAAGCCCGCCGAGGCTGGCCGCATGATTGCCCGGGCCGAGAAGGCCGGGGCGGAAGATGCCGAGGCGCTGATCCGCCTTGCCCTGCGGCACACCGTTAAATGAACGATGTAGGCGCCTCGAAAGATCGTCACGAGCAAGTTCGAGTGCAAGGATCTGCGCAGTGAGCAACGAGATATATCAAGCCGATAGGCGAGAAGCGAACGAGCACGCGACGCTGCAATCGGACTGCGCAGTCGGTTTTTCGAGGTGCCTATGAGCCAATCCATGGAAGACGCCCGTTTCGTCAGCTCCGAACACCGCCCCGAGGAGGAAGCCATCGAGCGGGCCCTGCGCCCACGCCGGCTGGCGGACTACATCGGTCAGCCCGCGGTCGTCGAGCAGATGGAGATCTTCGTCCCGGCGGCGCGCAACCGGGGCGAGCCGCTCGATCACGTCCTGATCTTCGGCCCGCCGGGGCTGGGTAAGACCACGTTGGCGCACATCATCGCCAACGAGATGGGCGTGAACCTCAAGCAGACCTCCGGCCCGGTGCTCGAGCGCCCCGGCGATCTCGCCGCGCTGCTGACCAATCTCGAGCCGGGCGACGTGTTGTTCATCGACGAGATCCACCGTCTGTCCTCGGTGGTCGAGGAAATCCTCTACCCGGCGATGGAGGACTACCAGATCGACATCATGATCGGCGAGGGCCCGGCGGCGCGCTCGATCAAGCTCGACCTGCCGCCGTTCACCCTGGTCGGTGCCACCACCCGGGCCGGCATGCTCACCAACCCGCTGCGGGACCGTTTTGGCATCGTCCAGCGTCTGGAATTCTACGAGGTCGAGCACCTAGTGCACATCGTCACCCGCTCGGCGCGCTTGACCAATCTGGAGATGGATGCCCAGGGGGCCCAGGAGATTGCCGCCCGCTCGCGCGGCACGCCGCGGATCGCCAACCGCCTGCTGCGGCGCGTGCGTGATTACGCCGACGTGAAAGGCAGTGGCCAGGTGGACCGGGTGATCGCCAACGCCGCCCTCGACATGCTCAAGGTCGACCAGCGGGGTTTCGACCACCAGGACCGTCGCCTGCTCGACACCCTGCTGTCGAAGTTCGATGGCGGACCGGTGGGGCTGGACAACATCGCGGCGGCGATCGGCGAGTCGCGCGACACCATCGAGGACGTCCTCGAGCCGTATCTGATCCAGCAGGGCTTTCTCATCCGCACCCCGCGCGGGCGCATGGCCACCCGCCAGACCTGGGCGCACTTCGGTTATCGCCCGCCCGAACAGTGGCCGGGCGAGTCATTCGACCCGTCGTCGGAGGCGTGACCATGGCCGCCGCCGAACAGGAGATTTTCCGCTGGCCGGTGCGTGTCTACTACGAGGACACCGACGCCGGCGGGGTGGTCTATCACGCCCGCTATCTCAATTTCTGCGAACGGGCTCGCACCGAGTGGCTGCGTGCCCGCGGCTGGGAGCAGGACGCGCTGATCCGGGAGCAGAACGTGGTGTTCGTCGTCTCGCGGGCCTCGCTTGAATATCGCCGACCGGCGCGATTTAATGATGCGCTGGACGTGACCTGCGAGGTAGCGCGACTGCGCGCGGTGGCGATCGACTTCACCCAGCGCGTGGAACGTTCCGCCGATTCCGCGGTCCTCTGTGGGGTGTCCGTTCGTGTGGTCTGCGTCGATGCCGGCACGATGCGCCCCAAACCCATTCCCGAGGCTATCCTGGAGTCTTTTGCGTGAATTCCGAACCTTCCGTTGTCGAGCTGATTACCGGGGCGAGTCTGCCCGTCCAGATGGTCCTGATCATTCTGCTGTTGGCATCGATCGCCTCCTGGGCGCTGATCATCCACAAGGCGGGGATCTATCGCCGCGCGGTCAAGGGCGTGCGTTCCTTCGAGGGCAGCTTCTGGGCCGGCGGCAGTCTCAACGAGTTCTATGACCGCATTTCCCGCGAGGCCCGCCCGCGCGAGGGCCACGAGGCGGTCTTCGAGGCCGGTTTCCGCGAGTTCCAGCGCCTGCGCCAGGCCGAGGATCGTAGCCAGGCGCAGATCATCGACGGGGTCGAGCGCGCCATGCGGGTGGCGGAGAATCGCCAGATCGACCAGCTCGAGGAAGGCGTGCCGTTCCTGGCCACGGTGGGCTCGGTGAGCCCCTACGTAGGCCTGTTCGGCACGGTCTGGGGGATCATGAGCGCGTTCATGAACCTCGGCACCATGCAGAGCGCGACCCTGGCCGCGGTGGCCCCGCCCATCGCCGAGGCCTTGATCGCCACGGCCATGGGCCTGTTTGCCGCCATTCCCGCGGTCATCGCCTACAACCGCTACACCGGCCGAGTCGACTGGCTCGCCGGACGCTACGGGAACTTCGTCGACGAGTTCCTGGGGCTGTTGCAGCGCCAGTTGGGGGGCAAGTAACCCATGGCGCGTCGCACGCGACGGTCCCGGCGCATGCTCGCGGAGATTAACGTCGTCCCGTACATCGACGTGATGCTGGTGCTGCTGGTGATCTTCATGGTGACCGCGCCGATGCTCCAACAGGGCGTGGAGGTCGAGCCGCCGCAGGCCGCGGCCAGCCCGCTGGAAGAGACCGACGAGCCGCCCTTGCTGATTACCGTCAACCGTGACGGCGAGTATTTCGTCAACAAGAGCGACAACCCCGAGGCGCCGGTCAGCCTGACCACCGTCACCGAGCTGGTGGCGGCCACCCGGTCGGTCGACCCCGAGACACCGATCCTGGTGAAGGGCGACCGCGCCTCGAACTACGAGTACGTCATGCGGGCCATGGTGGCCGCCCAGCAGGGCGGCGCGGCCAAGGTCGGCCTGGTGACCGATTCGGACCCGGCATCGCAAGGCGACGGGGAGGGGCAGTAGATCATGCTGGCAATGATGGCGCGCATGCCCTTGGCGGTGACACTGGCGGTGCTGTTGCACCTGATCCTGGTGCTGGTGATGCTGTTCAATAATCCCTGGAAGGACGACAAGCCCCAGGTCAGTGGCGAGGCGGAAAACCGGCCCACGCCGAGCATCGAGGCCGAATCGGTCTCCTCCGAGGCGATCGAGCGCCAGGCCCAGCGTCTCAAGCAGGAGCGCGAGTCCCGCGAGCGCGAAAAGACCGAGGCCGAGCGTGCCGCCGAAAAGGCCGCGGCTGCCCGTCGGGCCGAGGAGGCGCGGGCCGAACAGATCCAAGCCCTGCGCGAGGAGCGGGAGAAGGCCGCCGAGTCCGAGCAAAAACGGCTCGAGGCGCTGCGCGAAGCCCGAGCCGAGGCCGAGGCGACCCGAGAACAGGCCCAGAAGGAAGCCGAGGCCGCTCGCCGCGAGGCACAGGAGGCGGCCGAGCGGCGCGAAGCCGAGGAAGCGGCCGCCGAGAAGGCCCGGCGCGAGGCGGAGGAACGGGCCCGTCAGGCAGCCGCGGAAAAAGCTCGCCAGGAAGCCGAGGAGAAGGCACGCCGCGAGGCGGAGGAAAAGGCACGCAAGGAGGCGGAAGAGCAGGCGCGCAAAGCGGCTGAAGAAAAGGCACGTCGGGAGGCCGCGGAGCAGGCCCGCAAGGAAGCCGAGGAAAAGGCGCGCCAGGCGGCCGCCGAGAAGGCACGCCGTGAGGCCGAGGTACAGGCGGCCCGCGAGGCACGGGAGCAGGCCCTGCACGAGCAACTCGCCGCCGAGCAACGCCAGCAGGCCGAGCAAGATGCACTGCAAAAGTGGGCGGCGGCGATCCAGTCCAAGGTCCGGCAGAACTGGCAGCGCCCGCGTGGCGCCAAGGTCGGCTGGACCTGCACGGTCACCGTCCGACAGGACCAGGACGGCCGAGTGCGGGACGTGACGGTGGGGAGCTGCGACGGCGACCGCCTGTTCGAGCGCTCGGTGGTGCAGGCGATCGAGGCCGCTTCACCGCTGCCCAAGCCCGAAATCGACGCTATCTTCCAGGAAGAGCTCCGTTTTAATTTCAAACCGGAATAACCGGAAACCCCCGGGGTGATCCAGATGACAGTATTGGCCTTTTTGCAGTGTTCGCACCGCCTGGCGGCGACCGCCCTCATGGCGGGGATGCTTATGTTCGCCATGCCGGCGCAGGCCGCGCTCGAGATCGACATCAGCGGCGGCACCGAGACGGGCGTGCCGCTTGCCGTGGTGCCCTTCGATCAACCTGGCGGTATCGACGACCTGGCGCGTATCATCGGTGACGATCTGGCCCGCTCCGGGCTGTTCGCACCGATCGGTCGCGAGGCCATGCCGGCTCGCCCGTCGGCACCGGATCAGCTGCGGATCGATGACTGGCGCGCCGGCAAGGCCCGCTACCTGGTCATGGGCGACGTGCAGCGCCAGGGGGGCAAGATGCGCGTGCGCTTCTACCTGATCGACGTCAGTTCCGGCGCGCGACTGGCTGGCAGCCAGATAACGGCCAGTGCGGATGCCGATCGCTCGGTGGCCCACAGCATCAGCGATATCGTCTACGAAGAACTCACCGGGGAGCGCGGCGCGTTTTCCACTAGGCTGGCCTACGTGACCGAGCGTGGCAGCGGCGACGATCGCACCTATACCCTGCAGATCGCCGATTCCGACGGCGCCAACCCCCGCACGGTGCTCGAATCCCCCTACCCGATCATGTCGCCCAACTGGTCGCCGGACGGTGGTCGGCTGGCCTACGTCTCCTTCGAGGGCAACCGTTCGGCGATCTGGGTCCAGGATTTGTCCACCGGCGAGCGCTTCCAGTTGACCGATTTCCCCGGCATCAACGGCGCGCCGGCCTGGTCGCCGCGCGGCGACAAGATTGCCGTGACCTTGTCGAAGGGCGGCAATCCGGATATCTACATCATCGATCTCGACACCCGCCGTTCGCAGCGCCTTACCCGCGACGGCGGCATCGATACCGAGCCGACCTGGTACCCGGACAATCGCACCGTGGCGTTCACCTCGGACCGCAACGGCCAGCCCCAGGTGTTTCGTCAGGCCGGGCCCGACGATCGCGCCCGTCGACTGACCTTCGATACCTCCTACGCCGCCGGGCCGCGCATCTCGCCGGACGGCGAGCGGCTGGCGATGGTGATTCGCGACGATCGCGGCTTTTTCGTCGCCCAGCAAACGCTGACCGACGGCAGTCGCCAACTGCTCAGCCGCGGCGGTGGGGAAGAGCGTCCCAGCTACGCGCCCAACGGCGCGATGGTGGTTTACGCCGCCCAATCGGGCAGCGGTTCGGTGCTCAAGATTTCCCCGGCCATCGGCGGCGAGCCGCAGACGCTCAGCTACGACCGCGGCAAGGTCCGTGACCCGGTCTGGGGTCCTTTCAATGATTAATCCGCAGGGATCTCGCAGCATGTCTTCTCGCAATCGACACACGCTCAAACCGCTGACCATGGCCGTGTTGGCCCTGTCGGTCGCGACCCCGGTCGCGGCCCAGGAGGCCCCCGGCTGGCTGAACTGGGGCGGTGATGCATCCAAGGAAGCCGCAGATGGCCAGGATGGTCGAGGCGCGGCCCAGCCAACGGCCGAGCGCGTCAGGGCGGTCGATACGCAGAGCGAGTCCGGCCAGGCCGTGCTGCTCCAGCGCTTGATGCAGCGCGTGAATGACCTCGAACGGCAGGCCCAGGAGATGCGCGGGCGGCTGTCCGAGCAGGAGCGGGCGCTCGAGCGGCAGCAAAAGCGCCACGAGCAGGCGCTCCTCGAGATGGAGGCCCAGTTGAGCACTGCCGCGGCCGTCGGCCGGACGCCGCAGGAAAGCCGTGCGCCGGACGACGATGTAGGCGCGGAGCCGGCGCAGGCTACCAATACGCAGGACGAGCAAGCGAAGGATGAGCAAGCGACGGACGGTGCCGACTCCGCCCAAGCGCCCGCCCAGACCGAGGGTGCGTCCGAGCGCGTCAGCGACGAAGAGCAGCAGGCCCTCTATAACCAGGCCTTCGAAGTGCTTAAGAGCGGCAAGTACGAGCAGGCCGTCTCCGCCTTCCAGAAGGTGATTGACGCCAACCCCGAGGGAAACTGGACCCCGAGTGCGCTGTTCTGGCAGGGCGAGACCTACTACGTTCAGCAGGATTACCCCGCCGCCCGCAAGGCCTACGCCGAGATGCTGCAGCGCTTCCCGGAGAGCAATCGCGTGCCGGATGCCAAGCTCAAGCTCGGCTACGTCGCCCAGGAGCGCGATGACATCGAGGCCGCCCGGGCGCTGTTCAACGAGATCCTATCGGATTACCCCGACTCCCAGGCCGCCGGCCTGGCGAAAAACCGCCTCAACCGGCTCGAGCGTAGCGGCGGATGAGCGAGGCGCTCGAAACCACCCCGGCCCTGGATACCATCCGGTCCGCCGAGGCGCCCACGCTGCGCATCACCGAGATCTTCCGCTCGTTGCAGGGCGAATCCGATCACATCGGCTGGCCCACCGTGTTCGTGCGGTTGACCGGCTGCCCGCTGCGCTGCGTCTATTGTGACACTGCCTATGCCTTCACCGGCGGCGAGCGCCAATCGCTGGACGATATTCTCGAGCGGGTCGCGGCACTCGGCACGCGGCACGTCTGCGTCACCGGCGGCGAACCCATGGCCCAGCCTGCCTGCCCGGAACTGCTCAAGCGGCTGGTCGATGCGGGCCACGCCGTCAGCCTCGAGACCAGCGGGGCCATGGACCTGGCGTCGGTCGACCGACGGGTGCACGTGGTCATGGACATCAAAACCCCCAGTTCGGGCGAGGTGGCGCGCAATCGCTGGGAGAACCTGGACGTGTTGAAGCCCAGTGATGAGATCAAGGTGGTGATCGGTACGCGCGACGACTTCGACTGGGCCGTCGGGCGGGTCGAAGAGCATATGCTCGACCGCCGCTTTGCCGTGCTGTTCTCGCCGGTCTTTGGCGACATCACGCCCACCCAACTGGCCGAATGGATCCTGTCCACCGGGCTTGAGATCCGTTTCCAGATGCAGTTGCACAAGCTGCTCTGGGGGGACGAGCCGGGACGATGAGCCGGAGCGCTGAGAGATCGCGATGATCGAGCAACGTTCGCAAACGCCCGCCGTGGTGCTGCTCTCCGGGGGGCTGGATTCCGCCACCCTGGCCTGGCAGGCGCGGGCCGATGGATTCGCCGTGCACGCCTTGAGCTTTGACTACGGGCAGCGCCATCTGGCGGAACTGCAGGCCGCGGCGCGCGTGGCCGACGCGGTGGGCGCGGCCGATCATCGCACCATCCGCATCGACATGGACGGCATCGGCGGGTCGTCGCTGACCGACCGGTCCCGGGCGGTGCCCGACCATGACCCGGCCAGCCAGGCCATTCCCAGTACCTATGTGCCCGCGCGCAACCTCACGTTCCTCTCCTTCGCCCTCGGCTGGGCGGAGGTGCTGGACGCCGAGCGGATTTACATCGGCGTGAACGCGGTCGACTACTCGGGCTACCCCGACTGCCGGCCGGCGTTCATCGAGCAGTTCCAGAAACTGGCCAATGTCGCCACCGCCGCGGACCACCCATTCGAGATCCATGCCCCCTTGCTCTATCTGACCAAGGCGCAAATCATCCGCCAGGGCGACGAACTGGGCGTGGATTACGGGTTGACCGTCTCCTGTTACCGGGCCGACGAGCAGGGCCGGGCCTGTGGCAAGTGCGACTCCTGTCACTATCGTCGCCAGGGCTTCGAGCAGGCCGGCCTGCCGGACCCGACTCCCTACGCCTGAAACCGGGCTGCCAGACAGCCACCCTTGAAACCGGCCCGCCTGTCCTCAAGGTGTGGGGACGGGCGGCGACAGGGCGGCGAGCCGTTGCTTTGGTCGCCGGGGCTGGCCCGGTTCAAAAAAATGCAACAAAGGGGGTTGTCAGCCCCGGCCAGCTGTGTAAAATGCGCAGTCCTCAACAGGGGGTCGTTAGCTCAGTTGGTAGAGCAGTTGGCTTTTAACCAATTGGTCGTAGGTTCGAATCCTACACGACCCACCAAATTCCTCCCCGAGAGGGGTTGAAAGCGCGGATTTTTACTGTAAGATTCGCGCTCCTTTCCGGCACGAGAGGGCAGCAAGAAGCCCGCCGGAAACGCCGCCAAAAGCCTTGAAGGAAGACTTGACGGGCGGCGCAGCGAGCGTAGAATGCTCGCTCCCTTCGGCCAGTTACATTGGTTCGGAGGGGTCGCCAAACAGGTTGATACGAAGGTGTTGACAGGCGACAAAACGAGCGTAGAATGCGCGCTCCTTTCGGCGATACGCCGACGCCGGCCAGACGGGCCGGCGACGATCTTTAAGAAAGAGCAGAGATAATTTGTGTGGGTGCTTGTTGGCCTGGTTGGTCAAAAAGACTGACTGGCTGATGAGTGACCTGTCAATGACGCATAA
>JAGXIF010000006.1 GCA_024635755.1 Halothiobacillus sp.
CCGGTCGAATACACCATGAGATGCGTCTGATAGCCGAAGGGCACCAGAAAGCAGGCGCTAGCCCCGAATGCCACGGCCATGATGAAAGGCATCGGGTCGACCCCAAAGCCCTGGGCGGTGGCGTACGCGACCGGAAATGCCAGGGCCGCCGCGGCGTTGTTGGTGACCGTCTCGGTCAGGACCACCGTCAGCAGGTAGGCACCCACAAACGCGGCGAAGACACCATGGCCGCTGAACGTTGCCTGCATGAAATTGGCGATCAGTGCTGCACCGTCAGATTGCTCCAGTCCCTCGGCGAGCGTGAGTGCCGAGCCGATAATCACGACCAGTTCGAACGGAAAGCGGCGGCGCAGCTCACCCACGGTGAGAATGCGGGTAACCAGCAGGGCGCCGAGCAGGACCAATAGCCCTTCAAACAGTGTCAGCCAGCCGACGGTGGCTGACGCGATCACGGCGAGAAAGCCGCCCAACGCAAAGGTGCTTTGTACCGTGCCGAGCCGAGGGCGCTGGAAACTGCCGCTGAGCAAGTGAAAGTTGCGGTCAATGTTGCGGTGTTGCAGGAAGTCAGCCCCCGTCGCCAGGAGCAGGCAGTCGCCCGCGCGCAGGGGCACGCGCCCCAGTTGCCCCTGAATCCTTTCGCTCCCCCGCCGAATGCCGACGACGCCGGCATTGAACATGCTGCGAAAGTCGACCTCCTGAAGCGTGCGATTGGCCAACTCCGACTCGTTCGAGATCACCACCTCGACCAGGTTGGTTGCGAGGAGGTCATCCGCCCGGTGTCCGAACAAATCGAGACCGGGAAAGCGCTGCAGTGCCTGGACCTTGTCGACCTCGCCGGTAAAGATCAGCAGGTCACCGGCGGCCAGCACCTCGTCGGGCCCCACGGCGGTGATCAGCCGGCCCAGGCGCTCGATCTCCAACAGATACAAGCCCTCGAGCTTTCTCAGGCCATTGGCCTCGATGCTGCGACCGACCAGTGGCGAGTCGGGCTGCACCTCGGCGGCAAGAAAGTAGGCCATCGCCTCGCCCCGATTCTCGGGCTCGTTCTCCGGCAGGTGCCGTGCCTGCCACCACAGTACCGCCAAGCCCAACACGGCGACCGGCACACCGACCAGGGTGAACTGGAACATGGTCAGTTCCGGCAGGCCGGCGTTTACGGCAAACGAACTGACCACGAGGTTGGTCGAGGTGCCGATCAGGGTCGTGACCCCGCCGAGGATCGAGGCATAGGACAGCGGAATCAGCAAGCGGGAGGGGGCGATGCGCTTTTGCTTGGATATCGCGCCGAGGAAGGCGCCGACCACGGCCGTGTTGTTCAGAAACGCCGAGAGTATTGCCGTGGTGCCGATCAGCTTGAATCGGGCAAATCCCTCGTTTCCGGAGAGCAGGCGCTCGGCGATCTTGTCGAGGAAGTGTGATCGTTCCAGCGCCAACGACACCAGCAGGAGCAGGGCGAGCGTGGCCAGCGCCGGGTTGGTGAAGTTGTCGAGCATGGATGCCGGCTCGACCAGTCCCGTCAGGACGAAGGCACCGGCCAGCGAGATGAAGGCCAGCGCCGGCGCGACCCGCCCCGTGGCGAGAACGGCGAGTAGCCCCAATATGGCGAGCAGCGTGATCCAGGCGGTCATGGAGTAGGCGTCCTTGTCCTTGGTCGTACCAGTGTCCGGGGCATCGGCGCGCGGAGCCATGACTCGGTCGTGAATCTCGGTGGTGATAAATCCCGGATGATCATGAATTGTGATTCTAAGCGGCGTTCAATACACTGTCGAATCATTGCCCGATCAGTGCAAGATATTAACCCTGCATTGGGCTGATAAAACAACGGGTTGGAGTTTTCTTGGCGAGAAAACATTTTTCGCCGGAGGCGGTGAATCACCGTCGTCGCGAGGCGGTCCGGCTGCGGCTCGATGGCCTGACGGTGGCCCAGGCAGCCGAGCGGGCCGGGGTGAGTGCGCCGACCGTGACCGCAGCTTTCGCCGCGTTCAAGCACGGTGGCTGGCCGGCAGTGGACGTCGGTCGGCGCGGCCGACCACGAAAGGCGCAGAGCCAGGCGGGGCCAGGCATGGGCGAGGACATGGGGGCGGCCTTGCAGGCCGAGCTCCGTGAGTCCCCGGGGTGCTGCTGGGACGTGGAGCGACTGTCCGAGGCGCTCGAGCAGCGCACTGGTGCCCGCCCCGATGCCCGGGCGATCCGCCGGCAGTTGAGTGACTGGGGGCTGGTGCCTCGTCGCGGCGAGATGCCGCGCGGCAAGACCGGCCCGATCGGCAAGTGCCTCGACTGGGCGAATGCCCATGACGCCACCGTTCTGGTGGGGGCATTGCGGAACGTACCTGGCGATGCGCCGGTGGCGGGCGGCTACCAGTTGACCGCCCAGGATGCTCGGGGGCGACTCTGGTTCGCCCTGTACGCCGAGCCGCCCCGGGCACAGGACTACGTTGCCTTCTGGCAGACCGTGGCCGAGCGACTCGGCAGCCCGCTGGCGATCGTTACCCGCGGCATCGCGGTGCAATCGCCAGCGCTGCAACAAGCGTTGCGCCCCCACCGTGACCGCCTGAGGGTGGTGGCACGCCCCCGCAGTTCACAGCCGATCGCGCGGCGAGAGCCGAAAAGAATTCAAGACAAGACCAGGAATGGGAACCAGACCATGACCACGCTGACTCATCTGCAACGGCTCGAGGCCGAAAGCATCCACATCATGCGCGAGGTGGTCGCCGAGACCGAAAACCCCGTCATGCTGTATTCCATCGGCAAGGACTCGGCGGTCATGCTGCATCTGGCGCGCAAGGCCTTTGCCCCGGGGCCGCCGCCGTTCCCGCTGATGCACATCGACACGCGCTGGAAATTCCGGGCGATGTACGAGTTCCGCGACAAGATGGCCGAGGAAGTCGGCATGGACCTGCTGGTCCACACCAATCCGGAAGGCGTCGAGAAGGACATCAATCCGTTCACGCACGGGTCGGCGATTCACACCGACGTCATGAAGACCGAAGGCTTGAAGCAGGCCCTCGACAAGTACGGTTTCGATGCCGCCTTCGGCGGGGCACGCCGCGACGAGGAGAAATCCCGCGCCAAGGAGCGCATTTTCTCGTTCCGCACCGAGCAGCATCGCTGGGATCCGAAAGGTCAGCGCCCCGAGCTCTGGAAGCTCTACAACGCCCGCAAGCACAAGGGCGAGTCGATTCGCGTCTTTCCCCTGTCGAACTGGACCGAGCTGGACATCTGGCAGTACATCTACCTGGAAGGCATTCCAATTGTGCCGCTGTACTACTCCGCCGAACGCCCGGTGGTCGAGCGCGACGGCACGCTGATCATGGTTGATGACGAGCGCATGCCCCTCAACGAGGGCGAGGTGCCGATGATGAAGAAGGTGCGCTTCCGTACGCTCGGCTGCTACCCGCTAACCGGCGCAATCGAGTCCGAGGCCGACACGCTCACCGACATCATCCAGGAGATGCTCCTGACCAATACCTCCGAGCGCCAGGGTCGCGTGATCGATCACGACTCGGCCGCCTCGATGGAAAAGAAAAAGCAGGAGGGGTACTTCTGAGCCGATGGCTCAGAAGAGCTTGAAGCGGGAAGCTTGAAGTTGGAAGAAACGAGGCGTGACGCCTCGGCTGGACATGGAGCGTTCAGATGGATTTCGAGAAGCTTGAGGTTTGGAAGCGGTCGGCTCGTTTATCAGCGGATCTATACAGGGCGACGCGGGATCTTCGTGATTTTGGTTTTCGGGATCAAATCACACGATCCGGGCTGTCTGTTCCCAGTAATGTCGCAGAAGGGATGAGTCGCCGTTCCTCGAAGGAAAAGTATCGCTTTCTCGATATCGCCAAGGGCTCCTGCGCTGAGCTTCGAACACAGATATACATCGGCATCGACATCGATTACCTGGACCGGGATAAGGCATCCCGCTGGCTTGCGGAAACCCGCGAAATCGCCGCGATGCTCACCGGCCTGATGAACAAAGTAACGAGCTGAAGCGTGCGGCTGGAAGAACCCCGGAGGTGTGACAGGACACTTCCAGCTTCCAGCCTCAAGCTTCGAGCTATCTCCCAAGGAGAGACCATGGCACACGCATCGGACTTGATCGCCTCGGACATCGGGGCCTATCTAAAATCACACGAGAACAAGGGGCTGCTGCGGTTTATCACCTGCGGCAGCGTGGATGACGGCAAGAGCACCCTGATCGGACGATTGTTGTTCGAATCCAAGCTGTTGTTTGAGGACCAGCTAGCCGCGGTGGAGGCCGACTCGAAGAAGTACGGCACGCAGGGTGGCGAGATGGATTTTGCGTTGCTGGTCGATGGCCTGGCCGCCGAGCGCGAGCAGGGCATCACGATCGACGTGGCCTACCGCTTTTTCTCCACCGACAAGCGCAAGTTCATCGTCGCCGACACCCCGGGCCACGAGCAGTACACCCGCAACATGGTTACCGGCGCCTCGACCGCCGATGCCGCCATTCTGATGGTTGACGCCCGCCAGGGCGTGCTCACCCAGACGCGCCGCCACAGTTTTTTGATGCACCTGATCGGCATCCGTCATGTGGTGGTGGCGATCAACAAGATGGACTTGGTCGATTATTCGCAGGAGGTCTTCGATCGAATCGTCGCCGATTACCGCGCGTTTGCCGACGAGATCGGTATCGAGGAGGTCACGTTCATCCCGATGTCGGCGCTTAAGGGCGACAACATCATCGCCCACGGCGAGCGGATGCCGTGGTATCACGGCACCACCCTGATGGGCTTTCTCGAGACGATCGAGGTCCACGAGGACCGCCTGCAGGGCAAGCCGTTCCGCCTGCCGGTTCAATGGGTCAACCGCCCGAACCTCGATTTTCGCGGCTTTTCCGGCACGTTGGCCAGCGGCGTGGTCCGTCCCGGTGACGAGATCCGCGTACTGCCGTCCGGCCAGACCAGCCGGGTCGAGCGGATCGTGACCTTCGACGGCGATCTCGACCAGGCCGTGGCCGGTCAGTCGATCACGCTGACTACCACCGACGAGATCGACATCTCCCGCGGCGACGTCATCTGCACCAACGAAGAGCCGGCCCAGGTGGCCGATCAGTTCGAGACCTCGCTGGTCTGGATGCACGACGAGCCGCTCTACCCGGGTCGCCCTTACCTGATGAAGATCGGTACCCAGACGGTCAGCGCCACGGTCACCGACATCAAGTACGAGGTGAACGTCAATACGCTCGAGCACACGGCCGCCAAGCAACTGGGCTTGAACGGCATCGGCGTGTGCACGCTGTCGGCCAACCGGCCGATTGCCTTTGATCCATACGCCGAGAACCAGGACACCGGCGGGTTCATCCTAATCGACCGGATGAGCAACAACACCGTCGGCGCCGGGATGCTGCACTTCGC
>JAGXIF010000049.1 GCA_024635755.1 Halothiobacillus sp.
TGCTGCCGGCCTCCAACGAGATTTCCCGCACCCGCTGGAGAATGTTGGTGCTCGTGGCCAAGCGGGTTTCCTGCGAGCGGATCTTGCCCTCGGCCATTTCATTGTTGCGCAGGAATTGCTCCACACGACCCACTTGGTCGGAAAGCTGACTGACCTGACTGAACGCCACGGGATCGACGTCCGCCGTTCGCAACCTGACCCCCGTGGCGATATCCGTCTGCGCTTGCAGCATCCCGGACTGCTGGCGCTGCAGGTTCTGAAGGCCGCTTTGCATAATCATGGAAGTGGAAACACGCATCAGCTTATCCTCAACGAACCGCGCTCAGAACGGATTGGAACAACTGTCCCGAAATGGAAATACTCCGGGCCAGGGCCTGATATTGCTGCTGGTATTGCAGCAATTTTGCCGCCTCCTCATCCAGATTCACGCCGGAGATCGACTCCTTTCTGGCCTGCAAATTATCCAGCGCGGCCTGCGAGGACGCGCCCTGCAACTCGGCCGAACGCGCCACCGACCCGGCTTGACCGACAGCGGACGCCAGCGAGCCGCCGATGGTCTGGCCGTCCAGGGCATCCGGGTCGACGGAGACATCATAGTCAGACGTCGACTGCCCGACCACGCTCTGGTTTGCCAGGTCGGTGATGCGCTGGATGTTGGTGTTGTCACGAGAGCCCAGAGACACCGTGCCACCTGCACCATCGTCGGCACTGCCTGCAGCCGCGACGTCACTCGGGTCGCTCAAACGGGTACTTATGCGACCGGCCGCACCCACACCTGCATCGATGTAAAGCGCGTCACCATGGGCTGGCGTGTTGTCAAAGCTGATGTTCAGACCGGAAATTGCAGTGGTCGAACCGTTCACAGCCACCTGATCCAATATCGAGCCGGGGTCCTTTTCACTGCGGATCACCCACTCCGATTGATTGCTGTCGTATCTGGCGATGTACCGCTCATCTTTCAGCAAGGTCGCATCCGTGACGTCAGCGGTAGCACCGCCATTCCCCTCGTTACGTGGGCTGCCGATGACACTGCCTTCCATGGCAAGAGAAAACAGCGGATCGCCGGCGTTGCCATCCAGGTCGAAACCCTGTGTCTGGATCGCATTGACCTCCTGTGCCACGACCATGGCCGTACGCCCCAGTTGATTGCGCAGCGGGGTAATCAGGGTAGATTGGGCCTCGACGATGCCGCCCAGATCCCCCCCAGTCACCAGGCGCGTAATCGACTTGCCGCCGATTTCAATCTCCACCCCGCTAGGAACCGCGGTGGCGGACAAATCCGTCTGCACGTTCCCGGTGACCAGGGACTGACCCGAGCCAACCGCGAGGTTGAGCGACCCCTTGCCGTCGTCATCCACCCGAACATTGATGCGTTCGGCAATGTCACGCACCAGTTGATCGCGACGATCGAGAAGATCATTCGGCAATGCATTGGGGTCCTGAGCGTATGCCACTGTGATCTTGTCATTGAGATCGGCCACCTCTCCCGCAAAGACATTGATCTCCTGCGTGATGGAGCCCGCTTGCCGGCCGACATTCGCATTCAGTTGCGCCAGCTGACTGTCGTGACGGTTGAGCCGATCGGTTAGCGCACCCGCTTCGTTCAGAAAGGCTTGCCGGGAAGTGATGTCAGTGGGGTTAGATGCCACATCGCCCGCCGCATTGAAAAACGCTTGGCTGGCTTGCGAAACACCGGTTTCAGTATCACCCAGCACGCTGGTTACCTGACTGGCGAAGTCCTGCAGGAAGCCCAGGCGGCTATTTTCACTGGTGGCGTCACGAAACTGACTCTCGACGAACTGATCGAAGTTTCGCGTGATGCTGTCGACTTTGGTGCCCGTGCCGACATACCCGTTGCCCATGAACTGGGGCATTTGCGCACTCATCTCCACGCGTTGGCGGGAGTAGCCTTCGGTATTCGCATTCGAGACATTGTGTCCGGTCGTTGCCAATGCCCGCTGTACCGCGAGCAGGCCGCTGACCGAGTTGCTGAGAATGTCTGCCATGGTGATGCCTCGAGGGGTGTGCTGTCCGGGTTATCGGCAGGGATTACAAAAACTTGAGTGTGGGATTGATCGCTTTACACCCCGCCTCGCATGGCGGGTGAGTTCATGATCGAGATCAGCTTGTCGGCGTATTTCGGGTCGGTGGCATAGCCGGCTTCCTGCAGCTCGCGGGCGAATTGCTCGGGGTTGTCACGCGCCTCCAGGGCCTTGCCGTAACGCGGGTTGCGTTCAATGAACTGGGCAAAATCATTGAACGAGGCGGCCATGGATTCGTACTGGCGGAAGGCCGCCTGGCGATGCACCAGGCTGCCGGATTCGAACTCCAGGGTGCCGTGGACCTGGCGCTCGCCATCCCAGCTCCGATCAGCCTTGATGCCGAAGAAATTGTTGCTTGCCTGCCCTTGGCCGTCATGAGGCACATGCTTGCCCCAACCGGTTTCCAGTGCCGACTGCGCCACCAGCACCTTGGGCGAGACACCCAGCTTGTCCGCCGCCTCGCGGGCATGCGGCAGGATCGCCTCGACGAACTGCTCGGGCGACTCCCAGTAGGCTGGCTGCGCCGGACTCTGCACGGCATCGGCACGGGTGTTGCCCTGCCCCACCTTGTCGATCGCCGCCTGGCGCTCCTTGGTCGGCCCGGGCTGCCCCACATCCGAGACCTCATCGTTATCGGCCTGCCGCATGAAGGCCAGCGGGCGCAGCTGCTCGGAACGAGCCGGAACCGGGTACGCCTTCGGCTCCTGAGCAAGACTCACTCCGTCGTTTTCACGCTGGAGGGGGAAGCCTTCGGGCCTGGCCTCGCCGTCGATACCGCCGGCCGACTTCTCAAGCTGTTGCTCGATCATCTTCGCCAGGCCGATGCCACCCGCCCCATTGGAGAGCTTTTGCGCGATCTCCTGGTCGAACATGCCCTCGAAGGTCTTGGTCTGCTCGCTGGAGAACAGCCCGTCGCGCGGTGTCGCCTCGCGCATGGACTTGAGCATCATCTTGACGAACTGGGTCTCGAACTGGGAAGCGACCTGCTTGAGCGCCTCCCCCGGATCCTTGCCCGCCTGGGCCTTGAGCTGGTTGAGGCCCTGGAAGTCGGAATAGGACTGAATCTGTGCCGGACTCACCATCGGATCACCTCAGATGACGATCAGTTGGGCTTCGAGCGCGCCAGCGCTCTTGAGGGCCTGAAGAATGGCAACGAGATCCGAAGGCGAGGCGCCTACGGCATTGATGGAATTGACGATGTCGTTGAGCTTCACGCCGGGGTCGAACAGGAAGGCGCGGGAATCCTCTTCCTGCACCGCCACCTGGGACTCCGGTGTAACCACCGTCTCCCCCTCGCTGAACGGGGCCGGCTGAGAGACATTCAGGGACTCGTCAATCGTGACCGTCAGATTGCCGTGCGAGACCGCCGCCGCATTGATGCGTACGTTCTGCCCGATGACCACGGTGCCGCTGCGCGAGTTGATCACCACACGGGCCGGGGCCTGGCCCGGATTCACCTCGATATTCTCCAGGACCGACATCAGGCCGACCCGCTGGTCCGGGGAATCCGGCGCACGCACCTCGACCGTGCCGCCATCGATGGCCTGGGCCACTCCGCCGCCCAACGCCTCGTTGATGGCCTTTTCCATGCGGCGGGCCGTGGTGAAATCGGCGTTGTGCAGATTAAGGAAGACCGCGCCGGCGCCGCCCATCTTGCTGGGCACGCTGCGCTCGACGGTCGCGCCATTGGGCACCCGGCCGGCCGTGGGAATGTTGACGGTCACTCGCGACCCGTCCTGACCGGAGGCATCCAGGCCACCGACGATAAGACTGCCCTGGGCGACCGCGTAGATGTTGTCGTCCGCCCCCTTCAGAGGGGTCATCAGCAGTTCGCCACCGCGCAGGCTGTCGGCGTTGCCGATCGACGAGACGGTCACGTCCACCGTCTGGCCGGGCTTGGCGAACGGCGGCAGATTGGCAGTCACCATGACGGCCGCCACGTTGTTCAACTGCACGTTGCCCCCATCGGGAGACAAGCCCTGGCGCTCGAGCATGTTCTGGATGCTCTGCCGTGTGAACGGCACCTGGGTCGTCTGGTCCCCTGTCCCGGCCAGGCCGACGACGATGCCGTAACCAATCAGCTGGTTCTTCCGCACCCCGGCAAAACTGGCCACGTCCTTGATGCGCTCCGCACCGGCCTGGGGGGCGAACCCCGTGACGGTGACGGCGAGCAGCAAGGGCAGCAAGCCGGCAACAAGCGCGCGTGAGTGTTTCAGGATCTGCATGCGATCACCTCAGAAGGGGAAGACCGGGCTGTTGAAGAAGCGCGCCAACCAGCCCATGTTGTTCGATTCGTTGATCACACCTTCGCCGCCGTAGGCAATCTGCGCGTTGGCCACCCGGGTCGACATGATGGTGTTGTCGGCAGCGATATCCTGAGGGCGGACCATGCCGGCGAGCTTGATGAACTCGCTGCCCTGGTTGATGCCGATCCACTTCTGGCCACGAATGACGAGATTGCCATTCGAAAGCACCCGGGAAACGGTCACCGTGATCTGCCCCGACAGGTTGTTCTGCTGGGAACTCGCGCCGTCGCCGGCAAAGTCCCGCTCGCCACTGATCTGGGCGTTCAAGCGCTCGATCGCCGGGCCGGTCAGCCCGAACACGTTCGGCGGCGTGATCGCCGTGTCCTGGCTCTTGCCGGTGGACGTCTCGGCGCTTTTCGATGCCTGCATCTGCTCCTCGAGCACGACCGTCAGGATGTCGCCCACCCGGTAGGGGCGCGAATCGGCGAACATGTTGTCCACCTGGCCGCTCTGGTAGATCGCCCCGTTGCTCTGCACCGGGTTGTTCTGCGAACGCTCCGGCGGCATGGACGGGGTAAACTGCGGGTCCGGCTTGATCGGCGGCTGGCTGGCGCAGCCGGCCAGAACCGCCAGGGCGACAAGCGGGACGAGCCGCAAAACGGTGCTGATTGATGCGTTCATGACGCTCCTCCGGCAACCCCTCGGGTTACACGTTCTGGTTCAGGTACTGCAGCATGCCGTCGGTATTCGAGATGGCCTTGGAGTTCATCTCGTAGGAGCGCTGGGTCTCGATCATGCTGACCAACTCCTCGACCACGTTGACGTTGGAGCTTTCCAACGCGCCCTGCTGGACCGAGCCGATGCCGTTGAGGCCCGGCGTGCCCAGTTGCGGCGCGCCACTGGCCCCCGATTCGACGAACAGGTTGTTGCCGATCGGCTGCAGGCCCGATGGGTTGACGAAATCGGCCAGCTGGATGTTGCCCAACTGCACGGGCTGCGCCTGGCCGGCCAGTTGCGCGTTTACGGTGCCGTCCTGGCCGATGGTGATCGACTGGGCCCCCTGCGGAACGGTGATCGCCGGCTGGACCGGCTGACCGTTGGCCGTCACCAGTTGCCCGTCACTGTTGAGCGAGAAGTCGCCATCGCGGGTATACGCCACGTTGCCGTCGGGCTGCAGCACCTGGAAAAAGCCCCGGCCATTGACGGCCATGTCGAGGGCATTGTCCGTCTGCTGCATGTTGCCCTGGCTATGCTGCTTTTCGGTAGCCACGACGCGCACACCAGTGCCTACATTCAGGCCGGTGGGCACCTCGTTTTGCTGGTTGTTGGCCGCGCCCACCTGCCGGTAGTTCTGGTAGACGAGATCCTCGAAAACCGCCCGGTCTCGCTTGAAGCCGGTGGTGTTGACGTTGGCCAGGTTGTTGGAAATGACCGACATGCGCGTCTGCTGCGCGTCGAGGCCGGTCTTGGCAATCCAGAGTGCGGGTGTACTCATGTTTCTACTCTCCTAAACGCTTAACCGAGACGCATCAGGCGGTCGGCGGCCTCGCCGTTTTCATCCGCCGTGCGGATCATGCGGCTCTGTGTTTCGAACATGCGGCCGTACTCGATCATGTTGACCATGGCCTCGACGGCATTGACGTTGCTCCCCTCGAGCACGCCGCTGGCCACCTGCACGGCGGCATCGGCGACCGGCTCCTCGACGCCGTCACGCAGGGAAAAGCGGCCATCCGCCCCCTTCTGCAGATCACCCTGATCCGGATTGACCAACCGGATGCGGTCGACCATGGCCGGGGCGTTGGCCTGGCCACCCACCGGGATGATGCTGATGCTGCCGTCGGCGTGGATGTCGATCTTCTCTGCCGGCGGAATCGCGATCGGCCCCTGGTTACCCATCACCGGATCGCCCTGGCCGGTCTGCAACTGGCCATTGGCGGTCAGGTGCAAATCGCCGCGCCGGGTGTAGGCGGTACGACCATCGGGGGCCTCTACCGCCATGAAACCTTCGCCCTTGATGGCCACGTCCAGCTCGCGACCGGTGGTCATCAAGGGGCCCTGGGAGAAATCCGCACGGCTACCCTGGGCCTCGGTATAGGCCCGCGAGGCATGGCCCGGGCCGTGTACTGGCAATGCCGCAAACGCATCGATATCCGCCTTGAAGCCCTGGGTGTTCACGTTCGCCAAATTATTGGCGTTCGTGGCCTGGGCCCTTAATGTCTGCGAGGCACCGCTCATGGCGATATAGGCCAGACGATCCATCACAACACCTCCACGATTCACTGATCAGACAGGGGAAAATGCCCCGATACCGTTATCAATGCAGGAGGTGTGCCAACCCGCTTGCCAGCCGGCCAGCAGGAGGCGGAATAAAAGAATGGAAGGCCATTCGCATACCATGAAAAAAGGCGACCCGAGGGCCGCCCTTCCTATCCGCCTGAGGTGGTGATTACCGGATGCCGATAATGGTATCGCTCAGGGTCTTGTTGGCCTCGATGGCCCGCGAGTTGGCCTGGAAGTTTCGCTGCGCGGTGATCAGGTTGACCAGCTCCTGGGTCAGGTCGGTGTTCGAGGTCTCCAGGGCACCCCCCTGGATGGCACCGAAGGTCCCGGTGCCGGCTTGACCCGCCAATGGCTCACCCGAATCGATCGACTCGATCCACTGGTTGTCGCCCACCTGCTTGAGGCCCTGCGGGTTACGGAAGTCGACCAGGGCCACCTTGCCCAGCGCGATATTCTCACCGTTGGTGTAGCTCGCCCGGACCAAACCGTCTGTGCCCACCGAGATGCCGGTCAACTGGCCGGTGGTATTGCCGTCGGCTGACTGATCGGCGACGTTGAACGGGCCATTATATTGAGTTGAATCAGAACGAAACGTCATCTCGATATCGAGATCGCCAGCTCCCGTTCCCAGATTCGCACCGGTCTCGGTCACGGCAACTGGATTGGCACTGGCCGAGTCGAACGAACCATCCGTATTGAATGTAACCGTCTGCGTGGTCATATCCGCTACTGGCTGATCATCGATCTGGTAATGGACCGTCCACTCGTTATCGACCCCACCATTAGTAGCTGGGTCGTTCTTCACGAAATAGCTGGTCAACGTGGTTGGATTGCCCAACGAGTCATAAATCCGCTGAGAATTCGCTTGGTTATACGAATCCGGCGTGTCCGGATCGAAGGTGGTGACCGGAGGCGTCTCGGCCCCCGCAGGAAGGTTCAGTGACAGGCTCGCTTTGGTGGTCGCCTGTGGCGCCCCCGCTGCGACCGGCAACTGCACCGCAGTGGATGTAGCGAGCGACGTCGATTGCAATGTGCCATTCTCGTTTACCGGCAACGCCTTGAGGAATTCACCCGCCTGGTTGACTAGGTATCCATCCTTGTTCACACCCAATGCGCCCGCACGGCTGAAGACCGACTCATTCGAATCCAGCGAGGGCTGGAAGGCAAAGAAGCCCTGGCCGGAAATCGCCAGGTCGAGCGAGTTGTCGGTGAACTCGAGATTGCCCTGCGAGAACTGCTGGGTCACCGCCTGGTTGATGACACCCTGCCCCACGGCGGTCTTGCTGTTGCCGAAGGCACTGACGGCATAGATGTCACCGAACTCCGCCCGCGACTTCTTGAAGCCGGTGGACTTGGCGTTGGCGATATTGTTCCCCGTCACCGACAGGTCTTTCTGTGCGGCGTTCAGGCCGCTGATGGAAGTATTGAACGACATGACTCGTCCTCCGCTTAGTTAATGATTTCGACAATATCCGAGAGCTTGACTGCAGACAAACCGTCGAGATTCAATTCCGGACCGTTCTTGGTCACGCCCACACTGCTGATCACCGCCCCGACGTAGGTCTGGGGCGCCTGCCCTTTTCCGTCCACCGTGGCGTTCGCGCTCACCTTATAGTTTCCCTCCGGTGCCGGTCGCCCATCGCTCAGCCGCCCATCCCATGAGAACGACTGCCGATCCTCGCCATTGACCGGTACGTCCATGGCCTTGACCACCTGGCCATTGGCATTGGTGATCTCCACGCTCATCTTCGAGGCACCGGGCGGCACGTCCACGGCGCCGAGCATGCCGGAAGGCGCTGTACTGCCATCGGCCTGCGACATGTTGTACATTTGGGCCGTATCGCCCTTGACCAGGGCGGCCTTGCCGACCAGTGCCGAGGCCTGCATCACTTGGTTGGACTGCACCGAATCCTCGAATCCCGACACCGTCTCGTTGAGTTCATTGATCCCTTCGAGCGAGCTGAACTGCGCCATCTGGGCAATGAACTGGGTGTTATCCATCGGCTCGAACGGGTCCTGCTGCTCCATCTGCTTGGTCAAGAGCTTGAGGAAATCCGTCTGATCGAGGTTTTCCTTGTTCTCGGGCTTGCTGCTCTTGTTCGCGGCAAGCCCGAGATCGGAATAAATGTCATTGGTTACTGAACTGGCCATGTCGTGCCTCCTGTCGTTTTAAGGCTTACTGCCCCTGCCCCAGTTGCAGCGTGCGCATGGCGAGCTGCTTGGTGGTGTCCATCACCTGGACGTTGGTCTGGTAGGTCCGAGAAGCCGACAACATATTGACCATCTCCTCGACGGGATTGACGTTCGAGCTGTAGACGTAGCCGTTTTCATCGGCCAGCGGGTTGCCGGGATCGTGTTTCGCCGCCGGCTGGGCCTGAGACTCGGTGATGCCGGCCACCCGCACCCCGCGCCCGCCGTTCTGCTCCAGCACGGTCTGGAATACCGGCTGGCGCGAACGGTAGGCCTCTTCCGGCGAGCCGGCATCCACGTTGGCGTTGGCCAAGTTCGATGCGGTGGTGTTCAACCGGGTCGACTGGGCCGCCATCGCGGACGACGAGATGTTGAAGACGTCATACAAGCTCATGATTCACCTGCCTTGCCTTGCAAAATGTGGTGGGATGCATTGCCAACACTGGCCCTTACTGGCCCTTGAGAGCACTCTTGATCCCGGAAATGCGGCTATTGAGGAACGACAGCGTGGTCTGGTAGCCCACGGCATCCTTGGTATAGCCCACCCGCTCCTTGTCGAGATCCACGGTATTGCCATCCAGTGCCGGCTGATCCGGGATGGAATAGCCCTCCTGCACGGATGACGACGAGGCGACACCGCCGATCTGGCGCGGGTCGTTGGTCATCAGCCTCCCCGCCGAACCCTGGCCGGCAGTGGATTTCGTCTGCAGGGCCGACTCCATCGCGCGGTCGAACGACATGGCCCGGGCCTTGTAGCCCGGGGTATCGGCATTGGCGATATTCTCGGCGCGCAACTTGAGATTGCGCTCCTGGAGCATCAGGGCATCGTCGTGGATGCCGAAAAGGCGGTCGTTGATGATCGACATCGAAAAAACCCTCGACACATCGTTAGTGACGAGGGTTTAAGCGAGAAGCGTGCCAGTTTTTGGCACCCCGGCAAGAAAAGCCGGGAGGATGGAGATCGGTTCAGCCCTTCAGGCGATAGGCCGTGCCACCGGTGGGTAGCCGTTCGGCGGTGAAGCGATCGCTCAACTGGGTAAGGGACTCGGAGGCCCCGAGAAGCAGGTAACCGCCCGGCACCAACGTGTCGGCAATACGGTTGATGATCTTGGCCTTGGTCTCGCGGGAGAAGTAGATCAGCACGTTGCGACAGAAGACGAGGTCGTAACGACGGCTCTCGGGACGCAGTTCGAGCAGATTGCCCACCTTGAACTGCGTCCGCCGGCTGATCTGCGGCGCTACCTTCCAGCCCGCCGAGGCCTTGACGAAATATTGACGCTTGCGCTCTGGAGACAGGCCGCGACCCAGCGAAAGGTCATCGAAAACGCCCTCGCGGGCCTTGGCGATCACCTCTTCGGAGAGATCGGTGCCCACGATATCCAGGTTGAACGGTACTCGCTGTTCCTCGGCGATCATGCTGATGGAGAAGGCCTCCTGGCCGGTCGAGCAGGCGGCCGACCAGATACGGTAGTTCGATTTTTTCGCCGCCACCGCCTCGGGGAAGAATTTCTTTTCCAGCGCGGCGAAGGGATAGCCGTCGCGAAACCAAAGCGTTTCGTTGGTGGTCATCGCATCGACTGCCTCTCGTGCCAATACCCGGTCGCGTCGGCTGAGCAATGTCTCGATCAGGGATTCGACCGTGGCATACCCCTGCGCCCGGGCCACGCGCGAGAGGCGCGTCTCCACCAGGTACTGCTTGTCCCGGCTGAGCAGGATGCCGCTGTGCTGCTCCAGGAACGCGCAGAATCGGGCGAAGGTGTCTGCCTTCATACCGGGTTTCAACCCTCGTTCACGGCGTGATGCACTTCATGCCGTGAGAGCGCTTCCCCGACCACCCGGGCCAGGTCATCCGGATGGAATTTCGGGATGAAGCGATCGGCTCCCACCTGCTTGACCATCGTCTCGTTGAACACACCACTGAGCGAGGAGTGCAGAATGACGTAGAGGCCCTTGAGCTGCGGGTCCTGGCGGATCAGCGAGGTCAGCGTGTAGCCATCCATCGTGGGCATCTCGATGTCCGAGACCACCATGGCCAGCCGCTCGAGTTGCTCGGGCTGCTTTTCCTTCCAGCGCCTAAGCGTGTCGATCGCCTCCTGGCCATTCTTGGTGACCACCGACTTGAGGTGCATCTGCTCGAGCGTGCTTTCCACCTGCTTGCGGGCCACGACCGAATCGTCCACCACCAGGACCAGATCGCTGCCCGTGGCAATCTCGCCATACTCGCCGATCACGTCATCGGAGACCGTGTCGGCGACGCCGACTACCCGGGCAAAGATCTGCTCGACGTCGATGATCTCCACCAGCTGCTTGTCGATCCGCGCCACTGCCGTGAGGAAGTTGGAGTTGTTGGTGCCGCTCGGTGGCGTCAGCACCTCCTTCCACGACAGGTTGACGATCCGGTCGACCGAATGCACCAGGAACCCCTGCACCGCGCGGTTGTATTCCGTGATGATGACGAAGGCGTTCTCCACCTCCTCGTCGGTCATCCGCCGCTTGCCGATAGCATCCGACAGATCGATGACGGTAATGGTGTGCCCCCGCACGTCGGCAATCCCGCGGATCGAACTGTCCGAATGCGGGACATCGGTCAGTTTGGGACAGCGAATCACTTCGCGGACCTTGAAGACATTGATCCCGAAGCGCTGGTCGCCACCCAGCCCGAAGACCAGCAATTCCAGGCGGTTGCGGCCAGCAAGCTGGGTGCGGGAATCGACTGATGACATCACGTTGCTATTCACGGCTAGTCCTGCCTCGAGTGGCAAATTTCGCGGATTGCGTAAGGGTACTGATTCGGCTTCCGGTCGGTATATCGGCCCACACCGGGCAATCTTTAGGGGATCTTTGCGGCCGGGGAACGTCTTGCCGCATCCATTCAAGGCTTCCCCAAGAGCAGCTTGATCGCTCATTGCGGCCGGACCACCCAACTTCTGACGCATGGTAGCGCAGAAGAGGTAAGCCTGCCCGCCTCCGGGAGCAGACGAAGCTGTCGTGGCATGCATAATGCTTGACCCAGGCACGCATCAAACCCGACCTCGAGCAATTCGTCCCGACATGATCCATGTTTCACACAACAATCCGACACCAGGCCGCGACAAACGACGACAACTCTTTGTCCGGCTCGTACTGACGGTTGCCCTGCTCATATCGGTGCCGTCATGGGCAAGCTCGATTAGCGTGCAGGAGCAGGTCGCCTCGGCCATGAGCGCCTACCTGGACGCACAACGCACCACCGGCCAGGGGGACGTGAGTTTTCGAGCTGGCCGGCTCGACCCGCGCCTGCGGCTGACCGTCTGTGATCAGCCGCTGGAGATCAACGAGGGCCGCCCGCTCAACGTCAACCGCGGCCGCCAGACGGTCAAGGTAAGCTGCCACGGCACCTCGCCTTGGCGCATCTTCGTCCCCGTGGAACTCACACGCCGGGAGTCGGCCGTCGTCGTGACCCGGCCGCTGGCCGCGGGCGACGTGATCACGGCGTCCGATCTGACCCTGTCGACGGTCGACGCCAACCGGGCCCGCGGGGCTTACTATCAGGATGCCTCGCGACTGGTCGGCATGGCAGTGACCCGACCACTGCAGTCCGGCGAACTGGTGACGCAGCGAGCCGTTGGCGTCAACGCGGTGGTCACACGGGGAGACATCGTGGCGATACGCTCGGGTGGCGGCGGACTGGTGGTTGGATCGACCGGCGAAGTCCAGGGCCGCGCCGGCGTTGGCCAGCGGGTGCGCGTCAAGAACACCAGCTCGGGGCAAGAGATCGAGACGATCGTGATCGACAATCGTACGGTGGAGGCCATCGGCGGCTGAGAAAAAGAATTTCAGCCGACACTAAAGTTCTGTGGACGACTGCCGATTTAAAGGGCGACGGGGACATGCGTTAACCTATTCAGCCCGCTGCCGGCCTCGGCTCATGCAGCACGGCAATCGGTCCCAGACAGAGTAAGGACAAGCATCATGGCAAACGAAATCAACGGCTTTGGCCCGCGCAATCTGGGCCCGAATGCATCGGTGGACTCCTCGCGAGGCCGCGCCGAGGCCAAGGGCGATGTCCAGCGTTCGGCCGACAGTGCCCAAACGGCCATCAGGGAGGATGACGCCGTGACACTCTCCAATGGCGCCACCCAACTCCAGGGGCTGAGTGAGGGGCTGACCGATGCGGCGCCCTTCGATCAAGCCAAGGTCGATCGGATCAAGACATTGATCAGTCAAGGCGAGTATCAGATCGATTCCGACAAGATCGCCGAGCGGCTGCGCGCCTTCGAAAGCCTGTAAGTCTCTCGAGCGTCAGGACATCTGATATCTCGATCGAGACTGGCCGCGACCGCTTGTCCAGGCACGTCAGACCCGCATCACACCCCGGCAGGGCATTCCCTTGCCGGGGTGATTCTTTATCACCGAGACGCGGTCGATATGTCGCCTGGATGCTTCGTTTGCCGCAGGTCGGCCGGTATGCTTCGACCAGAAGACCGCCGGGAAAGAAAACCGGCCCACTCTCTATGATCCCAGGGACACGAGATGACCGCGAACGACCGGGAATCGACCCAACCCAACTGGCTTGAGCCGTTGCGCTCGCACGCCGACGCCCTGCTTGAACAGCACGAGCGACTGGCCGCCCTGCTCCGCGAACGGAGCACACCGCCGATCGATGCCTTCGAGGAAGTGTTCGCTCGCATAAGGCAGCTCAACGAGGCACTGGCCGAGGCCGAATCCAGCCGGCTTTCCTGGCTGGACGGCATGGCCGAATCCGACACCGAAGCGGCCCTGCGGGCCCGTGCCGGGGCGGCCTCGCTGGAGCACTGGCGTTCACTCGTGGAGACGGCCAAGCTTTTCCGGTCACTGTCCGAGCAGAATCTGATGGCGCTGAGGCGCATCGACCATTTTCTCGGCGAGCGGATCAACTTTCTCACCCAGCGCGAAGAGCCGGCCGGCTCTCTCTACTCGGCCAGCGGCAACGCCCATGAGACCGATAACCGCGGACGCTCGCTGGGCGATGCCTGACTGACGCACCCTTCGCCGGCTGTAAGGCGATCTAACCGCCCCATTCCAGCAACAGGGAGTGGCTCTCACCGGCCCGCGTCTCCCGCTGGACGACAAAACCGGGCGGCAACCGTAGCGTCTCCACTGCCCCGCTCTCCACGAAAACCCGTGCACCAGTGGCCAGCCAATCGGCCTCGGCCAGTCGGTCCAACGCGGTTTGCAGGAGCTGGGGTTGACGAAACGGCGGGTCGAGGAAGACCAGGTCGATTTTTACCTCCACGCCGCCAGGCGGACTCGCCAGCCAGCGCAACGCGTCCATGGGCCAGCAATCGTATTGCTCCGCTCCGGCCCCGAGAAGCTCGAGATTCTCTCCCAGCCGCCGTGCCACCCGGGGCGACTGCTCGACAAACCCCACCCAGGCCGCCCCGCGCGAAAGCGCCTCGAAACCGAGCACGCCGCTGCCGGCAAACAGATCCAGCACTCGCCAGCCGGTGACGGTCTGTCCCAGCCAGTTGAACAGGGTCTCGCGGACGCGATCCGGCGTCGGGCGCAGGTCGCGTGCCGACGGAAAACGTAAGCGGCGCGAACGCCACTGCCCACCGATGATCCGGACCTGTTCACCACGGGCCGGCCGCCTCCCCTTTCCGGTACTGGCCATCTCGATCTCCTGAAAGATTGCACACTGCAGCCGGCCGCCACCACGGCCGCTCGGGAATCGGTGCATGATAAACTCAACGCCCCCATTCGGGAGCCATGGCCGCTTCTCCCGTACAAAACAAGTCCAGGGAAGCGCTTCAGGTCTTCTCACGCGAACCCAGGTAACATCGATCCATGTTCGGATTTCTCAAGCGCAAGAAGCGCAAGACACAAAGCCCCGAGGCCGACAGCGAGGCCATCGCAGGAGAGGAGCGGTCCGCGCCCGACGAAGCGAGCGAGGCCGGTCCCGCCAATGTCACGACGCCGAGCGAGCCGCCTGAGGAAACCGAATCGGCCGCCGTGGAGGAGCACCCGCCGGCGGTGACAGGGGAAGCGCCGACGCATCAGCCGCCGACCCACCCCCCAGCGCAGCGTCAGGAAACCGACGCCGCCGCCCGGGCCGAAAAGCCGCAGAGCTCAGGATCGCTGTTCAGCCGCCTGGCGAAGACGCGTTCCGGGCTAACCGAAGGGCTGGGCGACCTGTTCCTCGGCAAGAAGCAGATCGACGACGAACTGCTCGAGGAGCTGGAAACCCGACTGATCATGGCCGACGTCGGGCAGGCAACCACCGCTGCCTTGATCGATGAACTGACCCGCGAAGTCAATCGCAAGCAGGTCGATGATCCCGAACACCTGTTCGAATCGCTCTGGCGGCTGATGGTGCAGCGACTGGAGGCAGTCCAGCCGCAACATCCGGTGGAGCGTCGGCAACCGAACCGGCCCCACGTTATGGTGGTCTGCGGCATCAACGGCGGCGGCAAGACCACCAGCATCGGCAAGCTCGCCTATCGCTTCAAGCAACAGGGGCGCGAAGTCATGCTGGCGGCGGCAGATACCTTCCGCGCGGCGGCCGTAGAGCAACTGATCTACTGGGGCGAGCGCAACGACGTGCGCGTCATCGGCGAACCGGGCCGGGGAGACCCCGCTTCCGTGGCCTTCGACGCCGTGACCTCGGCCAAGGCCCGCGGCAGCGATATCCTGATCGTCGACACCGCCGGGCGCCTGCACACCCAATCGAGCCTGATGGACGAACTGGGCAAGCTGATCCGCGTGATCGGCAAGGCCGAGCCGGATGCCCCGGACGAGGTCCTGCTGGTGATCGATGCCAGCATCGGGCAGAACGGCCTGGTCCAGGCACGGCGGTTCAACCAAGCGGTCAATCTCACCGGCCTGATCGTGACCAAGCTCGACGGCACAGCCAAGGGTGGCATCATCTTCGCCATCGCCGACGAACTGGGACTGCCGATCCACTTCATTGGCGTGGGTGAGAGCTCCGAGGACCTGCGTCCCTTTGAGCCGGCGGCCTTCGTCGACGCCCTGCTCGACCGCCAGCCAGGTTGAGGTCCGAATGATCGAGTTCGCCAACGTCTCCCGCCGGTATGCCAACGGCCAGTTCGGCCTGCAGGACATCAACTTTCGCCTGCCTGCCGGGCGCATGGCCTTCCTCACCGGACACTCCGGCGCCGGCAAGTCCACCCTGTTGCGGTTGATCCCGGTCCTGGACCGCCCCACGTCGGGCAAGGTGCTCATCGGCGGCTACGATCTGGGCAAGATGGGCCGCCACCAGTACCCCAAGCTGCGACGCCAGATCGGCGTGGTGTTTCAGGATCACCACCTGCTTTCCGACCGGCGGGTGTTCGACAATGTCGCCCTGCCGCTGCGGGTCTCGGGCTACCTGCCGGGAGATGTCCGCCGCCGCGTGGATGCTGCCCTGGACAAGGTGGGGCTGTTGGGTCGCCAGCGGGCACAGATCCACGAGCTTTCCGGCGGTGAACAGCAGCGGGTCAACATCGCCCGGGCGCTGGTCAACCGGCCGCGCATCCTGCTGGCCGACGAACCCACCGGCAACCTGGACCCGGAACTGTCGCGCGACATTTTCGACCGGTTCTTCGAGTTCCATGCCGTCGGCGTGACGGTGTTGATCGCCAGTCACGACATCGATCTGCTCAAGCAATATCCCGTTCCGCGCATCGCGCTCAACCAGGGGCGGATCAGCGGCTTCGAGGAGGCGGAGGCATGAATCCGCAACCCACGCTCGAATCCCGCGCCACTCGCGGCAAGAGCAACCGCCCGCTGGCTGCCTGGCAGCGCCATCACCAGCAGTGCCTCCGTGGCGCCTTCGCCCGATTGATCAGGCGACCGGTGGGCGCCTGGGCGACCATCCTGGTGCTGGGTGTTGTTCTGAGCCTTCCGGCCCTAGTAATGACGCTGGGCCATCAGGTCGAGCGTATCGGCGCACTCTGGATGGCGGATGCGGCGCGCATGGACGTCTATCTCGAGCCGGATGCGGGGGCGGATGAACGTCAGGCACTGCGTGACTGGCTCGATGGTCAGGCAACGGTGGCCGATCAGAAGCTGATCACCCCGGAGGAGGGCATGCAGGCACTGGCGGACCGGCTGCAGATCGATGGGCTGGATTCGACGGACTCATCCCCCCTGCCCTACGTTCTCGAACTGACCTTGAGTGACGTGCAACTGGAGACCCGCCTGACGCTGACCGAAGGTTTGGCCCAGAAGGCCGCCGTGGCGGAAGTGTCCTCCGGCGGAGACTGGATCGAACGTCTCGAGCAGATCCGGGCCTTTTTCCAGGAACTGGGCTGGTGGCTGCTGGCCCTCCTCGGGCTGACGGTGGTCTTCGTGGTGGGAAATACCCTGCGGCTGGAATTGCACGAACGCCGCCGCGAGATCGAGCTGATCGCGCTAATCGGTGGGACCGAACGCTACATGCTGCGGCCGCTGCTGTACGACGGCACCCTGACCGGACTGCTGGGCGGCGCCATCGCCGCGGCCCTGGTGAGCAGCGCCCTGAGCGTGGTGTCCGGCCCCATCGAGCGGTTTGCACGCTCCTACGGCGCGGCGATCGAGCCCCAGACCGATCCCATGCTGATTGTGCTGCTGCTGCTCGCTGGCGGCCTGCTTGGCTGGCTTTCGGCACAGGTGATCGGCCGCTTCTATATCGGTCGACTGAGCACGCCCTAAAAAGCGGCGCCTCTGGCTGCGGGAACCGGAAAAACGGCTGGGCGTGTATTACTCTCCATCGTCTTAAGAAGGAACTCTCCCCACCTTTAGCACTCTTACCACGCGAGTGCTAAAATGTGAGGCAATGACTATATTGGGATACTTGCAGCGAGGCGAGATGATGCAGACAGCAAGCAACCAGGCTCCAACTATCCGCGAGACCATCGGGGCGGGGCGGGGCGGCATGACCATGCCGGTGATCGGCGACTCCCTGTCGCAGTACCTCAGCGAGGTACGGCGCCTGCCGGTACTGAGCGTCGAGGAAGAGCGATCGCTTGCCCAGGATCTCAAGGACAAGGGCGCCCTGCAGGCCGCCCAGAAGCTGGTGCTAGGCAATCTGCGTTTCGTGATCCACGTGGCCCGCAGCTATCGCGGCTACGGGCTGCCGCTAGCCGACCTGATCCAGGAAGGCAACATCGGCCTGATGAAGGCGGTCAAGCGCTTTGATCCGGACCACAAGGTCCGCCTGGTGACCTTTGCCGTGCACTGGATTCGCGCCGAAATCCACGAGTACATTCTCAAGAACTGGCGCATCGTCAAGGTGGCGACCACCAAGGCTCAACGCAAGCTGTTCTTCAAGATGCGGCAAATGAAGAACTCGATCGGCTGGTTCAACAAGGCCGAGGCCGAGGCCGTTGCTGAGGAGCTGAACGTCCCGGAGCGGGAAGTCATGACCATGGAGGCGCGCCTCTACGGTCGCGACATGGCGCTCGACACGCCTGCCTATGAAGGCAACGAGGAAGGCAGCGGCCCGTCGTACGAACAGATCCTGATCGACCATGACGCGCTGTCGGTCGAAGACATCGCCTCCAAGCGAGACGATGATGACCGTGTCGACGCGATGACCGAGGCGCTCTCGACCTTGGACGAGCGTAGCCGCGACATCCTGTCCCGGCGATGGCTCGACGAGCCCAAGGCAACCTTGCAGACACTGGCAGACGAGTACAGCGTCTCGGCTGAACGCATTCGCCAGATCGAGACCGCCGCGCTCAAGAAGCTACGCACCGCCCTGCCCCAGCCGGCCTGATTGCCGCCGCGGCATGGCCAAAAGCCTAGGTCGACAGAGGCCTAGGCCGACAAACCCAGGGACACAAAAAAGCCACCGCAAACGTTTTGAACTGACCCCCAAAAGTTGGACGGTTGGTTAGCCGGGCACCAAGGCCTGAGTCCTGTATTCCACGGGGCTCAGGCCTTTTAGTTTCTCTTTGATCCGGTCGTGATTGTAATAGCGGATGTAGCGCTTGATCTCGAGAA
>JAGXIF010000050.1 GCA_024635755.1 Halothiobacillus sp.
CGGCGTGAACTACCGCTCGGCCGGTACGGTGGAGTACATCCTCGACGACGACACCGGGCGCTTCTACTTCCTCGAGGTCAACACCCGCCTGCAGGTGGAGCACGGCGTGACCGAGGAGGTCACCGGCGTGGACCTGGTCGAATGGATGGTGCGCGGCGCGGCCGATGACCTGCCCGATCTGGAGACCCTGCGCCCGACGGGCGTCGACGGCCACTCGATCCAGGTGCGTCTGTACGCCGAGGACCCCGGCAAGCACTTCCAGCCCTCCACGGGTCTCCTCACCGAGGTACGCTGGCCCGCGGACACCCGCATCGAGACCTGGGTGGAGAGCGGCACCGAGATCTCGCCGTTCTACGATCCGATGGTCGCCAAGCTGATCGTGCACGCCCCCGACCGGGCGGCCGCGCTCGAAAAGCTGCGCGAGGCGCTCGACCAGACCGCCATCCACGGCCTGGAGACCAACCTGCTCTACCTGCGCCAGGTCGCCAACGACCCCGGCTTTGTGTCCGGCCACTACACCACGGCGCATCTCGCCGGCATCGAGTACCTCGCCCCGACGGTCGAGGTGGTCAGCCCCGGCACGCAGACGACCATCCAGGACTACCCCGGCCGGATCGGCTACTGGGACATCGGCGTGCCGCCCTCCGGCCCGATGGACATCCTGGCCTTCCGCCAGGGCAACCGGCTGGTGGGTAACCCCGCGGATGCCGCCGGGCTGGAGCTGACAGTCAACGGCCCGACACTGAAGTTCAACACGGATGCCACCATCGCCCTGACCGGCGCGGCCATGGCGGCCACGCTCGACGGCGGGCCGGTGTCCTTCTGGGAGCCGGTGAGCGTCCGCTGCGGCCAGGTGCTCAAGATCGGGGCGGTCGAGGGGACGGGGGCACGCGCCTATCTGGCCTTCCGCGGCGGGCTGGACGCCCCGCTGCACATGGGCAGCCGCTCGACCTTCACCCTCGGCCAGATGGGCGGCCATGGCGGACGCGTGCTCTGGCCGGGCGACGTGCTGCACGTCGGCGAGCAGACCGCCGCCGAGCCGGCGGCCATGCCAGCCGAGTCGATCCCGTCCTACGGCAACGCCTGGGAGGTACGCACCATCTACGGCCCGCACGGCGCGCCGGACTTCTTCACGCCCGAGGACATCGAGATGTTCTTCGGCACCGACTGGGAGGTGCACTACAACTCGAGTCGCACCGGCGTGCGCCTGATCGGGCCGAAGCCCGAGTGGGCGCGCGAGGACGGCGGCGAGGCGGGCCTGCACCCCTCGAACATCCACGACAACGCCTACGCCATTGGCACCATCGACTTCACCGGCGACATGCCGGTGATCCTGGGCCCGGACGGCCCCAGCCTGGGCGGGTTCGTCTGCCCGGCCACCATCATCACCGCCGATTTGTGGAAGCTCGGCCAGTTCAAGCCCGGCGACACCATCCGCTTTGTGCCCACCACCCTCGCGGAGGCCAACCGCCTCGAACACGCACAGGACGCGGCGATCGCCGGCCTCGAACCGGCAGAGCGCGAGGCCGAGCTGGCCGAGATCACCACCCCGGTGATCCGCGAGCGCGCAGCCGACGGCGAGCATGCCGTGGGCGTGACCTACCGCCCGGCCGGCGACAAGTACCTGCTGATCGAATACGGCCCGATCGTGCTCGACCTCTCCTTGCGCTTTCGCGTCCAGGCCCTGCTGGAATGGCTCAACGAGCAGGGGGTCGACGGCATCGTCGAGATGACGCCGGGCGTGCGCAGCCTGCAGATCCACTACGAGCCGCGTGAGCTGTCCACCGAGCGGCTGCTGGCGGTCCTCGAACAGGCCGAGAATGAGCTCAAGAGCCTCGATGACGTGGAGCTGCCCTCGCGGATCATCCACTTGCCGCTGGCCTGGGACGACAGCCAGACGCAGCTGGCCACCGAGAAGTACATGCAGTCGGTACGCAAGGACGCGCCCTGGTGCCCGCGCAACATCGAGTTCATCCGTCGCATCAACGGGCTGGACAGCGAGGAGGAGGTCAAGCGGATCGTCTATGAGGCCTCCTATCTGGTCATGGGCCTCGGCGACGTCTACCTCTCGGCGCCGCTGGCCACCCCGGTCGACCCGCGCCACCGCCTGGTGACCACCAAGTACAACCCGGCGCGCACCTGGACGCCGGAGAACGCCGTGGGCATCGGCGGCTCGTACATGTGCATCTACGGCATGGAAGGCCCGGGCGGCTACCAGTTCGTCGGTCGCACCCTGCCGATCTGGAACCGCTACAAGCGCACCCGCGAGTTCCAGCAGCCGTGGCTTCTGCGCTTCTTCGACCAGATCCGCTACTACGAGGTCAGCGAGGAAGAGCTCCTCAAGATGCGTGACGCCTTCCCGCACGGCGGCATCCAGATCGAGATCGAGGAGACCACCTTCTCGCTGGGTCGCTACAACCGCTTTATCGAGGAGAACGCCGCGGAGATCCGCACCTTCAAGGAGCGCCAACAGGCCGCCTTCGAGGCCGAGCGCCAGCACTGGATCGCCACCGGCCAGGCCAACTACGAGTCGGAGTCCGAACCGGTCGACACCGGCATCGACACGATCGAGATCGGCGACAGCCAGACGGCGATCGCCGAACACGTCCACGGCGTGGTGTGGAAGCTCGAGGTCGACGAGGGCGACCGGGTCGAGGCCGGCCAGACGCTGATGGTGCTCGAGTCGATGAAGATGGAGATCCAGGTCGACAGCGAGGTCGCCGGCACGGTGGCGAGCGTGCTGTGCAGGGAAGGCGACCAGGTCAAGCCAGGCCAGACCCTGATCGTGCTCGACAACGCCGAATAAGGCGAGGAGACATCATGACCGCGATGACCATCACCGAGCTGCTCGCCGCCTATCAAGACGGCCGCCTGGACGTACGTGCCCACCTCCACGAGGTCCTGCGGACCATCCGCGCGGGCGACAAGCACCATGCCTGGATTAGCGTGCTGGATAACGCGCAACTCGAGCCCTACCTCGCCCGCCTCGAGGCCGCCGACCCGGCCGAACTGCCGCTCTTTGGGGTGCCGTTCGCGATCAAGGACAACATCGATCTGGCCGGCGTGCCCACCACCGCCGCCTGCCCCGACTACGCCTACACGCCCGAGCGTTCCGCCTTCGTGGTCCAGCGCCTGATCGACGCGGGTGCGGTGCCGGTGGGCAAGACCAACCTCGACCAGTTCGCCACCGGGCTGGTCGGCACCCGCTCGCCCTATGGCGCCTGTCGCAACGCCTTCGACCCGGCCTATCTCTCCGGCGGGTCGAGCTCGGGCTCGGCGGTGGCCTTGGCCCTGGGCCAGGTGGCCTTCTCGCTGGGCACCGACACGGCCGGCTCCGGTCGGGTACCGGCGATGTTCAACAACCTCGTCGGGGTCAAGCCCACCCGCGGGCTGTTGAGTGCAAGCGGGGTGGTACCGGCCTGCCGCACCCTGGATACCGTCTCGATCTTCGCCCTGACCGGCCCGGATGCCGAGCGGGTGCTCGACGTCGCCGCCGACTTCGATCGTGACGATGCCTATGCCCGCCCCGACCGGGTGCCCGAGTTCGGCCACGGCACCATCCCGGCGACGGGGTTTCGCTTCGGCGTGCCCCGGCGCGAGCAGCTGGCCTTCTTCGGCGATGCGGACAACCCAGGATTGTTCGATGCGACACTCGATCGGCTGGTCGAGCTGGGCGGCACGCCGGTGGAGATCGACTTCGCGCCGTTCCTCGAGGCCGCCCGCCTGCTCTACGAGGGGCCGTGGGTGGCCGAGCGCTATGCCGCGATCGAGGGCTTCATCAAGCGGTCGGCTGACAGCCTGCATCCGGTCACCCGCCAGATCATCGAAGGGGGCGCTACGCCCCGCGCGGTCGAGGCCTTCAAGGCGCAGTACCGCCTGGCCGCGCTGCGCCGGCAGACCGAAGCGGTCTGGGACGAGGTCGACCTGATCGTCACGCCCACCGCCGGGCGCCACTACCGCATCGACGAGGTCGAGACCGACCCGGTGCAGAAGAACAGCGATCTGGGCTACTACACCAACTTCATGAACCTGCTGGACTTCGCCGCCTTGGCGGTACCGGCAGGCTTCCGCGATGACGGGCTGCCCTTCGGCGTCACCCTGTTCGCCCCGGCCTTCACCGACCGCGACCTGCTTGCGCTGGGCGCCCGGCTGCAACGGGCAAGCGTCGACCGGCTCGGCGCCACCGACCAGCCGCTGCCCGAGGAGATGGTCGACGCCGGCGGCGAACACGTCATCCCGGTGGCCGTCTGCGGCGCGCACCTGAGCGGCCTGCCGCTCAACTGGCAACTGACCCAGCGCCGGGGCCGGCTGGCCCAGACCACCCGCACGGCCCCCGAGTATCGCTTCTACGCCCTGCCCGGCGGGCCACCCGAGCGCCCCGGGCTGGTACGCGTCGAAGAAGGCGGCGCCGGCATCGACGTGGAAGTGTGGGACGTGCCCGCCAGCGAATTCGGCCCGTTCGTCGCCGGCATTCCCGCCCCGCTGGGTATCGGCAAAATCCGCCTTGAGGGTGGTCGTGAGGTGCCAGGATTCATCTGCGAGCCCATCGCAATCAAGGGGGCCACCCAGGGCGCGACCGACATCACCGGCCTCGGCTCCTGGCGCCGCCATCTCGAGCAGAAGACCGCCGGCATCTCGCCCGTCTGAGTCCGTCGGCCGGGATATCCCGCCGCACCCATCCCCAGCACCTTGCCGCCGGCCGACTCGCGGGCGATCACGACTCGCCATGATTTTTGTTTGCATTTCAATACAACCATGGGCAGAATGCGAACCGTTCTCGTTCCAATTGAGGTTATTTTCATGCTCCGCATTCCATCCGCTTTCGCGATCGCCACCCTTCTGTCCGTCGGTACCGCGCAGGCCGAGATCCAAACCGTCGATCTCGCCATCAAGGACCACCGCTTCCAGCCTGAGGCCGTGACCATCCCCGCCGGGGAGAAGATCAAGCTGATGGTGCACAACCAGGACGCTACTCCGGAGGAGTTCGAGAGCTACGAGCTCAACCGCGAGAAGATCATCCCGGGCAATAGCAAAGCCGTCATCTTCGTCGGTCCGCTGGCGCCCGGCGAGTACCCGTTCTTCGGCGAGTTCAACCAGGACACCGCCCAGGGCCGCGTGATCGCCGAGTAAGCCGATACGCCCTCGCACCCTCCCCTCTCTCAGCGCACAGGTGACGCATGTTTAGTACGGCAATCATCGTGTTCCGTGAAGTTCTGGAGGCGGCCCTCGTGGTCGCCGTGGTGCTCGCCGCGACCCAGGGGCTGACCGGACGCAACCGTTGGATCTTGGGCGGCATCGCCAGCGGCGTGCTCGGCTCGCTCGTGGTCGCCAGCCTCACCCAGCAAATCTCGATGGCCTTCGAGGGCGTCGGACAGGAACTGTTCAACGCAGCCATTCTGCTGACCGCCGTGGCCATGCTCGCCTGGCACAACATCTGGATGTCCCGGCACGCCCGCCAGCTGGTGGCGCATCTCCGGCAGGTGGGCAGCAATGTCACCAGCGGCCAGCTGCCGATCTACTTCCTCGCCACCGCCGTGGGACTCGCCGTCCTGCGCGAGGGCTCGGAGGTGGTGCTGTTTACCGAGGGGTTGGCCGCCGGCGGCAGCGACAGCCTGCCGATGCTTTGGGGCGCGCTGATCGGGCTGGGCGCCGGTCTGGTGCTCGGCGCCTTGATCTACTTCGGGCTGGTGCGCATCCCAACCGGTCACCTGTTCACCGTCACCGGCTGGCTGATCCTGCTGCTTGCAGCCGGCATGGCCGCGAGTGCGGCCGGCTTTCTCGCCCAGGCCGGCTGGCTGCCCATGCAGCACCCGCTCTGGAACAGCTCGGAGTTGCTCTCACAACACTCGGTCCCCGGCGAGATCCTGCACGTGCTGGTGGGCTACCAGGATCGGCCGACCGCCATCCAGCTGAGTTTCTACCTGACCACGCTGGTCCTGATCGCCTTCGGCATGCACCTGTCGCGCCAGCGTGCGCCGGCCTTAGGTCGCTAAGTTTCATCAACCCACTGAAAAAACAGGAATCCGTATCCATGTGGAAACATTCGTTCAGCGGCGTTGCCGCCGTGACCACCCTCGCCTCCGCTACTGCCTTCGCGGGCGTCGACAAGGTCTATGACCCGTATGTCGAGAAAGGCGAAGTCGAACTCGAGGCGCGCGGCGTGCACGACCTCGACTCCGGTGATTACAAGACCAAGGTCGGCATCGGCTACGGCGTGACCTCGCGCTGGTTCGTCGAGGGCTACCTCATCGGCAAGCGGGAAAACGGCCACTTCAAGGTCGAGGCCGGCGAGATCGAGAACAAGTTCCAGCTCACCGAGCAGGGGCAGTACTGGGCGGACCTTGGCGCGCTGGTCGAGCTCGAACGCGAACTGGATCACGACGTCTGGGAAGCGAAGGTCGGCCCGCTGGTACAGAAGCAGTTCGGAGACTTCGTCGCCACCGGCAATCTGCTGTTCGAGAAGAAGTTCGGCGACGATATCGACGACCACGCCGACAACGGCTGGGAGACCCTGGGATCCGCCCAGATGAAGTATCGCCTCAGCGAGAATCTCGAACCGGGCATCGAGTATTACGGTGACGAGGAAACCCACGCCGTCGGCCCGGTCCTGATCGGCGCGAACCCATTCGGCATGGAACGAGTCAAGTGGGAAGCCGGACTGTTGTTCGGCCTGAACGACGCCACCGCAGACAGCACCCTGCGCTGGCAGCTCGAATACGAGTTCTGATCACCGCGTCGCCAATCCATCGACCAACCGAAGCCGTCGTGTTCCTCACGACGGCTTGTTTCGTTACTGGGACAACCGAAACGAAACAAGCTTCCTCCAATCCATCATTGCTTCGGATGAAGCTGTCCGGATGCCGCATCCCCTCCTCCCTGATCGGCTGAACCTCCTCACGACGCCCGAGGAAGGCCTGAGCAAGGCCGAAGCGGAGCGACGCTTGTCGCGTTTTGGCCCAACCGGATCGTCGAGGCCTCCGCCGGCACCTGGTCGACGCTCTGCTCAGCATGGTGACCCTCGCCATCGCCGCAACTGCCGGAGGAGTTCCCGGTGGTCCTGACGCTATTCCTCGGCGTTGGCCCCCACCGTCTCGCCTGACGAAAGGCATTGTTCCGCCGGACCGCAGTCGTGGAGAACATCGGCCGCGTATCCACCATTTGCACCGACAAGACCGACCGGCTCGCTGGCCGTGGTCGCAAGGTCGTGGCGGACTTTCTAGCCGGAAGGCCGTGTGAGGTGGTTCGATCATCAGTCCGCCAGCACGACACCGTCTCGCCCGGCCTCCTTGGCCCGGTACATGGCCTCATCGGCCGCTCGGGACAGGGCCTCGCCATCGTCGCCGTGATCGGGAAACAACGCCCCGCCGATACTGGCGGAAATCTCCGCCCGGTGCTCCCCCAGGACGAAGGGCTCGCGGAGCCCTTCGAGCAGCGAGTTAGCCACTGTCAGGACTTCCTCTGGCGACTTCAGGTCATTGAGCATGACGATGAACTCGTCGCCACCGATCCGCCCCACCAGGTCCGATTCACGCAGGATGGACTGCATGCGGCGGGCCACGTCCACCAGTAGCTGATCCCCCACGGCATGACCCAGGTGGTCGTTGACCGGCTTGAACTTGTCGAGGTCGATGAACAACAACGCCAACCGTTCGCCGCGGCGTCGAGCCAACCGAATCGCTTGCTCGAGGTGCGAGAAGAACAGACCGCGGTTGGGCAGATCGGTCAGCATATCGTGTTCGGCCAGATGGCGAATGCGCTCGACCATCTCGCGTTGATCGGTGATATCCCGCGCGATGCCCATGTAGGCATCCACCCCACCCTCGAGCGACGGAAACGGCGAGACATTGCTGGTGTGCCACCGCCATTCCCCATCGCGATGGCGCACGCGATATTCGATACCGGACTGGGGCCTGCCCGTCTCGTCGATGGTCTGGAGGACGCCCATGGCGCGAGGCAGGTCATCCGGATGCAAATGATCGCTGATCGAGGTGCCAATCACGGACTCCACCGGATGGCCCAACTGGGCCGTCCAGTTCGGTGACACATAGGTAAATACCCCTCCGGCCGTCAAGCTGTAGATGATGTCGTTGGCGTTCTCGACCAGCTGGCGATAGCGCGTCTCACTCGAGATCAACGCGGCTTCCAGCGCCTTCTGGACGCTGATCTCGTTGATGTAGCCGGTCAACAGGATGCTGCCGTCGCCGAGCGGTTGCGGCAGGTCGTGGGCCTCGACCCAGACGATGCGGCCATCGCGGTGGCATATGCGGAAGTCGCTGCGACCGGGGATGAGGCTGCGCGCAGAGGCCAGGCTCTCCTCGATCACCCGCTGGTAATCGTCCGGGTGAATGCGGTGCATCAGCGCACCCGCATCGGCAAGCACCGCGTCCGCCTTCACGCCGCATATGTCCTCGACGCGCTCGCCGACAAAGGTGAAATCCCACTCGTTTTCGGCAGACAGCCGCAGTTGATAGACAAACCCCGGCAGTTCCGCGGCCACGGTCTCCAGTTGCTGAGCGAAATCCCGGCTCCAGGTAATGTCGCGCGCCGCGCCGAGCAGTTGTACCACCCCGCCCGTCCCGTCGCGAAGCGGGCTCAGGCGCACCTGCCAGCTCCGACTGCCGGTCGGCACGTTGAGTATCTGCTCGAACTGCACCGGCTCGCCGCCCAGCAGGCAGCGGCGATATTCGGCCTTAACCCGCTCGGTCTGGTCGGCCGGCAACAGATCTTCCGGCGACTTGCCCACAATCCCCTCACGGGACAAGCCGGTCGCCTGCAGCAAGGCGTCATTGACCTCAACGTAGTGAAAGCCACCCGACTCATCCGGTTCGCCGCTCGACGAACCATCGTCCGGCTCGAGGACGAACAACACATCCGCAGCCTGCTCGAAGTACGCCCGATAGGGATTTTCCCGCATCATGTCACCTGCCAGTTCGTCCCGATTTAACCAGCATCAAGCATGCCTCAGGGCCCCGCCATCTCAGCGAAGCGACATCGATGGGGCCGACCCTTGTTTGCAGTATCCTGCATGCACTGTCACCCCGGCAATCTCCGCCCGCGGGCCTGCCGGATGCCCACGCCGCCGGCTTGCGGTTTGCTTGCAGCCACTGCCCGGGTATAACCCCAAGCATGCACTCAGTCGCCCAGCAGGTGGATTCCGCACGATGAAACAATGTTGCCAATCGCATTGGATGGTGGCCCTGGCCACGCTGATCGCACTAAGCGGCATGGTTTCCGCCTGCGCGCTGCCGCCTCTAGAAGGACGCAACGTCTCGAGTGCGCTGGACATAGATGCAGCCCGTTCCAGCCGCCTGGGCGAGGCAATGGCGCCCCTGACCGAGCCCCGTCCGGGGCGGACCGGCACCCGGTTAATCTCCGACCCGGAGGAAACGTTCGCCACCTGGGTGCAACTAGCCCGGGCCGCCGAACACACGCTCGATCTGCAGTATTACCTCTGGTACGGCGACATTGCCGGCACCCTGATGCTCGAGGAGTTGCAGGAGGCGGCCGCCCAAGGGGTGCGGGTACGGCTGCTTCTGGACGATCAGGGCACATCCGGGCTGGATACCACCCTGGCGACGCTGGACGCGCAGCCGAACATCGAGGTGCGGTTGTTCAACCCGTTCATCCTGCGCGAGTTGAAATGGTTGGGTTTTCTTACCGATTTCTCGCGCGCCAATCGGCGCATGCACGACAAGGCTTTAATCGCCGACAACCAGGTCGCCCTCATAGGCGGTCGGAATATCGGCGATTCCTATTTCAGTTCCACCGACGGTTTTCTCTTCTTCGATGTCGACGTGCTTGCGATCGGCGCGGTCGTTCCGGAGGCCTCGACTCGGTTTGATGCCTTCTGGTCCAGCCAGTCGTCCTACCCAGCGGACCGGATCCTCCCGGCGGTAAATCAGGACGAGCGCCAACGACTCGAGCTCAATGCCGACAACCCCACGGACACCGCGAAAGCCGCGGAGTATGCACAGGTCCTTCAGAAAAAAGGCCTCATCCCACAACTTCTCGCCGGCAAGACCGAACTGGAATGGGCGCCAACCTGGTTGGTCGGCGACAGCCCGGCCAAGGGGCTGGATCGGCACGAGCACAATGCCGAAGACCTGGTGACCTACCAACTCCGGGAGATCTTCGGCACACCCGCCACCAGCCTCGACATCATCTCCTCGTTCTTTGTCCCATCCTCGGAGATCACCCAATCGCTAACCGAGCTGGCAAAACGCGGGGTGCGTGTTCGGGTGCTCACCAATTCGCTGGATGCCACCGACATGCCACCCGCGCACGCCGGGTACGCCCGGTACCGCAAGACGTTGCTCAACGCCGGGGTGGAGCTCTACGAAATGCGACGGCTGTCGCTCGATGACAAGCCTCAACTCGAGATCGGCCCGTTCGGCAAGTCCGCGACCAGCCTGCATGCCAAAGCCATTATCGTCGACGGCAAGCGACTGTTCGTCGGCTCCTACAACGTGGATCCTCGATCCGTGAACCTGAATACCGAGCTCGGGCTGGTCATCGACAGCCGAAAACTGGCCGCCCGAGTGTCGCGCAACTTCCATCAACACATCCCCCAAAGTGCCTACCGACTCGGTCTCGAGAATGGCGAGGTCTTCTGGATCGAGCAGACACCCGCCGGCCAAGTGCGCCATGACCAGGAACCCAAGGCCGGGTGGATCAAACGCGGGGCCGTGTGGCTGTTCTCCCTGCTACCGTTCGAATGGATGCTGTGATCCGGGTGATCGTGGGCGATCTCGGCCGATGCCGGGTGATGCAGTCCTACCGACATTGCGCACGTCGCCTGGGTCGACTAATCGCTCATCCTCTAGGTCAAGCAGGTACCATGCTTAGAAAGGGCTTGGCTTAGAAAGGGCTTGGGACGGATCGTTTCCAGCGGCGCCCGAGCTGCCCGCCCCCGACCGGTCGAGACGACAGGCTCGCGCGGCACAACCGACAATCCGGCTTTTGACCAAGGAGTGAGCAAGCATGGGAACCGAACTGTGGATCTTGATCGGCGTGGTCGCCGTACTCGTGATCTATGTGATCTATATGTACAACAAGCTGGTGTCCTACCAGACACAGTACGAAAATGGCTTTGCACAGATCGAGACACAACTCAAGCGGCGCCACGACCTACACCTACAGCTTCGACTTTTATTGACATGGCTAAACTCCATTTCTGGCGGCCTCCTGCGGCATTTGGGCCATGTCAATTGAATTTCGGCGAAATCGACAGAACAATTGACATGGAGTGAGGTAGAAAATTGACATGGCATCCATTGTCACGGCACGCCTCAGCCTGACGAGGTAAGGCGCTTGCGAGGTCAGGAGAGAATACCTTGGCGACCTGCTGGCCGTAATAGTGGAAGCACTGCCGACAAGCCAGGTCCGAATTTGGGATACTCCACAGTCCAAACATTCACAAGCTGTGCAACATACGATTATACAATCGACCGAACCGCCATTCAGCACTCACTTGAAGCAATAGTCACTGACTTCTTTGAAACCCACTTCCTCGCGCCGCAGCCTAACCTCCAATTCATTAAGGTGCGCGACGCTGGATAACTCGTCAGTTGCCGATATTTCAACCGAGAATCCCGCTTTGTAGCGTTTGCCCACTCTCGAGAGCTCACGGCTAAGTTGCTTCAAAATCTCGTCTCTTAACAGCAGTTGGTTCCGGCGGAAACGGATCAGTCGGTGACAATCGAAGAAACCTGACCGCTTTGAAGAGTCAATTGTCCTACCGTTCCAGCCAGTACACTGGGTCGCACGATAAAAAGCGCGCTCCTGTATATCTCTCCACACACGGGAGTCGAAACAGGTACTTGGGTTAGGGTTTTCGTACGTAGGCCGTGGATATAAATTGGCCGAGTCATATTGATGTTTGTCAATGACAGCCAGCGTTCTATTTTGTTCGGATAGCATGCGCTTGAATGCTATTGGCATATAGAATCGCATTACTTTGGCCGGATCCAAAATACGTATTTCCCTAGGAAATTCCTCGTCATCTCGATCCCAGTGCCTTTCTATACGTTTCGGCACCCACTGAACATCAGTACCAAAAAGACGAAAAACACCGTCTGGTCTGAATGACACTACGTGGACTTTCTCCTCCTCTGTCTCGTCATAAAGAAAATAGAGCGATCTTCCGGTCAAAATTATCGATTGAACTATGTCCTCAACCAGATGACGGATTGTTGCATCAACTGAACGTGAGGTGTATCTAGTATTAACGTTGGCAAAAAGCCGTCGCGTGAGTTCGTCGGAATTTGACTTAATATTGAACAGATTATCGCTTTGGCGGCATATCGACAAAAACAATCTTGAAAAATCCTCGTCGAACATGCGCCGATTGAAGTTTGGCCCTTGCCCTTGCGGTCTGATGAAAAGACGATCAACCAACTCAATTTTTTCATCCCAAAGGTCGTACCTGCGCGCAGGCTCTGCTCTAAAAATCTTCATGCCGTTCTTCTTCGTCATCTTCAAGTAACCGGCTAGCGAGGGCGGTGATCTGGTGGTCGATTTCGAAGTCAATAGTATCGAGCTGAGGCAAAATGTGTTTTGCAAAGAAAAGGTGAGATGCATCCGAAAGAGACATTAAGAACTCACTCACGATTTTATTTGGATGCCTTCCGCCTGGCCTCATGCTCATCTGGCCCTCAAACCCATCCTGCCTCGCGCGATTTTCAAACGATATTTTCCAGTCAATTCGGATCATACTTCGAGGCGGTGCGCTTATGCTAAAACTATGTGTATTTGACAAGATGATCATTCGTTTTAGATATTGTTGTTTATCAGCATGATTATTAATCCAAGCATCAAATTTGGAGAGAGCACCAGATGATAATTCATCATTTTTGAAGTAAGCGCCATATAGGATAGCAAACCCTAGGACAGACGCGAGGTCATTAATCACCGAAGAAATGAGATGAAGTCGGAATTCGTCGTTTATATCTAACTTCCGATCCACAAACTTTGAATCGGCTGCCAAAAAAGCTAGAGACAAAAACATCGGGAGAACTTTGCCCAGCTTACTTGGGTCATTCTGTTCGAGCGCGGTGATGCAGGCTTCGGCCAGTTCGAAGTAGATTTGTCCAAAGTGATCGGGAAGATCAATATTGTGTTTCGGCTGGAAGATATGACCGACCATCGCTGGATCGCCGAGCCTAGCAATTGCATCATCTCGTGCTGAAGAAAGTTGATTGGACATCTCAGCGAAATTGATCACACTTAGGGCGTACTGCTCTTCGTCATAGTGCTTATACTCGTGATAACGATCCACAAGCTGCGCGAGCATGTCAAACCAAGCCGGCAGCTTCCAATGGGCGTGTAAGCTTTCAAGGACAACCTGGGTTGCGGCCTCGGACATTTTCCATTTCGCCATTACTTCCACAAAATCTGGAAGGATACTTTGGTAGAAGTCGCATACAGCAGGTAGAACTTTCGAGTAATGCTGCAACAGCTTTTGGACCGCCAACTGTTGGACGTACTTAGGCCTGGATAGACGCTCCCCCTCAATCTCTTTCTCAAATTCAATACGCTCAACGATCAAAGCGAGATCCACTTGCAAAAAGGCTGGAAGATAGACCAAGGACTGCTTGCTCCACTCGTCCGCCTCGAAAAACTCTTTCAGCTCTGAATCAAAGGTTTTTATTCGACGTAAAGTTTCTAAGCACAAATTATGTCCAAGCGCAGCCCACGTGGTTGCTATGTAAATCTTTAGCTTTTCTGTTTTATCGTCTACCGTATCGCCCGATGACGCAAAAGCCTCTTCAATTATTTTTCGGAATCTTTTGAGCTCTTGCATACCGACGTCGAACTGAAACGATCGCGCATACGTCAAAAGGCGGGTCGAGAAATGCCTAAGGAGTTTGAGCGCGAGATTGAAGTCACCGACTTGAAATGCAAGTTCAATGTGACCTGCCAATCTATTAACGATCTCGTTTTCAAGCCATCGATGATCGGGCTTTTCCTCAACAAGAAAGTCTTGGCTGCTCATTTTCAGCGCCGTTGACGTCGTACTGTCACCAGCAAAAAACCATTGCTTGTAGTTAATTCTCCTCGGAAACCAATAGCTCTCCGGGTCGATGGTGTGTTTATTTTCAAGGTAGTGCAACAGCAAGGTGGTATAGGCACCGCTCAGCGAAAGAAGATTGTCCTGCAGTGCCTCCTTTCTGCCTTTAAAACGATCATCAATATAGGAGAGCTGTTCGAGGGCCTGTCGCGCTTCCTTCGAGTGATGATTAGCCAAAGAAATTGAATTCCTCGCGTTTGCCGCACCTTCGATATGGCGAGCAATGCTGGGGAGGATCTCGCTGTTAACGAGCGGTTTTAGATCAAAGAAATTAAACAGTCTCTGCCCCAACGGAAACAATGCCAAAGCGCTCAGTAAACTTAGAACTGTTCCGACGACATAGACGAACAGTAAGGATTCAAAGCCAAACACAGGCAGTCCAGTGGCTACTAAGCAAAAAATCGCTGTAAGCACCAATAACCGAGAATACAAACTCCCAACCTGCTCGTTGGTCAGCATTCGGATGATGTCCCGACGAATTCTGGCATAACCGGAACTAAGTATAATTCCGATTGTGGCGAAATAAATAGAGAATATCGCCGTGAGAATCTGGGCGTAAAGCCTAAGCTGATCAATCACAAAAGACTGATCCTCTGGGCTGAGTGTCGGAGGCCAAGACATTTTGCTTCTGACATATGAAGTGGTCCCCGAAATTCGGACCAGGCGCTAAGCTCTGATCATTCCAAGAGGAGAACCTGATCATGAGTAGGAAACGCCGGCAGTACAGCAGTGACTTCAAGGCCAAGGTGGCACTCGCCGCCGTCAAGGGCGAACA
>JAGXIF010000051.1 GCA_024635755.1 Halothiobacillus sp.
CCGAGATCACCGAAATTTCCGACGGCGAGGTCGCCGGCATCAAGTCGGTCACCATCCGCTTCGAGGGCGAGTTCGCCTTCGGCTGGCTGCGCAGCGAGACCGGCGTGCACCGCCTGGTGCGCAAGTCGCCGTTCGATTCGGACAACCGTCGCCACACCTCGTTCGCCTCGGTGTTCGTCTCCCCCGAGATCGACGATGCGATCGAGATCGAGATCAACCCGTCCGACATCCGCACCGACGTCTACCGCGCCTCTGGGGCCGGCGGCCAGCACGTCAACCGGACCGAGTCCGCCGTGCGGTTCACCCACACCCCGACCGGCACCGTGGTGGCCTGCCAGTCCGAGCGCTCGCAGATCAAGAACCGCGAGCGGGCGATGAAGCAGCTCAAGGCCAAGCTTTACGAGTTGGAGATGCAAAAGCGCCGCGCCGAGGCCCAGGCCGTCGAAGACACCAAGGCCGACGTCGGCTGGGGCAGCCAGATCCGCTCCTACGTGCTCGACCAGAGCCGCATCAAGGACCTGCGCACCAGCCACGAGACCGGCAACACCCAGGCCGTACTCGACGGCGACCTCGACCCGTTCATCGAGGCCAGCCTCAAGAGCGGCCTGTAACGCCAAACGAAGCCCCCCCCTGTGGGAGCGAGCCCCGCTCGCGAAGGCCGCCCAAGCGGCTGTCCCGACCAGGGCACCGTGCCCAGCCCAACCGGGGACTCGCGCCAAGGCGCGATTCGCTTGCCAGGCAAGCTCCCACGGGGACAGGAAGCACACTGTAGGAGCGGCTTTAGCCGCGAAATTCACCGGATGGCAACCTCCGGCATTCGCGCCTAAAGACGCTCCTACGACAAGCCATTGAGCAGACACGCCGGCACCGTCCGGCCCAACCCCACCACCAAGAGCCGAAACCATGGCCGAGCAAAAGCCCGCACTCGACGAGAACCAACTGATTGCCGAGCGCCGCGAGAAGCTCAAGAAGCTGCGCGAGACCGGCAACCCGTTCCCCAACGACTTTGACCGTGAGCACATGGCCGGGGAACTGCAGGCCGAGTACGGCGAGCACGACAAACCGTGGTTCGAGGAAAACACCGTGCGCGTCGCCGTCGCCGGTCGCGTCATGGCCAAGCGGGTGATGGGCAAGGCGAGCTTCCTCTCCATCCTCGACCAGTCCGGTCGCATCCAGTTCTACGTCTCCCGCGACGACGTCGGTGCCGACGTCTACCAGGACTTCAAGACCTGGGACATCGGCGACATCGTTGGCGGCGAGGGCGTGCTCTTCAAGACCAACAAGGGCGAGCTCTCCGTGCGGGTCGATTCCATCCGCATGCTCACCAAGAGCCTGCGCCCGCTGCCGGACAAGTTCCACGGCCTGTCGGACACCGAGTCCCGCTATCGCCAGCGCTACCTCGATCTCGTCATGAACGAGTCGGCGCGCAACACCTTCCGCGTGCGCAGCCGCGTGATCCAGTTCATCCGTGACTACCTCAACCAGCGTGGGTATCTCGAGGTCGAGACGCCGATGATGCACGTCATCCCCGGCGGGGCGGCGGCCAAGCCGTTCATGACCCACCACAACGCGCTCGACATGCCGCTGTACCTGCGCATCGCGCCGGAACTGTTCCTCAAGCGCCTGGTAGTGGGTGGCTTCGAGCGGGTCTACGAGATCAACCGCAACTTCCGTAACGAGGGGCTCTCCACGCGGCACAACCCCGAGTTCACGATGATCGAGTTCTACCAGGCCTACGCCGACTACCAGGACTTGATGAACCTCACCGAGGACCTGCTGCGCCGTTGCACCGAGGAGGTCCACGGCGGCACGTCCATCGAGTATCAGGGCGACACCTTCGAGTTCGGCAAGCCCTTCGAGCGCCTGACCGTCCGCGAGGCGATCCTGCGTCACAACCCGGACCTGACTGCGGCCGACATCGACGAGATGGACAAGGCGCGTGCGGTGGCCGATAAGCTCGGCATCCCGCTCAAGGACAGCTACGGGCTGGGCAAGGTGCAGATCGAGATCTTCGAGAAGACGGCCGAGCACAAGTTGCACGACCCGACCTTCATCACCGAGTACCCGGCCGAGGTCTCACCGCTGGCCCGCCGCAAGGACGACGACCTGTTCGTCACCGAGCGTTTCGAGTTCTTCGTCGGCGGCCGCGAGATCGCCAACGGCTTCTCCGAGCTCAACGACGCCGAGGACCAGGCCGAGCGCTTCGCCCAGCAGGTCAACGAGAAGGAAGCCGGCGACGAGGAGGCCATGCATTTCGACGCCGACTACATCCGCGCGCTGGAGCACGGCATGCCGCCGACGGCGGGGGAGGGGATCGGCATCGATCGGTTGATCATGTTGTTGACCGATTCGGCATCGATTCGGGATGTGCTGCTGTTTCCGCATATGCGGCCGGAGTAAGTTAAAACACATGTCTTCGTACAAAGGATTGTTAAACAAGGCCCACCAGACGGTGGGCCTTGTTTTTAACCTAGGGCCAGTGGAGAGGTTGATATGAGGAATCGATTCCCAGGTCATTTTGCAAAAAATAACGTCGTGGACTTGAGCGACGTCTGGGACGGTAGTTTGCTCGTATTTGATACGAGCATATTGCACAATCTCTATCGTTATTCTGACGACACAAGGGAAGAGTTTCTGAAAATATTGGAGGAATTGAAGGAGTTTGCATGGCTTCCCAATAGAGTAGCGGAAGAGTTTTTGACGGGAAGAAATGGCGTAATAGAAGAGGAGCTGTCGCGCTACGATAGTCTGTTAAGGGATCTGAAGAGGACTCAGTCTGATTTGAAAAGCCGCTACAGGCATCCTTTTGTGTCCGAGGATCTGCGCGATAAGTCAGAGGGCGTGTTTAATGACCTTGTCTCTGAACTTGAGGAGAATAAAACTAACTTCGCGCAAAAACTAGGGGGCGATTATGTCAGGGATCGGGTGGCAAATGTTTTTGACGGAAAAGTTGGCTATGAATATGATCACGACACTCTTTTGGATATTTTTAAAAAGGGTGAGGATCGTTACAAAGAGCGAACGCCTCCTGGCTTTAAAGACGCGAACAAATCGGGCACATCTGATGCAAAAAAGGATTTGGCGAGAAAATTCGGCGATTTGATAATTTGGTTACAGACCATAGATTACGCTAGAGATAATGCCGACAGTGTGATATTTGTCACAGACGACAACAAAGAAGATTGGTGGGAATTTGCAAAGGATAAAAAGTTAGGCCCGCATCCCGGTTTGATACAAGAGTTCAAAGAGTTAGCGGGTGCTGATCTTTTCATGTGCAAATCAGATGAGTTCTTAGAGTTGGCTCGCGAGAAGCTGGATGAGACCTTGCCTGCTTCTATGGTTGATGAAGTTCGTGAAGTGAGTCGGGGGATTCCAGGTGATCCGGACGCTGTTGCGCGTGCGTTTGAAGGAGTTGATCCCAACATCTTCGAAAACGAAATTGGTGCGTGGGAGGAGCTTGCTAGTGGAGGCCTCGGTAAAGCACTAAAGGAGGCTAATAAATGGAATCAATTTTACTCTGACCTTGAGGCTTATGATCGCATTGGTCAGATGGCTGACAGTCTTAATGCGAGTAAAAACATGTTTGACAATCTTGGTTTATCGGAAAAGAGCGTGCTGAGAGCGATCGAGGCTCAAAGCCGTTTAAACCAAGTGATGGGAAATAGGTCAGCTAATATCGGGAAGTTCGGGGTTTCTCAGTCTGGAGAATCGGGTTCGGGCGACAGGGAAAAGGGCGATGAGTAACCCCTCGACCGGCTCTCCCACAGGACATGCGTAGGCGACCAGCTAATTTTGAGTGGCTACGCAAAGAAAAAAGGGGTGGGGCGCTTTTAACGATTTGGCGCTGGTTTCGCACGCTGGTTATTAACGACGTCTTTTTTAGGTTGGTGCAGCGCGCGAGGTGCTTTCTCTTGCTTGCCCAAGAGAAAGTACCCAAAGAGAAGGGCACCCCTCGCCTTGGCCCTGTGGGCTTTGAAGTGGTTCACTGATCTTGGACACCCCGATAGGTGGTAATTTGCCACCACGACCACGAGGTGTACCGACGATGGGAAGACGTCATTGTTCGGAAGAGTTCAAGCTCGAGGCCGCGAGCCTGGTGCTGGATCAGGGCTATACCGTGCCCGAGGCATGTGCCTCGCTCAATGTGGGCGACACGGCCTTGCGTCGCTGGGTCAAGCAGGCCCGAGCCGAGCGGGAGGGAACGGTCCCGACCGGCCATGCCCCTCTGACCGCTGAGCACCGCCGGATCGCCGAACTGGAAGCCAAGGTCAAGCGCCTCGAGCAGGAGAAGGCGATCTTAAAAAAAGCGACGGCTCTCTTCGTCGAGGACGAGACGCGACATTCGCGGTGATCGACCGACTGAGAGAGCCTATCAACGTGGCGCTCGCCTGCCAGACACTGGGCGTCTCCCGGTCAAGCTTCTACGCTGAACATACCGGGTCGGACCTAGACAACAAACATACGGGGTCGGACCTAGCTAAGTGACTGATTTGTAGAAACTCTGTCGAGCTCAGCGCTGCTAATTCGGCTTTAGAGCCACGTTTTCGGGCCTGAAATCGGCCATGTAAGCGGCTGACGACTCTCGCAGGCACGCCGCATCGTCTGCGTCTTCCACATGTCTTGCCTGTGCCCAGGTCCCGAGTTGCGCCTGAACCCCTTCGACGAACGCGTGGCTCCCAATGGCCACGCTCTCGGACCAGCGCGTATCTCGGTGCAACGGGTCTTCTTTCAGTGCCTGCTCCACCCATTCGCGGTGGACGGCGCCTATCTGGCTGTTGGCGGCCAGGCCGAGCGCTTCCTGTAGGGCTGGAATATCGATAATCCGGTACCGCCGGGGTGGAGTCTGGATCTCCTGGTAGCCGCTGACCAGCCAGTCTGCCGGATGCGTCACCGCGCCCGCACGCACCATGTTCAGGTCGATGTAGACGAGGCAGCGAGCCAGGTGCTCGCCGCTTTCGATTGCCGTGGCGTGGTAGCGATCCTCCCAGAACGCGCCCTTGCGTTGCTTTCGTTGGTTGTACGCCTGCGCCATGCGCCCGGAAACGAGCTGCATTGATCGGGCGATCTCACCTTTGCCTTGGTCCCGAACAAGCAGATGAATGTGGTTGGACGTGGCGATGTAGTTGAGGACGCAAAGACCGTAGCGCTTGCGTGCCTCGAACAACCAGCGGTGCCACGAGCGTCGGTCGCGTAGGAACTTCAGCAGGAACTGCTGGCGATGGCAGCGATGAGTGATGTGCCAGACCTGGCCGGGCAGATAGAAGCGATTGGCTCGTGGCATGGGCTCCCTCCTTGGAGCGTTGTTTTTGGGGGTGAAAAGCGCTGTCTAAGGCTTTCACTGAACCGACTGTAGCCACTGGTAGGTCTATAAACAGCATCTTGGCTCGGTCCGACCTCAATCGATCACTGGCCCTTGTGCCGAACTTCGGCTAGGAAAAAGGGGACAGAACCCTTTGGCGGGCGACCGGGACGATCTGCACGTCGAGGCGATCACGTTCGCCCAGCCCCGCGGTGTACGCAGTGGCCGGGTCGCGGGGCAGTTCTTCAATAGCTTCAGCTGAGCCGTCAACGGCTGACATCGTGCCCATAGTCGCGGTATTACGTTGACCGACATCCTCGTGCGTACTAGCTATACTTGTCCACTACCTCTCAACCGCATACGGGTGAACTCATCGACAGGATTCTTCAGTCGGCTTTGGAGCTCTCGCCCTTCACGGTCTATGTCGTACTCGGGGGGCTGTGCTGGGCCGAGGCCGCATTCTTTCTCGGCTTCGTGACGCCCGGTGAACTGGCGGTGGTGATCGGCGGGATCCTTGCCTCCCGTGGTCAACTGGAGATGGGGCCCCTGCTGGGCGTCGTGGTGGTAGCAACGATCATGGGAAATACCACGGGCTTTTATCTCGGCCGTCGTTGGGGCGCCAAAATGCTGCAGTGGGCGCCGCTGGTGCGTTTCGTCGGCCCTTCGATCCGGCGGGGACAGGACTTCATGCAGCGCAGAGGGGAATGGGCGATCGTTCTGGGCCGGGTGTCCACCCCCACCCGGATCATCACGCCTTTTCTCGCTGGTGCATCGCAGATGCCCTACCGTCGTTTCCTGCTCTTCGACGTGCCTGCAAGCGTAATTTGGGCAGCCACGTTTATCACGCTCGGTGTTGTGCTCGGTGCGTCCTGGGAACTTCTGAAGGAGGTAACTGGAACCGCCGCTCTTCTGCTGCTGATCCTTTTCCTCATGGCTCTGGTCATTCGTTGGGTGGTCGCACGCATTGCGGCAAACCGGCGCCGGGTGGAAGAGGTATTCCTCGTCGCACTGCGGGTCACAGGCTTTAGCGGCGTCGGCCGCACGCTCGCCCCGGGGCTTCACTGGCTGAGCCGGCGGCTCAACCCAGGTTTGGCCCACGGGTTGAGCCTGACGCTCAGTTTCCTCGCCCTGTTGGGTGCAGCGGCAGCCATCGGCCTGGTGGTCAGCCAGACACGGGCGGTAGCTGGCCTGGCGCTGATCGACTTTCCTGTTCTCGAATGGATGGGTGAGGTGAGAACGGACCAGGCTGTCGCGGTCGCTCGCGGCGGGCTCCTGGCTTTTCATTGGCCCGGCATCCTTGCGCTGGCTCTCCCGTTGATGGCGTTCGTGTGGTGGCGTGCAGGATGGGGCGCGGCGCTTCGAATCGGCATCGGTGTCCTCGGCGCTGCCGGCGGTGCCTATTTTCTCGATCGTTTCCTGCTGCAAGGCGTCGTCCCCGACGCGGAGTTTCCTTCGGTGCCGGTCGCGGCCGCCGCCGCGCTTTTGATTCAAACGACGGCGTTAACGTTCAGGGTGTCGAATTGGGGGCCCGCGGTGGCCTATGCCGGGGTCGGTGCCTTCCTGCTCTTTACCGTGGCGCTGGGCACCCTCGTCGCGGGCTGGGCCGCCCCCTCGGGAATCGTTTTGGGCCTGGCGCTGGGAATTGCCTGGGCCACGCTGGTGGAGCTGGTCCTGGGTGTTCTCGGTTCGAAACGCCCCCCTCCCGATCCAGGAGAACCGGACTCCCGGACTTCATCAGGTCCGTAGCCTAAATACGGGGTCGGGCCTGGATAAGCCATTGATTGGTAGTGATGTGTTTCTTTTCAGCCCGGCCGAGTAGTCTTTAGAGGGTGTTTTTCGGGCTTGAAATCGGCGACGTAACGGGTTGGCGATTCGCGCAGGCAAGCAGCATTGGGAAAAGGGGTCAGAACCCTTTTTCGATCCAGTTCGCCCAGACCCGCGGCGTGCGCAGCGGCCGGGTCGCGCGCCAGTTCTTCGATGCCTTTGGGTTGAGCCATGAACACACCAGTCACCATCCACGCCGAGACGCCGGCGGATATCGAGGCGATCAGCGCGGTCACGAAGGCCGCCTTCGCCACGATGGAGATCAGCGACCATACCGAGGAGTACATCGTCGAGGCCCTGCGCGCCGCCGGGGCGCTGGCCGTCTCGCTGGTGGCCGTGAGGGAAGGGCGGGTGGTTGGCCACATCGCCTTCTCGCCGGTGACGATCTCCGACGGCACGTCCGGCTGGTGCGGGCTGGGTCCGGTCTCGGTGCTCCCCGAGTACCAGCGCCAAGGGATCGGCGCGGCCCTGATCCGCGAGGGGCTGGCGCGGTTGAAGGGGCTTGGCGCCCGCGGCTGCTGTCTTGTCGGCCACCCGGAATACTACCCGCGCTTCGGCTTCGAGAATCCCAACGATCTCGCCGTCGAGGGCGTCCCGCCGGAGGCTTTCTTCGTCTTGCCGTTTGACGGGCCCGTGCCGCGCGGCACCGTCAGCTTTCATGAGGCTTTCCGGGCGACCGGGCCTACTGAACCGTCACCGTAAGGGTGTTGCCCGCAGCGCTTGGCTCGATCCGGTGCTGCGGCCTCGTGATCGTTCTCCCATTCTCGAAGCTGGTATACGCTTCGATTTTTCTGGAGAACCGGCGAAATGGACTTCTTTCCCGCGATTGTGAGTGCGTTCGGCACCATATGGTGGCTGATACTGCTTGCGATGGTGCTCGCACTGGTCAAGACACCCTGGTCCAAGGGCATGGTCGGCGAGTCCCTGGTGAAGCTCGCGGCATGGGCCAGGCTGCCTGCCGACGTTTACCACCCGGTTCATAACGTCACGTTGCGTACGCCGGATGGCACCACACAGATCGACCACGTCTTCGTTTCCCGCTTCGGGGTTTTCGTGGTCGAGACCAAGCACATGAAGGGTTGGATCTTCGGCGGCGAGAAACAGCCGAAATGGACCCAGAAGATCTACCGCAAGACGGTTTCCTTCCAGAACCCGCTCCGGCAGAACTACAAGCACGTCAAGGCGATCGAGGCAATGCTCGACGTGCCGGTCGAAGCGATTCATTCAGTCGTCGCCTTCACCGGTGGCAGCACGTTCAAGACGTCCATGCCGGCCAATGTCACTGCCGGCGGTGGCTACGTGCGTTACATCCGCTCTTTCAAGACGCCGGTCCTGACCGATGAGCAGGTGCGGGAGACGACTGCCGCGATCGAGTCCGGACGGCTGGCCGCGACGCGCGCCACGCATCGTCAGCACGTGGCACAGCTGAAAACGCGCTCCAATCCGAATGCCGCAAGGCTTTGCCCCAAGTGCGGCGGCGAGATGGTGCTCCGGACGGTCAAGCGTGGCGCGAATGTCGGCACGCATTTCTGGGGCTGCTCGGCCTTTCCCATCTGTCGGACGAGGCAGGAGGCCGAGTGAGGTAGGGCCGGCTCGATGCTGACGGCTGCACCGCGAGGCATATGTCAGATGCTCGACTGCTCGATCAGGCGCCTGAGGTCCGCGGTGATATTGGCGGTCTTGGACTGGTCGTCGATCAGCAGGCGGGTCTTTCCCTGCGGGCCGAACGCGAACACCGCACCACTGTGGTTGACGATGTAGAAGCCGTTGTCACGCGGCTTTTCGTAGCTGAAGGCAACGCGGTACCGCTTGGCCACGGCTTTCAGTTGCTCCTGGGTGCCGGTCAAGCCGACCAGATCGGGGGTGAAATTGGTGACGTACTCGTCGAGCACCTTCTTGTCGCGTTTGGGGTCCACCGCCACGAACAGGATCTCGACCTGGTCGGCTTGGTCGCCCAGCTCCCGGGTTGCCGCGGCGAGCTTGCTCAGCGCCACCGGGCACACGTGCTGGCAGCTGGTGTAGCCGAAGAACATCAACTTGATCTTGCCGCGGTAGTCCTCGGCGGTGACCGCCTTGCCCCGGTGATCGACCAGGTTGAACTCGAGGTCCGGCATGACGCCGGTGATGTCATGGCCGTACCAGCCACCCGGTGGCTCCTCGCTGCATCCGAGCAGCAGGGGGAGCAGACAGAGGATCAGATAACGTTTGAATCGCGGCATGTACTTACCTCGCACAGCCAAGGGTGGGGGATAGGGGTTGCTCGACCTGTTGGCTCTGGCGCTTCCATCGATACACCAGCACCAGTCCGCCGACCACGCTCATCATCGCCGCGGGCACCCAGGTGAGCAGGCCGCCGATTGCCTGGTCGATCAGCGGTGTGATGGGCAGGATGCGGCCGCAGGCGGCGTAGATGCCGAACAGATCGTGGTTGCTCAGGGCGATGTAGGCGCCGAGGGCGATCTGCGGAAACATGACCAGGAAGAGCACCAGCAGGCGATAGCCGTAGTGGCGCATGTCGCTCGCGCCGGGAGCGCGCAGGTTGAAGATCATCCACCAGAACAGCAGCCCCTCGATGGCCATGCCCCAGTTCATCGTGTTGTAGAGCGGCACGCTGAGCATGGCGTAGAAGTGCACCGACGGGATCAGCCAGAAGTAGATCAGGCCGACGAAGATCGCGCCGGCCACCAGCGGCTCCTGAATCGCCGCGTACAGGTGGCCCAGCAGCCGGTTTCGCCGCAGCGGCGCCACAACGTGACGATGAATCCTGTCCGGCAGGCCGGCCCCGAGGATTGCTGCGGGCGCGGAGACGGCGATCAGGAACGGGGCGACGTGATGCAGCACCAGGTGCTGCAGGCGATGCATGAAGAAGCTGTGTTGGGCGTAGTAGTCGAACTGGGTCTGCAGCACGACATACATGCCCAGCAGCCCGAGCCAGAACAGTAGCGCCTGTCCCCATCCGCCGCGCGTCCTGCGCCAGCCGCGATGGTAGAGCAGGGCGGCGCCGGCGCAGACCAGCAGTACCGTCGGCGAGAAGTCGTACGGCAGCAGGAAGGCGACGCTCTGCTCGAGCAGGGGGGGCAGCGTCATGGTCTGCTTCCCATCGGCGGGTCACCTTATCCAATCACTGCCGGCACGGAACCGAGCGGCAGGTAGTGATCGGCCAGCATCAGGGCGAACAGGGCGGTCAGGTAGGTGATCGAGAAGGCGAACAGCTTCATCGCCTGCTGGTCGCTGTCGGTATGCAGCAGCCGCCAGGCGCGCAGGATGAAGCTGCCGCTCAAGAGCGTGGCGCCGACCAGGTACACCGGCCCGCTCATGCCCACCAGCACCGGCAGCAGGCTCACGGGCAGCAGGGCGATGGCATAGGCCAGGGTGTGGCGTTTGGTGTAGGCCACGCCGTTGGTGACCGGCATCATCGGCACCTTGGCGGCGGCATATTCCTCGCGCCGGGCGATGGCCAGCGGCCAGAAATGCGGCGGCGTCCAGACGAAGATGATCAGGAACAGGGCGATCGCCTCCCAGCCGACCTGGCCGGTGACCGCGGTCCAGCCCAGCAGGGCCGGTGCCGCGCCCGAGGCGCCACCGAGCACGATGTTCTGCGGCCCGATCCACTTGAGGTAGCGGGTGTAGATCACGGCGTAGCCGATCAGGGTGAGCAGGGTCAGCACCGCGGTGAGCGGGTTGACCGCGAACCACAGGAGCCCCAGCGACATCCCGCCGAGCAGGGCGCCGAATACCGTTGCCGCCGGTCTTGAGACGTCGCCGGTGGGCAGCGGTCGGGCCTTGGTTCGGCCCATTGCCGCGTCGATCTCGCGGTCGGCGACGTGGTTGAACGTCGCCGCCGAGAAGCCGGCGAGGGTGATGCCGACGGTGCCGGCCACGAGCAGCGTCCAGGGCAGATCCCCCGGGGGTGCGGCCAGCAGCATGGCGACCAGTGCCGTGAACACCACCAGAGAGACGACCTTGGGCTTGCACAGCTTCACATAGCTGCGCCAGGGGAAGGCGCCGATTGCGGCAACCGTCTGGGCTCGAACATTCATGAGCACACTCCCTTTGGTGCCTGACCCATCGCGGGGGTCAGCGGATGATTGAGGTGGTGATTGAGCGCAAGGACCGCGAGCAGAAGGAGTGCCGCGCCCGCGTTGTGGGCGTCCGCCATCGCCAGCGGCAGGCCGAACAGGACATTGGCGACCCCCAGGGCTACCTGCAGCATCAGCAGGACGCTGATGGCTAGGGCGATCCGTGGCGCATTGGGGCTGACGGTGGCGACCAGCGCCACTAGGTAGACGAACACGACCAGCGCGCCCAGCCGATGAAGCCACTGGATGGCGATCAGGCCCGGGCCATGCAGGTCATATACTTCGTGCAGGCCGAAGACGGAGCTGTAGTCGGCATTCGGCCACCACTGGCCGTTGCAGGTGGGAAAGCCGCTGCAGGCGAGTCCCGCATAGTTGGTCGACGTCCAGCCGCCAAGGAAGATCTGGGCGATCAGCAACACCAGGCCGACCACGGCGAACAATCGCATGCCGGGGGTCACTGTCGATAAGGGCAATGCCCTCGCCCCGGCGGTGAGCAGGCATCGGTGACGGTTGTCGAGCCATATCCACCAGAGCATGGAGAGCACGGTCATGCCGCCGAGCAGGTGCGCCGTCACGACCAGAGGCTTGAGCAGCATGGTCACGGTCCACATGCCCAGCAGGGCCTGGAAGATGATCAGCCCGGCGAGGGTGGACAAGATGGCCCGGTGGCGCTTGTACCACCAGCCGATCCCCACTAGAAGCATCACCAGCAGGCCGAGCGTCCCGGCGGCATAACGGTGCACCATCTCGTTGAGGGCCTTGCCGGCCTCCAATGGCTGGTCTGGATAGAGGGCGTTGACCTGGCTTTCGTTGGCCTGGGCCGAGCTGACGGTCAGGTGGCCGTAGCAGCCCGGCCAGTCGGGGCAGCCCAGGCCGGCATCGGTCAGGCGGACGAAGGCGCCGAGCACGACCACCACCAGGGCCAGGGTGGTGGCGAGATAGGTAAGGCGACGGTAGACACGACCGTCGCCGTGGTTTGTCTTGCCCTGTTTTGCGGACTTTTGCTCCACCACGTTTAACCCTCCCCGGCCAGGCGCAACAGTCGTTCCAGATCGTTCAGCAATCCCTGCGGATCGAACCCGGCGTCATAGCGCAACACCAGGTAACCCTGTCGATCGACGATATATACGGATCCCCGTGCCAGGGGCCATTGCTTGCTTTCGAGCACCCGCAGCCCGTCGTCGAAATCCGCGGGGCGGCCTGTGCCTGCCGGTTCCAGCAGGACCCTTTGCACGGCCCGCATTGCCTCGTCCTGCGCCAGGCGGACCCGGCGGAGGGTGTCCATGAGCGAACGGCAGTCCGCGTTACAGCCGGCCTGGTTCTCACCGGCGGGCACGTGATGGAGTAGTGTCCATTTTCCCTGGAAAAGGCTGGCGTCGACGGGCTCGCCGTCGAGCGTTCTCAGCCCCGCCACCGGCACCTGCTCGACGGGAGTGAGCAATTGCCCGTGTTCGAGCCCGCCCTGTTTTTCGAACGGCTGAAGGGTGTACATGGTCCACGATGCGGCTAGCGGCAGGATGAAGACTGCCGCCAGACTCAGCAGGATGGTCCATTGCCTTCGATTTCCACTCGTCATCACTGCGTCCATTCTCGGTTTCTCCTTTGTTGGCCCCGGTGCAGGCCATGCCACAGGTAAACAATCACCAGCACCACCGCGAATCCGAACCACTGCGCCGCGTAGGCGTGGTGCCGCTCCGGTCCGAATTCATGCATCGTCTCGACCTTGTGGGCCGCAACCTCCGATCCGTCGGGGTAGAGCACGACCGGCCGCAGCTGAAAGCCCAGTTCCTTTTCCAGCGTCCCTGGTACCGCGGTCTGCACCACCTTGGGCCAACCGGTGGCGAAGGTCTCACGATCGGACAGTTCGAACGGCGGCGGTTGGGGCGTCATGGCCAGGCCGGTGACCTGCACCGTCCCGGTTGGCACCTCGACCGCGGGCAGTTGCTCGCGGCTCTCGCCCTGCGCCACCCAGCCCAGGTTGACCAGCACCGCCTCGTCGTCGGTGATGCGCAACGGGGCCAGCACCTCGTAGCCCGCGCGCCGGTTCCGAACCCGGTTGTCCAGCAGGAACAGGTGCTCGTCGTACCCGCCGCTGGCCCGGGCGTGCAACGGCACGTTGGTCGGACCGAGTGATGCGACCGGCACCGGCGAGGCTTGCGTTGCCGCCGACTCGGCTTCGAGCAGATGCTGCTTTTCCGCCGCGCGCTGAACCTGCCAGAGACCCAGCCCGATGAAGACCGGTAGCAGGACCAGCGTTGCGAGGCTTTGCACCAGGGCGGGACGGAATCGACGTTCCCCGGACTTGGCCCCCCTTGCCGAGGAGGCCCCACCGGAGATGTCAGCCGTTCGGTTGTCCTTGGCCATGGCCATGTTCGCCTCTCGCTGTGCGGTGCTGCCGCGAGTGTCCCAGATTGGCGACGCGATTCCGTTCACTACGCCTGCCGCCGAGTCGTCTCAGGTCCGCATCAGTGGTAGCCGTGCGGGCCTTCGTCATGCACCGTCTGGCGAGACGGCGGCTCGGTGAACGTGTGGTACGGCGGCGGCGAGGGCAGGGTCCATTCCAGGCCTTTTGCACCATCCCAGGGACGGTCGCCCGCCTTCTTGCCGCCACGGATCGTCTGGATGAGCAGCCAGATGAACAGCAGTTGTGACAGGCCGAAGACGAACGCCCCCACGGTCGAGATCATGTTGAAGTCCATGAATTGCATCGGGTAGTCGGGAATCCGGCGAGGCATGCCGGCCAGCCCGGCGAAGTGCATCGGGAAGAAGGTGACGTTGACCGAGATCACCGAGAGCCAGAAGTGCCACTTGGCGAGCGCCTCGTTGTACATGTTGCCGGTCCACTTGGGCAGCCAGTAGTAGATCCCGGCGATGATCCCGAACAGCGAGCCGGTCACCACCACGTAGTGAAGGTGCGCCACGACGAAATAGGTGTCGTGGTACTGGTAGTCAGCCGGCACGTCGGCCAGCATCAGCCCGGAAAAGCCGCCGATCGTGAACAGGAAGATGAAGGCGAGCGCCCATAGCATCGGCGCCTCGAACGTCATTGACCCGCGCCACATGGTGGCGACCCAGTTGAATATCTTGATGCCCGTGGGTATCGCGATCAGCATCGTGGTGTACATGAACAGCACTTGCGCCTCGACCGGTAGCCCCACCGTGAACATGTGGTGCGCCCAGACGATCGCCGAGAGGAAGGTGATCGCGATCACGGCCCAGATCATCGACGTGCGCCCGAACAGCGGCTTGCGGCTGAAGGCCGGCACGATCTCCGAGACCACGCCGAAGGCCGGCAGGATCATGATGTAGACCTCGGGGTGACCGAAGAACCAGAAGATGTGCTGGAACAATACCGGGTCGCCGCCGGCAGCGGCCTCGAAGAAGCCGGTGCCCAGGTGCCGATCGGTCAGCAGCATGGTGACCGCGATGGCCAGGGTCGGCATCGCCAGCAGCAGAAGAAAGCCGGTGATCAGCCAGGTCCACGTGAACAGCGGCATGTCCCAGAGCTTCATCTCCTTGGTACGCATCTTGAGGATCGTGAGGATGATGTTCAGTGCGCCGAGGATCGAGGAGATGCCCATGATGTGGATCGCCATGATCACGAAGTCGATCGATGGCGGGGCGTACGTGGACGAAAGCGGTGCGTACATGGTCCAGCCACCGCCGGGCGCACCCTGCGGCATGAAGAAACCCCACCACAGCAGGAGCGCCGCCGGTGGCAGCATCCAGAACGCCCAGTTGTTGACCCGCGGCCAGTACATGTCGTCCGCGCCGATCTGCAATGGCACCATCCAGTTGGCCAGCCCCGTCAGCCCCGGCATGATCGCCAGAAAGATCATGGTCAGGCCGTGCATGGTGGTCAGCGAGTTGAAGAACTGAGGCTGCGTCAGTTGCAGCCCCGGCTGGAACAACTCGGCTCGGATGACCAGGGCCATCACGCCACCGACCAGCAATGCCACCAGGGCAAGCACCAGGTACATGGTGCCGACGTCCTTGTGATTGACGGTCAGCAGCCAGCGCAGCGGGCCCTTCCTCGGCCCGGCATGGCTGTGTTCGTGTTCGATCTGATCGACTACAGAATCCGCTGTTTGGCTCATCGTGCCGCCTCCACTGCTTGCGGGGTGACCAGGTCACCGGTGTCATTGCTCCAGGCATTGCGCTCATAGGTGATCACGGCCGCGATCTCGCGATCGCTCAACTGGTCGCCGTAGGCCTGCATGACCGGGTTCTTCTCACTGCCGTGGATCACGATCTTCAGGTGCCCTTCCACCGGGCCGGTGGTGATCTTGCCGCCTTCCAGTGCGGGGAAGGTGTTCTCGATCCCCTGGCCGTTGGCCTGGTGGCATGCGGCGCAGGCCGATTCGTAGATCTTCTTGCCCTGCGTCATGGCGACCTCGCGGCTATACGGGGCGGAAGCCTTCTCCGCCTCCTCGGCCGCGGCCTGCTGCTTCTGGGCTACCCACCCGGCGTAGGCCTCGGGCGTTACCGCCTCGACGACGACAGGCATGTAGGCATGCCCCGAACCGCACAGCTCGGCGCACTGGCCGCGGTAGGTTCCGGGTTCGTCGATACGGATGTCGGCGTTGTTGAACTGGCCGGGGACCGCGTCTCTCTTGAAGCCCAACTGCGGTACCCACCAGGAGTGGATCACGTCGTCACTGGTGATGCGCAGGCGAATGTTCTTGCCTGCCGGCACGACGAGGTGATTGTCGACATCCAGCAGGTAATCGGGGGCGTTGGCGGGAGATTCCTTGGCGTCCAGCCTGCTCGCATCGCGGCTGCTGGCCGACAGGTTGCTGTAGAAGGAGATCTCCTCGTCGGGGTAGACGTATTCCCACTTCCACTGGGAGCCGTGGACATCGACCACGAGATCCGGGTCCGGCGACTCCGCGTTGGTCTTCAAGAGGACTGCCGTGGCGGGAACGGCCACCCCGACGAGGATCAGCACCGGGATGACGGTCCAGACGACCTCGACGGTGGTGTTTTCCGAGAACTTGGCCGCCTTCGCGCCGCGCGAGCGCCGATGCCGGATAAGCGACCAGGTCATGACGCCGAACACGCCCACGCCGATCGCCACACAAATCCAGAACAGCAGCATGTGCATGTCGAAGGCGTCGCGGCTGACCTCGGTGACCCCGCGGGTCATGTTGAAGGCGCTTGGGTCCTCCTGCGCAGCGGCCCCGACCGCTGTGGACAGGGTGGTCAAGGCCAGTAGCAGTCTTTTCCACATCATTGTGGCCCTCCTTGGCTTGTTAAGCTCTCGGAATGCGGTTGGACGGAATCAGAAAACTTAATCCAGTTAATTAGAAAACCATTATTTTCTAAATGTTCAGCTCTGCTTGGAATAGTAAGTTCCGTATCTTTCTAACATAGTTTCCGGTTTCAAGAACAGCCCGTTGTGATTTTCCAGAAATCACCGATTCGTTTTATTGAGTGACAAGTCGTGCATGTGCGGGTCACGACCGCAAATGATTGATCCGGCGTTAACCGGTCGAAACCGCGCCACAATGACATCCCGATGCGTCCTGAACGGGTGAATTCCCCTTGGCCTGACATGGCTTCTTTCGTGGATTATTACTATTTTTTATTACGAAAAACCATGCGGTTTTGGTGGTTATGGGGCGTGCAGTGAGTGGTGCATGTCGGGTGTCGAATTACCCCTTCATTTTTTATGGGATTGCCCGCGCTGAATGGGGTTTGCCGCGCTGGCTAGGGGATAAGGGGAAAGAGGAATGGCTGATTCCGGTTCCCGGGTGAGGCAGGATGGGCGTCCTTGGCCGGTAGCCAACATGGGAGAAGAGCATGACCGTCAATCTGTTTGAAAACCTGCCCGCGCAGCTTTTGGAAGAATGGTACGACACCTTGGTCGAGGCCGAGAACGTGACGGTGGAACGCATCGTCTCTCGTGGTCATCGCTCGCCGGCCTCCGGTTGGTATGACCAGCAGCGACCCGAGTGGGTGGTTGTGCTCAAGGGGCGTGGCGTGGTGGCGTTCGAGAATGGCGAAGAGGCCACTCTGGGGCCGGGCGACCATCTGATCATTCCCGCGCACTGCCGGCATCGCGTGGCATGGACCGCTCCGGAGGAGGACACGGTCTGGCTGGCAGTGCATTACGACTGACCTTCGAGGCGTGCGTGGCGCAAGCGCTCGGGCCGTGCTCGCTTGACGTGAAAGGGCGCCCCGCTCGCATCGGGCGGGGCGCCCGGCGGTGGCCTCTTGTTCAGAAGAAGTACCGGCGGATGTCGCGTTCGAGCAGCTGGCGCGAGCGGCCGTCGTTGCCGCCGAAGTGCAGTTGGTGCAGGCGGCGGGCGACGGGGCGGAAGGCGTTGACCACCTTCGGGTCGAAGTGGCTGCCGGCGTCGTCGCGGATGATGCCCCAGGCGGTCTCGAACGGCATGGCCTCCTTGTAGGGGCGCGGCGAACACAGGGCATCGAAGACGTCTGCGACGGCGAAGATGCGGGCGTTGAGGGGGATCTCCTCGCCGGCCAGTCCGCGCGGGTAGCCGCTGCCGTCCCATTTCTCGTGGTGGTAGGCGATCACGTCACGGGCCTCGTCGAGCGAGGGGATGCCCGTGACGATGTCCTCGCCCTGCGGGACGTGCGAACGCATCAGCGCCATTTCTTGGTCGTCGAGCTTGCCGGGCTTGAGCAGGATGCGGTCGGGCACGCCGATCTTGCCGACGTCATGGAGCAGGGCGCCGGAGAGCAGCGCGCGCATCGGTCGTTTGCCCAGGCCGAGGCGCTGGGCGATGGCCATGGCGATGTCGGTGACGCGGTAGTTGTGGTCGCCGGTGTCGGAGTCGCGCTTGGCCACGGCCTTGCCCATGGCCTCGAGCAGGGCGATATGGGAGGCGAGCAGGTCGCGCGACTTGCGGTCGTTCTCGTCGTTGAGGTGGACCACGATCGGGTAGATCACCAGCCCGCAGGCGATCGCGGCGAGTGCGGCCATTAGCGCGGCGGCGAGGGTGGCGTCGAGCATGTTCTGCCGCTGCCAGTCGGGCACCAGCCGCACCCCCTCGAAATAGGCGACGGGGGCATCCGTCGAGGCGCCATCGAAGAGCGGCACGGTAACGCGCAGCACCCAGCGGCCATCCGGCGGGTACAGGGTCTGATAGCTCGGCTCCTGGGATAGCACGCTGCCGTGATCGTTGATCTGCGATTCGAGCCGCTTGCCCGCTGACGTGCTCCAGTCGGCCAGCAGGGTGCCGTCCTGGTCGTAGATTTCGGCTATCTCGAACAGTCCGCCGGCCAGTGCACTGGCGGCCCGGGTGGCGATGAGCTCGCCGTCCGGGCCGTTGAGGTCGAGCAGGTCGAACTGACCGATCATCCGCCGGGATTCCTCCACGGCCAGCTGGACCGTGGCCTGCTCGGCGCTCTCTTGCGCTACGAACCACGCGGCTGTACTGGCGGCGATGGCGAGTGCGGTGCTCACCAGGGCGATCAGGATGGCTGCCTTGCGTCGGTATGAATTCATGCCGCTTCCCTTGCGAAAAGACCCCTGCGAAAAGACCCGTTTCTTTCGGGTATCTTCGCATGATTGGATCGCGGAGTGGACGGACACGCCCGCCGGGCGAAGCGGCAGGTTCGGGTGCGCGTGTGCCACACTGCGTGGGCGTCTGCCCCGATCCATTCAACCCAAGGAATCTTAAGGAAATCACGCCATGGCTGCTGCCGGTCTGCTCGCCCTGTTAGACGACATTGCCACGCTGCTCGACGACGTCAGTGTCTATTCCAAAATCGCCGCCAAGAACACTGCCGCGGTGCTCGGCGACGACCTCGCGCTCAATGCCCAACAGGTCACCGGCGCTGGCGCGAGCCGCGAGTTGCCGGTGGTCTGGGCGGTGGCCAAGGGCTCGTTTCGCAATAAGCTGATCCTGGTGCCGGCCGCACTCTTGATCAGCGCCTTCCTGCCGTGGCTGATCACGCCGCTGCTGATGCTCGGCGGGCTGTTCCTGTGCTTCGAGGGCGCGGAGAAAATCGCCCACAAGTGGTTGCACAGCCCCGAGGAGGACGAGGCGCACAAAAAGGCGATCCGCGAGGCCGCGGTTGACGAGAAAAAGGACATGAAACAGGCGGAACGCAAGCAGATCAGTGGGGCGATCCGCACGGACTTCATCCTCTCGGCGGAGATCATCGTGATCGCCCTGGGCGCGGCAAGCGCGGCGGGTATCTGGACGCAGACCGTGGTGGTGTCATTGGTGGCGCTGGTAGCCACGGTTGGGGTCTACGGGCTGGTCGCCGGGATCGTGCGCTTCGACGATTGGGGCCTGGCGCTGGTGAAGGATGCGGGCGCGGATGCTTGGGGGCGCTTCAAGGAGGCGCTCGGGCGCGGCATCCTCGTCACGGCACCGAAGTTCATGCGTGGGCTGTCGATCGTCGGCATGGTCGCGATGTTCCTGGTCGGCGGCGGCATCCTTGTCCATGGTCTGCCGTTCCTCCATCACCTGTTCGAGGCAATGACCCTTGGGCTGAGTGACCTACTGCAAACGGTCTCGTCGTTGCTGTTCAACGGCGGCATCGGGGTGATGGCCGGGGTGATTGTTCTGGTGGGCGTGATGGGCTTCAAGCGGGTCCGCCGGGCGTTCTGACGGCGAGGAATGGCAGGCATCAATCGAGGTGGTCTCGCCAGAACATGTTCGCGCGGCGCTTGAGGAGGCGCAGCCAGAGTCGCGCACGTGGAGAATGTCGGCCGAGCAGGGCGAATCCGATTAATAGCAGCGGTATGCCGATGGGCAATGGCAGCCAGAAGGTCAGAAAGTCTGCCACGGCGAAAATGGCTCCCAGTCCGATCAGGGCCCATCTCCGGATGCGGCCGAATAGCTTGCCGGTCAAACCGGTCGTCGAATGGCTCATCGCGGATTCCCGGGGCAGATAGGGATGATGATTCGCCGACCATGATGCCGTGACCATGGTTTCTATCTGATGACGGTCGGGCCGCAGGCCCTGGCTTTTCGTACGGGGCCAAGGGCGAAGCCGAGAATCCGCTCGAAGGTTCAAGTGCGGATGGATGCATACCGAATGCCCCGCGGCCCCTCAGCCTCCACGTCTTCACTGCGCGCCTGTAGGAGTGTGCCGCCGTGATGTCGTGAAGGGATTCACGGCAAGGTACCAGAAGGCGCGGAGAGCGAGCGATCGCGCGCTCCCATCACCTGGTTGTGGAATAGTGACCGGCGGGCCATGCATATCGCGTAATTCGGATGTGACACGGTAATGAATTTTGGCCTAAGGTGGACTCGTGGATGTCCGGGACCTCATGCCGGTCCCGGTGCATTCACGTAGAACGAGGGGCGTCTGCCAGCCGGTGGGCGCTTGTCAACGACCGACATAGGTACATAGCTCATGACAGAGAAGATGGACGCGGAACGCGGTTTCTACCGTCAAGGCAATATCACCGTCGAGCAGGCATCGGATGGCATGTTCCTGGTGCAACGCATACCCAACCGGCCCAGAAAGGGCTCCAGCAACGGCCGAATGGCCTTTCCCGGCGATGCGGATACCGTCTACGAGACAACCGTTTTCGACGACGCCGTCGATCACGCGCGATCGCTTGCAAAGGCAGGTTGAGCCGTGTTTGATCGGGGCGGGTCGTGAGCCTGCGATCCGCCACCAGGTAGCCCGAATCCGTGCAAGCGGGTTCGGGCTTTTTCGTGGGGATGATGGCAAGGCGCTTCACTGACCGCGCAGCCCAGCCGTCCGGTGTCGGTCGCGGGCATGGTCCTGTCAGGCGGTCTCCCCGACGAGCGAGCGGCAGGCTGCGGCCGGGTGTCTCTACTATGGTCGTCTTCCATCACCGGGCCTTGCTGCACCCGGCTGGATTGAATGAACTACCTTTGAAAGCGGTCCTTCATGACCCAGCATATCGAGCTCGCGGTGTTGATTTGCGGTGCTCGTTTTCCCCAAGTGGGCGAATTACATCGTGGGGATCTATATCGTCGTGCTGGGTATGCTGGGATTGACGGGGCACGGCTTTTGAACCGGGGTCGCCCGCCGGATCGTAGTCATTAACCAACCAGGAGGCTGAATATGTACGAATGGGGATACAACGGGATGCCGCATGCCGGCATGGGTTTTGGAGTCGGTTGGATCCTGATGGTGTTGTTCTGGATCCTGCTGATCGTCGGGATCGTCGTGTTGATCAAGTGGCTGATTGCTCCGTCCGGATCACGCTCGAGTTCCGAGGCCCCCTCGTCATCGCGTCGTACCGCGTTGGACATACTGCGCGAGCGCTACGCCCGTGGAGAAATGGATCACGAGGAGTTCGAGGAGCGTAAACGCCGGCTCGAAGACTAATCGAGCGAGTTTTCGCCCGGCAGAAATAAAGTGAGCCGCCCACAATGAAGTGACCCCTGTCAGTTGGACACCCATCCAACTGACAGGGGTTTTCTTATGGCGAAATATTCTTTGGCGTTTAAGCTTCGTGTGGTCCGGTATCGAGATCGAGATCAATCGGGGAGCAAGGTCACGGCCAGGCACTTCGGGATTGACCACAGCATGTTCCGGCGGTGGTATGCCGCCTACCAGTTGCACGGCGAAGAGGGACTGAGTGGGCGTTATCGTCGCTACTCGCCGGCTTTCAAAGCAGAAGTCTTGCGTCGGATGGCCAAGGAGGGCTGGTCTGCTCGCCAGACATGTGCCGTTTTCAATATCGCGGCGCCGACTACGCTCCTTGAATGGCAACGTGCGTTTGCCGAAGGTGGCATGGTGGCACTGGAATCCAAACGCCGCGGGAGACCACCCATGATGGCCAAGCACAAGTCCCATACGCCGCCGATTCCCCAGCGCCGCAAAGCGCCGGAGAACATGACGCCCAAGGAACTCAACGATGAACTCGAGTACTTGCGGGCGGAGAACGACTATCTAAAAAAGCTGAAGGCCTTGGCTCAGGAAAAGCGATCTGCCGAGAAGAAAAAGCGCGGCTGATCACCGACCTGAGACCAAGGCACGCCCTCAAGTGGCTGCTCAAGGCGGCCGGAATGCCTCGTAGCGTGTACTACTACTGGTGCCGGGCGGCCTTCCGCCCGGACCGATATGCCGATGAGAAGGAGCGCATCGCTGCCATCTTCCACCAGCACCGGGGGCGCTACGGCTACCGCCGCATAACCTGGACCTTGCGCCGTCAGGGCCATCCGTTGAATCACAAGACGGTGCAACGCCTGATGGGGCGACCGGGGCTCGCCTCCCGCCTACGACCGAAGCGCTATCGCTCTTATCGTGGTGAAGAGGGGGAGGCGGCCCCGAACCGACTGCAGCGGCAATTCGATACGGATCGCCCCAACCACAAGTGGGTCACGGACGTGACCGAGTTCAAGGTTCGAGGCGAACGCCTTTACCTGTCGCCAATCCTGGATCTCTACAACCAGGAGATCGTTTCCTACGAGATCGCTCGCAATCCACGGCTGCCGTTGGTGATGACGATGCTCAAGCGTGCCACCAGGCGGTTGGCGACCGACGAGACGCCGATGCTGCACTCGGACCAGGGGTGGCAATACCGAATGGCCCTATACCGCCAGACCCTGACCCAGCACGGGATCGAGCCGAGCATGTCCCGAAAGGGAAACTGCCACGACAACGCCGTCATGGAGAACTTCTTCGGCATCCTAAAGAGTGAAGTGGTCCCCGAAATTCGGACCAGGCGCTAAGCTCTGATCATTCCAAGAGGAGAACCTGATCATGAGTAGGAAACGCCGGCAGTACAGCAGTGACTTCAAGGCCAAGGTGGCACTCGCCGCCGTCAAGGGCGAACA
>JAGXIF010000007.1 GCA_024635755.1 Halothiobacillus sp.
ACCAGGCTGATGGTCAGGCGCTCGGCGAACAGCTCGCCGTTCTTGTGCCGGTTCCATAGCTCGCCGCTCCAGTAGCCGGCGGTCCGCAGCCGCTCGCGCATCTGGCGGTAGAACTCGGCATCCTGCAGGCCGGACTGCAGGAACTTCGGCGTATGCCCGATCACCTCGTAGCGGCGCCAGCCGGTCATCTCGGTGAAGGCGGCGTTGACGTCGATGATGCGCGCGTCGAGGCCGGTGATCATGATGGCCTCGCGGGCGTGGACGAACACCGAGGCGGCCAGCTGCAGATCCTGCTCCATCCGCTTGCGGGACGTGATGTCCTGGTGGGTGCCCCACATGCGCAGCGGTTTTCCATCGGCGGCCCACTCAAGGATACGGCCACGAATGAGCACCCAGATCCAGTGGCCGTCTCGATGCCGCATGCGCAGCTCGACCTCGTAATAGTCTCTCTCTCGATTGAAACAAGCGTGCAACGCGCTTTCCGCGTGTGCCAAGTCATCGGGATGCGCAAAACGCTCCCATGTCCCGATGGTTGTGGGCTCGAGCTCCGACAACGCGTAACCGACCATATGCGCCCAACGCTCGTTGAAGACGGTTTCGCCGGTCTGGATGTTCCATTCCCAGGTGCCGACGTTGGTGCCCTCGATCACGTTGCGCAAACGCTCGCGTTCGCGTTGCAGCGCCTTCTCGGCGCGTTCTCGCTCGGTGATGTCGTGGATGATCACGAACATTCGCCCGCCGTCGGGATGATCGTTTATCGGTGTGGCGTGCACCTCGACGCGTCGCTCTTCGCCCGACCGTAAGCGGTGCGTATGCAGGTGACAGTGGCCGCCAACCTCCCCACCGCGACAGACCTCGTCGAATTGTTGGCAACGATGCGCCCAGAGTCGATCGACCGGCTGGCCGATCAATTCCTCACGCGACCAGCCATAGAATCTTGCCGCGGCGTCATTCGCATCCAGGATTTCGCCCTTCTGGAAGTCCAGCAACAAAAGGACCGAGGCGTTGTCCTCGAAAAAGCGCCGGAACCGTTCCTCACTCCGGCGCAGGGCATGGTGCCGCATCAGCAGCGCCAGCGACAGCACGGTGATCAAAAGCACGGCGACCAGCACCACGACCACCAGCATCCAGTATTGCGCCCAGATGTCGGCCGCCGTGATGTCCGGCGGGGTGTCGAACGGTGGCAAACTCAGGCGACGGCTGATCTCCTCGACCGAGGCGTAATCCCCCGGCGGGCCGAAGCCGGCGATGCCCGAGAGCATTGCGGCCGGATCGCTGGTATCGAGCGAGAACAGCGCCGCGCCGATACGCCGCTCCAGGTCCGCGTCCATGTGCTGCATGGTCACCATCGGCCACTCGGGGTACAGGCGGGTGGAGACCACGAACGGAAAGCTGCCGACCGGCTGCTTGTTCACCACACGCAGCTCGTCGAGGTGAGCCGTCCCGAGACTGCGCAGGTTCTCGAGCACGCCGGTGCGAATGAACCCGACGTCGGCCTTGCCGTTGAGCACCGCCTCAACCACCGCGTCGTGGGTGCCGACGAACTCGAAAGTCGCCTGCTTGCGCAGGTCGACACCCGCGTCGAACGCCTCGAACAGCGGGGCCCGGTACCCGCCGAGGAACCGGGTACCGGGCGCGGCAATCGTCGGGCCCGCGAGATCCGCGAGTGTCTCGATTCCTGTCTTGTCCTTGCGCGTGATGATCACCCCGCCAAGGCTGCGCGTGGTCTCGCCGTAATTGCGCGCCACCAGCGTTGCCAGCACGCCGGAGAGGGCGTTTTCCGAGCGCACCGTGATGTAGTGCGTCGGGTTGGTCAGCAGCAGGTCCACCTGGTTTCGCCGGATGGCATGGTCCAGCTGGTCGGGTGGCAGCACCTTGAGGCGGAATGTCACCCCGTCGACGCTATCGTTGAGGTAGTCGATCAGTGGCTGGAAGCGCTGCTCCATGATGGGCGCCGGGCGCATGCCGAACACGCCCACGAGCACCTCGTCCTCGGAGATCAGCGCCTGGGCCGCACCAGTCCATAGCAGCAGCCCCAGCAGCAACGAAACGATCGGAGCGCGGCGGATCACGTGACCAACTCTCTGGGCAGATAGGCGCCCGTCACCCATGTCTCGATCTCGGCGGGGGACGGCGGCTCACCTTCCGTGGCGAGCAGGGGGTACAGATAGCGGACGGCATCGAAGAGCCGCGAGGCGCGCGAAAGATAGTTGCGGTTGGCCTGTATCCCGGGCAGGAGGATACCGGCCATCGACCAGGCCACCACCCGCTCGGTCACATGCTGGGCATCGGCAATGCGGTAGACGGCGTCCTGCCGATTGGTTTGCAGATGGTGCAGCCCGCGGAAATGCGCGCGGATCACGTCGGTCAGCACCCGGTCGACGGCACCCAGCCGCTCGCGGCGCACGGCCAGGACATCGAAGATCATGTCAGGGAAATCGCGGCTGTCGATCAGCCGACGCGCCCCGGCATCGTGCAGGCGCGTGGCGATGGGTTCATAGCTGACCATCGCGTCCAGCTCGCCCTTGCGCCAGGGGCCCAGCTGCTGATCGGCAGCGCGATCGACCACGGTCACATCATCCCGGTCGAGATCCACCCGGGCGAGAACCTGGTCGAGCAGCATCTCGCCGACGCCGCCGAGTTCGACCCCGATGCGTTTGCCGGCGAGGTCCTCGATCGAGTCGATACCCTCACGCACCATCACCACGTCGCCGCCCGAGGAGACGTCGAACACCAGCACCACCACCAGGTCGAGGCCCGCCAGGCGCGCCCGGATCACCTCGTCTAGCGTCAGGGCAGCGGCATCCGCCTCGCCCCGGCGCAGATGATCCAGCGAGGTACTCGACGAGCCCAGTCGGGACAGCGAGGCTGTCGACGGCAGCCAGTCGAACTGGGAGGCGAGCAGCAGCGTCTCGTAGCCGATCCAGGGGAGATAGGCAACGCGAATGGTCTGCGGGTGGGGACGGCACCCGCCCAGAATGGAGGCACCGGCCAGCGGGGCGAGCGTCAGAAAGGTGCGTCGTTGCATGCGCTTGGTGCGTTATCCCTGGCGTTTCGACGACCCTTGGCCGCCCGATTGGAACCTCGAGCAAGACGCATTCCCGGCACCGTCTTGCTCATGCTCGGTTAGCCCAACGTATCCAAATTCTGCGCGAAACACCATCACGAACACGGCATTTTTATCCATTCAAGTGAATGCTTATAAAGATGCGCGGCCCAAAACAGAACGACCGGCCCGCAAGGCCGGTCGTCGACGGCGCGGCCAGCGGCGTCAGGAGGGCTCGACGGTCGTCAGCCCGAGGGTGTGCCACATCTGCATGCCGCCGCGATACCAGTAGATCTTGTCGGCCGGGTAGCCGAGCGCGACCAAGGCCTTGATATTGGTGGGCGACTGACCGCACCAGGGACCGTTGCAGAACAGCACCAGCTTCTTGGCCTGACGAAAATTGAACAGGCCGCCCTCCTTCTTCACGCCAAACTCGTCGAGCAGCAGTGTCTCGGCCACGAACGGATCGAATGTGGACGATCCCGGATAGAGCTTGGTCCAGGGGATATTGACCGCGCTGGGAATGGTGCCCTTGTTGAACCAGTCCGGCGTGCGCGAATCGATCAGCAGGAACGCATCCACGCCCTGGGCACGCGCCTTGAGCATCTTGAGCAGTTCGATCTCGCCGATGGTATGCACGCCGGGCAGCAACTGGATTGGTTGGACGCAGAACGGCGGGCATTCCCGACTCGTCTGTTGGTAGTCCTCCGCGATCCGGTTGTCCGGGTCCTGGTTGCGCTTGATCTCGACGGGCTGACCATTGTGCTCAACGGTCACGGAGCCGAGATCGGAGGTGACCTTGACCTTCATTTCCTCGGCGCCCACCACGCCGGCGGCGGCCAGCAGTGTCACGCCAATCAACCAGATTGGTTGTTTCATGGCCTGCCTCCCTTGCGTTTGAATATGACGGGAGTCTAGGCCGGGTTCCGCAGCCCTGCAGACGGCTTCATGCGGATTGCGGGATGCAGCGCACCGTCTCGCCGCGACCGATGCCGTAGTAGTGCCAGCCCGTCGCCTTCAGGCGCTCGGGATCGTAGAGGTTGCGGCCATCGACGATCAGCGGTTCGGCGAGCGACTCGCGCATCAGCTCGAAGTCCGGCGCGCGGAAGGCCTTCCACTCGGTGCAGATCACCAGCGCATCCGCGTCCTTGAGCGCGGCATCGCGCGTGCCCACCAGGGAGAGGTCGCCACGGTGGCCATAGATGCGCTGGGTTTCTTCCATGGCTTCCGGGTCGAAGGCCTGCACGCGTGCACCGGCGGCCCACAGCGACTCCATCAGCGTGCGTGACGGCGCCTCGCGCATGTCATCGGTATTGGGTTTGAAGGCCAGCCCCCACAGGGCGAAGGTCTTGCCGGCGAGTGCCTCGACGCTGCCGTAGTGCGCGACCAGCATCTCGAACGGCCGATGCTTCTGGCGACGGTTGACCGCCTCGACGGCGTCCAGCAACAGCGGTTCGTGGTCAACGGCATGCGCGATGCGCACCAGGGCCTGCACGTCCTTGGGAAAGCACGAACCGCCGTAGCCGCAACCGGGATAGATGAAGTGGTAGCCGATGCGCGGGTCCGAGCCGATGCCTAAGCGCACGTTCTCGATGTCGGCCCCGAGGCGTTCGGCCAGGTTGGCCAGTTCGTTCATGAAGCTGATCTTGGTCGCCAGCATGGCATTGGCGGCGTACTTGGTCAGTTCCGCCGAGCGCAGGTCCATCATGATCATCCGGTCGTGATTCCGGTTGAACGGGGCGTAGAGGTCACGCATCACCTCTTCGCTGTGCGGATCGCTGGTGCCGACGATGATGCGGTCGGGCTTCATGAAGTCGTTGACCGCCGCGCCTTCCTTGAGAAATTCGGGGTTGGAGACCACATCGAATGCGAGCGTCTTGCCGCGCTTGGCGAGAATGTCACCGACCACCTGGCGCACCTGGTCGCCGGTGCCCACCGGCACGGTGGACTTGTCGATGATGATCTTGGGGCCGTCCATGTGCTCGGCGATGGTGGCGGCCACGGCCCGAACATACTGGAGGTCGGCCGAGCCGTCCTCGTCCGGCGGCGTGCCCACGGCGATGAACTGCATTTCACCGAATGTGACGCCCGCGGCGGCATCCGTGGTGAAGTGCAGACGGCCCTGCTGGTGATTCTCGCGCACGATCGGTTCGAGGCCCGGCTCGTAGATGGGAATCACGCCATCGTTGAGCTTAGCGATCTTCCCGGGATCGACGTCCACGCAGGTCACCTCGTGACCCACTTCCGAGAGACAGGCCCCGGTGACCAGTCCGACATAGCCCGTTCCGAAAATCGTTACCTTCATGCGTCTTGCCCTGACTGGTTGTCTTGTGACGGCTCCGCTGTCTCGAGCATGGCGCGCACCTCCTGAAAGAGCGCCCGGCAGGCGCGCCCGGTTTCCTCGCGCGCCGTCTCGCTGCGTGCCGCCCGCTGCAACTGGCGCAGGTGCTGGACGTCGACCTGCGGGAACTCGGCCACGAACCGCGTGACTGCGTCCGGGTTCTGGATCAGCGCCTCGCGCCAGCGCTCGGCCAACTGAAACAGGCGCTGGTTTTCCGGCGAGTTCGGGTCCATGCGGCGCAAGCCGGCCTGGATGCCTTCGACATCTTCTTCCCGCATCAGTCGGCCGATGTACTGCATGTGTCGCTTGTGCGCCCCACGGGCGCGAATGCGCCGGGCCGTGCTGATGGCATCGCGCATCCGTTCGCTGACCGGCAACTGGTCAAGGGCTTCGACGTCGAGTTCGATCAGGCTCTCGCCCAGCTTCTGGGCGGCATGCGCCTCGCGCTTTTCGACGGTTTTGCTCGGACCCCATTCCTCGTCATCGCCATCAGCGAGGGGATCGTCGGGAAGATGATGATCGGACATGGCGTGGCTCGCAGATTCGCAAAACGTGGATTCTACCCAATTGGCCGGGCCAGCGACGAGCGCGTCCGCCCAAGGGCCTTCTCAGTGACGCGAAGCGTCGAGATTCAGGCGCCAGACCCGGGCATTAAGCAAGGCGGCGAACGCGACCCAGAACCAGTAGGGCACCAGCAGCCCCGCGGCGATCATACTCACCTGGGCGAAGGTGATGATGGTCAAAGTCAGCAACAGCCAGAGCAGCAAAATGTCGATCAACGCGGCGACCATGCGACGGCGACCGAAAAACAGCCACGACCAGGCGGCATTGAACAGCAGGTGGACGACATACAGGGTCAGGCCCGCCGTACGCCAAGCCGAGTCGTCTGCCTCGAAAACCCGCCAGGCGGCCACGGCCATCAACAGGTAGAGAATGCCCCAGGCGATCGGGAAGACGCGATTGGGCGGTGTCCAGGCCGGTTTCGCCAGGGAGCGATACCAGTCGTCCGGGCGAAAGACGCCACCGCTGAGCGCAGTGAGCGCAACTAGGACGATGGAGCCCATCAGGGCGGCTATGGATTCGAGCATGCGGGGCCTCTGGCAGTGGCAAAAGCGGCAGCGGCAAGCCTATAGCAGTTCGGCGCCCGCCGCGTCCCAAATCGCACCCGAAAGGCCCGGCTAAACCTGCGGGCCCAGTTCTGGCGACGCCGGCGGCAGGAACAACTCGCCGATCAACTCGGTGGCGTAACTGCCCGGTGGCAGGGAGAAACTCAACGGCAGGGTGTCATCCGTCTCGGCCGAGCCGATATCGAAGGCCAGATCCTCGATGGGGATGACTAGGGGGCGGCGATCCGCGGCCACGCGCCAATCGATGAAACGCTGCCGCCAGCTATCCGCCCCCCAGCATTCGAGCATCGACATGCCCAGGGGTGCTTCCAACTCCCCGGCTACCAGCCCCGCCTCACTGCCCTGCTCGCCCCACAATGGGCCGGTCAGGCGCAGGTCGCCCTGGTCCACGCGGGCTTGCAGGGCGTCCAGCTCGGCGGGCTCAGCCGCAAAACGGCTGCGCGAGCCAGCCAGTTGCAGGATGTCACCCGGCAGAACGGCGGCGAACGAGGTATCGGTCAGCCGTTCCGCCAGCACGCGATCGAAAATCGCCGAGCGCAACGTGGAGATCAGCCAGTTGCGCGCCTGGCGCTTGGGGCTGCCGCGGCGCTCGCCCTGACCCCACTCCCGCAGGGCCTGCAGGTTGGCGTAGCCACGTCCATAACGTTGTTCGCCGAAATAGTTGGCCATGCCGCCCGTTACAAGACAGTCCCGGCGTTCGGCGAGGTACTCGGCCAGGTCCCCGGCGGCGGGGTCGGCCGGATGCACATCGTGCAGCAACAGCTGAAAACGGTTGGCGCGGTGGATGCCACGGCGCAGCTTCTTGTCGTGACGCTTCATGGCCAGCAGGCCGATACCGCGGTCGGCACAGGCACGCGGAAAGGCTTCCGCATCAAAGCGTTCGTGCGGAATGCTCAACCACTGACTGGTCACGGCCTGCCGGTCCTTGAGCCCGCAGAAACCGATGTCCCGCGGCTTGGTCCCGGTGACCGATGCCATCCAGTCGACCAGTGCGCCGGTGGTCATCTCGCGCTTTTCCAGCCGCAGCAGCCAGTGGTTTCCCTCGCCGGTGGGCGCAAAGCCCAGGTCCTCGTCCACACGGAACGATTCCGGGGTGGCCTTGAACCCGGCATGCCACTGGGGGCGGCCGCAGACGCGCGGGCGATCGCTGCCGGGCGCGCCCGGCCAGTCGAGCAATGGATCAGTCATCAAGTCGAGTCGCCAGCCAGTCGATTTTTTCGCCACTGAGGAAAGGCACCACCTGATCGTCACCGGCCTCGAATGCCTCCGGTACGCGCTGCGTGACCCGCTGCAGGCGCAGCCGGCGCTCGTTGACCAGCAGGCCGTAGAAACGGGGGCCATTGAGGCTGGTGAATGCTTCCAGGGCATCCAGTCGTCCCAGGGCATCGAAGACCTGGGCATACAGTTCCACTGCGACCGGGGCGGTGAATGCACCGGCGCAACCGCAGGCGGACTCCTTGGCCCCCCGTGGATGCGGCGCACTGTCGGTGCCCATGAAGAACTTGCCCGACGGGTCGACTGCCGCCTCGAGCAGCGCCAGACGGTGCTTCTCGCGCTTTAGGATCGGCAGGCAGTAGTAGTGGGGGCGAATCCCGCCCGCCAGCATGGCATTGCGGTTGAACAGCAGATGGTGGGCGGTGATGGTCGCCCCGAGGCGCTCGCCCTGTGAGCGGACGAAGGCGACCGCCTGGGCCGTGGTGATGTGTTCCATCACCACTTTTAGCCCCGGAAAGCGTTCGAGCATCGGCGCCAGTACGCGCTCGATGAACACCGCCTCCCGGTCGAAGATGTCGACCGTCGGGTCGACCACTTCGCCATGCACCAGCAGCGGCAGGCCGGTCCGCTCCAGCGCGCCCAGTACGGCTTCGATCGCCAGGGGGTCGGTCACCCCGTTGTCCGAATTGGTGGTGGCGCCGGCCGGATAGAGCTTGACCGCGTGCACCCACGGGTCGGCAGCCGCCTGCTCGATCTCGGCCACGGAGGTCTGATCCGTGAGGTAGAGCGTCATCAGCGGCTCGAACGAGCGGTCCGGGCCAACGGCGGCCAGCACGCGATCGCGATAGGCGTGCGCCTCGGCCACCGTGGTCACCGGCGGAACCAGGTTGGGCATGATGATCGCGCGACCGCACTGTCGGGCGGAGAAACGTGCCACCACCTCGAGCATCCGGCCATCACGAAGGTGCAGGTGCCAGTCGTCCGGCTGGCGAATAATCAGCTCATCCAAAAGGGGAAAACCTTTTTAAATTCAATTTATTAACAAGTAAACATCATGCGTTTCCTACCAGGAGATGTAGGCGTAGCCGTCTTCCTGGTACTCCATCAACGCGGCGGCGCCCACCTGCTCGATTCGCGCAAAGTCACGCATGTCGTCGTCGCGGTAACCCACCGTGTCCATGGTATTGCCGCAGGCGATCCATTCGACGTCGTAGTTCTTGGCGAACCCTTCCACGCGGGCGTAGATTTCCGGATCGACCTCGCTCATGGGTTCCTTGGCCAAGATATGAATGCCCTTGGCGAAGCAGGCCACCGCGATCTTCACGTTGCCGCCGTACTTGCCGATCATGGCGGTCATCGAATTGAGCACGTGCGTCTGGTACTCCACGTCACCGTGGTTGAGCTGATAGATGACCCGGTGGGCCGGCTCGTCACCGGGGAAGAACAGCTCATCCTGGGCCTGCGCCTTGCCCACGCCCAAGGCCGCGCCGGCACCGGCCATGACGGTCATGAAACGACGTCGATTTTTGCGGAAATCCTGCATCTCTCCACCTCTTTCACAATTCAGGCCAATGCCTGGTTCGACTGGGCCGGCTCTGCCCTTCCCCTGTCGGGGGAGATGGCACCCGTGGCCCATGCATTCATCTTAACGCATGCAACGAAGGGACAGCGGCCGAGGGTGATCGTTCAGTCCCGGGGTTGGCCCACGCGCATCAACACCACGCCACCGCGCGCATACAGCACCTCGCCGGGAATGTCCTCGGCTCGATCGACATGCGTCAACAACAGGTCGCCCGACCGGGGGTCGCGGCGCTCGACCACGCGTTGGGCATACACGCCGAAACTGGGCGTGTTCATGCCGCGCATGACCAGTTCACCCGACATATCCCGCGCCATGAGCCCGGCCTCGCGAACGGGTCCCTGCTGCATCTGGCCGACGGCGTTGACCACCAGGGCGTTGACCACCAGGGAAAACGACAGGGCGACTGGCAATAGTACGCGCGGCAGCGACCAGCGCCTCATGGCCCCGGCCACCAGCACCAACAGCAAGGCCGCCCCCACGATCAGGTACCAACCGATGTCGAAGTATCGACCACGCTCGGCCAGCATGTCCTGGACGTAGCCAGGCTTGATGCGATCGAAATTGAGCTCGACCAGCCAGGGCAGCAGCAGGATCAGCAATAAAAAGAGTGCGGGCGGCGCCAGATGCAGCAGTCGATGGCGCACCTGCGGCAGGTGCGCGGCCATCACCAGCATCAGGCCCACCAGCCCGTAATTGAGGTAATGCGGCAGCTTGGTGCCAGAGAACGAGAACAGCGCCAGGGTGACCAGAAACCAGATCCAGCCGAAACGCCGCAATGCCAGCGGCAGCGAGCTGGGCCGTCCATAGGCCGACTGCCAGTCGCTGGGAAAGTACCGCAGCGAAGTCAGCACGGCCCCGGTGAACGGCAGCAGCGCTACCAGGGTGACCACGGGGTAGTACCACAGCCCGCCCGAATGCCCCTCCATCGGCTCATCAAAACGACTGAGGTTGTTCTTGAGGAAGAATTCGTCGACAAAGTACTGGCCATGCTCGAACCACATGGCCACGTACCAGGGCACGGCGACGGCAACGAAGATCGCCAGCCCCTGCCAGTCGAGCACGGCGCGCCACCACGCCCGACCGCGCCCGGTGGCCAGATAGAACAGGAAGCTGGTCGCGGCCGGAATCACCACGCCCACCGGCCCCTTGGTGAGAAACCCCAGCGCCATGGCCAGATAGGCCCAGCGTATCCAGCGCCGCTCGCCGCTCACCCAGTGATTGAAGGTGGCGAACACCGCGCCGGTGACAAACAACAGCAGCACGGCATCGGAGATCGCCGCCTTACCCACCACCGTAGTCATCAGGGAGGTGGCCGCGATCAGGGCGGCGAAAAATGCGCTGCGCGCGCCCAGGTAGCGGTCGGCGAACAGGTAGATCATCCCGATCCACACGGTCGAGGCCAGGACCGAGGGGAGTCGGAATGCCCATTCATGAAAGCCGAATACCCCGACCGAGGCGGCCTGCAACCAGTAGATCAGCACCGGCTTGGCGAATCGCGGCTCGCCGTTGAGATACGGGGTAAGAAAATCACCCCGCTCGAACATCGCCCAGGTCGCGCCGGTAAAGGCCCCTTCATCCAAATCGAACAGCGGCAGGCTGCCGATGCCCCAGACGTACCCGATCGCCACAGCCACGGCGAGAACAAGAAAATGCAGGCGTCGGGAGTCGAGCATGGCGGGCGGTCTCGAGGGAAAGGTGGGCAGATCACGGGCCAGCGACGGGCTGGGCCGGCGGCAGTATATCAATCGGGGACCACCGGCGGTCACCCCCACCCTGGGGTTGACGCTACAATAAGGCTTTTGCCGATACGCTGGTGCCCATGGACCTCTACTCCCTGCTTCGTCCCCTGCTGTTCCGACTCGACCCGGAAACCGCCCACCGCGTGACGCTGGGCCTGCTCGACATGGCGGCGCGCACGCCCTGGTGCCGCCTGCAATCGCGGGGCGTGGCGGCCGATCCGATCAGAGTGATGGGGCTCGACTTCCCCAACCGCGTGGGACTGGCCGCCGGGCTGGACAAGAACGGCGCCCACGTCGACGGGCTGGCCTGTCTGGGCTTCGGCTTTCTGGAAGTGGGCACCATCACGCCACGCGCTCAGCCGGGCAATCCGGCCCCGCGAATGTTCCGCCTGCCGGATGCCGAGGCGCTGATCAATCGCATGGGCTTCAACAACGACGGATTGGATGCGGCGCTGGAAAACCTTGCTGACCACAAGAACTCGGTGCCCTTGGGGGTCAACCTGGGCAAGAACTTCGACACGCCACTCGAGGCGGCGCTCGATGACTACCGAATCGGTCTGGCCGGTGTCTATGACCTCGCCGACTACGTCACCATCAACATCTCCTCGCCCAACACCGCCAACCTGCGCAACCTCCAGGGCGGCGCGGCCTTCACCGGCTTGCTGGCCGGGCTGACCGAAGAGCGCGCCCGCCTGCGGGACAAGACCGGCCGCCATGTCCCTCTGGCGATCAAGATCGCCCCGGACATCGAGGCCGAGGCATTTCCCGCCCTGACCGACGCGCTGGTTGCCCACGAGATCGACGCGGTCATCGCCACCAACACCACCATCGGCCGCCCCGTGGTCTCAGGCCTGCCGCATGCCGACGAGGCGGGGGGATTGAGTGGTCGACCGGTGCGCCAGCGCTCCACGGAAACGATCGCCCGACTGCGCGAGGCGCTGCCGGACGACTTCCCCATCATCGGGGTCGGCGGCATCGATTCCGGCGAAGCGGCGCTGGAAAAGATCCAGGCCGGGGCCGACCTGGTCCAGGTCTACACGGGGCTGATCTATCGCGGCCCCGCCCTGGTCGGTGAAATAGCAAAGGCCCTCGCGGAATCGGAACAAGCGCCGGGTTAGGCATCGCCGCGGGCATCCCCGGCCTTTCTCGTTGATTTTCCGGAATAGTTTTCCCCCCTGACTATACTCAGTCGCAGGCGGCCGGCCTCCGTTCGCCTGCCGGATTTTCGGCACAATCACGACGGCCCACACGGCCGGGAATTCGGTTCGACGAGACGGGGGGTCGCCACCGTCTGCTACCGGAGGGCATTTCGAGATCCGATCGATGGTGGAGGTGGTGCCGTGAGAATCGCCCAGGTTGCCCCGTTGCACGAAAGCGTTCCGCCCCGGACCTATGGGGGTACCGAGCGTATCGTGCACTACCTCACCGAAGCGTTGGTCCGAGAAGGACACGAAGTGACCCTCTACGCCAGTGGAGATTCCCGGACCAGCGCACGACTGCGCCCGGGGGTGGCCGAATCCCTGAGATCCTCGGCGACTCGCCATGACCCCCTTACGTGGCATGTCCTGCAACTCGCCCGGGTGGCCCGGGAAGCGGAGGATTACGACCTCGTCCATTTCCATACCGACTTCCTGCACTACCCGCTCTGGCGCCGGATGTCGGTCCCCCAACTGACCACGCTCCACGGGCGTCTGAACCTGCCGGATCTCCGCCCTCTCTACGAGGAATTCAGCGACATCCGGGTGGTCTCCGTCTCCGACAGCCAGCGCGGACCGCTCGTGGATGTGGCCCGATGGGCGGGGACCGTCTACAACGGCATCCCGGCCGCGTCCTACACGTTCCGTCACGAGCGGGGAAGCTATCTGGCCTTCCTCGGGCGGATGTCGCCGGAGAAGGGACCCGAGGCGGCCATCGACATCGCGATTCGTGCGGGCATCCCGCTGAAGATGTCCGCCAAGATCGACGCCTTCGACCGGGACTACTTCGATACACGCATCCGGCACCGGGGAGGCGAACTGGACCTGATTGTCCGTCGGCACGGCCGGGATATCGCCGTCAATATCGAGCGACGCAACGGACCGATCGAACTCAGCGTGACGGTGTGACCCCGCCCCTCTCGCCGCGAGCGCCCCACCTCCCGGCGGTCCGCCAGGAGCGTTGATTCAGGCGCTTTTCCGATCCGCACAGATCGGGCAGTCGGGATCCTGGCGGTAACGCACCGTCCGCCATTCGGCATCCTTGAGATCAAACAGGGCCAATCGCCCCACCAGCGGGCGGCCAACCCCGGCGATCATCTTGATCGCCTCGGCAGCCTGCAAGCTGCCGATCATGCCCACCAATGGCGAGAGCACCCCGGTCTCGGCACACCGCAACGCATCCTCGCCTTCCTCGCGATACAGGCAGCGATAACAAGGCGCGTCCGGATCACGGGGGTCGAAAACCGTCACCTGGCCGGCCCACTGGATGGCCGCTCCGGACACCAGGGGCACCCGATGGCGGCAACAGGCGGCATTCAGAGCAAAGCGCAGGGCGAAGTTGTCCGAGCAATCGAGCACCAGATCGACCGCGGCGACGGCCGTGCCCAGCCGCTCGCCTTCGAGCTTGCCCTCCAGTGGCACCAGCCTGATGCCCGGGTTGATGCGGCCGAGTCGTTCGACCGCCGACTGGGTCTTGGGCTCACCGATTCGATCCGTGTCGTGCAGTACCTGGCGCTGCAGATTCGACAGGTCGACCGAGTCGAAATCGGCCAGATGCAACTCGCCCACGCCGCTGGCGGCGAGATACATGGCCACGGGGGAACCCAGGCCGCCTAGGCCGACCACCAGCACCCGGGCCTGCATCAGCCGCTCCTGGCCGGCATAGTCCAGGCCGTCGAGCATGATGTGTCGGCCGTATCGAAGCAGTTCTTCGTCGTTCATCTCAAGATCGCTCGTTGCCATCAGATCATCGGGCACAAACGCAAATGCCCGGCCGAAGCCGGGCATGCCGCGTCGCACCCGTCGATGCTGGAATCAGAGGTAGTGCCTCCAGGGGTCATCCGGGCTCTCGGGTATCTCACCGTGCTGCAGGCGGTCCCGGACAAGCTGGGGATCGCCGGCGGGCCGGTACTTCTGGGTAGGCAGGTTGCAGCCATCCAGCCCCAGCGATTCGCGCTGGGTTTGTTCGGTGTAATCCACCAGGGCGCATTTGAGCTTTTCCATCAGCGCGGCGTCCAGGTGAAAACCCGCCGACTGCAGGGCCTGGCGGATCGCCTTGAGGCAGATCACCGAGAGGTCGTACTCGACCTCGAGGCAACGCGGCCCACGTCGGCGGGCGGAAACCACCCCGGGCAACCAGCGGGCAAAAGGCTCTGCCTGCCGCGCCTGCTCACCTTCGTGATGCGGACCACGAAACCAGATTTCGTGCATCTTGATCAGTTGCTTGTCGTCCATGCCGGCGCCTTGCCTTCCGCCCTGTATCGCTCAAGACTAGCGCACTTGTCACGGCAGACCAAGCACCCGGCACTGAGGCATCCCTGGCGAGTCGTAGTGCGGTCTCAGGCCGGCTTGACCCCCATGGTCACTCGCGGATGGTCCGCCAGATCCGCCCGGGTCTCGATGCCCGTTAACCCCGCTTGTCGCATCAGCCTCGCGACGGCCGGCGCCTGTTCGTAGCCGTGCTCGAACAGCACCCGCCCGCCGGGACGCAGCACGACGAGTGTCGATTCGAGCAACCGTCGGTAATCCGCCAGTCCATCCGCGCCCGCCACCAGCGCCGTGCGCGGCTCGTGGCGCACGTCTCCTAAATCGAGATGCACATCATCGCCGGCGAGGTATGGCGGGTTGCTCACCAGCAGGTCCACGGATGCCGGTGCAACGGCCGACAACCAGTCGCCCCGCCATAGGGCGACGTGGGCCGAGGCGCCCTGCTCGGCCAGCAAGAGCATATTCTCCCGGGCCAGTTGCAGCGCGTCGCTGCTGCGATCCACGGCATACACGAGCGCATCGGGGCGCTCGGCGGCCAGGCTCAAGGCAATCACGCCGCTGCCCGTGCCCAGGTCGAGCACGCGAAAATCCGACGCATCCGCAGGAATGCAGCCCAAGGCCCATTCAACCAGCGTCTCGGTGTCGGGCCGCGGGATGAGCACACCGGGACGACAACGGAAACGGTGCTTCCAGAAACCACGCTCGCCGATCAGGTAGGCCACCGGTTCGCCGGCCGCACGCCGATCGAACAGTGCCGTCAGCCGTTGTCGGGTAGGCGCATCGATCGCATCGGCACCGCGCATCATCAGGCCCGCCGTACTCAGGCCGGTGACATGCCCAGCGAGCAAACGCGCCTCGAACAGCGCCTCACCCGCCTCGCCGCCGCGGCCGGCGGCAATCCGGTGCGCGCCGTCACGCAGGCACTCGTCCAAGGTGGCGCTCAAGGCTGCCCGACGTCCGTCTTGCGGCACCGGCGGATCAGTGGACACGATATCAGCCGCCCTCTTCGGCCAGCGCCTCGAGCTGCGCGGCCTGATCGGCCTGCCGCAGGGGCACGACCACCTGGGTCAGGTCGCCGGCCATGACGCGATCGAGCTGATGGAGGGTGAGATTGATGCGGTGATCGGTCACCCGGCCTTGGGGGAAGTTGTAGGTTCGGATGCGGTCGGAACGGTCGCCGGTGCCGACCAGGGCCTTGCGGCTGGCGGCGGTCTCCGCGGCCTGGGCGCGGCGGACGTCGTCGGCCAGCCGGGCGGCCAGCAGGTCCATCGCCCGAGCGCGGTTCTTGTGCTGGGAACGCTCTTCCTGACACTCGACCACGGTTCCCGTCGGCAAGTGGGTGATCCGTATGGCCGAATCGGTCTTGTTAATGTGCTGCCCGCCGGCACCGGAGGCACGGAAGGTATCCACGCGCAGGTCGCCGGCATTTATTTCCGGCGCCTCGGCGGCGGGGATGACCGGCATCACGGCCACCGTGGCCGCCGAGGTGTGAATACGCCCCTGGGTCTCGGTCACGGGCACGCGTTGGACCCGATGGGCGCCGGATTCGAACTTCAGCCAGGCGTAGACGCCTTCACCGCTGACCCGCGAGATCAGCTCCCGGTAGCCTCCATGCTCGCCTTCGGAGGCGGAAAGCACCTCGACCTTCCAGCCCTGCGATTCGGCAAAACGCCCGTACATGCGGAACAGGTCACCGGCGAAGATCGCGGCCTCGTCGCCGCCGGCCCCGGCACGAATCTCGAGGAACACGTCACCCTCGTCATTGGGATCGGCGGGCAGCAACTGGCGTTCGATCTCGGCATCGAGCTCGGCAAAACGCGCCTCGAGTTCGGCCAGTTCCTCGCGGGCCATCTCGGCCATCTCGGCATCCTCGCCCTGCGTCAGCGTTCGGGCCTCGTCCAGCGCCTTTTCCATGGCGTGATAGGCATCGACGTTCTTTACCAGGGATTCCAGCCGCGCGTATTCGCGCGACAGGCGCTGAAAACGTGTCTGATCGGCGATCACGTCGGGATCGGCGAGCAAGGCGGTAATTTCCTCGAACCGCTCGACCAGGTTGTCGAGACGGGCGACCAGGGCTTTATGCATAGATTACGGCGAACTTGGCGGAGTGGGAGTGGCAACCATGGGGGCGTCGGTGGGCCCGACAAGGGGCGCCGGTCCGGGGCCCGAGGCCGGGACCCCGGGCCAGGGCTTCGGCTAGGATTCCCGGCTGGGATCCTGTCCCCTGCTGTTCCAGGAGCCCACGGGCAGGGCTCGCTGGGCCAGGGCCTCGGCATCCTCGTCGAGACCGACGACGTGCGAGACGCTCTGCAGCGTGGCCAGATCTCCGCTGACACACGCCTGACGCAGCACCACCGTCGGCTGGTGGATCAGCCGGTTGGTGAGGGTGTTGGCGAGATAGTCGAGTGCCTCCTGCGGATCTCGTCCCGACTCAATCATCGACCGGGCGCGGGCCACGGTCTCGTCGCGCATCAACTCGGCACGTTGGCGATAGCTGCGAATCAGCTCGGCACCTGTCTGCAACTGCACCCATTGAAGGAAGTGCTCGACCTGCACGTCGATGATCTCCTCGGCCTGTTCGGCCGCCTCGCGGCGGCTGCGCTGCCCCTCGTCGATCACCGTCTTGAGATCGTCGACGGTGTACAGGTAGACGTCCTGGAGCTTGCCCACCTGCGGCTCGATGTCGCGCGGCACGGCGATGTCGACCATGAAGATCGGCCGGCGCTTACGCTCGCGGATCGCCTGCTCGACCGCGCCCTTGCCGAGTACCGGCAGGGAGCTGGCGGTCGAGGAGATCACGATATCGGCCCGGTGCAGGTGCGCCGGGACGTCGCCCAGACCGATCGCGCTGCCCTCGTACTGCTCGGCGAGCATATGGGCCCGCTCGATCGACCGGTTGGCGACGATCACGCGCGACAGCCCCGCCGACTGCAGATGGCGAGCACAAAGCTCGATGGTCTCGCCCGCGCCGATCAGCAACGCCGTCTTTTCCTCCAGCGAGCCGAATATCTGCCGCGCCAGGCTGACGGCGGCAAAGGCCACCGACACCGGCGAGGCGCCGATCTGCGTGTCGGTGCGCACCTGCTTGGCCACCGCAAAGGTGTTCTGGAACAGGCGGCCAAGTATCGGACCCAGGGCATTGGCGTCCTGGGCCAGCGTGAAGGCATCCTTGATCTGACCGAGGATTTGCGGCTCGCCCAGCACCATGGAATCGAGCCCACAGGCCACGCGCATCAGGTGCCGAATCGCGGATTCGTCGGTGTGGGCATAAATGTAGGGGCGCAGCGATTCGGGCGACAGCTGGTGAAAGGCGGCCAGCCATTCGACCAGGGCGTCGGTCACGCATTCCGAATGCGTGTAGATCTCGGTGCGGTTGCAGGTCGAGACGATTGCCGCCTCGCGCGCGCCGCAATCGCCCAGCAGACCTTGCAAAGCGTTCTGCACGCGCTCAGGGCCGAACGCGATGCGCTCGCGCACGTCCACCGGTGCGGTCTTGTGGTTTACCCCGAATGCGATCAGTGACATGACGGAATTATAGCCTCGCACGCCCCGGTTTGACGATCCCCGCCGTACACACTAGCGACGCGAGCCGAATCGCCCGGCACCGAGCCGACGCCCCCAGCGGCCGGGCCAATATCGCAGCGTGCCGAGAAAAAGGGCCACCACGCCGATCAGCGCCACCAGCCAGTTCGCCCAGAACCCCTGCGGGTAGCCAACATCCACCCAGGGGGCGCCCAGAGCACATACAGCACAGACGAACACCGCGACCGGCACCGGCCAGCGGGCGTGACGGGCCGCCGGCCAGCGACCGACCAACCAGACGGCCGCCACCACCGATGCCAATCCGACGATTGCCCCGGCCAGTACGTCGGTGGGCCAGTGCACTCCGGCCGCCATACGCGAAATGCCCATCAGCGAGGCGATCAGCAATATCAGGACCGCGACAGGCAGCCGCGGCCTGAGCCCCAGGATCAGCACCCCGGCTGCGGTGAAGGCGGTGACCGTGTGCCCGGAGGGAAACGCCTTCGAATGAATCGCATGGCCGATCAGATGGAAGGCGCCCGGCTCGTAGACGCCCGGCGGGCGGGCGATATCCAGCAACGGTTTGAGGCTGTGGGTGATCAAGGTGGCAATAATGGCAGCGAACAGCATCAGGATGGCCAGACGCGGCTTCCACAATACGAACGGCAGCATCAGTCCCAATGTCAGCCAGGTATCGGCCAGGGCATTGAGTCCGGCCCAGAAAGGCACGGTCGGCTCGATACCGCCAAGGGCGTTGAAGTGGTGGAACAAATCCTCGCGGGCGCCGGGCCAGGCAAACACGACGACCATCAGGGCCAGGGCCGTGAGGACGAAGGCCAGCAGCAACTGGTCCAGTGCATCCGATTCGCGCAAGGGGTGGGGGTAGCTCACGATCGATCCTCGTCGACGGTGGACCTGTCGCCGCGGGCGGTACGCGGCATATGGAAGGCATCGTGTTCCCCGGCCAGGTCAAAGCGCGCCGGCAGGTGATAGGTCCGCACGTTCCGGGATTCGTAATAAGTGCGCGACAGCATTTCGGAAAGCACGCCGGTGGTCAGCATCTGCACGCCGATCAGGATGAAGAGGATCGACACCAGCAGCAGCGGACGATCGCCGATGTCATGGCCCAGGAGTTTTTCGACAAACAGGTAGAACATGCCCAGTCCGCCGAGCAGGCCGAACCCCGTGCCCAGCAGCCCGAAGAAGTGCGCCGGGCGCGCCGAAAACCGCATAAAGAAGTAGACGCTGATCAGATCGATCACCACCCGGAAGGTGCGCGACAGCCCATACTTCGAGGTGCCGGCGATGCGGGGGTGGTGCGTGACCTCTTCCTCGGCGATGCGGCTGGGGGCGGTCTGCGTGGCCAGCCAGGCGGGGATGAAACGGTGCATCTCCCCATACAGGCGCACCCCCTTGATCACCTCGGCACGGAAGACCTTGAGGCTGCAACCGTAATCGTGCAGGTTCACTCCGGTCAGGCGTCGAATCAACCGGTTGGCCAGCCAGGACGGCACCTTGCGCACCCAGTTGTCCTTGCGATCCCGCCGCCAGCCGGCCACCAGGTCCAGGTCTTCCTGGAGCAAGCGATCGACCATGCGCGGGATGTCGATGGGGTCGTTCTGCAGATCCCCGTCCATGGTGACGATCACCTCCCCGCGCGCCAGGTCGATGCCGGCCTGCATGGCAGCCGTCTGGCCGAAGTTGCGGGTCAGCGGGATCGGGCGAACATGCGTGCCGTATGCCTCGCGGGCCTTCTTGATCTCCGCGACCGTCGCATCGGAGGAGCCGTCATCCACCAGCAAGAGCTCCCAGGCTGCGGTATAGTCGGCGAGCGCCGCATGCACTCTTTCCACCAGGGGGGCGACGTTGTCCTGCTCGTTGAACATCGGCACGACGATGGACACCGGCGCGGCTAGCTTGCTCGTCATGGCGTGAAACACCCCTGGTCGACTGGATGGATGACACGGTGGTCTAAGGTGGCCGCAGTGTACGGCACAACCCGGCGTGTCCGCCAGTCATGCCCGACGTGACGGCATCCCCGTGTGTGCGCCCTGTTCAATCTTTCATTGAACCGTAATGCTTGACGCGATCCGTCCGCCCCACGACCATCTCGCCTGAATGATGCAGGACTGCAGCCGACCATTCATATTCCGTGTCGAGCACGTCACCACACCCCGGACGGCCTACATTGGCGCCCGGAGTGACCTGCCCGCCAAGGACACGACCTGATGCACGAGGAGCCATTGCCCCACGCCCCCCCCTTCGATGATGTCCTCGCTCGTCTGGAAGCGTTTGCCGAACGAATGGGAAACCGGCTGGCGCGCGACGAGGCCATGACCGCCGTGTTGGAGGCTGCAGCCACCTGCTTTCCATCACTCACTCGGTCGGCAGTGTTCAGCAGCGCCGATGGCAACCTGATCGCGGCGACGCAGGATTTCGACATTGCCCTGCTGCCGCAAGGCGATGCCGATCTGCACTCGATCGAACAGGTGGAGGACCAACTGGTCCTGCATAGCCTGGGCGCAGACCAGCCCGAAACGGGCTATTGGGCCATCGAAATCACCGGCGGCCTCCCCGCCGACCCCGTGCGCGACGCCGTCTTGGGACTACTCCACCGCCTGTTCGGTAGCGGCCGTCCCGATGCCGCTCGCCTGGAACGCGTGCGGCGCGGGCAGGTCGAGCGCCTCGAACGCGACCAGGCCCTGATGCAGTCACTGCTGGCCCAGATCGACACCCTCATCATGGCCGGGGACGTGGAGGATATGCTCGCGGTGGTCTGCACCCAGCTGGTGGAGACGGGGCTGTTTCTCTGTGCCTGGGTCGCCGGTAGTCGCGGGGACCTCTCGCCGCTGGCCAGCGGGGGCGACAGCGAGTTGATCGACCATCCCTCCACCGAGGCCCACCAAGCCCTGAGGGAAGGATTCCGCCGTGCAGAGGCCTTGGTGCAAGCCAAGCACAGCATTGTCTTCGATGAACATATCGCGGCCCCGTTCGCCAGCCAGAGCTGGTTCGACACGCCACCGATGGCCGCGCTGATCCCATTGTCGCGCCATGATCGGTTGTGGGCGTTCCTGGTCGTGGTGGCCGCTTGCGAAGAGGATCTCGATCAGCAGGTCACCGACGTCCTGATCCACTTGAGTGACCTCGTCAATCGCAGCCTCGAACAGCTAGACCTGCGCGAATGGCTCGACGAGGAACAGCGGCGCAACACCTACCTGGCCTACCACGATCCGCTGACCAACCTGGCCAACCGCCGGGCGGTGGATGCCGAATTGCCCAAGGCCATGGGGCGCGCCGACCGGCATCAACAGATGCTGGCAATCGTGCTGCTCGATCTGGACGACTTCAAACCGATCAATGATCGCTACGGCCATGCCGCCGGCGACGAGATGCTGATGACGGTGGCCAAGCGGCTGAAATCGGCGATTCGGGACACCGACACCGCCGCACGCCTCGGCGGGGATGAATTTCTGCTGATACTCGAGGACATCGAAGCCGATGCCGGGCTGGCGCGGGTTCTCAACCGCCTATCGCACACCATCCGCAAGCCGATCCTGCTCGAGGACGGCCTTGAGCTGCATGCCAACGGCTCGATCGGTGTCACCCGCTACCCGCTGGACAATGGCAATTCGGAACAGCTGATCCGCAACGCCGACGCCGCGCTCTATTCGGCCAAGAACAACAAGGCCCAGCGGACGCAAGACTGGGTTATATGGCAGGAGAGTACGCCGAACGACGGGCCCGAGCCCCATCACGCCTCAGACGAACTAGCCCCCTACGGCCCGGAGGCAAAGGCACTCCTCGAACCCATCCAGCCGGAGATCGAGGCGCTGACCGACGAGTTCATCGAACGCTTTCACCAGGAACTGACCCAGCACGAATCGGTCCGACGCGTCATCAAGCACCTCTCGTCGGAGGAATACCAGGTTCTCAAGCGGGAACAGGCCGACCACCTCCACTTTTTGCTCGCCCCGGGGCTCGATCAGGAGGCGCACGCCAATCACGCCCGCCACGTCGGCTACATCAGCGCCCTCGCCGGGGTTTCGCCCAGCAACCTGGTGCGGGCGATCACGGTGTACATGCACGAGTTCAACCAGACGTTCAATCGGGCCCATCTCAACCAGCGCCACCAGAACCGACTCGAGCGGGTCTTCACCGAGCGGTTGAGCCGCGAGCTCTCACACCAGCTGGATGCCGGCCAATCGGTGGGCGACGAGTACCAGGGCGCCCTGACCGTGATCGACGAGCGCCGGCGCCGGGAACACAACTGGCCCGACTTCAACGAACACCTGCTCGACACCCTGATCGGCCTGCCGGGCATCGCGGGGGTTTCGATTCTGTCACCCGACGGCGACGGACGCTTTGTCGCCAACTACAGCGAAGGTCTCGACCCGTTTGCCGTTCCCGCCGAGCGTGACACACGCCCGACGCTGGACCTCAATCTCCTCGGGGCCGATCACCCCGTGTCGCGCGCCTACCGGTTGGCACAGCTGGAGCAGATCGAGAACTACGCGGTGGGCGAACGCTGGCTGCCGTGGCGCGCCCAGGCCCAGACGACAGACATTCGTACCACCACCGCCATCCCCATCCTCGGAAATCGCGACCAACCGATCGCCGTGATCTGTCTGCACGGCCACATTGCCGGAATGTTTGACAACCCCCTGATCAGCGGTTTCTGCGTTCAGCTCATGGCCCTGGTCAGCCAGGCGTGGCGGCAAATTCGCAGCCCGGCGGCCCTGCTCTATGCCAAGGGCGACTACGACCGCTGGCGTCAGGCCTTCTACGATGACGGCCTGGAGATGATCTTCCAGCCGGTGATCGACGTTCAGACCGGCCGACTGACCACCCTCGAGGCCCTGGCGCGCTTGTTCCTGCCCGACGGCGAAATGATCATGCCCAACATGTTCATTCCCTGGCTCAACGACAGCCAGGTCATGCGGCTGTTCGAGGTCGGCCTGGAGCAGTCGTTACAGTGCCTGCACGACTGCGAGACCCACGACGGCCGGCAGTTGTCGGTGGCCATCAACCTGCCGGTCAACGTACTCATCGATCCGGCCACTCCCGGCCACATCCAGGCAGCACTCGACCGCCATGGCATCAGCCCCCACCGGGTCACGCTGGAGTTGCTGGAACAGGGCGACACCGGCTTCGAGCCGGGCGAATTGGCCAAGCCCATGGATCGCATCGGGGCCATCGGCGTGAGGCTTGCCATGGACGATCTGGGTTCCGGTTACAACAACCTGCTGCGCTTGCGCAGCCTGCCCTTCTCCACGGTCAAGATCGACCAAGGCATGGTCCGGGCGGCACAGAACGAACCCGGCCGCGTGCTTACCTTCATTGCCTCGATGATCCAGATGGCCCACGCCCTCGAACTGCAGACCGTGGTCGAGGGACTCGAGACCCTCGATTTGATCGAGGCCACCTCCCTGCTCGGCGGCCAGCTCGGGCAGGGTTATGCCATCGCCCGCCCGCTGCGCAAACACGATCTGCTGACATGGATGGACCAGTTCGATTTCGGCATCGATCCGAGCCGACCGACGACGCCACTGGGCGCCATGGCCGCACTGTGGGGGCTTCGCGCCCTCGGTCGGGATCACCTGGAGCATTCTGCTCGGCACCATCAACTGCGGGTCGCGGCCTCGCACTGGGCGACCGAACACCTCGACACCCAACGCGCGCTGGCCACCGACATCCTGTCGATGTTCCAGCAGTTCCGCGAGGGCAACCTGGGACACGATGCCCGTGATCGGCGTCTGAACGAACTGATGCAGGCGCTGGACCGGATGATCCGCGACCAGGCGGGCCTCGAGGCGCCTGTCAGCAACGCGCTGGACGCCTGATGGCAAGCGAGATTACCGCGGCGAGCAGCGCCGTACCCAGCACGAACAGATGCAGGTTGACGGCTGCCGCCACCAGCGCCTTGGTGTCGTCGACAAACGGCCCGATCAACAGCGCCACACCCGCCTCGTACGTGCCGAATCCGCCCGGCGCGTGGACGGGCAGCACCGTGGTCAGGTCCCCGCCGATCGCGCCGACCACCCCCTGAAAGAAACTCACTGGCGCCAGCGCGGCGAGCACCCAACCCAGCGCGCAGAGCTTGATCAGCCAGTTGGCCCAGGTCCAGAACAGGGTGCCGAGAAACAGGCGGGGATGGTCCGGGAGGCTTTCAAGGATCTCCACCAGCCGGTCTTGCCAGCCATTACTGCGGCCCTTCAGACGAGCGTGCAACCAGTGGCGCAAAACGTAAACGCCCAGGGGCGAGACCAGCAGCAGGACAAAGACCGCGACCCAACCGGCCGCCAGACCCAGCAGCATTCCGGCGGCCAGCAGGCCGATCAGGACCACCACCTGCAGGTCGAGCAGGCGAAACCACAGCAGCACCGGCACGCTCTGCATCGGCGACAGGCCGTAGTAGCGGCGCATCAGCAGCGGGAAGGACAGCTCGCCCGAGCGCATCGGCAGCAGATTGTTCATCAGGTTGTGCCAGCTCGACAGGCGAAGCGTGGGCCAGAATTCCCCGGCCAGGCGGGCGCGGAAATAGCGGGTGATCCGCAGGGTCCGCACCACATAGCTGGCAAGCATCAGCAGCAAGGCGACCAACAACGCCGCCGGATCGATCGCCAGCCAGGGCGCGACCAGCCGCTGCGGCCCCACCCACGCCACCACCCCGACGATCAGGGCGATCACCGCCAGCCAGCCGATCGCCATCATCCCCCGGCGGGCCGTGACACTCACCGATCACCTCGCGGCGGGCAAGCCGTGGAAACGAGTGCACCCGCTTTGGGCGCCTCAAGGTATTTGGGCATAATGTTCGATTGCTCCATCAAATTCACGGGCACCATCCCATGGTTTCTCGGCCGGGTCACGGGTCGCGATGGACGACGCACAGCATAGCGGCCGGTGACCACCGGACCGAAAGACAACCGAGCGAGACCACGACAAAGGGCGCCATGAGCGAGATTGTATTCCACCTGATCGACGACACGGCCGACGATGCCTTCTGGTATTTTGCCGCCGAGCTGTGCGCGCAGACGGTGGACGAATCGCGTCCCGCCTACGTGGTCTGCGCCAATCTCGCCCATGTCGACGGCTTTGACGACTACCTCTGGGCGTATCGCGGCGATCGCTTCGTGCCACACACGGCCGACCCGGAGGACGCGGTGTACGCACCCATATTCATTGGCTGTGACCCGGAGGCCGGCGGCTTTGCCCACGTCATCAACCTCGCCGGGGCCCAGATCTCGCGCGCGGGTGAGCGTGAGCGCATCGACGAGGTCGTACCTCCGGGAGAAGAATCACGCCAACAAGCCCGCAGTCGCTGGCGCGACTACAAGAGCCAGGGCGCCAAAATACGGCACCAGACCATCACCTCGGTGCGTGAAACCGACCCGACCTCGGGCTGACCCGTCCCGGCATCCCGTCTTGCGGCGCAACAAGCCCGCTTTCCCCCATTTGTTTAAAAGATCAAGAACGGCATGGACAAGACCTACGACCCCCGACAGATTGAACAGGATTGCTACTCCCGCTGGATGGAAGGCGACCAGTTCAAGCCGGACATGCAGGCCGAGGGAGCCTACTGCGTCATGCTGCCGCCGCCGAACGTCACCGGTCGCCTGCACATGGGTCATGCCTTCCAGGACACCCTGATGGACACGCTGACCCGCTGGCACCGCATGCGCGGCGAGGCCACCCTGTGGCAGCCGGGCACCGACCACGCGGGGATCGCGACGCAAATGGTGGTCGAGCGCCGTCTGGAGTCCGAAGGCGTTTCGCGCCACGACATTGGCCGTGAACGATTCCTGGATAAGGTCTGGGAGTGGAAGGAGCAGTCCGGCGGCTTTATCACCGAGCAGATGAAGCGTCTGGGCGCCTCCTGCGACTGGTCGCGTGAGCGTTTCACCATGGACGACGGCCTGTCCGAGGCGGTCCGCGAGGTGTTCGTCCGCCTGTACGAAGACGGCCTGATCTACCGCGGCAAGCGGCTGGTCAACTGGGACCCGGTGCTGCGCACCGCCGTCTCCGACCTGGAAGTGGTCAGCGAAGAGGAAGCCGGCCATTTGTGGCACATGCGCTACCCGCTCAGCGACGGTAGCGGCCATCTGGTGGTGGCCACCACCCGCCCCGAGACAATGCTGGGTGATAGCGCCGTGGCCGTCCACCCGGACGACGAGCGCTACGCCCACCTGATCGGCCAGACCATCACCCTGCCCCTGGTCGGGCGCCGCATTCCGATCATCGGCGACGACTACGTCGATCCCGAATTCGGCTCCGGTTGCGTCAAGATCACCCCGGCACACGACTTCAACGACTACGCCATCGGCCAGCGCCACGACCTGCCGATGCTCAACGTGCTCTCGCCCACCGCGACGATCCTGGCCTCTGCCGAGGCGATCGGCCCGGCGGCGGACGACGCCGACACCCACCTGCCCGAGCGCTATGCCGGGCTGGATCGCTTCGAGGCGCGCCGCCAGATCGTTGCCGACCTCGAGGCCGACGGGCTGCTGACGGAAATCGAAGACCACAAGCTGATGGTCCCGCGCGGCGACCGCAGCGGCACGGTGATCGAGCCGCTGCTGACCGACCAGTGGTTCGTCGATCTCACCCGCGACAAGACGACCACCGGCAAGCCGGGCGGCAAGAAGGCCATTACCGAGCCGGCCATCGACGCGGTGCGCTCGGGCGACATCCGCTTCGTGCCCGGCAACTGGGAGAACACCTACTTCCAGTGGCTGGAAAACATCCAGGACTGGTGCATCAGCCGTCAGCTGTGGTGGGGCCACCGCATCCCGGCCTGGTTCGACCGTGATGGCAACATCTTCGTCGGCCGCGACGAGGCCGAGGTGCGGGCCAAGTACGAGATCGCACCCGAAGAGAAACTGACCCAGGACGAGGACGTGCTCGACACCTGGTTCTCCTCGGCGCTGTGGCCCTTCTCCACCCTCGGCTGGCCCGAGCAGACGGCGGAACTCGAGCGCTTCTACCCCACCAGCGTGCTGGTCACCGGCTTTGACATCATCTTCTTCTGGGTCGCCCGGATGGTGATGATGGGCCGCTACTTCGGCGGTGACGTGCCCTTCCGCGAGGTCTACGTTCACGGTCTGGTGCGCGATGCCCACGGGCAGAAGATGTCGAAGTCCAAGGGCAACGTGCTCGACCCGATCGACATCATCGACGGCATCGACCTCGAATCCCTGGTGGAAAAGCGCACCACCGGCCTGATGCAGCCGAAGAAGGCCAAGCAGATCGAAAAGCACACGCGGGAAGAGTTTCCGGACGGCATCGGCGAGCATGGCACGGACGCGTTGCGCTTCACCTTCGCCGCCCAGGCGACCACCGGGCGCGACATCAGCTTCGACCTCGAGCGGGTCAAGGGCTACCGCAATTTCTGCAACAAGCTCTGGAACGCCAGCCGTTTCGTGCTGATGCAGTGCGAGGGCGAGGACACCGGAACCGGTGACGAGCCGGTCACGCTGGATGCCGCCGACCGCTGGATCATCGGCGAGCTGCAGGACTGCGAGGCGACCGTCACCAAGCACCTGGAAGACTACCGCTTCGACCTGGCCGCACAGACGCTCTACGACTTCACCTGGAGCACCTACTGCGACTGGTACCTCGAGCTGACCAAGCCGGCACTCAAACACGACGATGCCCAGGCCCAGCGCGGCACGCGCCGGACCTTGGTGCGCGTGCTAGAGACCCTGCTGCGCCTGCTGCACCCCTTCGTGCCCTACATCACGGAGACCATCTGGCAGCGCGTGGCTCCACTGGCTGGATGCAAGCCCTCGGCAGAGGCGAGCATCATGACCGCGCCCTTCCCCGTCGCCGATCCCGCCAGTATCGACCCCGAGGCACGCGCGTCCATCGAATGGCTCAAGAGCTTCATCCTGGGGGTACGCCGCATACGCGCCGAGATGGACATCGCCCCGGGCAAGCCACTGCCGGTGCTGGTCACCGAGGCCAGTGAAGGGGATCGGCAACGCATCGAGGAACTCGCCCCCCTGCTGACCAGCGTGGCCCGGATCGAGTCGATCCAGGCCATCAGCGACGAGCCGCCGGAGTCCGCCATGGCCCTGGTGGGCAAGATGCAGGTGCATATCCCACTAGCAGGGCTGATCGACGTGGAAGCCGAACTCGAACGGCTGGGCAGGGCGATCGAGGGCATCGAGAAGCAGATCGTCAAGGCACGCGGCAAGCTGGGGAACGCCAATTTCGTCGACCGGGCGCCCCAGGCCGTAGTCGATCAGGAGCGCGAGCGGCTGGCCGGCTTCGAGAACGAACTCGAGGAGTTGACTGGTCAGCGAGAGCGCATTCGCCGCCTGGCCGAATAGACCGGATCGCCGGGGTCAACGACCGCGGCGATGCCCTTTCGTTGCCCGGTTCGCCTCGCGCTGAGCGAAACGTTGCGGCTCGAGTCCGGCGGCCAGCGATCGCGGCAGGGGCGAAGGCGTGCCGGTGATACGCGAGACCAGGTATTCGGCCAGCCAGGCCGACCAGGTCAGGCCGCGCGCCCCGTGTCCAGTACTCACCCACAGCCCCGGGGCCAGCGCCCCCACGATCGGCAGCCGATCCGGCGTGGTCGCCCGCACCGAAGCACGACCCTGCAGTTGGGAAGCGGGCGGCAGGCCCTCCGCCAGAGACGGGGCGATCGAGGCCAGCCGCTGGCGATTTTCGTCGTGTTCCGTCTCCTTGAGAACCCGGCTGGCATCGCCCGGATGAAAGCTCGCGCCAAACAGGCGCCCTGCCCCCGGGAGGTCCACCGCGTATCCCTCGCGCATGATCGGGATTTCCGGCGCCAATGCCGTGGTGGTATTCGCGCTGCCCGTCCAACTGACCTGGCCACGGCAGGGCTCGATCCAGGGGGCCAGTTCGCCGGCCAGCTCGGCGGTCTTGTCACCCCCAGCGAGCACCACTTGGGCGTAGGGACCGTGCCATCGGCCACCGGCAGTGATGATCTCCCACGCCCCGTCATCGCGCCGCCGCAGGTCGCTGGCAGACTGCTCGAGCCTCACGGTGATCAAGGGATGCTTGAGCCATTGGGCAATCACCGCACGGGGGCGCAGCCAGCCTGCGGTGGGAAACCACCAGCCGGGTGCATCGATGTCCGCCAGGCCGCCAATCCCGTTGAGTTCCTCGGCCGTCAACCAGCGGGCGAACCCCGGGTCGGGCAACAGCTCCGCGGCCATGCGCGCCTGGCGCTGGGCGAACCGTTCGCTGCGCGCCAGCTTGATTACCCCCTTGAACGCCGCCACCGCCCGCTTTGCCGGGGGCCATGCGGTCTCGTTCACCTGGGCGCGCATGAACCCCATGCCGGAGGCGGTCAGCTGGGAAAGGCGATTCCAGTCTCGGCTGATCACCGGCGCGACTAACCCCGCCGGGTTACCCGAGCCGCCGCCGGCCGGGCTGGACTCGGTCTCGAAGACCTCCACTGTCAGGCCGCGCATGGCGAGCAAGCGCGCCATTGACGCTCCCGCCATCCCGGCGCCGATCACCGCGACCGGCGCGGCGGGCGACCGAGGTGCATTGCTCTCTACCCCCTCGGCAAGCTCCCCTTGGTATCGCCCCCAAAGCATGGCGGGCCGATCCTGACTCGCCCCGGGGGCCGACCCGCGGTTGTCCAGGGCAAACCCCACCTGTTCCAGTAGGCCCGGAAGTGCCGCATCGGGGCTTTCGGCCGCGAGCGTCGCCCCCGGTGCCGAACGCTGGGCCAATGCGGCAAACAGCGCCCCCGGCCCGCCAGCCGGCGGAAGAACAAGATGAGGGTCGGTCAGGAAGGTGGCAACGAATCGCGCCTCGATCTCGGTCAGCTGTTCGCCCGGATCGCCCCAGATCATCGTCAGCCGAATCCGCCCCTCGGCCAGCAGTCGGCGATGGAATCCCGGCACGGCGTCGGGCCACTGGCGGTGCAACTCCCCCTGCAGCTGCTCGAAGCACTCCAGGGCGTTCTCGTCGAGATCGGGATGCTGCGCCAGCCAGCGGCGGGCCGACTCCCGCTGGCAAACCCTCAAATCGGGCAGATCACGACAATCCAGCGGATGCGGCTCGATGCAGTAGTAATCCAGCTGACAGCCGGCCGGGGCGGTCTGCAGGAACGCCACCGCCGTGGCCAGAAAACAGTCCGCCGTGCCGAACCCCAGCTCCAACAGGCTGTTCGCCTCACCGGCAGCAAAGCGCTCGAACAACCCACTCCCACGGAGGTAGTCCCGCTCCACTTGAGGCAAATCGCAATGCGCCGACCGACGATCGTTGACCGCCGCCTCCTCGTCGGATTCCAGCCGGGAGCAGACCAAGGGCCAGCCCGCGGGCGAATGCGTCATGTCGCCTCGGGAAGAACGGTGATCACGATCCGGCGGCTATGCGGATGGTTGCGGTGTTCCCAGAGGAACACCCCTTGCCAGGTACCCAGCAGCAATCGCCCGTCGGCCAGCGGAATACTTAAGTCATGTCCCGCTACCAACGTGCGGAAATGCGCGGCCATGTCATCAGGCCCTTCGTCATCGTGATGGTAGGCGGGGTCCCCGTCGGGAGCGATGCGGCCGATCAGCGTTTCCAAGTCCAGCGGCACCTCCGGGGAAGCATTTTCCGTGAGCACCAGCGAGGCACTGGTGTGCTGGAGGAACAGGTGACAGACCCCGTCGCCGGTAACCTCCCGCTCGATCGACCGCGTGATGTTGGAAAAACCGCGGCCACTGGTCGATATCTCGATAATTTTCGGCATGCGCGGAAGTCTACCAATATCGACCGCGATTACGCGCGACGTGCGCACGGACAACCTTGCGCGGATGGTGGCACTGCCGGCTGGAAAACAGTATTCTCTCTGGGGTCGTTTTCGACCATCCGGGAAGCAGGGAGCAGAACACGGCATGATTACTGAACGACGCTTCGCGCGAGTGGAAATCCCCCTGCCCGTGCGCCTGCTGTGCCCCAAAAGCACCATCCGCGGCACGATCCTGGACGTGTCTCTCAAGGGAATTCTGGTGGGTCTCGAGAGCTACTTTCCCAATGACTGCGTCAGCGCCCCCCTGGAAGTACAGATCTTGTCCGATCCGGATCAGTCGATGCTGGTGGAATTGACCGCGCGGGTCATCCGCGAGTCAAATACCAGTGTTGCACTAGCCTGGTCGAGCATCGCGCTCGACGAACTGACCCATCTGCGAGAGCTCCTGCAGTACAACGGGATCGAGGAGCACCAGCTTTCCCGCGAACTGTCGGATCTCATCGGCGACTAGGAACAGACACGTTTCCACCCCGACGACCGAATAACAAAAAGACACGCAACGACATACATCAACAAGGCCCCGGCCGCATCGGGACCGCCCGAACACCAGCGACACCGGACTACCTGGAACCAGACATGTTTGATTACACCCACGACAGGGCCCAGGCCAGCGAAATCATGCGGATTGTGCTGGCCGAGCTCGCCGAGCTCGGCCTGCCACCGACCCCCGTCTATATCACGCTTTTCTACGAGCGCGTCCTCAAGCGTGACGCCAGCCTCACCAAGGACATGGACGACGCCATCAACAGCAGCAAGGGACTGACGGGAGAGGTCGCCCAGGATCTGTTCGACACCCACGTCCTCAACGGCGCGCTCAAGCAGATGAGGCGGGCACAGGACATCATGCTCCGCGTCATGCGCAACATGATGCTGCAAATGCTCAACACCGGGAACGAGTTCTCCTCCTTCGCCTCCATGCTGGGAGACTTCGTCCGTCAGATCGATCGCAGCGAGTCCGTCGAGGCATTGCGATCGCTGACTGAGGAGGTCATGGAGGACACGCGCCAGGTCGAACAGAGCGCCCTGCACTCCTCGGACCAGATGAGCAGTGCTGGCGATCAGATCGCCAAGCTGCGCAAGGAGCTGGAAACGGCCCGCCGTGACGCGCGCACGGACCCGCTCACCGGGCTGCCCAACCGGCGCGGCCTGGCCGACATGCTGCAGAAGAACATCACGGCACAGCAGACCAGTGGCGAGCACGCCGCCTTCCTGCTGGCCGACATCGACCACTTCAAGCACATCAACGACAACTACGGCCACCTGGTCGGCGACAAGATCCTGCGCTTCATCGCCCGTACCCTGCGCGAACACGTCAAGGGCCAGGATCAAGTACTGCGCTACGGGGGCGAAGAGTTCGCGATCGTCCTGCCGGAAACCCCGATCGACGGCGCGGTGGCAGTCGCCAACAAGCTGCGAAACATCATCTCCCAGTCCAAGCTGCGCCTGACAGAAAGCGGGCGCGAGCTGGGCGAACTGACCATTTCGATCGGGGTGACCAACGTCACCGCCAATGACTTCCCCGACTCGGTCATCCAGCGTGCCGATGACGCGCTGCTCGACGCCAAGCGCAAGGGTCGGGACCGGGTGATCCACAACCGCGCCCAAGGACACCTCTCCGGGCCGGATGCCATCATCAACAAAACCGACGACACTCTGCTGTAACGCCGTCGCGTTTCACCGGACGCTACTCTTCGCGGTGCTCGCGGCGCCCCCTCAGAGCCAGGCTGAGCGTGCTCGGGTCGATGTACTCGAGTTCACCCCCCATGGGTACGCCCTGCGCCAGCCGCGTGACCTTCAGCCCCCTGCCCTGGGCCAGCTCGGTGACGTAGCCGGCGGTGGCCTCGCCCTCGATGGTCGCACTGGTGGCCAGGATCACTTCTTCCAATGCCGGCTCGCGCAGACGGACCTCGAGTTGGTCGAGATGCAACTCGTCGGGCCCGATGCCGTCCAAGGGCGACAGGCGCCCCAGCAGCAGGAAGTACCGCCCCTGAAAGGCACCGGACTGTTCGATCGCGATCCAGTCGGCAGGTGACTCGACCACGCACAACAGCCTGTCGTCACGCTGGTCGTCGGCGCAGATGGGGCACAACTCGCCCTCGGTGAAGACGCGGCAGGACTTGCAGTGGCCGAGTTTCTCCAGCGCCGCCTCGATGGCCTGCGCCAACCCCTGGGCGCCCGACCGGTCGTGTTCGAGCAGGTGCAACGCCATGCGCTGGGCTGTCTTCTGCCCGACGGTGGGAAGGCAGCGCAGCGCCTCGATCAGTTGCTGAAAGCTGGGAGAGAATTGCACGTGGTCCGGACCCTGAGAAGAAAACACCCGGTCCGCGATGGGCCGGGTGGATGGTGTGACAGGTTCAGAACGGCATCTTGAAGCCGGGCGGGAGATTCATGCCGGAAGTCATCCCGGACATTTTCTCCTGCTGTTCCTGCTCGATGCGCCGGCTGGCATCATTGATGGCCGCCGCGATCAGATCCTCGAGCATCTCCTTGTCATCCTCAAGTGCGCTGGGATCGATCTCGACACGACGCGCCTCATGCTTTCCGGTCATCGCGATCTTCACCAGGCCGCCTCCGGACTGGCCTTCCACTTCCATCTGTGCGACCTCTTCCTGCATGCGCTGCATGTTTTCCTGCATCTCCTGCGCCTGCTTCATCAAATTACCCATGCCACCTTTCATTTGGGGTTTTCTCCTGCTATCGGTTATTCGTTGACTGAGCCGTTCGCCCCTTCGACGGGACGCACGGATTCGAGGATCAATTCAGCATCGGCACGCTCGGCCATGACTCGCGCAGCCGGATGCTGACGGACCGAATCGATTCGGGCCTGCTGTTCGGCCTGTTCGTTGCGCTCGCGGATCTCCGCGGGTGTCGGCCCTTCGACGGGTCCCGAGGGCGTGTCGATTGCACCCTGGGGGGCCGACTCGGTGACCGCCCGGGACGGTGGCGATGCCTCGCCGAACACGAACCGGATCGCCTGTGTGACCCCCAACCGCTTGAGCTGGCTGACCAACCGGTCTTGCGTGCCCTTGGATGCCATCGAGCGAAAGCCCGGGTCGATGGTGAGCAGCACGGTGTCGCCTTCGTCACTGGCATGACAGCGTTCTGCCAGGCTGCGCGCCGGCATCGCCAGGCGGGAAACGATCTCCGCCCAGTTATGCGCACCAATGCGCAATGAACCAGTCGCCTCCGTCGGGCCGGGGCCTGCCGACTCGGCCTTGGCTGGCGCGGACGGCGAGACCGGTTCGGCCGTAACCGTCGGCGACGGGGCCTCGGGCGGTGATTCATGCCGCGATGCCGCTGCCTGAGGCGAAGCCGGCTGAGCGTCGGCGGCGACCTGATAGCCACCCGTCGCGGGGCCATCCGCGACCCGGCCCGAGGCCGATTCGACCTGGCGTCGAGTTGCGCCCTCCTCCCCGGTGGCCGGCTGGAAGGCCAGCATCCGCAAAAGGGTCATTTCCAGGCCCACCCGCGGCGACGGCGCCCAGCCGATATCGCGGCGCCCGCCCAGGGCGATCTGGTACCAGAGCTGCAGCGTTTGCGGATCGACTTCCACGTGTGCAGGGGTGCCATCCGCCGTGTCAGCGGCGGGCAGCCACTGGGCCACCGAGGCCCGGTGGACGCTCTCGGCCAACTCGGCAAGCAATCGTGCCGGGTCTACCGAGCGCTCCAGCGCCTGATCGACATGACTGAAAAGCGCCTCGGCATCACCGACGGCGAGTGCATCCAGTAGCGCACGCAGCAGGCGCTGGTCGGTCACTCCCAACATGTCGGCGACCGCCTCGCCGTCAAGGCGGCCGTCGCAAAAGCCGATGGCCTGATCGAGCAGGCTCAGGGCGTCGCGGATCGAGCCACCCGCCGACTCGGATACCAGGCGCAAGGCCTCGTCGTCGCTCTCGATACCTTCCTTGGCGAGGATTTCGCCAAGGTAGCGCTGGATATGCGTCTGGGGCAGCGCCCGCAGGTTGAACTGTAGACAACGCGACAGCACCGTGACCGGCAGCTTCTGCGGATCGGTGGTCGCAAGCAGGAATTTGACGTGCTCGGGGGGCTCTTCAAGAGTCTTGAGCAACGCGTTGAAGCTCGCGGCCGAGAACATGTGCACTTCGTCGATCAAATAGATCTTGAAGCGGCCCTTGACCGGCAGATAGACGACGTTGTCGAGCAGGTCACGGGTGTCGTCGACCTTGGTGCGCGAAGCGGCATCCACCTCGATCAGGTCGACAAAGCGCCCCGCATCGATCTCGCGACACGCGCCACATTCGCCGCAGGGGGTGCTGGACACGCCCTGCTCGCAGTTGAGCGCCTTGGCAAAGATGCGGGCCACGGTGGTCTTCCCCACGCCGCGGGTCCCGGTGAACAGGTAGGCGTGGTGCAGCCGATCACGATCCAGCGCATTGGTGAGCGCCTGGAGCACATGCCCCTGGCCGACCATTTCGTCGAAACGCTTGGGCCGCCACTTGCGTGCCAGTACCAGGTAACTCATAGCGCGGGATCCAATTGGGTGGCACCCTGCATCCGCCGATCTCCGGCGCCCGAATCGACCGCTACCGTTGCTCCCTTCCGGGCCTGGCGGAATTCACGGTGATCCGTCGCGAAGGGACGAACACAGAGCACCATTGGGTGACGTTTCCATGACTGAAAACGCGAACGAAGAATAACATGCCAGCGGGGACGAAAACAGTGCGAACCGCCCTCAGTGACCGGCAAGCACCTGGTCCAGGGCGGCCAGCAATGCGGCATTGTCCGCGGCGCTGCCGATGGTGATTCGCAGATAATCCACGATCCGCGGCCGATCGAAATGCCGCACGATCACCCGTCGTGCACGCAGGCCCTCGGCCAGGCTGGCGCCGCGATGGGCCGGGTGCCGGGTCAACAGGAAATTCGCCGCCGAGGGCAGCACCTCGAAGCCACGCGCCGTCAGGTCCGCACTCAGCTGTTCACGCATGCCGATGATGGCCTGACGGGTCTCCTCGAAATGGGATCGATCCTCGAGCGCCGCGATCGCCCCCGCACTGGCCAGCCGGTCGACGGGATAGGAATTGAAGCTGTCCTTCACCCGCGTCAACGCCTCGATCAGGCTCGAATGGCCAATGGCGAACCCCAGCCGCAGACCGGCGAGTGAGCGCGACTTCGACAGGGTCTGGGTCACCAGCAGATTGGGGTAACGCTCCACCAGTCCGATTGCCGACTGGCCGCCGAAGTCGACATAGGCCTCGTCGATGACCACAGCGCAATCGGTAAAATGGCCGGCAAGCCGCTCGATATCGGCCAACCCGAGCAAACGCCCCGTGGGCGCATTGGGATTGGGCAGGATCACCCCACCCACCGACGCGGGGTCGATGCGACACATCGCCTCCACATCGATGGCCAGAGCCTCATCAAGGGCGACGGTCCGGGAGGGAATACCGTACAAGCGGCAGTAGACCGGATAGAACGAATAGGTGATCTCGGGAAAGACGATCGGCCGGCCACGCTGGAACAGGGCGCGGAACAAAAAGCCCAGCACCTCGTCCGAGCCGTTTCCCACGAACACCTCCGCCGCATCCACGCCATGATATTTAGCCAAGGCCTCGCGCAGCGTCAGGCTGGTCGGATCCGGGTACAGGCGCAGCCCCTCGTCGGCGGCCGCACGGATCGCCTCGGTCACCCTGGCCGACGGCGGAAACGGGTTCTCGTTGGTATTGAGCTTGACCAGACCATCGATTTTCGGCTGCTCCCCGGGCACGTAGGGGGTCAGGTCGGTCAGGTCATCGGACCAGAATCGGCGAGAGGCTTGCGTCATGGCTCAGTCCTCGGACTCGGTCCGGTAGCGGGCCGACTGGGCGTGCGCCTCCAGGCCCTCAGCACTTGCCAGCAGGGAAGCCGTCTTCCCCAATTCCGCTGCACCCTGTGGCGAGCAATGGATGATGCTCGATCGCTTCTGGAAATCGTAGACCCCCAGCGGCGAGGAGAAGCGCGCCGTGCCCGAGGTGGGCAGCACATGATTGGGGCCGGCACAGTAGTCACCCAGTGCCTCGGCGGTGTAGCGGCCGACGAATATCGCGCCGGCGTTGCGGATCTCGCCCAGACGTTTATCGGCTCCTTCGAACGAGAGCTCCAGGTGCTCGGGGGCGATGCGGTTGACCAGCTCGATGGCCTGATCCAGATCGGCCACCTCGATCAAGGCCCCGCGTGATTCCAGCGCCTTGGCGATGATCTCGGCGCGCGGCTGACCAGGCAACAGGCGCTCGATCGAGGCCGCGACCGTGTCGAGAAAGTCGGGATCGTGGGCGACCAGGATCGACTGGGCTTGCTCGTCGTGCTCCGCCTGCGAGAACAGGTCCATCGCGATCCAGTCCGGGTCGGTATGGCCGTCGCAGACGATCAGGATCTCGGAAGGACCGGCGATCATGTCGATGCCGACCCGACCGAAGACCTCGCGCTTGGCCGCCGCCACGAAGATGTTGCCGGGGCCGACGATCTTGTCCACCGCCGGCACGGACTCGGTGCCGTACGCCAGTGCGCCAATGGCCTGTGCCCCGCCGAGGGTGAACACCCGGTCGACCCCGGCGATGCGGGCGGCGGCCAGTACCGTGTCGTTGATCACGCCATCGGGCGTCGGGACGACCATGATGACCTGCCCCACCCCCGCAACGCGGGCCGGAATCGCGTTCATCAACACCGACGACGGATAAGCGGCCTTGCCGCCGGGCACGTACAGGCCGACGCGATCCAGCGGGGTGACCTGCTGGCCCAGCACGTTGCCGTTCGCCTCGGTGTACGTCCAGCTCTCGCCCTTCTGGCGTTCGGCGTAGGCGGCCAGCCGTTCGGCGGCCAGTTCCAGGGCCTGGCGCACGTCGCTCGGGATCGCAGCAAGGGCCTGGTCCAGTCGCTCGGCGCTCAGTTCCAGTTCGGCTGAACTGGACACCTCCAGGCGGTCGAGACGGCGGGTGTGTTCCACCAGCGCGGCATCCCCGCGTTGGCGCACATCGGCGAGGATCTCGCGCACGATGCCTTCGACCCGGTCATCGGCCACGCCGGACCAGTCGAGCAGGTCGTTGAGTTCCTGATCGAAGCCCGCCGAACGGGCGTTCATGCGACGGATCATGCGCGCTTTCCCTCCAGGTACTGCTCCACGCGATCAACGAAGTCGGTGACACGGGCGTGCTTGAGTTTCTGTGCCGCCCGATTGACGATCAGCCGCGAGGAGATATCGGCCATGTGCTCGAGCGGTTCGAGCCCGTTGGCTCGCAGGGTATTGCCCGTGTCGACCACGTCGACGATGCAGTCGCCAAGGTCGACCAGCGGGGCGAGTTCCATCGAGCCGTACAGCTTGATCAGTTCGATCTGGCGCCCTTTGTCGGCGAAATGCGATTCGGCGGCGCGGGTGTATTTCGTGGCCACACGGAGGCGGCCGGGTCGATCGAGCGCGCCCGGCTTGCCGGCCACCATGAGCTTGCACTGGGCAATCTCGAGATCGACCAGCTCGAACAGGCCCTCGCCGCCGTGCTCGAACAGCACGTCCTTGCCGGCAACGCCGATATCCGCCGCCCCGTGCTGCACATAGGTCGGCACGTCCGAGGCACGCAGGATCAGCAGGCGCACGCTGGGGTCACTGGTGTCCAGGATCAGCTTGCGGCTCTTGTCGGGATCTTCCAACGGCTCGATGCCCACGGAGGCGAGCAGCGGCAGGGTTTCCTTGAAAATGCGCCCCTTGGAGAGGGCGACGACGATTTCGTCGGATTCAGACATGTTGCTCAACTCGTGACCCGTTGAATATTGGCACCGAGGCGCGAGAGCTTCTCCTCGATGGACTCGTAGCCGCGATCGATGTGATAGATGCGGTTGACCACGGTTTCGCCCTTGGCCACCAGGCCGGCGAGCACCAGGCTGGCCGAGGCGCGCAGGTCGGTGGCCATGATGGGCGCGCCGGACAGGGATTCCACGCCGCGGATCACCGCCGTGTTGCCCTCGATATGGATGTCCGCGCCCATGCGCTGGATTTCCTGGACATGCATGAAACGGTTCTCGAATATCGTCTCCACCACGGTGGAGGTGCCGTCCGCGATCGCGTTCATCGCCACGAACTGCGCCTGCATGTCCGTGGGAAAGCCCGGATGCGGGGCGGTGCGGATATCCACGGCCTTGGGGCGCCGGCCGTGCATGTCGAGCCGGATCCAGTCCTCGCCGGTCTCGATGTCGGCACCGGCCTGTTCGAGCTTGGCCAGCACGGCTTCGAGTAGGTCGGGACGGGTATCGCGCACCAAGATGCGCCCGCGGGTCATGGCCGCGGCCACCAGATAGGTGCCGGTCTCGATGCGATCCGGTAGCACACGGTAATGAACGCCCTTGAGGCGCTCGACCCCGTGGATGCGAATCACGTCGCTGCCCGCGCCGCGGATGTCCGCCCCCATGGCGTTGAGGAAGCCGGCAAGATCGACGACCTCCGGTTCGCGGGCGGCATTTTCCAGGACCGTTTCACCCGTGGCGAACACGGCCGCCATCATCAGGTTCTCGGTGCCGGTGACCGTCACCTGGTCCATGACGATCCGCGCGCCGGTCAGTTGTTCGGCCGACGTCTCGATATAGCCCCCCTCGACGCGGACATCGGCGCCCAGGGCCTCGAGCCCCTTGAGGTGGATATCCACCGGGCGCGTGCCGATCGCACAGCCACCCGGCAGGGAAACCCGCGCGCGCTTGAAGCGCGCCAACATGGGTCCCAGCGTCAGTATCGAGGCCCGCATGGTGCGGACCAGATCGTACGGCGCCTCGAGCGTGTCGACGGTTGTGGTGTCCACCTCGACGCTCATCTGGTCGCCGACCGTCAGGGTCGCTCCCATGCGGCCGAGCAGTTCCATCGTGGTGGTAACGTCCTGCAGATGCGGGACATTCTCAATGGTGACGGGCGAGTCGGCCAGCAGCGAGGCGGCCATCATCGGCAGCACCGCGTTCTTGGCACCGGAGCTGCGAATCTCCCCGTCCAGGGGGACGCCACCGCGTATCAGGAGCTTGTTCATGGGTTACGCTCGGATTTCAAGCCGTGGGCGAATCCAGGCCGGATTCCAGGTGCATCAGGTCGTCCAGACCGTACACACCCATCATCGGGCGCATGGCCTTGGGCGCGTGAGTGTACCGCAGTCGTATCCCTTTTTCCTCGCCCCGGGCCTGCAGGGCGGTGAGCCAGGCCAGCCCGGCCGTGTCGAGACGCCGGACCTGCCCGAGGTGCATATCCACTGCCGGACCGATCACACCCTCGGGCATGTCGGGCTTGACCCGGTCCAGCGCGGGGCGCACCAGATCACCACTGAGACGGATCACTCCCGGCTCGACCCGCCACTCCCAGCAAGGGGCGCCCCCCTGATCGGCGGCATCACTGTTCATTCTGTTCGCGCAGGGTGCGGATCAGACCGTCAAGGCCATCGCGCTGGATCTTCTGCGCAAAGCTGCCGCGGTAGTTGTTGACCAGGCTGATCCCGTCGACGATCACGTCGTAGGACTTCCACTCACCGTTGACCGGGGCCATGCGATAGGCCACCGGCACCGTGCCGAGATCACCGCCGGACACTTCGGACTCGACCACCAGTTCTTCATCCGCCCCACCGGGCTTGGTGCCTATGATCGTGACCTCCTGGTTCCCCAGCTCGGACAGCGGCCCGGCATAGGTACGCACCAGCAGCCGCTGGAATTCCTTGGTGAAGGCGGCCCGCTGGCCGGCGCTGGCCTGGCGGTAATAGCGCCCCAGCACCAGGCGCGTCATGCGTTGGGAATCGACGTGCGGTAGCAACAATCGGTCGACAATTTCCAATAGCGCCTCGTGGTCCGCCTCAATGGCGGCCCGACTGTCCCGAATTTCGGCGATCACCGCCTCGGCGGTGTCCTCCACCAGGGCGCAGGCCTCGGCCTCGGCCGGCTGTTCGGCACGGGCGGCGAACGACAGACCGACAAGGATCAGGGTGGCAATCCCCACCCAGATGCGGGACGAGTTTCGCGGCGCGGAAGACCGAGGACTGTCGATGGATTGGAAACGCATAAACACACTCATTGCGGATAATCACCGGTCGCCACGGCAAGCTGGGCGACGCTCATGTTGTAATCGTTGATCTTGCGGAAATAGTCGGCTTGCGCCTCGGTATTGGCACGCACGGCATCGGCAAGCTTGCCGCCGTCGATCAGCCCGGCCTGGAAGTCCATGAAGCTGGAGAGCATCCACCGGCGGGTGTTCTCCTTGGCGGAGCTCAGGGCTCGAATCTGGCGGTCCAGACCCTGGCTCTGGTGATAGGCCTCGGCGACCTGGAACGGGATGCCCTGCCGGGCGAGTTGCGCCTTGGCGACCACGCCCTGCATCTGGGCCTCGGCATCGCTGATATTGGCGCGCACCACACCCGGATTGAACTCCCACTGCACGCCGATGACGGGCGTGGCATAGGCCTGGTTGAGTGGCTGATTGATATAGGGGTTGTTCAGCCGGTCCCGCTCCGGGGTGTAGGCCCCACCAGCCACCACGCCGGCGTAGAGGTTGGGAAAGATCTCGTTCTTGCGCGCCGCTACATAGGAGCGCATCGCGGCCTGTCCTTTCTCGGCCATCGCCATCTCCGGGCGTTGGGACAACGCCTGCTGCGCCAGATCGGCCAGCTCCTGCTCCGGCATGGCGATCGGCTCGATATGCGACGCGGCCACGGTCAAATCGGCATCGATCGGCAGCCCGATGATGGTCTTCAGGCCATCGAGCGTGATCGCCTCGACGCTCTCGGCCTCGGCCAGGTAGCGCTCGAGCTGGGCCGCGCCGCTCTCCAGCGCGTAGAGCTCGCTCATGGGGGCCCGGCCAGCCTCGGCGTCCTCGCGCATGCCGTCCCGGGTCCGGTCGACCTGTCGCTTGACCCCCTCGAGCATCTCACGGGTGTCCCGGGCGGTCAGGTAGCCCCAGTAGGCACGGCGCACGGTCAGCCAAGTCTTGCCCCGGGTGATCGAGACCTCGGAGCGACTGACGTCGCGATTGAGCCGCGCGGCCTTTTCGTAGTTCGCCAGCTTGCCGAAGGTATACAGCGGCTGGATGATCGAGGCGGTCAGGCCGGTCGTGACGGTGAAGCCCTCGTCGAGATCCGTGCCGTCGTCACGCAGGGTGCAGGAATCGCCTGCAGGACAGGTGTTGGTCCCGTTGGTGAATATCCCGTCGGAGGCCTTGGGCGCAATACCAGCATACAGATTGGTCGACACACGCAGGCCGCCCTCGCCCCTGACTCGCTCGATCAGTGCCTGGGCGCGCGCCACGTTGGCGCGCTGCTCGTCGATGCGAGGATCGGAGGACAGCGCCATCTCGGTGGCCTGCTCCAGGGTGATCGGCTCAGCGGGTGCCTGCATGGAAGCCCCGCCGACAACCCCCACCGGCTGGCCGGCAACCGGCATCGCGACGCCGAACAGCCCCGCCGCCAGGAATGCGGCACGACCACGATCAAGGATTCGCTCACTTGTCTTCATTCTTTTGCCTTGTCGAACAGAAACTTGGAAACCACGCTCTCCAGGATGATCGCCGACTGCGTCATGGTGATCCGGTCGCCATCCTGCAACGATTCGAGCGACCCGCCCGGTGAAATCTCGATGTATTTCGCGCCGAGCATCCCCGCAGTATAGATATTGGCGAAAGAATCGGTCGGCAGGTTGTCGTACTTGTCGTCGATCACCATGCGCACCTCGGCCTGAAAGGTCTCGGGGTGGATCTCGATCGAACCGACCCGGCCGATGGTCAACCCCGCCAGCTTGACCGGCGATTGTTCGCTCAACCCGCCGACATTATCAAATCGGGCCAGCACCTCGTAGCCGCTGATCCGACTGGCGCCGAAATTGCTCCACTGCAGGGCCATTACCATCAATGCCGCGATCCCGGCGAGCACGAACAGCCCGACCACCAGCTCGACTCCGCGTTGCACATTCATTTCATCAAGCCCCAAACATGAAAGCAGTCATTACAAAATCCAGGCCCAGGACGGCGAGCGAACTCAAGACCACCGTCTGGGTCGTGGCACGCGCCATGCCGCTTGCCGTCGGCTCGGCGCGATACCCCTCGTAGACCGAGATCAGGGCAATCACCGCCCCGAAGGCCAGCGACTTGAGGGCCCCTTCCGCCACATCGTCCCAGGGGTCCATCTGCTCGCGAATCTGTCCCCAGAAGGAGGCCTGATCCACGCCCAGCACGACCACCCCGATCAGGTAGCCGCCAATGATACCCACCATGGAAAACATGGCGGCCAACAACGGCACCGAGATCAACGCCCCCCAGAAGCGCGGCCCGATCACCCGGCGCATTGGGTCGACGGCCATCATTTCCAGCGCCGCGAGCTGCTCGGTGGTCTTCATCAGCGCGATCTCGGCGGTGATCGCCGAGCCGGCCCGGCCCGCGAACAGCAGCGCGGCGACCACCGGCCCCAGCTCGCGCACCAGCGACAGGGCCACCATCACGCCCAGCGACTCGGTGGCATTGAACTTGTTGAGGATGTTGTAGCCCTGCAGACCCAGCACCAGGCCGACAAAGCCGCCGGCAACCAGGATGATGACCAGGGAGAGTACCCCCGCGGCATAAACCTGCTGGGCAACGTCACGCGGACGAGACCAGGTGGGAAACAGGACCACCGCCAACCGCAGGGCGAACAGGGCCATCGAGCCGGCGTGGGCCACCGCGTCAATGGCCAGGCGCCCCAGTCGACTGATCGCATCCAGCAGGGCCGTCATGACCGCCCGCCCAGGCCGAGGTCCTCGGCCAGTGGGGCTTGTTGGTCATCGGCATTGAGCGGCCCTTCGGCATTGCCGTCGAGAAACTGGGCCAGCGCCGGTTCTGCCTCCCGTTGCGCCAGCACCTCGTCCGGGGTGCCCGAGCCGATCACGCGCCCGCCGGCCAGCACGATCACCTTGTCCGCGATGCTCATCGCCTCCTTGACGTCATGGGTGACCACCACGCTGGTCAACGCCAGCGCGTCGTTGAGCCGGCGAATCAACCGCAGGAGCACACCCATGCTGATCGGATCCTGGCCGGCAAACGGTTCATCGTAGAGCATCAGGGCCGGGTCAAGCGCCATGGCGCGGGCCAGGGCGGCCCGCCGTGCCATGCCGCCCGACAACTCGGCAGGATATTTGTCTCGAGCAGCGCGCAGGCCCACGGCCTCGAGCTTGAACAGCACGATGCGTCGGATCAGCTCCTCGTCCAGTTGCGAGTGGGCCCGCAAAGGAAAGGCGACGTTCTCCCCCACCGTCAGATCGGTGAATAGCGCACCGTTCTGAAACAAAACCCCCATGCGCCGCCGCAGGGCGTACAACGACTTGCGGCGAACCCGGTTGACCTCGACACCGTCGACCAACACCCGACCCCGGGCGGGTCTCTCCTGCCCCCCGACAAGGCGCAGAAGGGTGGTCTTGCCGGTTCCCGATGGGCCGAGCACCACCGTCACCTGCCCACGCGGAATGCTCATGCTCACGTCGGAGAAGATGGTCTGGGCACCGCGGGCGAACGTCACGCCCTCGAGCTCGATCATGGCCGCCGAATCGGCCCGCGTGGATCGCTCTGGCGTCATGTCCCCATCAACTCCGCAAGTGTCTGCAGGCGTTCCACCGTCGCCATGGAAGGCGGTTCCCCGTCAACGAATAGGGCACCCTGCTCCGGGCACTGGCCGACAAAGGCCTTTAACCAGGCGCTCAGTTGGCCGGCATCCGCGTTGGCCGGGACCAGACCGACGGTAGCGGCCCGTCCCGCGCCCTCCTCCCCCGGTCGCCAGATGGCCGTGCCGTCCTGCAGACGGATCACCCGATGAAAGCCGTCCTGGGCCAGCCACTCCCACGCCGGGCTCCACCGCGTCTCGTCGACCACCACGACCACCGGGCTGGGCGCGTCAGTCAGCTCGGCCAGCACGGTGTCGACATCGTCATCGTCCCGACCGACCCACAGGGCATCCTGCTCGTTGAGCAGGAATGCCACCCGCCATTCAGCCGGCATCTCGGGGTCGAAAAACGTCGACTCGAGTGCCGGGGAAAGCCGCTGGCGAATGCCGAAATGAACTGCCTTCATATTGCGTTCCAGTGTGCTCGACCAGCGCGGTCGAGGAGCGTCCTCGGGGCTTGGTGCGCGGCATGATACACAGGCCGGCGGCGCGTTGCTGGCCGGGGATACGTTGTCCGCCGTGGCCGCGGCCATGGCTCTCGACTCACGGTGTGATTTCGCGCACCAGCCGGAAGCCCAGATTGAGGTCGAATTCATTCTCGTGACGTGGTGCGCGGGATCCGCTGCGGCACGCGCCCGGCGGATTGAACCACGACCCGCCCCGCACCGCGCGCATCTTGCGATACCTGGCATTCAGGCTGCGATACGGCCGATCGCCCGACCGGGGCCCGCCGGGATACGATTCGCTCCAGTGATCCTGGGTGAATTCCTGCACGTTGCCGTGCACCTCGCACAGGCCCCAGGCATTGGCCGGCAGACTCATCACCTCGACCGGCCGTCCCAGACCGCACAGGAACCAGCCGCGGGTACAGTGCAACCCGCCCGCGCAGTTGACCTCCTCGCGGCGAATGCGGTCGCCAAAGCAGAACATCTGGTCGCTGCCTGCACGCGCGGCGTACTCCCATTCGGCCTCGGTGGGCAAGCGGTAGGCCTGGCCGGTCCGCTCGCTCAACCAGGCGGCGTACGCCTCGGCGTCTCGAGCCGAGACATTGAACATGGGAAAGTCCGGGTTGGTCCAGCTATAGGGGCGAGGCCAGCGGTGGTCAGTGGCACGCAGGAATGCCAGATACTCGCGGCGGCGGATTGCCCCACGGGTCATGGCGAAAGCCCGGGCGAAGCGGATCTCGTGGCGCGGCTGCTCACTCGCCCTGGCGCCGTGCTCGCCCGCCCGGCTGCCCATCCAGAAACCCCCGGCCGGGATCAAGGCCAGATCCGGTGCCGGAATGCCGTCCGACATCCGGTCATGGAATCGCGGCGGGAGGGCCAGCGCTCGCGCCGCCTCGGCCTGCCGTTCGACGATCGAATCGACCGATTCCACCTGCTCTGCCGCTGCGACAAGCTGCATCCACACATCTCCGGAGACTTTAGTCAGGCCTCACAAACAAGCCCCTAGCGGGGCATGGTCCGTGGCACGGGGCTGATATACTGCAAATCCCGAAAATATTAGCATGACCGCCGGATCGTTCATGGAGCAGATAGCCATTCATCCCGACAACATCCTGAACATGGCACGCCGCGTCATCGAGATCGAGCAGGCGGCTATCAGCAGCCTGCCCACGCGCCTCGACCAAGCGTTTGTCGAGGCCTGCCGACTGATGCTCGCTTGCGAGGGCCGCGTGATCGTCACGGGAATGGGCAAGTCGGGCCACATCGGCGGCAAGATCGCCGCCACGCTGGCCAGCACCGGCACGCCGTCGTTCTTCGTTCACCCGGGAGAAGCCAGCCACGGCGACTTGGGGATGATCACCGGCCGCGACGTGGTCATCGCCCTGTCCAACTCGGGCGAGACTGCCGAGATGCTGGCTATCCTGCCAGTCATCAAGCGGATCGGCGTGCCCTTGCTGGCCATGACCGGCCGCCCGGGCTCGACGCTGGCCGAATCCGCCGACGTCCACCTTGACGTGGGCGTTGACCGCGAGGCCTGCCCGCTGAACCTTGCGCCCACTGCCAGCACCACCGCCACCCTGGTCATGGGTGATGCACTGGCCGTCGCGCTGCTGGATGCCCGCGGCTTCCAGCCCGAGGACTTCGCACTCTCGCATCCAGGTGGCTCGCTGGGACGGCGCCTGTTGCTGCATGTCCGGGACGTCATGCACACCGGTCACTCGCTGCCGAAGGTCGGGCCACGCCAGACCGTCAAGCAGGCGCTGCTGATCATGTCCTCGGGCGGCCTGGGCATGACCGCGGTGGTTGACGACGAGGACCGCCTGATCGGGCTGTTCACCGACGGTGATCTGCGCCGACTGCTCGATCGCAGCGACTTCGACCTGGATTGCCCGATCGAACGGGTCATGACCCCCGACCCGCGCCATTGCTCGGCCAACGTACTCGCCGCCGAGGCCATGAGCATCATGGAGCGCGACCAGATCAACGGCCTCCTGGTGGTGGATGAGGAAAAGCGCCTGGTCGGCGCGCTCAACATGCACGACCTGCTGCGGGCGGGGGTAGCCTGATGACGAACCACGGCAACGCAAGGGAACACGAAACCTGGTTTGACCGCGCCGCGGCAATCCGGCTGCTGGTGCTTGATGTCGACGGGGTGATGACCGACGGCCGCCTGCATCTGACCGAGGCCGGCGACGAGCACAAGGTCTTTCACAGCCGCGACGGTCACGGCATCAAGCTGATCCAGTCCCTGGGGGTTGACGTGGCCATCATCACGGGGCGCTCATCCCCGGCGGTCAGCCGTCGCGCGGCCGACCTGGGCATTCAGCACGTGATGCTCGGCGCGACCGACAAGGGACAGGCAATCGAGGAACTGGCGCAGTTGCTAGACATCCCGCTGGTCCAGGTCGCGGCCATGGGCGACGACGTCCTCGACCTGCCCATGCTCAACCGCGTCGGCCTTGCCACCACTGTGGCGGACGCACCCGCGGTGATGCGCGCCCGCGTCGACTGGGTGAGCCCTTTACCCGGCGGCGCCGGCGCCGTGCGCGCGCTGATCGACACGCTGATCGATGCCCAGGGCAAATGGGCCGAGATCCTGTCGCGACACAACTGATGATGACGGCACGCAGCTACAAGATCGGACTGGCGATGATCGCCCTTGTGGTACTCGGCCTTCTGTCGTGGCATAACTTGTCCGGCCCATCGTTCACCGTCTCGGAGACGACCGATGGCTACGCCCAGCGGATCCACGCCGGCGTCACCTGGCAGTACGACGAGAACGGCATCCTGACCTACCGCTTAAAATCGCCACGTGCCACGCACCTCGATGACCGGGGACAGTATCGATTGGTCGAGCCAACCGCCATGCTCCTGGATGAAGACCCGACCATTCCACCCTGGACGGTCTCCGCCGAGCGCGGCACGGTATCCGACAAGGGCGGCACCCTGAAGCTGGAAAAGGATGTCCATGCCGAGCGTGACCCCGTCGAGGCGACGGGCCGGCTTGAACTGCGCACCGAGCGCCTGTGGATATACCCGAATGAACAACTGGCCCAGAGCGACACCCCCAGCCGGCTGAGCGAAACGACCGACGCCGGCGCCACCCGCTGGACCAGCGAAGCTGCGCGCCTGGAGCTCGATTGGGCGACCAGGCATCTGACGCAATCGGGGCGGGTGCAGGACAATTATCGGCCCGGCAGCCCGCCGTCCCCCTGAAGGTCCGCACAGGCATCCGAACGCCTGCGGGCCTCATGATGCATCGACAACAAAACGACGGAGGCCCCATGGCCCACCACGCCAAAAACCCGGATAGCCCTACCCTCCGATCGACGCCGTTCGCGCGTCGGATCGCCACGCGACTGGCCGGCCTGCTATGTATTGCCCTGGCCTCGGTGGCCCTGCAGCCCACGGTCGCCCTCGCCGCGCAAGGCGACCGCAACAAACCGATCACGGTTCAGGCCGACAAGAAGGTCACGCGGTACCAGGAAGGGACCAGCGTCTATACCGGCGACGTGGTGATCGATCAGGGCAGCCTGCACGCCACGGGCAACAAGGCCACCTTGTACCTGGAAGACGGCGAGTTGGTCCGCGCGGTCCTCGAGGGCACCCCCGCGACATTCCGTGAGCGTGACGAGCAGGGCAACCTGGTCGAAGGCGAGGCGCGCAATGCCGATTACCTGACGGCGCAGGGCGAGGTCATCCTCACCGGCAAGGCGTGGTTGACCCGCAGCGGCGACGACATCCGCTCGGAACGCATCACCTACGACCTCAAGAACGAAGTAATCGAGGCGGGCGATGACAGCGGCTCATCTCGGGTGGAAATGACCTTGCAACCTCGCAACGCCGATTCCCAGGAATAAAACCCTCCCATGACCGAATACGAGACCCCTCGCGACACGCCGCTACTGGAGGCCCGCGCCCTGTCCAAAACCTACGGCTCGCGTCCGGTGGTGCGCGATGTCTCGTTGAGCGTCGGGGCAGGCGAAATCGTGGGGCTGCTGGGCCCCAACGGCGCCGGCAAGACCACCAGCTTCTACATGATCGTGGGGCTGGTGGGCGTCGATCAGGGCGGGGTCTATCTCGACGAACGTGACATCACCCACACCCCCATCGACCAACGGGCCCACCTCGGACTGGGCTATCTGCCTCAGGAACCCTCCGTTTTTCGCAAGCTGACGGTCCGGCAGAACATTCTTGCCATCCTGGAGCTACGCCACGATCTCAATCGCAGCCAGCGCAAAAAGGCGCTGGACGACCTGCTCAACGAGCTCAACATCAGCCATATCGAGAACTCCAAGGGACAGTCGCTTTCCGGCGGCGAACGTCGGCGGGTGGAAATCGCCCGCGCGCTGGCGGCCAACCCGCGCGCCATGCTACTCGACGAACCGTTCGCCGGCATCGATCCGATTTCGGTGATCGACATCCAGCGCATCATCGAGCACCTGCGCGACCGGGGCATCGGGGTGCTGATCACGGATCACAACGTGCGCGAGACCCTGGGGGTATGCAAACGGGCCTACATCGTCTCCGACGGGGCCATTCTTGCCCACGGCACCGCCGCCGAACTGCTGGCCAATCGCTCCGTGCGCGACGTCTACCTTGGCCACGACTTCAGTCTGTAATCCCGCGGCAATCATGGCGGAAAACCCTTGGCACAACGGCCGGTCAATCGGCTAGACTGATCTCATGCAAATTACGTGCAAAGCATTTCTTCGGCACCCCGACCATGACACCGGCCGGTCGAAAACGTCCTCCCCCGACCCGGCCCACGGTACCGAGAGAGGCCGCACATGGCTGGCATGAAGGCGGGTCTCGAGCTGCGGCTCGGCCAGTCCCTGGCCATGACGCCGCAATTGCAGCAATCCATCCGCTTGCTGCAACTCTCCACTCTGGAATTGAGCCTGGAAATCCAGCAGGCCCTGGACAGCAATCCGTTACTGGAACGGTCGGAAGAGGACCAGGAAGAAACGGAGACCAATGAGGAAACGGCCGAGAAAACGCAGGATCCCGGTGCCACGGCGGGCGAGGAATTGTTGGACGATCGGGCGGACAAGCCGGCGGACGACAACCTGGTGGTGGATGCCTCCTGGGACGACTATTACGAATCCGACGGCAGCACGGCGCTGAGTGCCCCAGCCAGCGGCGACAGCGACTACGACCCCTTCGCCACCCAGTCGACCGGGGAGGACAGCCTGCGTGACCACCTCCTCAGCCAGATCCATCTCGCCTCGCTCTCGGAAACCGACCGCCACATCGCCGCGAGCCTGATCGAGTCGATCGAGCCCTCGGGCTACCTGCGCGAACCCCTGCAAGACATCGTCGCCCTCCTCCAGGAGGACATGCCAGGCATCGACGCCGACGAGGTCGAGGCAACCCTGCATTACATCCAGCAGCTCGACCCGCTGGGCGTGGGCGCGCGCTCGCTGGCCGAGTGCCTGATCATCCAGATCGACAAGCGGCATGCCGACGATCCCGCCGCCGCCGATGCCTGCGCCCTGCTCGAGAGCGACATGCTCGAAGCCGTGGCCAGGCGCGACCTGGCCCAGGTCACGCGCACCCTCGGCATCGGTCGAGAGGCCCTGGAGGCCGCATTGCGGCTGATCCAGGCGCTCGACCCCCGCCCCGGTCTGGGCATCGGTGATACCGCCGCGGACTACATCAAACCCGACGTGATCGTTACCCACCGTGAGGATGGCTGGCATGTCGACCTCAACCCGGAAATCGCCCCGCGTCTGCGGGTCAACCAGACCTATGCCAGCCTGATCGACCGCTCCAGCCGGGGACCGGACGCCACCTACATCCGCAACCATTTGCAGGAAGCGCGCTGGTTCATCAAGAGCCTGCGTAGCCGCAACGAGTCGCTGCTGAATGTCGCCCGGGAGATCGTGCGCCGCCAGATCGAATTCTTCGAGCAGGGCGAGATCGCGATGAAGCCCATGGTGCTGCGCGAAATCGCCGAGGCCCTCGAACTGCACGAGTCCACCGTCAGTCGGGTGACCACGCAGAAATACATGCTCACGCCGCGCGGCGTGTTCGAGTTCAAGTACTTCTTCTCCAGCCACGTCGGCACCAGTGACGGCGGCGAATGCTCGGCTACCGCCATCCGGGCGCGGATCAAGAAGCTGGTGGAAGAAGAAAACCCGCACAAGCCCTTGAGTGATTCCAAGATTGCGACCATGCTTGGCGAAGAGGGGATCGACGTCGCTAGACGGACGATCGCCAAGTACCGCGAAGCCATGGGAATCGCCTCATCTACCGACCGCAAGCGACTGATATAGCAACATAAGGAGCTACGCATGCAGATTGATATCACCGGCCATCATGTCGATGTCACCGAGGCAATGAAGGCCTACGTTCATGAAAAATTCACTCGGCTGGAGCGGCATTTCGACAAGCTTGTCGACATCCACGTCATCCTCACCGTCGAGAGCAAGGAACTTCAGAAGGCGGAAGCCAATCTACACGTCAGTGGCCAGGATATGCACGCCGAGGCCGTTACCGACGACATGTACGCCTCCATCGACGCGATGATCAACAAGCTCGACCGTCAGATCGTCAAGCACAAGGAAAAGATCACCAGTCACCGGTGATCCGCGCCCAGCACGGCTCACGGAGGGGGCGAAATCGCCCCTTCCGGAGCCTCCGGGGCTCCAACCCATGAGCAATCCGCTCGCCCGTTCGCGGCCGGGCATCCGACCTTTCCCCTCAACCAGTTGGTGTTGCACACCCAGCCCAAAACGCTATGATGCGCGCCACCACTTTTCCCGCCGCGACACGCGAGCGATCCTCGCGGCCAGTCGACCGACAGGGTGACCAATGAATACTGCCGAGCTATTTCCGATCCAGCACATCCGGATCGACGAGCTGTACCAGAGTCGAAAGCGCGTCCTGGATGTCCTTTCCGGCCTGCTGGCGGATGACGAGTTGGGTGGTGAACGCGCCACCCACATCTTCGAAGCACTGATTGCCCGAGAACGCCTCGGCTGCACGGCCATCGGTCACGGTATCGCCGTGCCTCACGGCCGAGTCGATGACATTCTCACCCCCCGTGGGGCCGTGGTGCGACTGCGTGAGGGCGTTGACTTCGGTGCACCCGATGGAGCGCCGGTCACACTGGTGATCGGCCTGGTAATTCCCCATGACTGCCCCGAGCAGCATCTGGAAATCCTGGGCGGTCTTGCCCGTCACCTCAACGATCCCGAGGAACGCAAGACCATCATGGAGGCGCAAAGTGCCGAGCGGGTGCAGGCCTTGATGGTAGAGTGGCTCAAGGACAGTACCGAGGCAACGACCGGGTAACGATTCCCGATGCCCCCTTTTTTGCGCCTTACGGACTGTCGCAGCACCACACAAGCGGGCTCGTCATGACAGTCACCAAGCGCCATATCCCGATTCCCCTGTTCCCCGAGGATGCGAACCGGGCCAATGCGGCCTGGCAAAGTGCCCTCCCCGAGGGTTCGGCGACCCACGACACCGACCAACGCCTGATCGGCCCGGCTAACCCCTGGGTGCCGACACAGGTCGCTCTGGTGGACCCGGCCCTGCGCAACTGCCTCCGAGCGGCTCCCGGTGAGCTTTCCAAGGCCAATGGCCCCATGGAGGGCAGCGCGGGGCCTCGCGTGATTGTCCTGACACAGACCAGCGAAGCACAGGCAACCGAGTGGCTCGCCGAAGTGGCCGGCTCGATGGAGACGGTCGCCGACTCGGTCCGGGTCATCAGCACCCCGGAAGATAACGAGGCGGTGACCTGCCGCATCCGGCGCCTGTGCGGTGAGCCCATCGACGAGTGGCGACACGGTGTTTTCTTGGAAATCAGCGGCCTGGGCGTGCTGATCCGCGGGTCCGCCGGCATCGGCAAGAGCGAGGTGGCGCTCGAACTGATCAGCCGGGGCCATCGACTCATCGCCGATGACGCCCCCTGCTTCACTGCCCATGCCAACGAAGTCACCGGCACGAGCCCAGATCGACTCTTCGGTCTGCTCGAGGTGCGCGGTATCGGCATCATGGACATCGGTGAACTGTTCGGCAGCAATGCCCTGAAGACACGCAAGTACCTGCGCCTGATCGTGGATCTCTATCCGGCCGACGGTGGCCACAGGATGGGCCCCGAGGAGCGTCTGTTCGGGGATCGCGGTACCGAGGAGGTCGCCGGCCGCTCCATACCCGTCTGGCGCCTGCCAGTGGCCCCGGGCCGCAATCTGGCCGTGCTTCTCGAGGCCATCGTCCGCCAGCGAAACCTCGAACGACAACGTAGTGGCAAGTCCACCAGCAGCCGCCTGTCGAACCTGATCGGCGAACGCAACGCACCCGCAGGCGATTCGTCGGACGAAGACGCCGGAGGGGAATCTTGAACCACCCCAACCCGCGACTGATCCTGGTCACCGGGCAATCCGGCTCGGGGAAATCGGTGGCCCTGGCGGCCCTCGAGGACAGTGGCTTCTACTGCATCGACAACCTCCCCCCGGACCTTCTCGACCACCTGGCGGAAAGCTATCTAGAGGGCGGCATCGTTGCGCGGGGCATCGCCATCAGTATCGATGCGCGTGCCCCGGAACGCGCCCTGGCCGACCTGCCCGGACGCATCGAAAAACTCCAAGAACGATTGCCGCAACTGACCATCAGCAGCCTGTTCCTCGAGGCCGACCAGCAACGCCTGATCACGCGATTCAGCGAAACGCGCCGACGCCACCCGCTCTCCTATCAGATCGAGAACCTGATCGAGGCCATTGCGCGTGAAGCGCAACTCCTCACGCCGATCCGTGCCTATGCCGACCTGGTCATCGACACCAGCCTGACCACCGTGCACCAGTTACGCGAAGATGTGCGCTCGCGACTGATCGGCGAAAAGGCGGCCGGGCCACGCATCCTGATTCAATCCTTCGGATTCAAGTTTGGCATCCCGCTGGATTCGGATAGTCTTTTCGACGTGCGTTTCCTGCCCAATCCGCATTGGGAAAGTGCACTACGGGCACATAGCGGGTTCGATCAGCCGGTGATCGACTACCTGGAGAAGCACCCCGTGACGCACGACACCCGTAGCCAGCTCGCCGGGTTTCTCGGCCACATGCTGGCCCAGGCCAGCCGAAGTGACCGCAGCTACATCACCTGCTCGGTCGGCTGCACTGGGGGCAAGCATCGCTCCGTCTACATGGTCGAGCAGCTGGCCCGCGATCTCCGGCCGGCATTCGCCAACCTGGTAGTGCGCCACCGAGATCTGAACAACCATTGAACACGGGGACAACGACCAATCCGGCTTTTCACCTGCCCGACCCGTGTTTCGGTATCATGCTGGCTTTGCGCAGCACGAACGAGGAATTACCTCCACGATGACCGTTGGAATCCTGTTGATCTGCCACAACGACATCGGTAGCCAGTTGATCGAAACGGCCGCCGACATGCTCGAACGCATGCCCACGCGCGTTGAACATATCGACGTACACCAGGACGATGACCCCATTGAACTGCTCAGCAATGCCCGGCGACGAGTAGCGGAACTCGACACGGGCGAAGGCGTGCTGGTGATGACCGACATGTTCGGCTCGACGCCCTCGAACATCGCCCACCGCCTGCGTGACCAGCACGACGTGCAGGTCCTCTCGGGCGTGAATCTGCCGATGCTGATTCGGGCACTTAACTACCCTCGCCTGCCCCTGGCCGACATGACCGAAAAGGCCTGCAGCGGCGGGCGCCAGGGCATCATCCAGGAACGCGGTGGTCAGGGCACGACCGACTGAGGCGGTGGCCGAGGAACGAAAGAACAACTATGGCTCTGCAAGAACAACCCGAAACCCTCAGTCGCAAGATGACCCTGTGCAACCGCCGCGGCCTTCACGCACGGGCCGCCGCACGCTTCGCTTCCACTGCCGAACGCTACGCGAGTGACATCGAGGTGGAGTTCAACGACCGCCGCGTCAATGGCAAGTCGATCATGGGACTGATGATGCTGGCAGCCGCCTGCGCCAAGACCATCGAAGTCACAGCCCGGGGCGACGATGCCGCCGAGGCACTCGCGGGGATTGCCGAACTGGTCGATGCCCGCTTCCACGAATCCGAATAGAAAACAGAGACGATCATGAGCAACAAGCAAGACGGCTACCTCGGACTGGACAACGACCAGGACGGCGGCATCACCTACTACGGTCGAGCCGTACTCGATGCCCGGGTTTTCGGGCTGATCCCGCCCGACGAAACCTGCGCCGGCTGGAACCTGCAGCGCATGCAGGCCCTGGTCAGCCAGGTCAACGCCGAATGGGACCGCTACGGCAACATCCCCAGCCGTTTGCCCGAGGACCTGCGGGCCAAACACGAGGCGGAATACGCCCATCAAATCAGCGAGGCCCGCAAGAAAGGCTGGGATCCGGACGCCAATCTCGAAGAAGACTGACTTCTCGTCCGCCGCTCACGCGGCGGCAGGCATGAAAAAAGCCGGTAGGCCGGATCCGAATCGGATCACGCCCTGCCGGCTTTTTCACGCCTATCCCCCGGGGCGTTAGCCCGCCATGCGGGCAAACACGCGCTCAGCGGCCTCGATGGTGGCGTCGATCTCCGCCTCGCCATGCGCCATGGAGACAAACCCGGCCTCGAAGGCCGACGGCGCGAAGTAGATGCCCTCCTCGAGCATGCCGTGGAAAAACGCCTTGAAGGCGTCGCCGTCGCAGTTGGTGGCATCGTTGAAATTGGCCACCCGCGGTTTGTCGGTGAAGAACAGACCGAACATACCGCCCACGTTCTGTGCCAGCATCGGCACGCCATTTTGCCGTGCCGCGTCGGTCAGGCCGTCGCACAGCGTCTGGGTGCGCCGGCTGAGCACATCAAAGAAACCCGGCACACGGATCAGCTCCAGGGTCTTCACCCCGGCCGCCATGGCCACCGGGTTACCCGAGAGCGTCCCGGCATGATAGACCGGCCCCATCGGCGAGATCATCTCCATGATCTCGCGACGACCGCCGAAGGCGCCCACCGGCATGCCGCCGCCGATGACCTTGCCCATGGTGGTCAGATCCGGCGTGACGCCGTAATGGCCCTGCGCCCCGCCCAGCGAGACGCGAAAGCCAGTCATCACCTCGTCGAAGATCAGCACCGCACCGTACTCGTCACAGACCTTGCGCAGCCCTTCGAGGAAGCCCGGTTCCGGCGGGATGCAGTTCATGTTGCCGACCACCGGCTCGACAATGATCGCGGCGACCTCGTCACCGATCTCGGCAAACACCTCGCGCACCTGGTCGAGGTGGTTGTACTCGACCGTGGTGGTCAGGTCGGCAAACGCCTTGGGGACGCCCGGCGAGCTCGGCACGCCATGCGTCAGCGCACCGGAACCGGCCTCGACCAGCAGCGAGTCGGAATGCCCATGGTAGTTGCCCTGGAACTTGACAATCCGGTCGCGCTTGGTGAAACCCCGCGCCAGGCGGATAGCGCTCATGGTCGCCTCGGTGCCCGACGAGGTCAGGCGCACCATGTCCATGGAAGGCACCAACTCGCAGAGTAGGTCGGCCATCCGGGTCTCGCTGACCGTCGGCGCGCCGAACGACAGGCCATTGACCGCCGCATCACGCACGGCCTCGATCACCTCTGGATGGGCATGACCCAGGATCATCGGCCCCCAGGAACCGACGTAATCGATGTAGGGCCGATCGTTCTCATCGTAGAAACGCGCCCCTTCGGCACGCTTGACGAACACGGGATCGCCGCCGACCGAGCCGAAGGCGCGCACCGGCGAATTCACGCCACCGGGAATATGTGCCTGTGCGTTCTCGAAAAGCGTGTGATTGGATGCCGTCATCAAGGAATCTCCGGATCGTGGATTGTCTGAATTTGTTCATGGAGTGCGGCGGCGGCAGACCGGATATCCGGCGCGGCAAACACCGCACTGATCACCGCGACCATGTCGGGGTGATAGGGAAGCAGATCGGGCACATTGGCAGCGGTAATGCCCCCGATGGCGCAGACGGGCAGCCCGAGACGTTTGGCCGCCCAGGCCAGCAACTCGGCCGAGGCACTGGGGGCATGCGGCTTGGTCGGCGAGGGGAACATCGCGCCAAAGGCGAGGTAATCGGCCCCGGCGGTCGCGGCCTGCTCGGCTCGAAGGTGGTCAGCATAACAAGACACGCCGATGATCGCATCGCGGCCGGCGGCCTTGAATTGCGCCCTCGCGGTGGACAAGGCGGGGTCGTCCTGACCCAGATGGACGCCATCGGCACCCACCTCGATTGCCAGTTCGACGTCGTCATTGACGATGAAGATCCGGTCATGATGGCGACACAACTGGGCGAGTGCGGCGGCCTCGATCCGGCGCCGTTCGTCATCGTCACTCTTGTCACGATACTGGACGATCGACGCGCCGCCCTCGATCGCCTCTGCCACCGCTTGGATCAACTCATCACGGACGAATCGCGTGGTATCCGTGATCACGTACAGCCCCCGCAGGGCCAATGGCCGTCTCGCTTCGCTCATGTGTGGACCGCTCGTTCCGCCAGGTTTCTCGCCCCCGCCAGGCCCAACTCGCCGTCGGGCACCACCCAGAGGGGCATACGGCTCAGGAGGGTAGCGAAGCGGCCCTTGTCGAGAAAACCATTGAGGGTCTCCTCGCGCAAAAAGGGCAGGATATGCCCGGCGATCGCGCCCGCAATGAACACGCCGCCGAAAGGCAGTGCCTTGAGTGCCAGGTTGCCCGCCTCCGCGCCCAGAATGCGGGCGAACAGTCGGCAGGCGATCTGTGCGCACTCGTCCTCGCCGTCGCTCGCCATGCGCGTGATCAGGGCATTGCGATCCTCGGCAGCCGCCAGCCGGCGATCGACGTCCGGCGCCGCGCGGCCAAGGTGTTGCTCGCGGGCGAAGGCATACAATGAGGAAAAGGCATCCCCGCTCAGCAATCGCTCATAGCTGACATGGCCGCCGATCCGGCGGCGCAGGAAGGCCAACAACTCGTCCTCGCGGGCGTTGTTGGGGGCGAAATCGCAGTGGCCGCCCTCGCTGGGCATGGGATGAAAGCGCTCGCCGTCGTGGAAGAAAATGGCCTCGCCCAGGCCGGTACCCGGCGCAATCACCGCCGCGTGTCCGCCCTCGTGGCCGGAGTCCGGGTTGAGTGCGACACGATCGGAAACGGCGCTGGCCATCGCGCCCAGACCGACCGCCACCAGGTCATTGACCAACCGCACCGGCACATCGGCCAGGTCCCGGGCTATCTCGACGGTCGAGACAGACCACGGCAGATTGGTCGCTCGAACCACCTGTTCGCCAGGCCGACCGGCCACCGGTCCGGCCACGCCGAAAGCCGCCGAGCGGATGGCCGACCAGCCCAGCCCGTCCACGTCTTCCAGTTGCCGCCGAAACGCCTGCAACAGCTCGACAAACCCGGCGTGATCACGACTCGCCAACTGCCGTTCGAAGCGCGGGATCGTCTCACCCGGACCGTAGACTGCCAACCGAGAATGGGTGCCACCGATGTCACCGGCAAGGATCATTGCTCCACCTCCGTCACTGGGCCCTGTTCCTTGGTGTCGACACCCAGCAACATGTTCAATGCCTGGCTGATCCACTGCGCGACCTGGTCGGGCGTGGTTCGGTAGAACGCCTGCCAGGCACGGTCCTTGACCTCGTCATAACGCGCCTCGTCCTGCGGATGCGCGTGCAGCCATGCCAGTCGCACCGCGTGACCGATCAGCACGTCGAGGATCAAGGGCTCGGCGATGTCCAGCGAGGAGTGTCGACGGATGACCTCGATCAGCGCCACCAGCGCCTCGATGCTCAGCTGGCGATATTCGGGCGCGCCGATACGATTGAGCAGGTGCTCGACCTCCAGGGCGAAGTTGTGCTCGCCGGCAGTGGTCTGGCTGCGGTAGAGGGCGCTGTCCAACGTGTTCCGCGGTTCGTAGCGATTACCGATCACGACCGCCGGCGTATGTCCCAGCAAACACCACAGACCGTGATAAAAGGTCTCGGGCAGGCGGCCAACCGCGCCCAGGATCTCGCGCCGATGATACCAGTCGTCCTCGGCGGCATCCGCGCCAACCGCCTCGCGCATCGCGCCCCTGAGCACGGCGTCCCCTTCCCCTTCCTCCCCGGGCAGTTCCAATGCATCCCGGGGGGCGCCTCGGCGCAGGTGGAGGGCCTCGAGCTTTTCCGGATGATCACGCCAACCAAGCGCATCGCGCAATTTGTGCCGGATAACGCTGGGAGCCATGCCCACGAGTTCGTCGAGGGCGGCGGCCGGCGCAATCCCTTGGTCACGCCCGTGCAGGGCGACCAGGATCTGCAGCAGGGGCCCGGTGCGCAACGTGATCACGTCGTCGAACAGGGTCGGCTCGGAGCGTATCCAGGCACCCAGGTGAATGATCAGCTCCTGAGTGAGTATCCGTTCGCGCGGATCGTCGCCACAAAAGGAGGCGATGCGTTGCAGTATCTCCGCGTTGGAGATCGGTTCGTCGATCACCGCGTCACGCGTGTAGGACCGCCCCACCGCTACCCGCTTTTGCCGCACGATCAGATCCATCAGGGCCACTTCGAGGAAGGCATCCACCTTGTGCCCCTGCTCTGCGGCGAGGCGCATCACGCACCAGGCCTGCTGCCGCTGGGCGACACGGAATATCATCGAGAGATGCCCGGCGATCTCGCGGGCATGTCCATAGGCATCGGGAAACCGGCGGCCCGCCGCTATGTCGCTCTGCTCCAGGCGCTGCAGCAACGCCAATTGCTCCTCGAGCACCCGCGTTTCGGCAAATGCCGCCTCCAGGGCCTCCAACGATGGCGATTCGCCCAGGCGTTCGATCAGTTCAGCCGGATCGCCACCGCTTTGCCAGCGTGAGGGATCGACGGTCATGCGCCGTGCCCAGCCCGGCATCAGGCCGGGCAGTTTCAGGCGTGGGGCCCGGGTGGCCAGGGCATCAATGTGATCGACGTGCACCGGCACGCCTCCCACCTCACCCTGCCCCAGCTCTTCCCGGCAGAACGCCAGTAGCCGCTCGATCCCTGCCGCCTGCAGCATCCACTCCGACACGAGCACTGTAAACAGCGGCCGGCCGGCCTGGCGGGCGTTGCGATGCAGGTAGTCGATCGAGGTACGCAGCTCGTGCACCAGCAAGTCGATATCTTGGGTGAGGTAGAAATCCTCGTTCTCGAACAACTGGGGGATGACCGCCCATTGCCGTCCGTCGGCCTCGACGATCGAGGCAGTCGCCAGCCCCAACACTCGGCGTCGCGGTCGACCACTCAACCCGAGCCGCGGGTTGGCACCCAGCTGGGTCAGGCTCTCGATCAAGGCACGCGCCGAGGTGACCTGCACGCGAGACTCGCCCAGCACGTCCACCGGCTCGATACCGGCGGCGGCAAGATAAGCGGCCACCTCCGGCGTTTCCGCGATCATGGCCACCGCCACCGCTGGGGAACGTTGCACCCGGAGGTTCCGCCGCCGACTGAGCGGGTCGATGTCGGAGACGTCCACCAGGCGATGGAGCAACAAGCGTCCCACCATCCAGAGGCTCTGTGCCCAGACCAGTGGACGATTCTCGTTGGCCCGCCGTTCGGTCGAGCCGGCATCGGCGCGCTCTGCCTCGAGATGCTCCGCGGTGACGTAATAGAGCTCGGGCAACAGTGCCTGACCATCCTCCGGGATCGCCAGCACCTTCAGGCGACGGTCGATCGATTCGGCCATTTGCGCGTCGCCGCGGAAGATCGCATTGATCAACTGGAAGGCGAGGAACAGCGGCCATTCCGATTCGATCCGGGCAAAGGCCTCCAGCTCCTGGGGCTCGTAATGGAGCTTGGCCTCGTCCTCGATCACGGTTTGGTGACCGTCGCGCAAAAAGCGCTTGTAGCCGTATCGACCGGCCAGTTTCTGCTGGATGATCGCCTCGATACGCTCGACCATTGCCATATCGTGCACCGCAAACCCTGGAAAACCGATCACCGCCAGCAGGGCCGAATCGATCTCCTTGGAGCCGGACTCTCTCGGCAGGATCGCCAGCAGACTCTGCTCGACCCGGACGATGTCATCGGCGACCACGTGGATGCGGCTGCGAGCATCACCTTCCCCGCCGAACAAATCGAAACCGTCGACTGCCTCGAGTGCGGCCAGCACCAGCCCCAGCGAACTGGCGTTGAGCTCACGCACACCGCGATTGATCTTGTTGCCTCGCTCCCAGATCCCGTAATCCGGCGTCACGTAGGCGCGAGACAGATACCAGACCAGGTTCTGGACGAAATCCACCTCGTCACGACTTTGCACGATCACCAGTCCACTGACGGTCATCTGCACCAGCATCAGCACGAACAGCGAGGTGGCGTCCAGCTGCAGGTGGCCCCATTCGTCATCCCCGACCACGGCGTCGCCGGTCGCGGTGTCGTATTTCGCGTGCAGGGCATCGGTGGGCGAGAGGCTGTGCTTGAACCGCTCGACCCGGTCGGACTGGCGCATCATGGCGAGCAACACGCCCCGCATGTTGCGCACCGTGGCCTGCTCGAGCTCGAATGCCCGCGCGGAGGAACGCCCCGTGCGACGAAACGCCATCCCCAGCGACCAGGCACCCAGAATGCTGTAGACGTTATCCCTCACCCAGGCATCGGTGTAATCGCCGTGGGCGGTCACTGCGGTACTCGCCGGCAACAGGCCAGTCAGGGGGTGCTGGCGTTCGAGGATGTGCCGGCGGACCTCGTCGTAAAGCGGATCGAGCAGATAGGTCCCCTCATCCGCCGCGGGGGCGCCGGAAAGCCGATGGGGGTATTCGCTGCCTGCAGTCATGGTCAATCACCGAATACGGGGTCGAACGAATCGCTCGTGGACCGTCCGAGGAATCACGGACGGGGATATCGCAGAGTATGGGCATTAAGGAAGGTCTGCACCAATCCGATACCGCTCTGCGCGCCTTGAGCCGGGCAGGTGCAAGGCGACCGTCCGCCGTGGAAGGGTGATTCCGTTTCCAAGGACGGCAACGCAGCAGATCCCCGGCTCAAGGCGCGCCCTGCTGGGCCCGGTGAGCCGTCCGTGCTCGGCGTTGCAACGTCTTGACGTGGCCACCGGCGCGCCGGCGACGTCGCGCCTTGATCACGAACGGCTCGCCAGACCAGAATGGTATGGATTCGTGCAGACCTTCCTTCACGGTCGAGGGGACCAGCGACTCAGTGGCGAGTCGATCCCGGCGTGGCGACGCTGTCACCGGTGAGGAGTTGTTCGACGTCGACTCGATCGAAGCGATAGAGGCTGCCACAGAAATCGCAGCGGATCTCGAGGAGACCCGGGGTTTCCTCGTTGTTCTCCAGCGAGTCCTCGAGCTCCTCGCGGCCGAGACCGGCCAGCATCGCGCCCACGCCCTCGCGCGAGCAGTCGCAGTTGAACTGCACCCGCGCCACGTCGTGAATCCGCAAGGCCTCCTGGTGGAACAGGCGGTGCAGCAGCTCGGGGGCGGTGACGGCCAGCATTTCGGCCCGCCCCTTCTCGCCCACAAGGGTGTCGACCAGCTTGCCGACATGCTCGAACTCGGTTGCCGACCGCCCCGCCTCGGGGACGATGCCGCCGGTCTCCGGCATTTGCTGGACGAGGATACCGGCGGTGGCTTGCCCGTCGGCGGCCAGCACCAGCCGGGTGGGCAACTGCTCTGACTGCTCGAAATAACCCTCGATGGCGTTCTCCAAGCCTTCGCCGGCAATCGGCACCAGAGACTGGTAGCGGGTGCCCTCGTCCGGCTCGATGGTCAGCACCAGTTGGCCCTGCCCCATCAGGTCGGGCAGCGCGCCGCCACTGCCGGCCAGGCGCTCGTCGTCCCATTTGGCCATGCAGCGAAAACGCCGATCCGAGCGCACCTGTACCACCAGCAGGCTTACCGGCCCACGGCCGGCAAACTGCAGCACCAGCCGCCCCTCGAACTTGAGGCTGGCGACCATAAGCACCGCGCCGGCGACCGCCTGTCCCAGTAGGCTGGCCACCGCGGGTGGGTAGGCACTGTTCTCGGTCGCCGCCTGCCAGGCCGACTCCAGCCGCAGGGAGACGCCACGCACACGGCCATCCTCGAAGGAAAACCGGAACAACTCGTCCCCCTGGGGCAGCGCATGCCAGTCGATCGATTCGATATGGGTCGGTTCGTCGCTCATCGCTTACTCGCCATCCAGCCGACGCTTGAGAACGTCGTTGACCGCCTTGGGATTGGCCTTGCCCTTGGCCGCCTTCATCACCTGGCCGACGAAAAAGCCGAACAGCTTGTCCTTGCCACCCCGGTAGGCCTCGACCTGGCCGGGATTGGCCTCGATCACCTCGTCGACCATCGCCTCGATCGCACCGGTATCCGATATCTGCTTGAGACCACGCGCTTCGATGATCGCATCCACCGAGCCTCCCTCCTCGGCCAGTGCCTCGAAGACCTCGCGACCGAGCTTGTTCGACAGCGTGCCGTCACCGACCCGCTCCAGCAGAGCGGCGAGCTTGTCCGGGTCCACCGGGCAGTCGGCAATCTCGAGTTCCAGCCGGTTGAGCAACGCGGCCACTTCGCCCATCACCCAGTTGGCGGCCAGTTTGGGGTCGATACCTGAGTGGGCAATCACCGCCTCGAAGTACTCGGCCGTTGCACGACTGGAGGTCAGCACGCCGGCATCGTAGGCGCTCAGGCCGAATGACGACTGGTAACGCTCTGCCTTAGCGTCGGGCAGTTCGGGCAGCTCCTTGCGCCAGATATCGATGGTGGCCTGGTCGAGCACCACCGGCAACAGGTCCGGATCGGGGAAGTAGCGATAGTCGTCCGCCTCTTCCTTGGTGCGCATCAGGCGGGTCTCGTCACGGTCCGGGTCGTACAGGCGCGTGGCCTGGACCACTTCGCCGCCGGATTCGAGCAAGTCGACTTGGCGCTCGATCTCGAACTCGATCGCCCGCTGCAGAAAGCGGAACGAGTTGACGTTCTTGACCTCGGTGCGCGTGCCGAAGGCCTCGTCGCCCACGGGGCGCACCGAGACGTTGGCATCGACGCGGAACGAACCTTCCTGCATGTTGCCGTCGCAGATGCCCAGGTACTGCACGATCGCGTGGATCTTGCGGGCATAGGCCACCGCTTGCTCCGGACTGCGCATGTCCGGCTCGGAGACGATCTCGACCAGCGGGGTACCCGCCCGGTTGAGGTCGATGCCGGTCATGCCGTGGAAGTCCTCGTGCAATGACTTGCCGGCATCTTCCTCGAGGTGGGCGCGGGTGACGCGCACCGTATGTTCCTGCGCCTGCTTGCCCTCACCGGTGGTGATGGTCACCGCCCCGCCGATCACGATCGGGCGGGCCAGCTGGGTCGTCTGGTAGCCCTTGGGCAGGTCGGGATAAAAGTAGTTCTTGCGATCGAAGCTCGACACCGGGGCGACCTGGGCATCGATCGCCAGGCCGAACAGGGCTGCCATGCGGATGGCGCCTTCGTTGAGTACCGGCAGCACGCCCGGCAGACCCAGATCGACGGCACAGGCCTGGGCATTGGGCTCGGCGCCAAAGGCAGGCGAGGCGCCGGAAAAGATCTTGGAACGGGTGGCCAACTGGGCGTGGATTTCCAGGCCGATGACCGTTTCCCAGCCCGAAGGGATTGCGTATTGACTCATGCGTGCGGTCCCTACCCTTCGCGTTATTGGTTGGAGGAGTCGACAGCGATCGACGGCATCCGCTCGTGCCAGTCCACCCGCTGCTGGTATTGATGAGCGACGTTGAGCAGGCGCGCCTCGTCGAAGTGCCTGCCGATCAGTTGCAGACCGACCGGGCGCCCGTCGACAAAGCCGGCCGGCACCGACATGCCCGGCAGACCGGCGAGGTTGACCGGAATGGTGAAGATGTCCTCGAGGTACATCTTTGCCGGATCGCTGCTATGGGCGCCACGATCGAAGGCCGTCGTCGGCGTTACGGGGCCGGCGATCACGTCGCACTGCTCGAAGGCCCGGTCGAAGTGCTCGGCCACCAGGCGGCGCGCCTTCTGGGCCCGGAGATAGAATGCGTCGTAGTAGCCAGCCGATAGCGCGTAGGTGCCCACCAGGATGCGGCGCTTGACCTCCGCACCGAAGCCTTCCGAGCGGGTACGCTCGTACAGGTCCTGCAGGTCCTTGGGATCCTCGCAACGATAGCCAAAACGCACACCGTCGAATCGCGACAGGTTCGAGGAGGCCTCGGCCGGGGCGAGCAGGTAGTAGGCGGCCAGCGCCAGATCGGCATCCGGCAGGTCGATCTCCACGGGCTCGGCACCCGCGGCACGCAGCTCGTCTATCGCCGCCTGCACGGCATCGCCCACCGCCGGGTCGAGCGCCTCGGAGAACCATTGCTTGGGAACACCCACGCGCAGCCCGGCGATCGAATCGTCGAGCGTGGTGTAATAATCCGGCACAGGGCGGTTCACCGAGGTGGAATCGTGCGGATCGAACCCCGCCATCTCGCCTAGCACCTCGGCACAATCAGCAGCGCTCTTCGCCAGCACGCCGCCCTGATCGAAGCTCGAGGCGTAAGCAATCATGCCGAAGCGCGATACCCGACCATAGGTGGGCTTGATGCCGGTTACGCCACAGAACGCCGCCGGTTGCCGGATCGAACCACCGGTGTCCGTGCCGGTGGCGAAGGGCACCAGACGGGCGGCGACGGCCGCTGCCGAGCCGCCGGAGGAACCGCCCGGCACCGCCTTTTCATCCCAGGGATTGGCCACCGCGCCGAAATAACTGTTTTCGTTGGACGACCCCATGGCGAACTCGTCCATATTGGCCTTGCCCAGCAGCACCGCACCCGAGCGGCTGAGCTTGTCGTGCACGGTCGCGTCGTAGGGCGCGACCCAGTCCGCCAGCATGCGCGAGCCGCAGGTGGTCCGGGTGCCGTGCGCGCAGAAGATGTCCTTGTGCACGAACGGAATGCCGGCAAGCCGACCATCGGCGTCGGCCGACCCCACGGGGTCGACCCGGCTGATCAGGCTGTTGAGTCTGGGGTCGATCGCCTCGATGCGGGCCGCGAAGGTCGAGGCCAGCTCGGTCGCACGCAGTTCGCCGGACTCGAGACGCTGGCGCAGCTGCGCAATCGATGCATTGATCAGTTCGGAATCGCCGGAGGCGGATTGTTGCGGGTTACTGGACACGAAATGATTTCCCGATGTTCAGTGATGTCTTGAAATGACAGGAGTGGAGACCCCGACCTACGGCGGGCCGGCTGCCCGGTCGCCTATTCGATGACCTTGGGGACGAGGAACAAGCCGTTTTCCTGAGCGGGTGCGCCGGCCATCAGCGTCTCGCGCCGATCACCTTCGCTGACCACGTCGGCCCGCAGGAATTGGGTCTGGTCGAGCGGATGAGCCATCGGCTCGAGCTCGTTGAGGCGCGGATCGCCGAGCTTGTCGGCCTGCTCCAGGATCGCGTTGAGATCCGAGCGCAGGGCATCGGTCCAATCCGGTTCGATAGCGATGCGGGCCAGGTGGGCCACGGCCTGCAACTGGTCATTGGTCAACGACATCGTCGTCACCCCTCAAGCATGTTCGTGTTGGCTGCATACTGATGCCGGCAAGGAACGGACCGCCCATGGGCATAGTCCGGCTAGGCATGAGGCGGCCAGGTTGACTGCCACCCCGGCCGGCGTCCCGGCAACGGAAATCAGGCGCGAAGCCTATCACAGGCGCGCTTGCTTAGGCACGCGCATGTTGCTACCTTACCCGCTTATTTTACGGTGCCTGAACGCGATAGGAAAATCGCCTAGCGCGCACCTAGGTCAGGCACCGGCGAAACGGGAAAGGACTCAGGCACTGCGCCCCCCGCTCGGACGACAACGGCGCAAGACCAAACCACCAAGCTACCCCCACTACACCAGACACCAGCGGTTACATCCCCCATGTTCAAAGGCTTTCGCGGCATCTTCTCCACCGATCTTTCCATCGATCTGGGCACAGCCAACACCCTGATCTACGTGTCCGGCCGCGGCATCGTCCTGGACGAGCCCTCGGTGGTCGCCCTGCGCAACGACGGGGGCCAGACGGTCATCCAGGCCTACGGCAACGAGGCCAAGCAAATGGTCGGCCGCACCCCGAAATCGATTCAGGCCGTCCGACCGCTGCGTGACGGCGTGATCGCCGACTTCCACGTCACCGAGAAGATGCTGCAGCACTTCATCAAGAAGGTGCACTCCTCGCACTGGTTCCGTCCCAGCCCGCGGGTACTGGTCTGCGTCCCGGTGGGCGCGACCCAGGTCGAGCGCCGCGCCATCCGCGAATCGGTCCTTTCCGCGGGCGCCCGTCGGGCGTTCATTATCGAGGAGCCGATGGCTGCGGCCATCGGTGCCGGCGTGGACGTCGATGAGCCGCGCGGCTCGATGGTGGTCGACATCGGCGGAGGCACCTCCGAGGTGGGCGTCATCTCGCTCGACGGCATCGTGTACTCGTCTTCGGTGCGTATTGGTGGGGACAAGTTCGACGAGGCGATCATCGCCTTCGTCCGTCGCCACTACGGCATCCTGATCGGGGAGGCCACCGCCGAGCGGATCAAGAGGGAGATCGGCAGCGCCTACCCGGGCAAGGAACTCCGCGAGATCGACGTCAAGGGCCGGAATCTCGCCGAGGGTGTACCGCGCAGCTTCACGCTCAACTCCAACGAAATCCTCGAGGCCCTGCAGGAACCGCTGTTCGGCATCGTCCAGGCGGTTCGCGCCGCCCTCGAGCAGACCCCGCCGGAACTGGGCTCCGACGTCGCCGAGCGTGGCATTATCCTCACGGGGGGCGGTGCACTGCTACGTGATATCGACAAACTGATCATGGAAGAGACCGGCTTGCCCGTCGTCGTAGCGGAAAACCCGCTGACCTGCGTCGCCCGTGGCGGGGGCAAGGTCCTGGAATTGATCGGCCAGCGCAACAATACCCTGTTCGCTGACGAGTAACGGCGCCGACCATGGCGCTGTTCGACACCCATCGACCGGGGTTCAATCTGCTGCTGATTCTGGTGGTCGTCTCCATCGCGCTGATGAGCCTCGATCGCATCGGCACCCGTTGGGTGAGCGAGTTGGACAACGGCCTGGGCGGGGCCACCGATGGCGTAATCCGGGTCATCCATCAGCCGATCGAGCTTACCCAGTCCGTCTTGCAGTGGTTCGTCGACCGCGACCAGCTGCATGCCGAACTCGAACGCCTCCGGGAAGAGAACACGTTACTGCGTGGCCAGATGCAGCAGTTCGTCAGCCTCCGCCACGAGGTCGACTCGCTGCGGGAGATGCTGCACGGCCCCGCCGCCGAGATACCGGCCGTACTGCTTGCCCGCCGAGTCGGCCATCCTCCCCGCACCCAAGGCAACCTCTTCACCATCGGCCGCGGCCTTGCCGACGACATCGAGCCGGGCAACCCGGTTGTCGATGCCCATGGTGTGGTCGGACAGGTGCTCCGCAGCACCCGGACGGGCGCCACTGTCATCCAGCTAACCTCCCGCGATCACATGCTCTCGGTGTTACTGGGTGATACCGGGCGGACCACCCTGCTGCGCGGCACGGGCGACGACGAGCTTGTCGCCGAGCGCGTCCCCGAACGGACCCGGATCGCGCCGGGTGACCTGCTGACCACCTCGGGCATCGATGCCGCCTTCCCCCGTGGCTTTCCCGTCGCGCGGGTGACTGCCATCGAGACCGACGAGGCGCAGGGATTCGTGCGCGTACTGGCCGAACCGATCGCCGATCTCGCCCGCCTGAACCACGTCCTGGTGATCACCGCTCCACCGGATGCACCTAGTGCCCAGTCGAATGGCGAAGAGGTCGCGGCCGAGCGGCCCGATGTGAACGGAGAGGCAGCCGATGTCGACTAGCTGGATCGCGATCGTTCTCAGCAGCCTGGTCGCGCTGGTGCTGACCATGTTGCCGCTGCCGCCGGAAGTGCAGATCCACAACCCGCAATGGTTGCTGCTGACCGTGATCTTCTGGTCGCTGTATCGCCCCGCTCAAGCGGGGCTGATATACGCCTGGTGTGCCGGCCTGCTGCTGGACGTGGCGACCAATGGCCTGCTCGGACTCAACGCCCTGCTGTTCACCCTGACCGCCTTTTTGCTGCTCTCCCTGCGGGTTCGGCTCAGCGCCGCGCCCTTGCTTTCCCAAGCCCTGTTGATTGCCGGCTTCACGCTGGCCTATCTGGCGGTTGCGTTGTGGGTGGAAGGGATAGCCGGCGACCTGGTCTCGATGGCGACCTACCTGTCCCGGGCGATCAGCAACCTCGCCGCCTGGCCGGTGGTCTACTTCCTCCTGAGCCGACCGGGCAAAGGCGCCTCACGCTAAGCGGGAACTTGCCCACCCAGGGTCCGTACGTCCAGGGTTCGTCAGGATCCATCTGCGGCATGGCGAGGCCCGCCCAGGGTGGCCCCAACCCAAGCAAGTTATAGGTACCGAATGGTCAGCGGACCTGACAAATCGTGGCCGCTAGCCCAGCAGCAACAGCGCCCAGACCACCGCGGCCAGCACGATGGCCACCAGCACGGCCGCCGCCCCCACATCCTTGGCGCGGCCAGATAGCTTGTGTGGGTCGGTCCCCACCCGGTCGACGACGTTCTCGACCGCCGTGTTGAGCAACTCGATCACCAAGACGTTGATCACCACCGCGGCCAAAAGTGCCCGCTCTACGGCCGACTCTCCCAGCAGCCAGGCCACCGGCAGAGCCACCAGGGCGACCACCACCTCCTGGCGGAACGCCTCCTCCTTGCGCCATGCCGCCCGCAGGCCTTGCATGGAATAACGGGCGGCAAACAACACCCGCTTGATACCCAGTCTTTCAGAGGCCATCGGCCAATCTCCGCGCGTCAGTCGGTTGCTTCGAGCATGCGGCCGTATTCATCCGCACTCATCCATTCCGACAACTCGCCGATCGGCCTGATACGCAGGATCCAACCTTCATCCAGCGGATCGTCGTTGATCAGCTCGGGGCTCTCCTCCAACGCCTCGTTGACCTCCACCACTTCACCATCCGCCGGGCAGAGCACATCGGAGGCGGCCTTGACCGACTCCAGCGTGGCGCAGGGCGCCCCTTCAGAAACCACCTGGCCGACATCGGGCAGGTCGGCGAAGACCACGTCGCCCAGCATCTCCTGGCCCTGCTCGGTCACGCCGACCGTCACCAGGCCGTCTTCCACCGTGTACCACTCATGGGTCTCCCCGTACTGCCGGTCCTGCCGAATGTCCATGGGAATGTCTGCCTCTTTTTTGGGGGTGGAACAAGCCACGAATTTTGGCACAAAACGCTGCCCCATCACGGTCCGCTTTGGTAATCGCCTCGACCGAGGGGACATATGCCGCGGCCGCCGCTGATTCCACGCAGCCACTGGCTTCATACACACGCCACTCTCTCGGCGCTTCCCCATTCCTCTCCTGTCTAACGGAGAGACAACGGATAAACACCACAAACAATCAAGAGAATGGATCACAAGATCATGACACCGCAGAGCCGATTACATCGGCGGCGTGGACCTGTGTTGGGCCCGATCGGCCGAAGCTTTCGGGCGCGCCTCACCGCCCGGTTCCAATTCTCCAACCGCTTTTCTCCAGACTGCCAAGCAAGAGCGTGGCCTTGCGCCAGCGCCGGGGCCGCCGTTTATTACCTGACAAGAAACCAGGAGCCCCTTCAGGCCAATCCCGAGACAAACAGCCGGACAGCCGACATAACAACAAGGCCCCGTGACGGCAGACGCCGGCACGGGGCCTAATGAACACAACGGGCCGGCCAGGGAAGCCGACTCGGCGTCTATTCGATGGCGAATTTCTTCAGCCGGTATAGGAAGGTGTCGCGCGAGAGGCTCAGGAGACGCGCGGCGCGCGACTTGTTGCCACCGGTCTGCGCAAGCGCCTGGCGCAACAGGTCGCTCTCCACCGCCTCGAGATCCACCCCGCCTTCGGGCAGCACAAACCCCGGCGCGATCGCCCCGCCGCGCTCGCTCTGGACCGCCGAACGCATCGTCGGGGGCAGGGCCTCGACGCCCACCACGCTGCCGGCATGGAAGATCACCAGTCGTTCCGCCAGTTGGCGCAATTCGCGGATGTTGCCCGGCCAGCGATAGCGCCGCAGCACCCCACTGGCACGCGCGGTCAGGCGGGGGACGGCAACGCCGCTCGCACGGGCGTTTTCCTCGAGAAACTGACCGAACAGCCATTCGATATCCCCCTGGCGATCCCGCAGGGGAATAAGCTCGACCGGCACCCCGGCGAGCCGAAAATACAGGTCGGCACGGAATTCACCGGCCTCGACCATCCCGGCGAGATCGCGGTGCGTGGCCGCCACCACGCGCAGGTTCACGCGCCGCGTACCGGTCTCGCCGACCGCACGGGCTTCGCCGTTCTCCAGCAGCCGCAGAAGCTTGGCCTGCAGGGACAATGGCAATTCACCCAGCTCGTCGAGGAACAACGTGCCGCCATCGGCCTGGTCGACCAGGCCGGACTGGTCGGCCAGGGCGCCAGTGAAGGCACCCCGGCGATGACCGAACAGGGTCGACTCGGCCAGGTCAGCGGGGATCGTGGCACAGTTGACCGTCACCAGGGGCCGAGACGCTCGTGACGATCCGGCATGGATGGCCCGTGCCGCCAGTTCCTTGCCCGTGCCGGTCTCACCAGTGATCAGGACCGTCGCGTCGGTGGCGGCCACTAGGCCGATGCTTCTCAAAGTCGCCTCGAAACGTGGCGACTGGCTGCGTAATGCCTCAAGATAACGATTTGTGCTCATGACGTTCGTCCAGCGCAGATGACGAGTTTGAGCACATAGTTTACCGCCAGCAGACGCGGCGATAAAGCAGGCTTTTCGCCACAAAAGCCCGGCTTGGGAAGGTCTGCTCGAATCCAATACCGCCAATCGTCGACCGATCAGGAGAACGCATGCCTCTTCCCGTGGACCCCGATCCCGTCACGCAGGGCCTCGAGTGCTACATCGTCGGCGGCGCCGTGCGCGATCATCTGCTCGACCGCCCCATGGTCGACCACGACTGGGTCGTGGTGGGCGCCACACCGCAACAAATACTCGATCGCGGCTTTCGCCAGGTGGGGGCGGATTTCCCGGTTTTCCTCCACCCCCAATCCGGGGAGGAGTACGCCCTGGCGCGCACGGAACGCAAGCAGGGGCGCGGTTATCACGGCTTTGCCGTGCACGCCGACCCCAGCGTGACCCTCGACGACGACCTGGCCCGCCGTGACCTGACCATCAACGCGATGGCCATGCGCGAAGATGGCCAGATCGTCGATCCCTTTGGCGGCCAGAAAGACCTGGCGGAGCGGCTTTTACGGCACGTCGGGCCGGCTTTCGTCGAGGACCCCCTGCGGGTGCTTCGCGTGGCGCGCTTTGCTGCGCAACTGTCAGAGCACGGTTTTACCGTGGCCCCGGACACCCAGACGCTGTTGCAGCGGATGAGCGCCTCCGGCGAGTTGGCCGACCTCACACCCGAACGCGTTTGGGCAGAAACCGCCAAGGCCCTGGCCTCCCCACGGCCTTCTCGCTACTTCCAGGTATTGCGCGAGACGGGGGCCCTGGCCGAGGTACTCCCCGAGGTCGACGCCCTGTTCGGCGTCCCGCAACCGGAGCAATACCACCCCGAGGTGGACACCGGCATCCACACCATGCTGGTACTGGACGCCGCGGCCGCATTGAGTACGTCGATCGCGGTGCGTTTCGCCGCCCTCTGCCACGACCTGGGCAAGGCCCTCACTCCCCCGGAGGAATGGCCGCAACACATCGGCCATGAGCAACGCGGCGTCGCCCCCACGCGCGTCCTGTGCGAGCGACTCCGTACGCCCAAGGCGGTCAAGGAACTGGCCGTGCTCGTCACCCGCACGCATGGCCGCGTGCACCAGGCGCTGAACATGCGCGACGCCACCCTCGTCGATCTGCTCGAACAGCTCGACGCGTTGCGCCGCCCCGAACGATTCGAGGACGTCCTGACGGTCTGCCACGCCGACTCACGCGGCAAGCCGAGCTCCGAGCATGTCGATTACCCCAAGGGCGACTGGCTGCGCCGGGTGCGCGATGCCATCGCCGACATCTCGCCACGCCCGTTGGTGGAACAAGGCTACCGCGGCGCGGAAATCGGAGAGAAGCTGCACCAGGAGCGTATCCGGGCCGTGGCCCGGCTGCGGGCCGAGCGCGATCAGGACTAGGCCCGTCGTTCCGCCCGCAGGCGCCGGGCTGCCTCCACCATTGCCTCGAGCGCGGCACGGACCTCCGGCCAGCCGCGAGTCTTGAGACCGCAATCCGGATTGACCCACAGCCGCTCGGCCGGCACCTTTTCCAGCGCCAGGCGGATGCGTGCCTCGATCTCCCCAACGCTGGGCACCAACGGCGAATGAATGTCATACACACCCGGCCCGATCTCGTTGGGATAGTCGAAGTCGGCAAAGGCATCCAGCAACTGCATGTTCGACCGTGTCGTCTCGATGGTGATCACATCGGCATCCAACGCGGCGATTGACTCGATGATGTCGTTGAACTCGCTGTAGCACATGTGCGTGTGGACCTGGCAGTCGTCGGGCGCCACCGCGGTGGCGTGCCGGAAGGCCCGCACCGCCCAGTCGAGGTAACCCGGCCAGTCGCGTCGGCGTAAGGGAAGCCCTTCCCGAAAGGCCGGCTCGTCGACCTGAATGGCGGGGATTCCCGCTTCCGCCAAGTCCCGCACCTCGGCACGCAGCGCCTCGGCAATCTGGTAGGCCACCTGTTCGCGGGCGATGTCATCGCGCACGAACGACCAGAACAGCAGGGTCACCGGCCCGGTGAGCATGCCCTTCATCGGCCGCTCAGTCAGCGACTGCGCATACTCGCTCCAGCGCACGGTCATGGGACGCGGTCGCGCCACGTCTCCCCAGATGATCGGCGGCTTGACGCAGCGCGAGCCATAGGACTGCACCCAGCCCTGGGCCGTGAAGGCATAGCCGTCGAGCTGTTCACCGAAGTACTCGACCATGTCGTTGCGCTCGGCCTCGCCGTGCACCAGCAGGTCGATCCCGATGGCTTCCTGGGCACGGACCACCTCGCGGATCTGGGCCTGCATGCGCCGCTCGTATTCGCCAGCGCTCAACTCGCCGCGCTTGAAGGCACGCCGGGCCGCACGGATGTCGTCGGTTTGGGGAAACGATCCGATGGTGGTCGTCGGCAACAGCGGCAGATCGAGACGCTCTCGTTGCCGCTCGGCCCGCCGGGGATAGGCGCTCGACCGGCTGGGCCGCGATTGCAGGGAGTCCCGCAGCGCCTTGCGCCGCGCCGGATCACTGCGACCGCGCAAGGCGTCCAGCCGCGCCCGTGCGTCCCGGGCCGCCCGGATCGCGTCGGCAATGGCCGCCCTGCCCTCGCCCAGTCCCCGGGCAAGCAGGGAGAGTTCGTCGAGTTTCTGCCGGGCAAAGCTCAGGTTTTCGGCCAGCGCTGCCGGCAACCGCTGCTCGTCTCGAGACAGCTCCTCGCGGGCATCCAGTGGCAGGTGCAGCAGTGAGCAGCTGGGCGCGAGCCACAGGCGTTTGCCCAGGCGCGCGTGAATCGGCTCGAGGGTATCGAGCATCGCCTCGAGGTCGGCGCGCCACACGGAACGCCCGTCGAGCAGGCCCACCGACAAGACCTTGAAGGCCGGCAACCGGTCGATGACATCGGTCAAGTCGGTTCCGCCGGTGGCATCCACGTGCAGACCATCGACCGGCAGGCCGGTCGCCAGCGCGATCTGACCATTGAGGTCACCGAAGTACGTGGCCAGCAACAACCGCACGCCGGGCGTCTTCAACCGATGATAGGTCGGTTCGAAGGCAGCCAGCCATTCGTCGGGCAGGTCCAGCCCCAGGATCGGCTCGTCAATCTGCACCCATTCCACGCCCAGGCGGGCCAATTCGGCCAGCAGGGCGGCATAGGCCCCAGCCAGCTCCTCTGCTCGGGAAAGGCGAACCTGGGCCGTTGCCCCGCGGCTGAGCCAGAGGAAGGTCATCGGGCCGATCAGCACCGGCGTGGCCTGCGGTTCCGAGGCCACGGCCTCGCGCACTAACGCCAAGTACCGCTCGGCATCCAGGCGGAAGGGACGGCCGGCGTCCAGTTCCGGCACCAGGTAGTGATAGTTGGTGTTGAACCACTTGGTCATCGCCAGCGGCGCGAGCTTGCTGTCGCCTTCCTCGCGGCCTCGCGCCAGGGCAAACAGGGAGGCATCGTCGTTTGGCAGATCACCGAAACGTGTCGGGGCCTGACCGAACAACAGGGCGTGATCCGCCATGCCGTCGTAGAGGGAAAAGTCGCCGGTCGCCGGGCGATCAATGCCCGCTGCGATTTGGCGCCCCAACCCGTCGTGGCGCACCTCGCCCGCCGTCCGGGCCAGCTTTTCGGTAGAGATATCACCGCGCCAATGGCCTTCGAGCGACCATTTCAGAGCACGCCCTTCACCGATGCGGGGGAAGCCGAGCGTGTGGGTGATCGGGATAGATCCGGTCGGCTCAGCAATGTGCCGGCGTGGATGAGTGGTTGTCATGTGGTGCCCTCCGTGTGTTCAAGCCAGTGACGGCACCTTAACCAACCTCATCATTCATCACATGGATGTTTTTTCGCAAACAACATGAGATTACTTCATATTACTTGCGCTTCGCCGCATCGAGCGCATCGGCTCGCACGACGGCCGAGTCCTCCCCACGGGACTTGGCCTCGTACATGGCTCGATCGGCGCGGCGCATCAGGCCATTGAGGGTGTCCGCCTCATCCGGAAAGAAAGCGAACCCGATACTCGCCTGAATACGCAGGAGTTGCATCGTCCCCGGGACTACCAAGGGCGCCTCGATCCGCTCACGCAGATTGGCACCCAGAGACTGGATGGATTCCGCGGTGCGCACACCGTAGAACGCCACCACGAACTCGTCTCCTCCGAGACGGGCGACAATGTCCTCTCCCCGGCCCACGGACTCGAGTCGACCGGCCACCTCTCGGAGCACCTCGTCGCCGACGTGGTGGCCCAGGGTGTCGTTGATCGGCTTGAAGCCGTTGAGGTCGACGAACGCGAGGGCGATGTGCCCCCCCTGGCGCAAGGCATGCTGGCGCGCCTGCTCGAAGCGTTCCTCGAGGCCGGCCCGATTGAGAACCCCGGTGAGATTGTCGTGGTGGGCACGGTGATACATGGCTTCAAGCTGCTGGTGCCGACTGGTCACATCGATGATGACCGCCACGTAACGACGCAGACGGCCCCGGTCGTCCCGAAGCGTGTCCATCGACCAGTGAAGAATGCGCTCGCGGCCATCGGGGAGCTGGCAGGGCAGTTCCCCTTGCCAACGCCCGCGGCTACGCAGGCCGCGCAGACAGCTCTGCAGACGCGATCGGGAAGGTCCCATCACGCGCGGGGTGTTCAGCCTCTCACCAACGATCTGACTCGATGGGACGCCGGTCAGGCGTTCGAATCCGGGGTTGACAGCCAGAACCCGCCGACGGCGATCGAGGATCACGATGGCATCGCCCACTCCGTCAAAGACCGCCGTCGCCAGTCCCTCGAGCTGTTCGAGCGCGTGACGATCGGACAGGTCGGTCAGTGTTCCAACCAGCCCTGCCCGGCCACCGTCGTGATCACCCAGCCGCTCGACGCGCAGCTCGATCGACAACTCGCGGCCATCCCGGTCGCCAAGCAGGGACTTTAGAACGAGGCGGGGATTTTCCGGTGGCAGCGCGGCAAATGCCTCGCGCACTCGCCGACGCTCGCGCGCGGGAAACAGGTTGATCCAGCTGCCACCCAGCAAATCGCGGAACGAGCGCCCCACAAGGCGCTCGTAGGCGGGGCTGACGTAGACCAGTTGCCCTTGGGTATCGGCGCGAAACACGACATCGCTGATGTTGGAGGTTACATCTCGCAAAAGATGTTCGGACTCGATCAGTCGCCGCTGTTGCATTTGCCAGCGCAGGGCGACCCACGCCACCAGCAGACCGGATAGGACGGCAAGGAGTTTTGCCAGGCGCTCGGACCAAATCAAAAGCGGGCTGGCCGCCGAAGGAGACATCGCCAATTGCCAACGACCATCAAGGGCAATCACGGCGGTCTTGAGGGTATCCGGCGAGTCGAACAGGGCCGGAGTGCCCAGGAATATCGCGCCGTCGGCACCCAGGCCGTCCATGCCACGCGCCGCAAAATCATCTGTTTCAAGCAGGCCCCGAACACCCGCCGCATGGAACAGTTTCATTACACCGATGGGGGTGCTGACCACGCCCCAATAATCGCGCTGGCCGTCCCCATCCCGATCAAAAAAGACGGGAACGCGATGAATGACGGCGTAGCCGCCCTGAACGAGCTCGTAGGGACCACCCAGCACTGGCTGCCCAGTCTCCATCGTCTGGAGAAGCGAGCCTCGCTGGATAGGATGCCGGCTCAGATCCAACCCGATGGCGGCGCGGTTTCCCTCCAGGGGGATGCTCATGGCGATGACGTTGTCGGGTGCGATGGCAAACGAGCGAATCACCGGAGTGCGTTCGAGCATGCGCTCTGCCATCAGGCGCAAGGCAACCTTATCCACCCCCTGATTGACCTCGATCATCGCCGCCATGCCAACGGAGGCGTTGGCGGCCTGGTTGAGTTGCGATTCGATACCCGTACGTATCTGCGCCAGTCGATCGAGACCTTCGTGCATGCGCCGATCCATCGCCTGGCGCTCAACGACCCAGACTGCCGACAACAAAGTCGCCGCCACCAGCAGCCCGGCGACCAGGGGCGTCACGAGAAAATGTCCGCCCAGCCCAGGGGCCCGATTTTCGCGCCGGGAGGGTTTGGCCTCATCCATTTGCGTCACCGCGGCCACCCCGCGTTCCTGAAGTGCAACCAGCCAGCTGGCCCAGCCAGCCGCCGGTCTGCACTGTCTCGGCTCAAACATCCTGCGCGCGTTGGGTCATCAAGCAAAAGACCGGCGAGGTCTTCGCCGGTCTTCCTGATGGTGCCGTTCTCCGTCAGCCGTGCTGGCGGTGATGGCCCTCTTGATGCTCGTGCTTGGCCTCTCCGGATTTCTTCCACAAGAGCCAGAACGCGATTAACGGTATCCCGACAATGCCGACCATCGCAAGAATACTGACAAGAACGATTTGCAGCTCGATACTCATGGCAATCAACCTCCCGTTGTTCTTACCCGTGACCGCATTCGGGTCCGAACCGGTCATGGCACCAATCTAGACCGTGCTTATGCACCCAGCACCCAAGATGATTACTGCACTATTGGGGTGTTGAGTCAAGTGGCCTCCTGCCAGACTAGTCCATGTACCCGGCATCTGCCTGCTCGCCCCGCTTCCCATGCGCCACTTAGAATAACTTTCTCGCCATTGACTCGTTAAGAAAGGCCGCTCCCCGCACGCCACTGGAATCCCCAAAGCGCGGCGCGACTAGGCGGGTGGCAATCGGATCGGAGAAAACGTACTCATCCCAGATTTGCGGCACGTGCTCGTAGAGCCGCTGGACATTCGACATGCCGCCCCCGAGCACGATGGCATCGGGATCGAACAGGTTGATCACGTGCGCGAGAGCGCGTGCCAACCGGTGTTCATAGCGCTTCAGCGCCTCAAGGGCCGGCGGGTCGCCTTGCTGGGCACGAGCCGCGATCTGCTCTCCGGCCAGGGACTCTCCCGCATGGGCGGCATAATCGCGTTCGAAGGCAGGACCCGAAAGCCACTGCTCGATGCAGCCGGTCAACCCGCACCAACACGCCGGCCTCGGCACTTCGTCGGGAGAGATCGCCCACGGCAAGGGGTTGTGCCCCCACTCACCGGCAATCGCGTTACGGCCGATCAGCACGCGCCCGTCGACTACCAGTCCTCCGCCGACCCCCGTGCCGAGAATCACGCCGAATACCAAGCCCGCCCCCGCGGCCGCGCCATCCTCGGCGGATTCGGACAGCGCCAGGCAGTTGGCGTCGTTCGCCATGACGACCTGCCGCCCCAGTCGCGCTTCTAGATCGCGTTGCAGGGGGCGGTCGTTGAGCACCACCGAATTGGCATTCTTGATCAGGCCGGTCCGCGGCGAGATGGTTCCCGGTGTCCCCACGCCAATGCTTTCCACCGAGCCTTGTTCGACCTGGGCTCGTTCGATCAGGGCCGCCATGGTTTCCACGGTCGCCTCGTAGTCACCCTGGGGCGTCGGCTCGCGCTGGCGCCAGACAAAAGCATTGTCCGCATCGAGCACTGCCACCTCGATCTTTGTCCCGCCCAGATCCACGCCCAGTCGATTGGCCATCCCTCGTCCTCCGAAACACTTTGACAGCAAAAACAAAAAACCCGGCGATGGGCCGGATATCAGTTATATCCGCTCACGCGCCGGGTCGTCCAGCCAAAACACCGAGTTAAAGCGCCTTGAGAGCGGCCTCGTAATCGGGTTCGTCGGCGATCTCGCCAACCTGCTCGACGTATTGAACCGTATTGTCGGCGTCCAGAACGACCACCGTGCGTGCCGCCAGACCGGCCAGCGGGCCATCGGCAATGCGCACGCCGTAATCGTCCAGGAACTCCGGATGACGGAAGGCGGACAGGGTGACCACCTGATCAAGTCCCTCGGCACCGCAGAAACGGGCCTGGGCAAACGGCAGGTCCATGGAGATGCAGAGCACGGCCGTATCGGTCAGTTCATTGGCCCGCCGATTGAACTCGCGCACGGACTTGGCACAGGTGCCGGTATCCAGGCTGGGAAAGATGTTGAGCACCTTCTTCTTGCCGGCAAAGGCGTCCAGCCCCTTGTCGGAAAGATCACTGGCGGTCAGCGTGAAAGCCGGTGCCGTCTCGCCGGTGGCTGGCAGTTGGCCGGTCACCTCGACCGGGCTGCCCTTGAATGTGACCTGGGACATGACATGCCTCCTTAAATTAGGAAAAGCGAAGAAAACGGCCGCGCACGGCCGGCGAAAGAATCAGTTGCGGAGCGTCGCGATCAGGCGCTTGGGCTGCAAGAGCAGATCGAGTGCACTGTTGATATCCGGGCAGACGACGTCGGAGGAATCCAGGGCGTGACGGGACAGCCCCTCGCCCTGGATCACGCCGATACCCAGCACCGCCTCGGCCAACATCAGCGCGTCATTGCGACCGTTGCCGATGGTGACGCATTCGCGGGCCGAGAGCGTGCGCACGTAGCGCTGCTTGGCCTCGTCCTGAAGATGGTCGGTCAGGGTCGACAGGGTCACCGGCAGTTCGGCCAGGCGCCCCTCGACGTCGCCATAGGTATCGGCGGTAATCACGTGCACATCCAGGTGCTTGCCCAGCTCACGGATGCGCTCGCCCACGCCTTCGATCAAGGCGCCATCCAGGGCGAGCGTCCCGTTGTAGTCGAGCACCAGGTGCGAAAGGTGCAGCACCCCGCGGCTGGGGATGGTGATTTCCAGCATGAATTACTCCTCGATCACGATTTCAGGGCCTTGGCTCGATTCGGCGCGCACGGCCCGACCCAGCCGGGCGGCCAGACGACGTGCCGCCCGGCGATAGCTGCCGGCAATCGCCCCGTCGGGGTCGTGGACCACGGTGGGCGTGCCGGCGTCCAGATCCTCGCGGATCTGCAGGTTGAGCGGCAACTGGCCCAACAACTCGGTGTCGTACTGCTCGGCGATCCGCTTGCCGCCGCCCTCGCCGAAGATGGCCTCCACGTGCCCGCAATGCGAGCAGACATGCGTGGCCATGTTCTCGATCACGCCCAGGATCGGGACGTTGACCTTGCTGAACATGTTGATCGCCTTGCGCGCGTCCAGCAGAGCGATGTCCTGGGGCGTGGTCACGATCACGCTGCCGGCCACCGGCACCTTCTGCGCCAGGGTCAGTTGCACATCACCGGTGCCCGGCGGCATGTCGACGATCAGGTAATCCAGCTCACTCCAACGCGTATCGTTGAGCAACTGCATCAGTGCGGATGTCACCATGGGGCCACGCCAGACCATGGCGGCCTCCTCGTCGACCAGGTAACCGATCGACATGGTCTGCAGGCCGTGGGCCATGACCGGCGCCATGGACTTGTCATCCACCTGGCGCGGCTTCTCGCTGGTGCCAAGCATGCGCGGCTGGCTGGGACCGTAGATGTCGGCATCCAGCAGACCCACCTTGGCCCCGTCGGCCGCCAGCGCCAGGGCCAGGTTGATGCTGGTGCTGGATTTGCCCACGCCGCCCTTGCCCGAGGCAACGGCGATGATGTTCTTCACCCCGGGCAGGGGCTTGCCCTGCTGCATCGAACCTTCGGGGGCGACGAAGGCGACGGTGACCGTCGCCTTGATGGCTTCGTCCACCGCAGCGACCGCCTCGTGGATGCGGTCGACCAACTCGGCCTCCCATGCCCCTGCAGGATAGTCGAGCACGATGTCGATCGTGCAGGCCTCAGCGTGGCATTCGATTCGCTCGACTGCGCCGGCCTCGCCCAGTGTCTGGTCGTTATTGGGATCACGAATCGCGGCCACCGCCTGCTCGATGGCAGCGTGCCGATCATCCTTCGTGTTCCGCTTCTTGCCGAACAAGCCCATCAATATGATCACTCCCGGTGTAACTGACTGTTCTGGAGGAGCCATCCGTCATGGCCCCTTCACATGCCCTCTAGGGTAACAAAACAGTACCAATTTGGTCGGGTTAAGGCTCCCTCGCGTCCGGATCCGGCAGATCCTCTTCCGCAGCCAGCACGGTCTCGTGCATCGTCAACAGGCTGTCGGGGTTCAGCGACAGGCTGGAAATACCCTGCTCAACCAACCAGCGGGTGATCTCGGGAAAATCCGACGGCGCCTGTCCGCAGATGCCGACGTACTTGCCCCGTCGACGGCAGGCCTCGATGGCCATCGCCATGATCTTGAGCACGGCAGGGTTGCGTTCGTCCAGCCCTTCGATCACCGACGAATCACGGTCGACCCCCAGGGTCAGCTGGGTAAGATCGTTCGAGCCGATGGAAAACCCGTCGACATGTTCGAGGAATTCGTCGGCCAACAGGGCATTGGCCGGGATTTCGCACATCAGGTAGATCCGCAGCTCGTTCTCGCCCCGGGTCAGGCCATTTTCCGCCATGAGGGCCAGCACCCGGTCGACCTCCTCCACGCTACGCACGAAGGGCAGCATCACCTGGGCATTGGTCAGCCCCATGACCTCGCGCACCCGGCGCAGGGCCTCGCATTCGAGGGCAAAGCTCGCGGCAAACGATTCAGCGTAATAACGCGAGGCCCCGCGAAACCCCAGCATGGGGTTTTCCTCGTGGGGCTCGAAGCCCTCGCCGCCGATCATCGAAGCATACTCGTTCGACTTGAAGTCGGACATGCGCACGATCACCGGGCGGGGGTGGAAGGCCGCGGCAATGGTGGCCACGCCCTCGGCCAGTCGCTGAATATAGAACTCGCGCCGGTCGTCGTAACCGGCGGTGTGTTGGTCGATCAGCGCCTGGGCTTCGGCATCGACCTGGTCGTATTCCAGCAGCGCCCGTGGGTGAATGCCGATGCGATTGTTGATGATGAATTCGAGACGCGCCAGCCCCACGCCGGCGGCCGGCAGGAAGGACAGCCGGAATGCCTGTTCCGGATTGCCCAAGTTGATCATCAAGTCGGTCTGCGGCTTTTCCAGCGACTCGAGATTCAGCCGCTCGACGGTGAACGGCAGTTGCCCGCGGTAGACATGGCCGGCACTGCCATCGGCGCAGGAGGCGGTGACCTCCTCGCCATCGGGCACCCGCTCGGTGGCATCACCGCAGCCAACGATCGCCGGGATGCCCAGTTCGCGGGCGATGATGGCCGCATGGCAGGTGCGCCCGCCGCGGTTGGTGACGATCGCACCGGCGCGTTTCATGATCGGCTCCCAGTCGGGGTCAGTCATGTCGGTGATCAGGATCTCGCCGTCATCCAGGCGCCCCATGTCAGCCGAAGAGTCGATGATGCGGGCCCGGCCCGCGGCAATGCGCTCGCCGACACTCTTGCCCTCCACCAGCACCTCGCCCCGCTCCTCGAGCCGATAGGTGGCGTGCGTGGCCGCCTCTCGCTGGGAATGCACCGTCTCCGGGCGGGCCTGCAGGATGAACAGCTCGCCGGTCTCGCCGTCCTTGGCCCACTCGATATCCATGGGGCGGTCTTCGCCCGCCTGCTCGCTGTAATGCTTCTCGATCTCGACGGCATATCGCGCCAGCGTGAGTACCTCGTCATCGCTGATGGCAAAACGGCAGCGCTCGTCTTCCGGGACATCCACGTTGCGCGTCGAGGCCCCATGGCGGGCGTCCTCGGTGTAGATCATGCGGATTGCCTTCTCGCCCAGTTGGCGCGAGACGATCGGGCGAAAATTCCCCTTGAGCGTGGGCTTGTAGACGTAGAACTCGTCGGGATTGACCGCTCCCTGGACCACGTTTTCACCCAGCCCGTAGGCGGCGGTGATGAACACCGCGTCGCGAAAGCCCGATTCGGTGTCGATGGAAAAGATCACGCCCGAGGCGGCCAGGTCGGCACGCACCATGTTCTGCACGCCCGCCGACAGCGCCACGGCCATGTGGTCAAAGCCCTGGTGGACGCGATAGGAAATCGCCCGGTCGGTGAACAACGAGGCGAAGACATGCCGCACGCTGTCGAGCAACGCCTCCTCGCCGCTGATGTTGAGATAGCTCTCCTGCTGACCGGCAAACGAGGCGGTGGGCAGATCCTCCGCGGTGGCCGAGCTGCGCACGGCGACGTCGGGGTTCTCGCCATACTCCTCGCCCAGCTCACGGTAGGCCGCCACGATTTCCTCGGCCAGGTCATCGGGCATCTCGCCGCTGGAGATCCAATCGCGGATCTGGTGCCCGGCTTTCTCCAGGGCAGCCACGTCATTCGTATCCAACGCGCCCAAGGTCTCGCGGATACGGTCGTCGAGGTCGTTGTGGCGGATGTAATGCCGGTAGGCATCCGCCGTGGTGGCAAAGCCACCCGGAACCTTGACGCCGCGATCGCCCAGCTTGGTCACCATCTCACCCAGTGAGGCGTTCTTGCCACCGACGGTGGCGACATCATCCATCCCTAGTTCCGAAAACCGCCTGACAAAGCGCATCGCTGGACTCTCCCTAATTGCTGCAAAACCGCTACTCGCTTGCCCGAGCTTAGCACCCCACTTGGCCACCGGTGGCTATGATCACTGCACGGCAATCTCACCGGGCCCGCCGGGCCGGCATAACATTCGTCACGGCGAATGTATAATGTTCGACAAACATCCCAACGGAGGGTCAACATGCGTTTACTCAACACCATGAGCGGTCTGGCCGCCGCCCTGCTTGCCCCCCTGGCAATGGCAGGTGCGGGTGACGATACCTATGAGCCCAAGGCCCAGCAGGTCAACGACAACGTCTATGCCATCATCGGTCCCACCGATGCGCGTACCTACAAGAACCACGGCATGAACGCCAACTACGGCGTCATTACAACCGACGAGGGCGTGATCCTGATCGACGCCGGCCCCGGCGCATTCAGCGGCCCCTACATCGAACGCGCCGTGGCCGAGGTCAGCGACGAGCCTGTTCGCTGGGTGGTCAACATCGGGGTGCAGGATCATCGCTGGTTGGGCAACGACTACTTCAAGCGGCAGGGGGCGGAAATCATCGCCTTCGAGCAGACGGTCGCATCGCAGAAGGCATTCGCCGATCGGCACATGAGCGGCCGACTGCCCGACGCCCTGGGTGATCGCTTCGAGGGCACCGAGCCGGCCTATGCCGCTCAACAGCTGGAGGGCGAAACCGCGGCGATCACGCTGGGTGGCACCGCCATCGAGCTGTCATTGACCAATGCCCACTTCCCGGGCGACGCCATGGCCTACCTGCCCGAACAGGACGTGGTCTTTACCGGCGACCTGGTGTACGTGGACCGTATGCTGGGCATCCATCCCTGGTCGAATCCGCAAAACGGTCTAGAGGCATTCAAGCGGCTCGAGGGGATCGATCCGGAGTATGTCGTTCCGGGCCATGGCCGGGTCAGCGACATGGAGCGCGCGCGACGCGACACGGGTGACTACTACGACTTCCTAGTGAACACCATCGGCCAGGCGGCACGCAACTTCGAGCCCATGAGCGATGTATTGAGCGCCCATGAGGACATGGAACAATTCAAGCACCTCGAGCACTACGACAGCTGGCACGGCACCAACATGAACCGCACCTTCGTTCTGTTCGAAGGCATGTAAGGCCGGTTCCATATCTCTGCCCAGAGCGGGGCGGAACGACTAACGGAAAACGGGGCACCCTGCCCCGTTTTTTTTCGTTCTCTCGATTCGTCCCGCCGGCTTCAGCCCGGTACGGGACGCGCCATCTTGATGACCTCCACGGCGATCCGCTGGCCATCCGCGGTTATCCAACCAGTCCCCGCCGCGCTCGCCCACCACGTCGACCACAGGGACGCGTTGCCAGCGCCCATCAAGACGAATCTCGGCAAGATCGCCGTGCAGGGCCGCGGCCTCTAGCACGTCGAGGATGCCGCAGCACCAGTCAACCGCGTCAGGCTCGCGCATCGCGAGAGCGGCGGTCGGCGAGGAACAGGATCACCCCCAGCAGGAACCACAAAAAGGCGCTCAAGTCCTCGAACCAGCCGGTTTCGCTGAACAGGGCCTCGGCACGCTCGGGGGTGAGGGTCGCGCCTAGATAGACGAGAAAGGCGCAATAGACGAGCAGGGCCAGCGCGCTCCAGAGTACGATCGTCCGCTGGTTCATGGCATCCGCTTCCCAAAGACAGGCATGTCTAGCGGCTTGCTCCCCACCCCACAATCCCGGGCTGCACCCCCGTTTCGAGCGCGCATCAGTCGACATACGGACCCCGCTGCCGGATCGACTCGCCATGTGGTCGCCCGGCCGCGAGCATCAGCTCGCTGCCGGCATCCGCCTCGATACGGATCGTCGCCTCCTGCTCGACAAAGGCCGCCTGGGGCGGCTCCAACCGCTGGCCGTTGACGTTCGCTGCCCCCAGTCGCAGGTAGACAATCGCGCGCCAGCCGTCGGGGAGATCGATCGAGAAATCGCTGCCCGTCTCCATCAGCAAGTGCCGGTAAAGTGCCGGCGTCTGTAGGCTCACGCGCCCCTGTTCGCCGGCGATGCGTCGCTCGCGCCCGCCGGCGAACCCGATCTCCGGAATCACGTCGGCCGGCGCCTCCTCATAGGACGGCTCGATACCCTTCAGCCGTCGAGGCAGGTTCACCCATAGCTGGATGCCGGCGGTCTGCGAATCCACCGACGGCATTTCCGAGTGCGCCAGTCCGGATCCAGCGGTAAAGCGTTGCGCGCCACCCGGCCCCACACGGGAGACATTGCCTAGGTTGTCACGGTGCTCGATCTCCCCCTCGAACAGATAGGTCACCGCCTCGAAACCGCGGTGTGGATGTTCGGGAAAGCCGGTGCCAGGGGCGAGCTCGAAGTGGTCGAACATCACGAACGGATCAAAGTTCATGAATTCCGGCAGGGGCATCAGCCGCTTGACCCGGGCACCCGCCCCTTCCTGCATGACGGTCGCACTTCGGATGACGATGCTCATCGGCTCATGTCCCGGTCGTGCGGTGCGAGAAAATCGATCTCGGGCCCCTTGGGCACGATGCCGGTCGGGTTGATCCAGTCGTGGCTGCGGTAATAGTGGTGCTTGATGTGCATCAGGTTGACTGTCTCGGCCACGCCCGGCCACTGATACAACTTCCGGGTAAAGGCCCAGAGGTTGGGGAAATCGACCAGCCGGTGGCGATTGCACTTGAAGTGGCCGAAGTAGACGGAATCGAAGCGCACCAGCGTGGTGAACAGCCGCCAGTCGGCCTCCGTGATTCGTTTGCCGGTCAGATAGCGTTGCGAAGCCAGCCTTGTCTCCAGGTCGTCGAGGGTTTTGAACAGGCAATCGAACGAGGCCTCGTAGGCATCCTGTGTCGTGGCAAACCCGCTGCGATAGACGCCGTTGTTAACGTTGTCGTAGACCTCGGCGTTGATCGCATCGATCTGGTCGCGCAGCTCAGCCGGGTAGTAATCGTCCCGATTGCCAGTCAACCCATCGAAGGCCGAGTTGAACATGCGGATGATCTCGGACGACTCGTTGTTGACGATGGTCTCGCGCTGCTTGTCCCAGAGTACCGGCACCGTGACGATGCCGGTCACGGCCGGATCGGCCCGCGTGTAGAGCTCGTGCATGTACTGCGCCCCGTACTGGCTCTCCGCGGTCGCGCCGGGGAAGTCACCAAAGTGCCAGCCCTTCGGCCCCATATAGGGGTGGACCACATCGACCGTGACGATGTCGGTCAGGTCCTTGAGCGCGCGGAAGATCAGCGTGCGGTGTGCCCAGGGGCAGGCATAGGACACGTACAAGTGGTAGCGACCGGCTTCGGCGGGAAAGCCGCCCTCGCCGCTCGGACCCGGCGAACCGTCCGGTGTAATCCAGTGGCGAAACATCGAGTCCTTACGGACGAACTCGCCGCCCTCGGACTCCGACTCGAACCAGTTGGTATGCAACGCGCCATCGATCAGCAGGCTCATTCGCTCCTCCAGAAACAGAACAGAAAGCCGGGGTATCCCGAAAACGAAGCGGAGTATGGACCAGTTGGACAATCAGGAAATCGAATAATGCCAGACCATTGCTTTGACATGATCGGAGCATGACCGGATCCCCACGCCCCGCAAAGCCACGGTCGATCTAATGATCGGTGCGCGAGACGCCGGTTCCAACCGCCGACGCTTATGGCCCGATCACAAGGTTTTGGGCCCGAAAACACGGCGGGAGCGGGCCTTTGCCCTTACCATGAAGCACCCCTCATCCTGCCCAGCCGGAGCACGCCCCAGACCTAATGAGCATCGAGTTCACCAACACTCCGTGGCTGCTGATTCTCGCCGGTGCGGCGGGGATCGGCCTGCCGTTCGGACTGATCGCAGCGGCCACGCGCTACTGCAATATGGGCGCGGTGTCCGACTGGGTGCTAACCGGCGATCCGGGGCGCATGCGGGCCTGGCTGCTGTCGATCGCGGTGGCGGTCGCCGCCGTGGCCCTGCTCGAGGCCGGGGGGGTGTTCGACCTAGACCAGACCCGGGTCAACTACCGTGCTGCCGAGTTCCCGTGGCTACGCTATCTGCTGGGCGGAGTGTTGTTCGGCATGGGCATGGTGCTCGCCGGCGGCTGCACCACGAAAACACTGGTCAATATTGGTCAGGGCGACATGAAATCGCTGTGGGCCTACGTCGTGGTGGGTCTGACTGCCGCCGTGCTGCTCTACTGGCCCGAGGCGCGCTGGTTCGTCGACCAGACGCTGGCCTGGCCGCATTTTAACTTCGAGGCCGTATCCATCGGGCACCAGGACATCGGCACCCTGATCGCCGGCATCGTTCCGGCCGGCACCCTGGAGCACTGGCGCCTGGGAACGGCGCTGGCGGTGTCCACGGGGCTGGTGGTCTGGCTCTGGCGCCTCGACGGCGGGCGGCAGATGCGCCGAGCCGACGTGATCGGCGGGCTCGGCATCGGCCTGGTGATCACGGCCGGTTGGTTGTGGACCGGCTCGCCGACCGGGCAGCACCTGATGGGCGAGGCGGCACTGGCATTCGACCCGCCGATGGGCACGGGCACCCAGTCGTTGAGCTTCGTCGCCCCGGCCGCCGAGGTGCTGCGCCTGGCCGAGGATCCCGCCATCGGCCTGGTCACATTCGGCATCGTGGCGATGCTCGGGGTAATCGTCGGCGCGGGCGTCTGGGCGGTAATGCGGGGCCATTTCCGGCTCCAGGGCTTCCGTGCCTGGACGCAGTTCGTCTCCTACTCCGTCGGCGGCCTGTTGATGGGCGCTGGCGGCATCATCGCCATGGGCTGCTCGGTCGGCCAGGGGCTCTCCGGCAGTTCAACGCTGGCACTGGGCAGCCTAATCGCGCTGGGCGGCATCGTCCTGGGCGCGTTCGTCACCCTCAAAATCATGCTCTACCGGGCGCTCTACCCGGAAAGCCGGCGACGCTCGTTCGTCTGTGCCCTGATGGCCGACATGCGGTTAATCCCGCGACGCTGCCACCCCTTCCGCGACGAGGCCCCTAGCGGCGCACCGCCCAACGGCTGTTCCCGCTAGGAAGCGTCCAAACCATAACGGAGCATCGGGGCGCGGCCATCCTCCAGCACCCGCTCGCCCATCGGGGGGGGAAACGTCAACCTCGCCCGCCCCTGGGGAGGCACTTCCTGCCGATCGCCCCAGTCGATCGAGCCCGATGCGTCATACCGGGCTACCCGATAGGCAAATGCAGTGTCGCTGTTGTTGACCAACACCAGGTGACTGGTGATTTCCGGCCCCGACGCGATACCCACCTGGCCGCGCACCCGCTCGATGTTTTCCTGCACGTAAGGCGGCACGCCGACATAGAGCGTGTGCTGGTGGAGCTTGAGATTCACGTGGGACAAGCCGCTCATGGATGCCCCCGACTGGGCATCGAGCACGATCATGTTGCCGAAGGTCGCCTCGCTCTTCTCCCCGGCGGGGGCACAGGCGCGATAGCGGGTGTCCGGAAAGACACCAGAAAGCACCCAGTTCGTCCAGCCGAGGCTGCCTTCGCGCTGGGCCGTGCGCGCACCACGGTCACAGTCGTCGGTGAGCACGCGCGCGGCGGCGAACAGCCCACGTGTCTCCGGCGTGCGGAAGTCACTGACATCCAGCTCGGCCTCCACATCGGCCTGGCAGCCGGCCAGCCCCAAGGACAGGCCGGCCAGGAACAAAAACGCCAACGGTGAAGAGGCGCGTGACGAGAAACATGTGGAACGCATGATGGCCCTCGCAGGCTGTGCATCGGCCGGCGATTCTAGCATTCGGCCGACCCCCCCCCGACATCTGCACCGCGGGCCAAAGCTCGGGTGGCTCGCATCCCGGCGCGGACCTGCCTAGAATTGCCCTATGAATATCGGGCTGACATTGACCTTCCTCGGTGGCGTGGGCCTCTTTCTGCTCGGCATGCGCCTGATGACCGACGGACTCAAGGTGGCCGCCGGCGACGCCCTGCGCGAAATCCTCGCCCGCGGGACGGCCACGACCGGGCGCGGCATCCTGTCCGGCATCGCCATCACCGCGGTGGTGCAGTCCTCCTCGGCGGTGATCTTCGCCACCGTGGGCTTCGTCAATGCCGGTCTGCTGACGCTGTACCAGGCGGTCGGCGTGATCATCGGCAGCAACATCGGCACCACCGCCACCTCGTGGCTGGTGGCACTGGTAGGCTTCAAGGTCGACCTTCAGGCCCTCGCCCTGCCGGCGGTGGCCATCGGCATGCTGCTGCGGGTCACCGGCCAGGGTAAGCGGCGCGCCTATCTCGGCGATGCGCTGACCGGCTTCGGCATCTTCTTCCTGGGACTGGACGTGCTCAAGACGGCATTCGGCGATTTCGGTCAGGGTTACGATCTCGCCGAGCATACCGGCGACGGCATCCTCAGCCTGCTGATGTTCGTCGCAATCGGCGTGGTCATGACCGTGGTGATGAATTCCTCGAGCGCCTCGCTCGCGCTCACGCTGACTGCCGCCGGCACCGGCCTGATCCCGCTGACCGCCGGCGCGGCGATGGTGATCGGCGCGAACGTCGGCACCACGTCCACGGCGCTGTTCGCCGTAATCGGGGCAACCTCGGCGGCCCGGCGGGCGGCAATGGTCCACGTGGTGTTCAACATCGTGGTGGGCGTGGTCGCCTTTACCATCCTCCCCGTCCTGCTATGGCTGGTCTCCCACGCGGCCGCCCTGCTCCGTCTGGCACCCGGCCCGGCCACTTCGCTGGCGATCTTCCACACCGCCACCAAGCTGCTGGGCATGGCGATCTTCTGGCCGTTGACACCGCGACTGGTCACCTTTCTCAAGGCACGCTTTCGCACCGCCGAGGAAGACGAGGGCAAGCCACGTCACCTCGACCGGCACATCGCCTCCACGCCCGACCTGGCCCTGGACGCCCTGAACATGGAACTCCAGCGCATCGGCCAGATCGCCCGCCGGGGGGCGCGCGACGTGACCAGCGCCGAAGGAGCCGCCCCGCTCGATCGTCTACAGCGTGATCAACAAGTAGTCGAACGCCTCAACCTGGCGACCGCCGAGTTCAGCAACCGCGCCCAATACGGCGAGATCCCGCAGTCGATCGCCGAAGGATTCCCGCTGGCCATGCGCATCAGCCGGTATTACGGCGACATGGCCGAGCAGGCCGTCGAGATCGCCAAGCTCGAAGCCACCCTGCCCTCGCCCACCGACCCGGCGATCACCGAGGCGATCACCGAATTCCGGCGCGAGACCTCCAACGTGCTCGACCTGTCCGACCCGGACGACGAAGAATTCGCCATGAAGCGCCTCAAGCACGCGATCAAGGACTTCGCCGACGACTACCAGGCACTCAAATCACTGCTGCTGCGTGCCGGGGCCGACGACCGCATGCCGGTGCGCCAGATGGTGGCCCGGCTCGACGAGATGAGCCACGTCCGGCGCCTGATCGACCAGTCCTACAAGGCCGCCAAATACACCCGCCGCCTACGCAAGCAACTACACCACTACCACGCTGGCGATGAAGGCGACTCCGGGGCACGCCAAGCCGACCGCCGTGACGTCGATACCTACGACGACGATGCCGTCATGCAGATGACCGATGGCAACAAGCCTGCTGGAGAGACGGCATAACAGTAGGGTGACACGGGTGAGATGGGACGGTGACACTTTGCTGAGTGAATCGTAGCGAGCGCCGGAGGAACGGCCGCCGAGCGGCGGCCATTTTGCGAGGGTATCAGTCGACGTCGCAGCGTCCAGCGTTCATCACCTTGTGCCAGGCAGCCACGAAGTCGCGCACGAATTTCTCCTCGGCGTCGTCTTGCGCGTATACCTCGGCCAAGGCACGGAGTTGCGAGTTGGAGCCGAAGATCAGGTCGACGCGCGTGCCGGTCCACTTGAGTTCACCGGTATCGCGGTCGCGACCTTCGTAGACGTCTTCGTCGGCCGCACTCGGCTGCCATGCGGTGTCCATGTCGACAAGAGTGGCGAAGAAGTCGTTGGTCAGCGTGCCGGGTTCGTTGGTGAACACGCCGTGCTGGCTGTCGCCGTAATTGGCACCCAGCACGCGCATCCCGCCGACGAGGACCGTCATCTCCGGCGCACTCAGGCCCAGCAGCTGGGCCCGATCGACCAGCATCTCCTCGTCGGAGACGATGAACTTCGCGCGCCGGTAGTTGCGGAAGCCGTCGGCCTCGGGCTCGAGTGGCTCGAAGGATTCGGCATCGGTCTGTTCCGCGGTGGCATCGGTCCGACCTGGGGTGAAGGGCACCTCCACCGGGTGCCCCGCATCCCAGGCGGCCAGCTCGATCGCCGCCACGCCGCCGAGCACGATCAGGTCCGCCAGCGATACCCGCTTGCCGCCGTATTGGGCCTGATTGAATGCCGTCTGGATTTCCTCGAGCTTGCCCAGCACCTGCTCCAGCTGTTCGGGCTGATTGACGACCCAGTCCCTCTGCGGGGCCAGACGGATGCGCGCGCCATTGGCGCCACCGCGCTTGTCGGAGCCGCGGAAGGTGCAGGCCGATGACCAGGCGGTGTAGACCAGTTCGGAGACACTCAGACCGGTGTCGAGGATCTGCGCCTTGAGTTCCTCGGCGTCCTGTTCGTCAATCAGCACATGGTCGACCGGCGGGACCGGGTCCTGCCAGATCAGGTCCTCTTGCGGCACATCCGGGCCGAGGTAGCAATCCTTGGGCCCCATGTCGCGGTGCGTCAGTTTGAACCAGGCACGAGCGAAGGCATCAGCGAACTCTTCCGGGTTTTCATGGAAGTGCTGGGCGATCTTGCGGTAGGCGGGATCCTCGCGCATCGCCATGTCGGCTGTACTCATCATGATGCCGACCTTCTTGTTCGGATCCTCCGCGTCCGGGGCGTGATCCTTCTCGGCCAGTTGCTTGGGCTTCCATTGCCAGGCGCCCGCCGGACTCTTGGTCAGCTCCCAGTCGTAGCCAAAGAGCATATCCAGGTAGGACATGTCCCACTTGATGGGCGTAGGCGTCCAAGAGCCTTCCAGACCGCTGGTGATGGTATCGCGCCCCTTGCCTCTCCCGTAGCTGCTCTTCCAGCCGAACCCCATTTCTTCGACGGGTGCGGCCTCCGGCTCGGCGCCAACATGCGCGGCATCACCGGCACCGTGGACCTTGCCGAAGGTATGCCCACCGGCGGTCAATGCCACCGTCTCGTAGTCGTTCATCGCCATGCGCTCGAACGTCTCACGAATATCCCTCGCCGAGGCGAGCGGGTCGGCTTCGCCATCCGGGCCTTCCGGGTTGACGTAAATCAGGCCCATCTGCACGGCCGCCAGCGGATTTTCCAGCTCGCGGTCGCCGGAGTAACGGCTTCGGGGGTTGTCGCTGGTAGCCAACCATTCGGTTTCCGCCCCCCAGTAGATGTCCTCTTCCGGCGCCCAGATGTCCTCGCGACCGCCGCCGAAACCGAACGTCTTCAAGCCCATGGACTCCAGCGCCATGTTGCCGGCGAGGATGTAGAGATCCGCCCAGGAAAGCTTGTTACCGTATTTCTGCTTGATAGGCCAGAGCAGGCGGCGTGCCTTGTCGAGGTTGGCGTTGTCCGGCCAGCTGTTGATCGGCGCGAAGCGCTGGTTGCCGGTGGACGCCCCGCCCCGGCCGTCGGCGGTGCGGTAGGTGCCGGCGGAGTGCCAGGCCATGCGGATCAAGAAGGGTCCGTAGTGACCGTAATCGGCCGGCCACCATTCCTTCGAGTCGGTCATCAGGTCGACGAGGTCCTTTTTCACCGCGCCCAGGTCCAGCTTCTTGAACGCCTCGGCATAGTCGAAATCCTCGCCCAGTGGGCTGGAGACCATTGTGTGCTGATGCAGGATGCCGAGGTTGAGCTTATTGGGCCACCAGTCCCTGGCACCGCCACCACCGCCCCCCATCGTGGTGCGACTGCCGTGCATGACCGGGCACTTTCCTGCTGTCGTGTTTTCACCCATCTCTATCTCCTCGCGGTCCGCCGTGATCTCCGTGCCTGTCGCGACACGGCCGTGACATCGTCTACCACACTGAAAAATCGCTTTGTTGAGCCAGGCTCAGGCCGGACGGCGGTATTTATCGCCATCGGCTACCAAGCGATGTGCCGAGGTGGAAAGGTGCCACTTGCCACAACAGTAAAGCCGCCACCCGTCATTAACACAAATTGCTTTTTGCAACCCCAGCCATAGGCATTAGCTATCACGCCGGGCCCATGCCACCGCGGTGAAGGAGCAACGCCTGCCAACCGTGATCTCGCGTGGCATCGCGAACAAAGCGTGCAACAATCGCTCGGTACGACCTGCAGGTGGCGGCTGACCTGACAGAGGGCACAAGACCGGGGCGCCGGGTGGGGGCTCGCCCCTCCACGTCTCGGGTCACTGGCGACAGCGTCTGTCACGTCGTAGCATCCAATCATCCGCCGCCCCACCGAGTCACCGATGAACCTACGTCGAAATCCCATGTTTATCATCCTGTTGTCGATCGGCCTGTTCGCGTGGCTTTGCGTAGGCGCTTGGCATGTCTACAAGCCCCTCCCCGGCGGCCTGGACGTGGCCACTCCCTGGACGCCGGCCGACGATGTCGTCTTTCTCAGCGACACGACCTACACCAACCCAGCCGGCGAGCGACAGACGAACCAGGCGATCTTCGAACAGATCCTGCGACTGGTGCAGGGGGCCGAACGGCTGCTGGTGCTGGACATGTTCCTGTTCAATGACTTTGCCGGCGAGGCGGGCGACGGCCATCGGCCCCTGTCTCGCCAGCTAACCCGGGCACTGATCGACCAAAAACGCGCCCAACCGGACCTGCAGGTGGTCGTGATCACCGACCCGGTCAATACTGTCTACGGCAGTCGGCCCCCAGAGCACTTCGAGCGTCTGGAGGCGGCCGGCATCCGGGTGATAGTCACCGATCTCGAGCGCCTGCGTGACCCCAATCCGCTCTGGTCCGGCCTCTGGCGGATCTGCTGCCAGTGGATCACCCCCCGACCAGGCAGCGGTTGGCTACCCAACCCGCTGGGCGATGGCCGCATCGCCGCGTCGAGTTGGATGCGGCTGCTGAATTTCAAGGCCAACCACCGCAAGACCGTGGTGGCCGACGCCGGCAAACGGTGGGTGGGCCTGATCACCTCCGCCAATCCGCACGATGCCAGCAGCCGCCACGGTAACGTCGCCCTGCGATTCGCGGGCCAAGCGGCCGTGGACCTGCTGGCCACCGAGCAAGCGGCGGCGGCCCTATCGGGCCTTGAACTGGCCTTTTCCCTACCTCGCGACCCGGAGCTGCCCGCGGACGACGAGGGTCGCCTGCGCATTCTCACGGAAGGCCGCGTGCGCGCCGCGACCATACAATTGATCGACGCGGCCCAACGGGGTGACCGCCTGGACTTGGCGATGTTTTATCTGTCACACCGGGAGGTGATCGATGCACTCAAGCGCGCGCAGGTTCGCGGCGTGACCTTGCGCGTACTGCTCGACCCCAACCACGCGGCGTTCGGCCGGCAGAAAAACGGCATTCCCAATCGCCCGGTGGGCAGTGAGCTGCATCGTGCCGGCATCCCGGTGCGCTGGTGCCTGACCTCGGGCGAACAGTGCCACAGCAAGTTCCTGCTGCACCGGGACCAGGCGGGACAGGGCACCCTGCTGCTGGGCTCATCCAATTTCACGCGACGCAATCTCGACAACTTCAATCTCGAAACCAACGTCGAGTGGCAAGCGGCCATACACCACCCGGCGATGCGCGACGCCCAGGGCTATTTCGATGCGCGCTGGGGCAATGACCGCGACAATCGCTACAGCCTGCCCTTCAGCGCCTTTGCCGATGACTCGACCTGGCGCTACTGGCGTTACCGGCTCATGGAGGCCAGCGGGCTTTCCACGTTCTAGGCGCACCACCGCACGGAGCGGACTTGGGTGTCCCAGCCGATAATGGAGGCGGCTTACGGCGAGTACAGCGCCTCGTAGCCGGCCTGATCGACCTGCGAGAGACCCATGCGGTCGAACTGGCGCCACATCTCCCACCAGCGATCGCCATCGCGCATGACCGGCGACACCAGCCGGAGACAGGTGTCCCGCACAATGGCGTCCATCAGTTCGCTGCGCGACTCGCCCGTGTGGCGATACCACATCCCAATCGCCTCGTCGGGGTACTCAATGCACAGTCGTCCTGCCTCGGACAGCAGGTGCATGAAGTCATTCACCAGTTCGCCGTGCTGCTCGAGAAACGCTTTCCCGGTGAACAGTTCCAGAGCGGAGAAGTTGGGCAGCCCCACCTCGGCGGTCGTGATCAGGGTCGCCTCCACGTCGAGATAGCGCGCTTCGACCCCCTCGAAATTGGCAAAGCACAGCCACGCACCGTCAAAACCGGCCTGCAGGTTTTCCAGGTGCTCGAATCCCGCCGCCTCGATTTGCACCAGCGCGGGGTCGAAAACGATCTCGCGCTCCTCGCACCAGCGCTGGAGTATCAGTCGAGCCAGGTCATCGGTGACTTCGCCCGCGACCGGCGAGGCGATCCGGATGGACTCCCCTGCCGCCAGAGCCGACTCGCCGGCAGGGGTCAACATCACACCGCCGTCGGTCACGAAGAAACAGCCCAGCGCCTTGAGGCCCGGGCGGGGTGCGTCGACCATGTGCAGCGGCTCGTTGCAGGCAAACGCCAGGCTCCCCTCGATGACGGCCGAAAGGCTGTCGTAATGCCCTTCGGGCTCAATCAGGCGCACATCGAGACCCTTTTCCCGAAACCACCCCTTCTCCAGTGCCACGATGAATGGCAAGTGATCGGGGTTGAGAAACCATTCCAGACCGACATCAATCTGCTTCATTGCTTGCTCCTTCTGCTGACCCTTGACCGGCGCGGCGCAATAGCGGGTCACAGGCCGAATGGGTAGGTATCGGGTGTGCCCTTCAGGGCCGCCGTGCTCAAGGGGGTCACCGCCCGACTGCGCTCGACCCAGATATATTCGTCAAACTGTGCCGGGAGATTGGCCTCGAAGTAGTGGCTCTGACGCTCGGTCTCAGGGCGATAGATCACACCGATGGCCCGTTCCAACCGCGGAAGGGTCAAGCCGCGCACCACGCGCGGGTCCGACCCGGTCGCAAGCGGCAACAGAAAACCCGTCTGGCCGGTCTGGTGACAGAGGTTCTCGTAACTCTTCTCCAGTGACGGGCGGACCTGCTTGACCTCCATCTCCGAGTCCCAGTTGGAGGCGGCAGCCACGGTGCCCGTGTGGGTGCCAAAACCGATCGAATAAACCGTGTCGTCGAAACGCGCCCGGCAGAGCTGACCGATATTGAACTCCCCGCGGCGCGACATGTCGGTGGCCCGTGCATCGCCCACGTGGGAGTTGTGCGCCCAGACCACGGCCCGGCTGCCCTCGCCGTGATGCGCCAACAGGGCCTCGAGCGTCTCGAACATGTGGGTGTCGCGCAGGTTCCAGGCACTGCGGGATCCATAGAACATCGAGCGATAGTATTCCTCGGCACTGGCAACCAGCCGGGCGTTCTGCAGCGCGTCGAGGAACCGCTCGCCGTCATGCAGGGCATAGTCCCGGTGACGGCCCTGCAGGTCTTGCAGCATTTGCAGCACCGGCACCTCGCAGGTGGCGTAGCCCGGATTGAGCGCCGCGCGCGCATAGGTGGCCGGGTCGGACTGGTACGGCGTCAGGCAACCGTATCGCTCGCGGGCCACCGCCGCTGTCTGTGGGTCGACCTCGTCGAGGTAATCGAGGATTTCCCGGATGGAGTTGTACAGGCTGTAAAGATCCAGCCCGTGGAAGGCGACGCGTTCATCGGGGCGGCGGCCGGCATTGTGCACGCGTAGCCAGTCGACGAAGTCACGCACCTCTTCGTTGCGCCACATCCACACCGGGAAACGCGAGAAGGCCTGCCATTCCGACGGCGGATACTCGGCGTGGCGGACGTAGTGGTCGATGCGCGCCGCATCCGGCCAGTCGCCCTCGATGGCGACAAAGTCGAAGCCCTTTTCCTCGATCAGGGCCCGGGTGATGCGCTGACGGGCCCGATAGAACTCCGAGGTCCCGTGCGAGGCCTCGCCGATCAGCAGGATGCGCCGGTCGCCGATGCGCTCGAGCAGTCCGTCGAGCGGCAGCTCATCAACCGAGTCGAACGATTCGGCCACCTGGGCAATCCGCTCGGCCAGCTCCGCATCCTCGTCGACATCCCTTCGACGGCCAAAGGCGCGTTGCGGTCGGGGCGAGGCCGTCTTCCAGCCGCCTTCGCCGATCAGGGGCACGAAACGCACGTCCGCCAGGTCCTGGGAGTCGTATTCGTCTTCGGAGACGCGGGTAATCCGCACCAGTTCCTGCACCGCCTTGTCCGAGCCGATCGGCATCACCAGCCGTCCGCCCACCTTGAGTTGCTCCTTGAGGGCCGGTGGGACGCACGGCGCACCGGCCGCCACCATGATGGCGTCGAACGGCGCACGCTCCGGCCAGCCCCGACTGCCATCACCCACCTTCACCTCGACGTTGGCAATACCCTCCGCCGCCAGGCGCCGCTGGGCAAAATCGGCCAGCTCGCCAATGCGTTCGATCGAATAGACCTCGCCGGCCATGCAGGCGAGCACCGCGGCGGCATAGCCGGAGCCCGTACCGACATCCAGCACCCGCTCACCGCCCGAGAGGTTCAGGGCCTCCACCATCATGGCAACGAAATAGGGCTGGGTAATCGTCTGACCCGCGGCGATCGGCAGGGCCGTGTCGTCATAGGCAAATTCACGCAGCTCGATCGGCACGTACCTCTCGCGGGGAACACGACGCATCGCCTCGAGCACGGCGGGCGTGGTGACGCCCCTGGCATGCACCTGATAATCCACCATGGCCTCGCGCCGAGCCGAATAGTCTGTCGCTTCCATGGGCCGCAGCCATCCGCACAGGCCGCCAGATGCACTGCGCTGGTGCGGCGGGCGTGACCCATGCACCATGTGAATGCAGGGTCGACCTCGTTTTTGCCCGATAAAGCAGCACAGGGGCATGGAATGGTTCCTGCTTATGGTGCAAGCGAATCACACTTCCGGAGAGCATTTGATGGAAACGTTTCAGGACGGCGCGAATACCTTTTTCCTCTTGATCGGCGCAGCCATGGTGCTGGCAATGCATGCCGGCTTCGCCTTCCTCGAGGTGGGCACGGTGCGCGAGAAAAACCAGGTCAACGCCCTAGTCAAGATCATCGGCGACTTCGCGGTAGCCGCGATCGCCTACTTTTTCATTGGCTACACCATTGCCTACGGCATGGACTTCTTTGCCTCGGCCGCCGAACTGAGCATCGGCAACGGCTATGAACTGGTGAAATTCTTCTTCCTGCTGACCTTCGCCGCCGCCATTCCCGCGATCGTTTCCGGCGGCATCGCCGAGCGGGCCAAGTTCTACCCGGTATTGGCGGCGACGTTCCTGATCGTGGCCTTCATCTACCCCTTCTACGAGGGCATGGTCTGGAATGGCCGCTTCGGCCTTCAGGGTTGGCTGGAATCCTGGCTGGGGACCGGCTTTCACGACTTCGCGGGATCGATGGTGGTCCACGGCATGGGCGGTTGGATCGCCTTGGCCGCGGTGCTACTGCTGGGGGCACGTCGCGGGCGCTACGGCAAGAACGGCATGTCGGCCCATCCGCCCTCGAGCATCCCGTTTCTCGCCCTGGGCGCATGGATTCTGACGGTGGGCTGGTTCGGCTTCAACGTAATGTCGGCCCAGTCGGTCGAGGGGGTCTCGGGTCTGGTGGCGCTCAACTCGCTTATGGCCATGGTCGGGGGCGTGCTCGCCGCCCTGTTCGTCGGCCGCAATGACCCGGGCTTCGTCCACAACGGCCCGCTGGCCGGCCTGGTGGCCGTCTGCGCCGGATCGGACATCATGCATCCGCTGGGTGCATTGGCGACCGGCGCCATCGGCGGGGCGCTGTTCGTGGTCACCTTCATCCTGACGCAGAACCGCTGGAAGATCGACGACGTGCTGGGGGTGTGGCCGCTGCACGGCCTGTGTGGCGCCTGGGGCGCGATTGCCGCCGGCATCTTCGGCCTGGAGGCCCTCGGCGGCTTGGGCGGGGTGAGCCTGATCGCGCAATTGATCGGCACGGCCGTGGGTATCGTCATCGCCCTAGGCGGCGGATTTTTGGTCTACTGGGCGCTCAAGCGCAGTGTAGGCATTCGCCTGAGCGACGAAGAGGAATTCGAGGGCGCGGACCTGGCCATCCACCGCATCAGCGCGACGCCCAAGGCCGGCAATTGAGGCGCAGCCGGCCGGACAGCGCCACGATCAGGTCGTGGTCGCCTCGCCCGATTGCCGATCCTGCCGAAATCGTTTTTCCTCGTACATCCGGGCATCGGCCGCCGACATGAGCGCTTCAGCCGTCTTGCCGTCCTCCGGAAAGATGGCCATCCCGATGCTGGCGGCCGGCTGCAGCACCAGTCCCTGCACTTCCAGCGGACGTGACAGCTCTGCTTGCAGCTTGTCGATCACTAGCAGCACATCCACGATCTCCTGAGGGCGCGCCACCAACACGGCAAACTGATCGCCGCCCAACCGGGCGACGATGTCCGTTTCCCGGATCACGGCCAGCATGCGGGCGGCCAGCTCGGCCAGCAGTGCATCGCCCACCGCATGACCATGGGCATCGTTTATCGGCTTGAACTCGTCCAGATCGACATAGATCAGGCCAACGTGATCGCCATACCGCCTGGCCAGGGACAACTCCCGCTCGAAGTGCTCGCGGAACAGCGTTCGGTTGGCCAGGCCGGTCAACGGATCATGATGGGCCTGGTGCCACATGGCCCGCTCGCGGGACTTGGAATCCGAGATATCCGACAACATCGCCACATACCGCCGCTCGTCCAGTTCGGTCGTGATCGAGGTGAGCGAGGCGCGGGTAGGCACCCCGGCCCCCTCGTCCTGGCATTGGTGCAGCCAGAGCTCGCCATCCCAGGCCCCGTCTTGCTCGAGCGTCGCGATCACCGACCCGAGCCCCCCGCTATCGCCCGGCCGGGAGATCAGCCCCCCGAGGTACCGACCCAGCAGGTCGCCCTCCGGGCAGCGACTGACCCGTTCCATCGCCGGGTTGGCCGACAGCACCTGCAAGTCCTGATCGACGATCAGCACGGCCTCGCTGGTGGCCTCCAGGATGGCCGCCGCCTGGCGCATCTCCCGACCGGCCCACACGCGCTCGGTTATGTCCTGCACGATGCCCAGTAATCGACGCGGCGCCCCGTTTGTTCCGCCGGAGAGCATGCCCCGCTCGTGGACATAGCGAATCTCGCCATCCGGAAACCGGACGCGGTGCTCGATGTCGTAAGACTCGGCCCGCGCCAGCGTGCGCCCCAACTGGCGCTCGATGTCAGCCCGATCGGCAGGATGTACCGCCTCGATAAACCGTGCGTAGGTGGGCTCGAATGCGCCCGGTCGATAGCCGAAGATCCGATACACCTCGTCTGACCACTCGATCCGTCCGCTGTCGATATCCAGTGCCCAGTTCCCCAAGCGGGCTAGTCGCTGGGCCTCCTCGAGGATTTCCTCCCGCGCGCGCAGCGAGCGAACGAACTGTTCGCGCTCCCGGGCGCGAGAAATCTCGCGGCGATTGAGCAGGACAACGGTCACGATCACGAGCAACACCAGCACAGCGCTCAAGGCGATCTTCAGCCACAGGCTAACCCAGCCCGCTGCCACCTCGGGCGCCTCGGAATAGCGAACCAGGTAGGCACCCGGTTGACCGTTCGTCGCCTCGACCGGAATGAATGACGCGACGATCGGCGAGGGCTGCCGGATCGTGGTGGAAAAAGTCTCCCAGTTCCTCATGGGGGACTCCACGAGCGCGGCCAGGACGGTATCGATTTTCTGCAGGCGGCCCTCATCAGTCCAGGAACGCGCCACGGCGGCCAGCTCCGGCATTTGCAGGACATCCGCGTGCCGGTCAAGTACGAAGCGTGGATTCAGGGAAGAGGCCGCGTAGTTCTCTTCTTGCTCGGCATCCCATACCTTGTCGACGACCAGGTCGCGCCGCACGAGCAAGCGATAGACAGATTGCCCCAGATCAGGGTTATTGAGCAGGAACGAGCGAAACGAAAACGAGGTCTCGACCGAGCCGATGAACTCGCCCTGATAGAACAGCGGGAAGATGTGGCGAAAGCCGTTGAATACCCGCCCTTCCTCGAACCCGGATAGCGGCTCGCGGGTGGTATTGACCAGCCGCAGCCCCATGCGGACCGGCCAGAGGTCATCCCCGAACCGCTCCGGCCGGTGGAAGCGGGCAAAGCTGATGGCCCCGGGAAGATGGAAATGCAGTTGCCGCACGCCCCTGGTCTTCAGACGTGCGTAGAGCGGGCCGAGGCGCTCGAACAAGTCCTGCCGCAGCCTTGCGCGAGTCGCCATATCCTCTGTGTTGGCCGCCTGATGCACCAGGAACAGGATTTCCGGCTGATCGAGATTGTCCTCGAAGACCTGCCGGGCGAACTGCGCCTGGAACTCCGTCAGCGACTTGGCCTCGACCTGAAGGTGGTTGAGGGCCCGCTCGCCCACCGTCTTCTCGAGCGATGCATAGGTATTCAGGTGGACCCAGATGAGAAGCGCGAAGACGAAAATCCCCAGCAGCATGGCGGCGAGGTTCCTCAAGCGAAAATGCCGCGATGCTTCCGTGGTGAACATTCAAAAAACCCTTGCGTTGGCCGGAACTTGCGACCCGTCGGGGCCGGCAAGGAAAACAACGGCGCATTTTACTGTTGCAGAGTCCCGATGGACAGGGGCCACTGACCCAGCCAGCACGAGCACGGCTAGTTCAGGTCGCGCGGGATCTCCACATCCCAGTTGTCCGAGTGGACACGCTTCTCGCCCTCGTAGGCATCGAGCTCGGCGTGCAGGTGGAAATGGGTGGAGTTGGCGGTCAACACGGTTCGGGTCACGGTGTGCACGGACCAGTCCCCGCGCCGATAACCGCGTTCCCACAGCGCCTCGCCGCGCGGCGACTGGTAGTCGTAGCCATGGTAGCTGTACCACTCGAGGGCCTTGCGCTGCATTTCCAGGTCAGCCGGCTCGATATAGACGGTGCCGTCGTCGTTGATGACCTCCAGGGTGGATTCGTCCGTCTCCAGATCGCGCAATACGCGCCACTTGTGCTGCCCGGCCTCGAGCAGTTCCATATGAGGTGGACGCGCGCCCTCGGGCTCGAGGAACCGGATCGCGGCATCCTCCTCGTCACGACGCGGGCGTTCGGGGAGCACCAACTCGCTCGCTCCGGTATAGATGGTCAGCCGAGCCGGCTGCGGCGCGGGCCATGCCAACGGCCAATACGAGGTGGAGATCGACAGCCGCAGGCGGCTGCCGGCGGGGAAGACGTGGCCGATATGGTTCAGATTCACGCGCACCCGGTAGCGCTCGCCGCGTTTGAGGGGTTCGGGATGCTCCGAGCCGTTACGGTGCGTGAGATTGAGCAGCCCGTAGGTGACCCGCGTGGCCTTGTCGTCCGGGGCCACGTCGGAAATGCGCACGGCCACCATCGCGACCGGCTCGTCGGCAGACACCTCAAGATCCAGGTGGGCCGCGCCGAGGATCTCCAACGGGGATTCCAGTCGAGTGGTATCGAACACCAGTGCGCCGCCGTCCTCCTCACGCTGGTCATGGGGCAGGTCCGGGGTGGCGGCATAGGAGCACCATTTGCCGGCGAACTGCCCCACCGCCAGTGGTGACTGGATGGACATGATCTCCTCGTCCACCGGCACACCGGCCTCTTCCAGAGTGCCCGGCCGAGCGAGCGTCAGGCGGTGGTCACGCATATTGGAGGAAGGCCATTGCTGCTCGCCAATCCAGCGCCCCGGCCGGCTCTGGTAGAAGGTGGTCGGTGGGGCATATTCCTGCATCCAGGCGCGCAACATGGGCTCTTCCATGATGCCGGTCTCCTGCCCCTTGAGCCACTTGTCCCACCAGCGCAGGCACTCCTGCAAAAAGCCGATCGCCGGACCCGGCACGCCCTGGTGGGGATACTTGTGGCTCCAGGGCCCCACCAAGCCCAGACGCGGCACCTTGAGGTTCTTCAACAGACGGAAGACCGAGTTGGTGTAACCATCCGCCCAGCCGGACACCGCCATCACCGGACACTGGATGGCGTTCCAGTCCTCGCAGACCGAACCGTGACGCCAATAGGCATCACGGCGCTGATGACGCAGCCATTTTTCCAGCCACAACCCGCTGCCGCGCAAGCGTTCGAACCACATGTCCCGCCAGCGATCGCCGACAATTTCCGGGTCCGGCGGCAGCGAGTTGAAGGCGAACATGGTGGAGGCCCAGGAAAGGTTGTCACCCAGCAGGCAGCCGCCCATGTGATGCACATCGTCACCATACCGATCATCGGTCGAGGCGACAGACACCACCGCCTTGAGCTCGGGCGGCCGCAGGGCTGCGATCTGCAGGCCATTAAATCCGCCCCAGGAAATCCCGATCATCCCCACCGGCCCCGCGCACCAGGGTTGGGCAGCGATCCAGCGGAGGATCTCCAGCCCGTCATCGAGTTCCTGTTGCAGGTACTCGTCCCGCAGGATGCCCTCGGAGTCACCACTGCCCCGCAAGTCCACCCGAACGCAGGCATAGCCATGGCCGGCGAAGTACGCGTGCATGACGTCATCACGGGCACGAGTGTTGTCCCGGCGGCGATACGGAATGTATTCGAGGATGGCGGGTACAGGATGAGCCTCGGCATCCTGCGGCATCCAGATCCGAGCGGCCAGGCGCACCCCGTCACTCATCGGAATCCAGCAGTGCTCGACTTCGTGAACCGGGCGCGGCAAGGAATCAACGATATTCAAGGGACACCTCCATTCCGTTGCAATGCATTCAACTCCAACTCTCCACCGGCAGTGGCACCTCGGACCCCGGCGCCAGTGGCCCATCGCTTTTCCCGGCCCGTCCGGCACACGATCAGGGCGCCAGACTCACCCACACTGACCTTCCTCGGATAACGCCGGAAGCAGTGCAGACACTTGGCCTGCAGCTCGGCGGCATCGCCCCACCACCAACACCTGCTTCGTCATTCGGCCTCCCCGGCGTCTCTCGAGGGAATCGCCCGAAACTCAAGCGGCAGGCATTCGACAAGTTCGCGGTAACGCCGCTCGAGCTCGAGGCGATCCTGCCCCCCCATGAAGATCACTGCGACTTCATAGCTGTAGACCTCGTTGCCCGGCAACTCGGAGAGGCGATCGCCTTTCTCGACCTCGATCTGGATACGGGTGCCGGGGAAATCCCGCTCGAGTTGCTCGATTTCCGCCTGCGTCGGCACGCGGATAACGACCCCGTCCTCGAGTCGTCGCAACATGAACTTGATCGACACGTTGTACGGCCCCTCCCAGCGCGGGAAGTCCGGGCGGCGCCCCAACGCGACGTCCACGGCCACCTCGTGGTGAGAGGCCCCGGTGACATCGGCGAACAGCGGCGAGTGCGACTTGGAGAGACGGGTATTGATCTCCAGGAGCCAGATCCGGTCGGCCGCCTCGTCCCAGAAGTACTCGATATTGAACGGCGTATCGTCCAGCCCCAGCGCGGTAATCGCCTGTTCGCTGAGCCGATCCAGTTTCGCCTTGATCGGCTCGGGCAGTTGAGATGGGAACTCGTAGCGTGCAAACGAAGACCGAAACTCACCCTCGCGGATCGAATCCACGGTGCCGTAGATCACTACCTCACCGTTCTGCACGTAGCCCTCCTGCGTGCATTGCCAGCCGTCGATGGGCTTTTCCAGCACACAATGATGGGCATCGATTTCGGCGGGGATGTCAGGCGGCAGATCTGCCCGACGCATCAGTTGCTCGAAGGGGTGGCCGAAACGGGCGATGCCGTCACGCAGTGCGGCCAACGCGTCGTGGAATTCCGAGGAATCGCTGACGTAATAAACCATCTGCGAGGAAAAGCCGATCACCGGTTTCATCCAGAACGGGAACGTCAGCTCCACCGCTTCTTCCGCTGCCGGGTCGAAGGGATCGAGGCTCTGAAAATCGGGAATGCTCTCCGGGATCACCTTGGCATGTCGCAACCGACTCCAGTACTTGTGGTCGGAGATGAGGATCGATTCCAGGGTGGGGCCAGGCAGGTCGAACTTTTCACGGAACAGCGCCAGCAAGGCGGTGGTCGGGAAGTCCCAGTGACCGATGATCGCATCCGGTGTGACGCCGGACTCCTCGATGTCCCGCAGTCCGACCTCGACCATCTCGTCGATGCAGTAGCTCGCCGGGTTGACCACCAACTTGTAGGGCACCAGGCCATGGAAAACGTAATCCTCCGCGCGACGAATGCCCTGTAACAGATTGAGATTGAAGTCATCCAGGCCGACGACGAATACGTGCTTCTTCATGGAACCTCTCCCAACACTCGCGCGACAACGTCATTCCGTACTCAAGGGAGCAAGGCACTCCATTGAAGGTAGCAGCGCACGATTGCTCATGCTTAGGGTAGAGGGGCCTGAAAGGGGAATGAGAATCCCGGGGCCGCGGAGGGCTGCCGGGCACGCCGGCACGCCGGCACGCCGGCACGCCTTTGGCAATCACGCCGGGCAATCAACCTCGGGGAATAGAGGACACCGAATCGACCACGTGCGTCGCCCCTTCGCGAATCTCGTCGACGATTGCCTCGACCGAGCGCACCTGCTCGCGCCCGAGGTCGGCCACCCGGCTGGCGTTCTCGATGCGCTGGACGATGTCGCTGGTGTGCTCGAGGTTGCCGTTGATCACCGTGGCGATCTCCGAGGTGGCCGCACTGGTTCGCGCGGCCAGCTGGCGCACCTCATCGGCCACCACGGCGAAGCCCCGCCCCTGCTCACCGGCGCGGGCCGCCTCGATCGCAGCGTTCAGTGCCAGCAGGTTGGTCTGATCGGCCACCGCACTGATGGTGGCGACGATGGTCTCGATGTTCTTGGATTCGTTGTCGAGGTTGCCGATCACCGACTTGGCCTCGGCGATCAGCTCGCGGATCTGCTCGGACGTCTCGATCGAGGTGCGCAGGGAATCCGCCCCACGGGCGGCGATGTCGGCCGTCTGCTGCGCGGTCGAATAGGCCAGCGACGAGGCATCGCGAGTCTTTTCCGCCGCCGCTACCGACTCGCTGATATCCGTGGCGAACTTGATCACCTTCTCCACTCGCCCGTTCTCGTCGAAGATCGGATTGTAGGTGGCCTCCAGCCAGACCTCCTGGCCGTTGGAGCGAAACCGACGGAACTTGCCCGACCGGAACGCCCCCGCGGCCAGTTCCGACCAGAAATCGGGATACTCGCGATAGAAGGCGTCGTCACAGAACAATCGGTGGTGCTTGCCGCGGACCTCGTCACGCGAGTAGCCCACCGTGTCCAGGAAATTGCGGTTGGCGTCGATGATGGTGCCATCCGGCGTGAACGAGATCACCGCCATGGAGCGATCCAGCGCCTTGAACACAGCCTCGTGGTCGCGCAGCTCCTCGGCGCGCTCCGTGACGTCCGTGGCGATCTTGACCACCCGTTCCACCCGGCCATCGTCGCCCCTGACCGGAAAATAGGTCGCCTCCAGCCAGATGCGCTCGCCCCCTGCCGTCACCCGGGGGAACGTCCCCGCGTGAGACTCGCCACTGCGCAGCGTGTCCCAGAAACGTCGATAGGCAGTCGATGCGGCGTGCTCGTCATCGCAGAACATCCGGTGATGCGCACCGATCACCTCGTTGCGAGCGTGACCGACGGTATCCAGGAAGAGATCGTTGACGTCCAGCACGTGACCATCGGGGGCGAATTCGATGTAGGCCACCGAATCGCGCACGGCGTTCAGCACGGCATTGCGTTGCTTGAGTTCCTGTCGGCACTCGGCCAATTCGTTATGGAGGCGGCGGTTGAACATCCTCGGTTTCTCCCGGCCGGCAGGCGGCATCGTCCGCTGCCGACAATTGTTTTGTATCGTTAATGTAGACGTCTTGTACAACTGTTGAGCACTTTAGTGCACCACGGCTGAAAATGCAGCCGTTATGCCTTTTATGGCCCATCAGCGGCTGCCCGACACCCCGACGGACTTGGCAAGCGACCCTAGGCGTTGGATCATGCAGGAAGTCACGGTGGTCACGTCCCAGCCAGGATCCCTGGCCGCCAACATCTCGTACCGCAATCGCCAGCCAGGGAGTTTGAATGTCTTACCTCAAGGATTTTCCGAATAAAGAAGGCTACTTTGGTGAATTTGGGGGTGCTTTTCTGCCGCCAGAACTTGAGCCGCATTTCGCCGAGATCGAGAAGGCCTACCTGCGCCTGATGCGTTCGGCGGACTTCCTCAACGAGTTGCGCTACATCCGCAAGCACTACCAGGGCCGCCCCACCCCGGTTTACTACGCGCACAATCTCAGCGCCGATGTCGGCGCCCATATCTATTTCAAGCGTGAGGACCTCAACCACTCCGGTGCCCACAAGCTCAATCACTGCATGGGCGAGGCCCTGCTGGCCAAGCACATGGGCAAGAAAAAGCTGATCGCCGAGACCGGTGCCGGCCAGCACGGCGTGGCGCTGGCCACCGCCGCGGCCTATTTCGGCATGGAGTGCGAGATCCATATGGGCGAGATCGACATCGCCAAGGAAGCGCCCAACGTCACGCGCATGAAACTGCTGGGGGCGAACGTGGTGCCGGTGGGCTTCGGCGGGCGCAGCCTCAAGGAAGCGGTGGACTCGGCCTTCGAGAGCTATCTATCGCAGGCCGACGAGGCGATCTTCGCCATCGGTTCGGTGGTCGGGCCGCATCCCTTCCCCAAGATGGTGCGCAACTTCCAGTCGGTGATGGGCACCGAGGCGCGCGAGCAGTATCTGGAGATGACCGGCGAGTTACCGGACCACGTCGCCGCCTGCGTCGGTGGCGGCTCCAACGCCCTGGGTCTGTTCGCCGGCTTCATCGACGATGACGCCGTGCAGCTCCACGGCGTCGAGCCGCTGGGCAAGGGCACCGAGCTGGGCCAGCATTCGGCCACCATGACCTACGGCAAGCCGGGCATGATCCACGGCTTCAAGTGCCTGCTGCTGAGCGACGAGGAAGGCAATCCGGCCCCGGTCCACTCGATCGCCTCGGGGCTGGACTATCCCGGCGTCGGACCGGAGCACTCGTATCTCAAGACCTCCGGGCGGGTGAACTACCACGCCATCAGCGACGACGAAACCCTGGATGCCTTCTACAAGATCTCGCGCCGCGAGGGCATCATCCCCGCGCTAGAATCGGCCCACGCGATCGCCTGGGCGATGAAGTTCGGCCGGGAGAACCCCGGCACCACGATCCTGGCCAACCTCTCCGGGCGTGGTGACAAGGACATCGACTACGTCACGGAGCACTTCGGCCATGGTTGATCACAGCGACATCCACACCCGCGCGGCGAGCATCGGCCCACCCGGTTCGCCGCACGCCGCCCGGATGCTGCTCCTGGGCAGTGGCGAACTGGGCAAGGAAGTGGCCATCGAGGCGCAGCGCCTCGGGTTGGAGGTGATCGCGGTCGACCGCTATGCCAATGCACCGGCGATGCAGGTCGCGCATCGCTGGCACGTGATCGACATGCTCGACGGCGCGTCTCTGCGCAGCGTGGTTAACCAGGAAATGCCCGCCGTAATCGTCCCGGAAATCGAGGCGATCGCCACGCAGACGCTGCAGGAGCTCGAGGAACAGGGCTTTGTGGTCACGCCCAATGCGCGGGCCGCCCGACTGACCATGGACCGCGAGGGCATTCGCCGACTGGCCGCCGAGACACTCGCCCTGCCCACCAGCCGGTTCGCCTTTGCCGAGACCGAAACCGAGTACGACGCGGCGATCGAGTCCATCGGTCTGCCCTGCGTGGTCAAGCCGGTGATGAGTTCCTCGGGCAAGGGGCAATCGCTGGTGCGTGATCCCTCGGGCGTGGCGCGGGCCTGGGAGCATGCCCAGTCCGGCGGACGGGCCGGGCGCGGGCGAGTGATCGTCGAATCGTTCATCGACTTCGACTACGAAATCACCATGCTCACCGTTCGCCACCGCGACGGCATCACCGTCTGCCCGCCGATCGGCCACACGCAGGTCGATGGCGACTACCGCGAAAGCTGGCAGCCACACCCGATGTCACAGACCGCCCTGCGGCGGGCCGAGCAAACTGCCCGCGCCATCGTCGAGGAACTGGGCGGCTTCGGGCTGTTTGGTGTCGAGTTGTTCGTCAAGGACGACCAGGTCTGGTTCAGCGAGGTCTCGCCGCGCCCGCACGACACCGGCCTGGTTACCCTGGTCTCGCAGGACCTCTCCGAGTTTGCCCTGCACCTGCGGGCCATGCTGGGACTGCCGATTCCGGCGATCCGCCCCCTGGGGCCGTCAGCCTCCTGCGCCGTCGTGCTCGAGGGTGACCACGAGCACCCCGCCCTGACCGGCGCGGCCGCCGCCCTGGTCGAGGCGGGCACGCAGCTCCGCCTGTTCGGCAAACCCGAGGTTCACGGGGCACGGCGCCTCGGGGTGGCGTTGGCACAGGCCGACGACATCGACGCGGCGCGCCTGAAAGCGCGCAAGGCCGCCCGATCGATCCGGCTCGCCGACTGAAGGCCACGCATCGGCCCGTCAATCCATTCCACGCCCCACCGACGCAAGGCAGCGAGGTCGACATGAGCACAAGAAAGGCACTATGTCTCGACGGCGGCGGCGGACGGACCACCCCGCAGCACCCCTCCACCGGCACGTGGATTCGAGTCAACTGGGAGGACCCGGACGACCGTCGCTGGCTGCAAGACGAGTCCGGACTCGACGAGCTGGTGGTCGACAGCTTGCTGGCCGAGGACACGCGCCCGCGGGTGGTCGAGCACGACGACGGGTTACTGATCATCCTGCGCGGCGTGAATCTCAATGCTGACCAACGCCCCGAGGACATGATCTCGCTACGTCTCTGGTTCGACGGCCAACGGCTGATCAGCGCCAGCCGCCTTGCCCTGCAGACGGTCCACCACACGGCCAGGCGACTGGAGGATGGCGCCGGCCCCCACGGCCTGCCCGAACTGCTACTGGCACTGATCGACGGTCTGTCAACGCGTACCGACGAACTGATCGAGTCGATCGAGGAGCAGATCGACTCGCTCGAGGCCCGCCTGCTGGAAGAGCCGGATCGCCACCTGCGTGCGGAAATAAGCCAGGTGCGCCGCGCGATCATCGTGATCCGGCGCTATCTCGCCCCCCAGCGCGACGCCCTGCTCCGGCTGGCCTCGCTGAGAAACCACCCACTGCTCGAGGGCATGGACATGGGCGAGCTGCGCGAACAGGGCGATGCACTCACGCGGCTGGTAGAGGATCTGGACATGGCGCGCGAACGTGGCGCCATGATTCACGAGCAGCTTCTCACCCAGCTGTCCGACCAGCTCAACACCCGCATGTACCTGCTGTCGATCGTCGCCGCGATCTTCCTACCACTGGGATTCCTCACCGGCCTGTTCGGCATCAATGTCGGCGGCATGCCCTGGCTGGAAAGCGATCGGGGCTTCTGGTGGGTGATGCTGCTCATTGCGGCCGTCAGTGGCGGACTGGGGCTGTGGCTCAAGCGACGTCGCTGGTTCTGAACCCGGTCCGGCGGTCGGTCGACCGCACGACCCCCGACACCGATGAACTCACCCCAAGGCGACGTCCAGCACCATCATCACGACGAAGCCACCGATCACGCCCATGGTGGCCGCATCGGCATTGCCGCTGCGCTGCGCCTCGGGAACAACCTCCTCGATCACCACGAAGATCATCGCCCCGGCGGCAAACGCCAGTGCGTAGGGCAGAATCGGCTCCCAGAACAGCACGGCTGCCGCCCCGATTACCCCGGCGATCGGCTCGACTACGCCCGAGAGCTGCCCGTACCAGAAGCTCTTGAAACGGCTTAGCCCCTCCCGGCGCAGCGGCATGGCCACCGCCATGCCCTCGGGAAAGTTCTGGATGCCGATCCCAATGGCCAGTGCCACCGCCGCGCCCATGCTGGCATTGTCGAATCCATAGGCCAGCGCCCCGAAGGCCACGCCCACCGCCAGTCCCTCGGGGATGTTGTGCAGGGTGATGGCAAGCACCAAAAGCGTCGTTCGCCGCCAGGACGTGTGCATGCCTTCGGCCTCGTCCATGGGGGCGTTCAGGTGCAGGTGCGGCAGGATGACGTCGGCAAAGCGCAGAAAGATCGCCCCGAGCAGGAACCCGGTGGCGGCGGGAAACCAGTCCGGCACATCAAGATCGGCCGCCATTTCGATCGAGGGAGCCAGCAGGGACCAGTAGCTGGCCGCAATCATCACCCCGCCGGTGAAACCCAGCAGGATGTCGAGCAGTCGGCGATTTTCGCGGTCGGTGAAGAACACCGGCAACGCCCCGGCCGCGGTCATGCCCCAGGTGAACAGGGTGGCAATCAGCGCCTGCATAACAGGCGAAGCGTTGACGAACGCCTCTACCGGCACCATAAGGAGATCCATCATGCCGCTTCCCACCGGGTCGAACCGATAACCCGTCCGGCGATCACCCGGATTTCATACATTCCAACAGCCTCCTTGCTAGCGTGATACGGCATCGGCGATGCCACATGACAACGTTCGCCAAGCCTCCGGAATGGAGCGGCAAACCCTTGCACATCAGTTTGTTGTGAGTAGATCGCTGACAGGCATTGCTGTCCATGGTCTAACCTCAAAGATGACAGCCAAGCAAACATGACTACAAAGGAGGTACCCATGAGTGAGCACATGCTAAAGGTCATCGAGGTTCTCGCCGAGTCGGAGAAATCCTGGGAAGACGCGGCCGATCAGGCCATCCAGAATGCCAGCCGCAGCGTCCATGGCATCAAGTCGATCTATATCAAGGACTTCGAGGCCAAGGTGGAGAACAATCGAGTCGTGAAATACCGCATCAATGCCAAGATCGCCTTCGAACTCGACTGAACCGCAGGCCGGCCCGTGCAGTCCCCGGGCCGGTCTTACTCTTGCGACCCGATCCACTTGTCCGCGCTATTTGCCCGAAGCCGCCCCGCCCCGAGGGCACACCTCACCACTCGATCAGACGACTGCCGCACTCGGCCAGACCGATGATGCGGACGCCACCTGCAATCTCCGCCTCGTAATCCTCGTGCAAATGGCCGTGCAACACCAGTGATACCCCCATGGCGCGGGCCAGATCCCCAAGTGCCCCGTGACCATGCGGATGGGATTCGGGGGCCTCGTGCAGTACCAGGATGTCCGCCTGCTGGAAGGCCAGGCGCTCCCAGTCGGCGGGGAAGATGGCCGAGCGAAGATTTCTGGGCAAGCCGCCCCGCCACCGATTGCCCTGTCCTGCCTGCGCCAGGCACGCTTCGCGGCTGACGTGCCGGGGCTGGCCCTGCCCTTGGCCCGGATACCAGACCTTTTTCTTGAACACGTCACCGAGGCCCGCCACTCGAACGCCATTCACGGTTTCCACCTGGCCATCCAGCGGCGTGTGGTCACTCTCGAACAGGTGGTCGTACCAGTCTTCCCGCTCGGTGTCGTGGTTACCGTGGATCCAGAACACCGGCCCGGCAAATCCGGCCAGTTGTTCGTCGAGTGGCCGAGCCAGTTCATAGTCCCCCAACAGGAACAAGGCCTCCGGTCGTTCCTCCTCGATCGTCTTCTGCAAGGGCTCGAAGTCGCCGTGCGAATCGGCGTGGAAAAGGAATCGTTTCACCGTGCTTTCTCAGTGCTCGGCGGCGAGCTTGTCCGTGCGGGCGGCCATGACGAAATCGTTGCGATGCAGACCGCGGATCTTGTGGCTCCACCAGGTCACCGTGACACGGCCCCACTCGGTCAGGATGGCCGGGTGATGACCTTCTTCTTCGGCGATCTCCCCCACCCGGTTGGTGAAGGCCAGTGCATCGGCAAAGTTGTCGAACCGGAAAACGCGTTCGAGCTGCCGCACCCCGTCGCGGGTGATCACCTGCCACTCGTCACTCAGCTCCTTCTGCAGGAACGTGATTTCGTCATCGTCGAGGATGGGTGCGTCCGCCCGGCAGGCCTCGCAACGATCGTTAGCCAGCTCGCTCATCTCGATTGGACCTCATCGTTATCGATTCAGGGTGCCCGCCGCCATCTGCAGGGCACGCGCTTTCCAGTTTGTCTCAATCCCCTACAGGCCTTGGCAGCGGGCGGGGTGAGAACATCAGTGGAATGTAGGCAACGGATACCGCCACGTCTATCGCTGTGCATATCCGGGCCGCCATGTTAGGTTTCTTAGCCATCTAACTATTCACAGGTATACCATGACCGAGAGCCAACATCATCACCGTCTGGGCCTGATCCTGATGGCTCTCGCCGTGCTGACCATCCCGATGTCCGACACCATCGCCAAGTGGCTCTCCGCCGACTTGTCCGTGGGCGAGATCGCGTGGATCCGGTTCGTGTTCCAGACACTCTTTCTGCTGCCCTTCGTCGCCATGTACTGGCGTGGCGGGCGGTTGCGACCAATCCATCTAGGCCTGGGCACCCTGATCGCCGCGTCCATCCTGTTCCTTTTCTGGGGACTGGCGCATTTGCCACTGGCCAACAACATCGCGTTGTTCTTCATCGAGCCGCTGATCCTGGTGGTTTTCTCCGCCCTGTTCCTGGGGGAGCGCATCACCGCCAGGCGTTGGATCGGCGTCATTGGCGGGCTCGTGGGTGCCGTGATCATTCTGCGGCCAAACTGGAGCGCCTACGGACTCGCCTCTCTCCTGCCGATCGCGGCGGCAACCTGCTATGCCGCCTACCTGACGGCCACACGGGCCTGGGCGAGCGCTCCCCGACCTCGGGACGCCCTGGTATTGCAGTTCTGGGTCGGGGCCGCCGCCGCGCTGATCATGCTGGGCTTTATGCTTCTGGGCCAGGGGCTCGGCTGGTCGCTCACTCGCTGGGACATGCCAGGCGCGATCGAGTGGTTCTGGCTGGCCACAGCGGGCCTACTTGCCGCCTTCGCGCACGTGCTCATCGCCATGGCATTCGCCCGCAGCGATGCGAGCCTACTCGCCCCGCTTCAATACCTCGAGATCTTCGGCGCCACCCTGCTCGGCTGGCTGATATTCGCCGAATGGCCGGATGGATTCACCATCTTCGGTGGACTGATCATCATCGCCGCGGGACTGGTGGTAGTTCGCGAGCGGCCGGTCGAAGCCCATCCCTGAGCGCCCCCGCCCGGCAAGCGTCAAGGTGGCTCGTCGGCCGAGGCGCCTACGATGAGCCAAAAGTAATATAAAAAAATCCCGCCAGATCGGCGGGATGATTGTCTCGTCTTCGCTGGCTGCCTGGATCAGGCGCTTTCCATATCCGGGCTGTATTTGCCCTGACTGGCCAACCCGTTGAACTTGGCCCGCTTGAGCGCTCGCTGTTGCGCTTCTTCCACATTGCCCGGCTCACCCTTCCAGTGATTGAGTGCCGGGCCCTGAATGGCGCGCGCATAGGAGAAGATCAACGGCCAGGGAAGCCGATCCCCGTGGCGCTGATGCATGGCGCTCAAGTGGGCCGAAGACTCCTCGACGCCCTGGCCACCGGAGAGGAACACCACACCGCCAAGCGCGGAGGGTACCGTGCGCAGCAGCGTCTCGACCGTGCGGTCGGCCACTTCTTCGACACCGGCACGGTTGGCCGCACCCTTGCCGGAGATGACCATGCTGGTCTTGAGGATCACGCCCTCGAGCATGACGTTCTGGTGGGACAGCTGACGGAAGACTTCGTTGAGCTCTTCCTCGGTGACCTGCTCGCAGGTGGCGATATCGTGGTCGCCGTCGATCAGCACCTCCGGCTCGATGATCGGCACCAGGCCACCTTCCTGGCACAGCGCGGCATACCGCGCCAACGCGTGGGCGTTGGCCTCGATGCAGCCCCGGGACGGTCGACCGTCCTCACCAATGGTGATCACCGCGCGCCACTTGGCGAAGCGCGCTCCCATGGCGTAGTACTCCTCGATCCGTTCGCGCAGACCGTCGAGACCCTCGGTGACCTTCTCGCCCGGGGCGGCGGCGAGCGGCTTGGCGCCCGTGTCGACCTTGATGCCAACCACCTGGCCACGGTCACGCATCACATCGATGAACGACTTGCCATCCGCGGTCGATTGACGAATGGTCTCGTCATACAAAATGGCGCCACTGACATACTCCTGCAGCCCCGGCGTGGTCAGCAACAACTCGCGATATTCGCGACGCTTGGTTTCGGTCGGCTCGATGCCCACCGCCTCGAAGCGCTTGTTGCAGGTGCCATTGCTCTCGTCGATGGCGAGGATGCCCTTGCCCGGGGCGACCATTGCCTGAGCGGTACGGATGAGCTCATCGGCTTTCTCGGGACGATACTGCGTCATTGAGAACTCCTTGATTTCGTATGGGAATCGTGACAATTAAAGTGCCGGAAGAACTCCCCCAACCATAGTCCCTACCCGCCCTTTTTTCCAAACGGGCCAGAACAAACCGGACTAGAGATAGGCCCCGCCCCCTCCGATGACGATACTGATCATGCCCAGCCACAGGATGACGTGCACCAGCCGGCGGATACGCGGGATCATTTCGCCGGCACGCGGCCAATCCTCGGCGGCGACCGCGGCATGCAGCCGACGATATGGCCCGAACGCCAGCACGGCGAACACGACGATGGTCAACCAGCCGAACAACTGCATGCCGTGCAGGTAACCCGGCGAGGAAAAACCACCGAAGCCCGAGAACAGCAGGCCATATCCACTGATCAGCAACAGGGCGACCAGCACCCACACCCAGCGAAAGAACCGCGTGAACACGCGATCCCATAACGTCACCCGATCCGGGCCGGAAAGGAAAGCGACCGAAGGACGCAGGATGACGTACGCGTAGTACACCCCGCCGATCCAGAGCACGGCCGAGAGTAGATGAATCACCTGGAGCAAACCGATCATGAGCATTTCCCTCTCCTTGACGAATCAGCCGCTCGACTGGCGTGAGCGGCGCACGGTTTCATAAGCATTCTGGATTTCCTGGGTACGCTCCTTGGCCAGCTCGACCATGGAATCCGGCAGTCCCTTCGCGATCAGCTTGTCCGGATGATGCTCGCTCATCAGCTTGCGATAGGCCCGCTTGACCTCGGCATCGGTGGCCGAGCGCGTGACACCCAGGGCCTGGTAGGCATTCTCGAGTGACTCGGCCGTGGTCGGAGCCCCCGGGCCCCGCTGGTAATGCCCCGCCAGAAGCGCCTCCAGCCGGGCGAACTCCGCGTCCGAAAGCCCCATCGCCCCGGCTATCCGCAGCAGGGCCTCGCGCTCGGCCGGCTCGATCCGCCCGTCGGCGAACGCCGCCTGGATCTGGATCTCGAGAAAAACGCGCAACAATGTCGGCTGGCTGCCGCAGACCTGCACGAATCGGCGGATGGTCGCCTCGGGCTCGAAACCGGGCTGCTTGCCGCGATTGAAGGCCTCGATCGCCGCACCGCGACGAGACTGCGTCAGGCGCATCTGGTCCATGATCCGCTCGGTCGCCTGGATCTCTGCCGGCGTGACCTGACCATCCGCCTTGCAGACGTAACCCAGCACGGTAAAGGTGGTCTCGAAGAAGGTCTTCTGCACTTCGAGCAACCGCCCACCGGCCTGCTTGATCCGGCCGATGAACCGATCCAAAAAGTGCCCGAGCAACAACCCGATACCCGCCCCGATCCAGCCGAAGATCCAGAAGCCGAGTCCGGCCCCTACTGCTTTTCCAATCCAGGTCATGCGCCATCCCAATATGATCGAACCACTCGACAGTGTGCCAAAAATCGCGCGCCGACGGTCGATCGAATCAACGAGAAGATCGACCGAACCTCATGACAGCCAGCATGCCTAGGACCACCAGAAGCCAGGCTCCGTACCAAGGGTTGAGCCCCCCGACGATCAACGCCATGCCGAGCGTACCAGCCGCCAGGACGTAATAACCCATCGGGATCAGGGCCTTGCGTATCAGATCACCTTCCCGTCCGACCAGCCCCACCGTCGCCGAGGCGGCCACGACATTGTGGACGCAGATCATATTGCCCGCTGCACCGCCGACCACCTGCAACGCGACCACCCAGGCCGCACCATCGGCACCCAGGCCGATCGACTCGGCCGAGGCAAACTGGAACAGCGAGAACATCATGTTGCTGATGGTCGCGGACCCCGCCATGAACGAGCCGATCGCACCGATCAACGGGCCGAACAACGGCCAGAACGGTCCGGCCGCCCACGAAACGCCTTCCGCAAGCACAAGCGGCATGCTGGCATAGGGCGAAGCCAGTCCGGAATGGATGAAGACCTGAACCATGGGGACGGCAAAGGCCAGCGCGAAACTTGCGGAGATCAGGACCCGAGCCGACTGGCGCCACGCCCTGACGTACGAGCCGGGACGTTGACGCATCCGGTGAAGGAAAAAGGTCAGCAGGGACACCACCACCAGGACGAAACCGGGCAGATAGAACGGCTGGGCGGAGGTGCCGACCTCGGTGCCGAAGATGCCCGACCACTCAAGCGTCAGGGCCGGCGATTGCAACCAGTCGCGCAGGGGCGTCACGGTGCGAGTCAGCACCAGCAGACCCACTACCAGGACATACGGCAGCCATGCCTGCCAGAGAGGCATCCGTCGCCCGGTGGGCACAGCCTGCAGCTCGTCCTGCAGGACGCTGACCCAGTCCGGCTGCCATCGATCGCGCGGCTCGAAATCGAATACGCGCCGAGGCACGAACAAGCCGCGCCGAGCAGCGGTCACCACGAGCAGCAACCCGACCATCCCGCCGACCAGCGAGGGGAATTCCGGGCCCAGCCATGCGGCCACCGCCAAGTGGGGCAGCGTGAAGGCCAACCCGGCGAACAGCGCGAACGGCCAGGCGGCCAGACCGTCGCGAAACGAGCGCGACGCACCGAAGTAGCGCGTGAGTATCGCCACCATGATCAGCGGCATCAAAACACCCACCAGCGTGTTGATCACGGCCGCGTAGAGGGTGACGCGGTCGAGAAAATCCGGGGACAGGGGCACGTCGAGCAGGCCCTCGACCGCCGGATGGCCCGCAAGGCCGGCATTCACCCCGACGAGTACGGGCGTGCCCACCGCGCCGAACGAGACCGGAGTCGACTGGACGATCAGCGCCGAGAGCACCGCGGCCATGGCGGGAAAACCGATCGCCACCAGCAATGGCGCCGCGATGGCCGCCGGCGTGCCGAACCCGGCAGCACCCTCGAGCAACCCACCGAACAGCCACGCCACGATGATCGCCTGAACCCGACGATCGGGAGAGATGGTCACGAACCCCGCCCGAATCGACTCGATCGCACCGGACTCCCGCAACGTGTAGAGCAGCAGAATCGCGCCGAAGACGATGGTGAGGATGTTCAGCGCCGTCACCACGCCATGCACGCTCGCCGCGGCCGCGACGGCCGGCTCCGTTCGCCAGACGAAAAGCGCGAGGATCACCGTCACCACCCAGGCCACCGGCATGGCCCGCCAGGCCGGCCACCGCAGCACGACGAGCAACACGAAGACCGTTGCCAACGGCAACAGGGCCAATGTGAACAACGCTCCCAGCGGCATTCCAACAAACCTCCCTGGTCATCGCCGCCTTGGCGACGACCTACGGCATTCCTGCGTCTAAAGTGTGTGTATAGCACCCGCGCCCCGTTTTACCGCGGCCGGTCGTTCATGAATGCCGTTTTTCGAGGTGGCCATGGCAGTTCAAGAGGATCGAACCCCACAGTACCGCGAGAACAGTCTCAGCCTGGTGGGAGCCATCGCGCTGGGCACCGGCGTCATGATCGGGGCGGGAATATTCGCCCTGACCGGTCAGATGGCCGAGATCGCCGGGTCGTTGTTCCCGCTTGCCTTTATCGCCGCGGCGGTAATCGTCGGGTTCAGTGCTTACAGTTACGTGAAGATGTCGAACGCCTACCCCTCGGCAGGCGGGATTGCCATGTACCTGGAGAAGGCCTATGGCAAGGGCCTGTCCACCGCGTTCCACGCGCTGCTGATGTACTTCTCCATGGTAATCGCGCAGAGCTTCCTTGCCCGGACCTTCGGTTCCTATACCTTGCAGCTGTTTGACGTCGCCAACATAGACATGCTGGTCCCGACGCTCGGCGTCGGATTGCTGCTATTCGCCTTCCTGATCAACCTATCCGGCAACCGGCTGATCGAGGAATTCGCCTCGTGGCTCGGACTGATCAAGATAGGCGGCATCGTGCTCTTTGGGGTGGTGGGGATACTCGCCGCCGACAACCTCGCTCCACCCACGGGTAGCGGCGGTGGCCCCGAGGCCAGCATCAGCGGCTTTCTAGCCGCCACCGCACTCGGCATTCTTGCCTTCAAGGGCTTTACCACCATCACCAACAGCGGTTCGGAAATCACCGATCCCCACCGTAACGTCGGCCGGGCAATCGTGATCTCGATCCTGCTGTGCGTGGGCATTTACGCCCTGGTCGGAACCGCCGTGGCCCTCAACCTCTCGCTGCCCGAGATCATCGAGAGCCGCGACTACTCGCTCGCGGCCGCCGCACGCCCGGTCGCCGGCGAATGGGGACTATGGTTCACCGTCATCCTCGCGGTCCTCGCCACCGCCGGCGGCATCGTCGCCAGCATCTTCGCGGTCTCACGCATGCTTGCGACGCTTACCGAGATGAATCTGGTGCCGCACAGCCACTTCGGCATGCCCGGCAGTATCCAGAAACACACCCTCGTCTACACCGTGGCACTGGGGCTGGTTCTGACGGCCTTCTTCGACCTAACGCGGATCGCCTCACTCGGCATCATCTTCTATCTCGTGATGGACATAGCGATCCACTGGGGCGTGTTCCGCCACCTGCATCGCGAGGTCAAAGCCAACCGCGGCATCCTCACCACAGCCATCGGCCTCGATCTGCTGGCGCTGGTCGGCTTGCTTTGGGTCAAGGTCCAGAGCGATCCGCTGGTGGTCGGAATCGCCGTGGCGGGCATGCTCGCCATCCTCGCCGGCGAGGCCTGGTTTCTGCGGCGACGCACAGCCACCTGATCCGTCTGCTGTCAGTTCAAAGAAAAAGGCCCCGAGAGGGGGCCTTGTTTAGCGACGAGCGGCCAGGCCGCTCGCAGCCTCTGCACGGACAGCTTGTTGCGTTTCTGCATCGGAACGTTGTCCTTGTCTCTCGGTATATTCGGGGCGATGGCGACCATGACGTCGCTCCCCGGCACGTTTGGTACCAAAATAAGGCCAACCCGCCCCGGGACGAATCCGACCGCATGGATATGTTGCGTGACACCAACAATGCGTTGCTCCCGGACAACACCGGGGCGTGCCGGACACCATCGCTGGTGACCCGATGCCGCGGTCAAGCGGGATCAAGCCGAAAAAAAGTCCGGGGTCAGCCGCGTACCAACACGGTCCCGGGTGGCACCTGCCGCTGTAGTTCCGGGCAGCCGCCCGGCTCCGGCTGGTCGTCGAGGGTCCGGTCGGGGTACCAGATCCGGCACTCTCCGGCCGGTGGCAGATGACTCGCCGGCACGATCACCGGCTCGAGCGAGGTGTCCCCGCCGGGGTAGACGATCACGGTGCGCTGGTCGCCATTCGGCCCGTTACCGATCAGAGCGCAACCGCCCAACAGCGCGACCAATATTCCGAAGGACGCAGCTCGCAGCGTCCAGCCGACACGAGCGTGACACGGGCTCATCGCCCCCCCTCCCAGTTCTCGTCCCGGGCGAAATATTCGCGCGTGATGGCGAACACGGTGCCGGACAAGGCGAGCAGTGCGATCAGGTTGGGAATGGCCATCAGGGCATTGAGGACGTCGGCGATCAGCCAGATCACCTCCAGGTTGGCGATGGCACCGACGAACAGCGCGGCCACCCAGATATAGCGGTACGGCATGATCACCTTGACGCCGAACAGGTACTCGGCGGCCCGCTCGCCGTAGTAGCTCCAGGCCACGATGGTGGTGAAGGCGAACAGCACCAGGCCGAAGGTCACCATCCAGTTGCCGCCGCCCAGGCTGGCGGCGAAGGCCGCCGAGGTCAGGGCCGCCCCGCTCTCGCCGGTGGTCCAGACGCCGGAAAGCACGATCACCAGCGCGGTCATGGTGCAGATGATGATGGTGTCGATGAAGGTGCCGAGCATCGCGATGGTGCCCTGGCGCACGGGATCGTTGGTGCGTGCCGCCGCATGGGCGATGGGCGCCGAGCCCAGCCCCGCCTCGTTGGAAAAGATGCCGCGCGCGACACCGAAGCGGATCGCCGCCCAGATGGCCGCCCCGGCAAACCCGCCGGTGGCCGCCGTGCCGGTGAAGGCATCGCTGACGATCTGCCCCAGCGCCGCGGGCACGTCCGTGATGTTCATCAAGATGATGATCAGTGCGAAAGCGACGTAGATCAGCGCCATCGACGGCACCAGGTACTCGGCCAGGTGGGCGATGCGCCGGATGCCGCCGATGATGACCGTGAACACCAGCACCGCGAGCACCAGCCCGGTCGCCCACACGGGAACGGACAGGTTGGACTCGAGCACGTCGGCCACCGAATTGGCCTGCACGGTGTTGCCGATACCGAAGGCGGCGATCATGGCGAACAGGGCGAAGGCCGCGCCGAGCCACTTCCACTTCGCCCCCATGCCGTTCTTGATGTAGTACATCGGCCCGCCGACGTAGCGCCCGCGCTCGTCGACCTCGCGGTAGCGCACCGCCAGCACCGCCTCAGCATACTTGGTCGCCATGCCCACCAGCGCGGTCAGCCACATCCAGAAGATCGCACCGGGGCCACCCAAAGCAATCGCGGTGGCCACCCCGGCGATGTTGCCCGTGCCAATGGTCGCCGACAGCGCCGTGGCCAATGCCTGGAAGGGGGTGATATCACCCTTGTCCTCCTTGCCGGCGTGACGGCCACGAAACAGCTGGCGAAAGCCGTAGCCGATCCGCCGGATGGGCATGCCGCGCAGCCCAGCCGTCAGATAGATGCCCGTCCCGAGCAGAAGCGCCAGCATCACCGGCCCCCAGACGAATCCGCTGATGCTGCCAAGAAATCCCGTCAATGCGTCCATTGTCTGTCCCGTCTTCCTGATGCCAGAAGTGACAGACGTTACCCCGTTTGGCGGATGGAATGCCAGTCGGCCCGCGGACCATCATCTGCACTGATTGACCCGTGCCCCGCCGCCCGACAGGCTGCTAATCTGTATCTACCGATTGCCCCAGCCAGAAGAGGATTTCATGACGACGCCACCAGCCCCCCTGGACGCGGACACGCTCTACCAACGCTGTGATCCGTCGCGGCTGCCCTTTGAGACCACCGCCGAGCTCCAACCGCCCGCATTCCCGCCGGGACAGACCCGGGCGCTGGAGGCGCTCGAGTTCGGTACCGAGATAGAGGATGGCAGCTTTAACCTGTTCGCACTGGGGGCATTCGGTACCGGCAAGTACGCCGTGGTGCGCGATTTTCTCGAACAGAGGGCCCAGCGCGACGAGCCGCCTTGGAGCTGGGGGTATGTGTACAACTTCGACGAGCCGGACAAGCCGCGCTTGCTACGCCTGCCGCCCCAGGAAGGCCGCAAGCTGGAAAAGGGCCTGGAGAACCTTGTCGAGGAATTCCGCACCGCGATCCCCGCCGTGTTCGAGAGCGACGAGTACCACAACCGTGTTCAGGAATTGCGCGAGGCCTTCAAACGCCGCCAGCGCGAGGCCGTCGAGGCCATCAGCAAGAAGGCCAAAGAGAAAGACGTGGCGCTGGTGAACACGCCCAACGGCTTCACCCTCGGTCCGGTGCGGGACGGCGAGATTCTCGACCCGGAGGAATTCCACAAGCTGCCCGAAGAGCAGCAGGAGACTTGGCAGGCGGCCATCAACGCGCTCGAAAAGGAACTCAAGCAGTCACTTCAACAGATCCCCAAGTGGCAGAAAGAGGCGCGGGAAAAGCTGCTGGCCCTCAACGAGGAAATGCTGCGAGTGGCTGTCGGCCAGCAATTGCAGGCCTTGGAAGACGACTGGGAGCACCTGCCCGACGTCACGGCATTCCTGGGCGGAATCCGCGACGACATCATCTCGCACGTCAACGACCTGGACGACGAAGGCAGCACGGTACCCGAGGAGATCCTCAACCAGTACCAGCTCAACCTGCTTGTCGACAACGCCGATCTCGAGGGGGCACCGGTCGTCTACGAGGACCTGCCCACCCATGCGCGCCTGATCGGTCGCATCGAGCACTATTTCCGCGAAGGGGCGCTATTGACCGATTTCCGGTTGATCCGGGCGGGCGCACTGCACCGGGCAAACGGCGGCTACCTGATTCTGCATGCCCGCCAGGTGCTGATGCAGCCATTTGCCTGGGATACGCTTAAGCGGGCGATTTACGGCAAACAGGTGCGTATCGAGTCCCTGGAACAGTTTTACACGGTGTTCACTCCCATCTCGCTGGACCCTGACCCCGTGCCGCTCGACATCAAGATCGTCCTGATCGGCGACCGCCTGCTCTACTACCTGCTCTCCGAGTACGATCCCGACTTCTCCAAGCTGTTCAAGGTGCAGGCCGATTTCGAGGACACGCTCGACCGCAACCCGGAGCATGAGCTGGACTACGCGCGCACGCTGGCTGCCCTGGCGCAATCCAACAACCTGCGCCCGCTCGACCGGTCGGCCGTGGCACGAACCATCGAACATGCCAGCCGGATGGCCGGCGACAACGAGAAGCTGGCCGCCGGTACGCGCCCGCTGGCCGACCTGCTGGCCGAGGCCAATCACATCGCGGGAAAGTCCCACAGCGACACCGTCGGCTCGACCCATATCGAGGCGGCGATCGCCCACCAGGAAAAGCGCGCCGAGCGGCTGCGCGAACGGGCAGTCGAGGCGATCCTGCGCAATACGCTCAACATCCCTACCAGCGGCGAAAGGATCGGGGCGATCAATGGGCTCGCGGTATCCCAACTGGGCAACTTCAGTTTTGGCCTGCCGACACGGATCACCGCCACGGCCCGTCCCGGGCGCGACCAGGTGGTGGACATCGAGCGGGAGGCGAAACTCGGCGGCAACATCCACACCAAGGCGATGATGATCCTGTCGCGCTATCTGGGCAGCCACTACGCCCCGGATGGCGAGCTTTCGCTTTCAGCCAGCGTGGCCTTCGAACAGCTCTATGGAACCATCGAGGGGGACAGCGCCTCGGTGGCCGAGCTATGTGCGCTGATCTCGGCCATCGCGCGGATACCGATTCGCCAATCACTGGCCGTCACCGGCTCGATCAATCAGCTGGGGGAGGTTCAGGCCATTGGCGGCGTCAACGAAAAGATCGAGGGGTTCTTCCGCATCTGCCGAGACCGCGGCCTGGATGGGACGCATGGCGTGTTGATCCCCGAGGCCAACCTGCCCCACCTGATGCTGAATCACGAAGTGCGCAGCGCCGTAGCCGCCGGACGCTTCAAGGTGTATCCCATTGCAAAAGCGGATGACGCGCTGGAACGGCTCACCGGGCAACCGGCCGGTGAAGCGGATGCCAACGGGCGGTTTCCCGCCGGTAGCGTCAACTGGGCAGTGGCCGACCGACTGCTGCACTTCCAGACGGTGACCCGACACGATGCATCCCACGGGGAAGACGAGAATGGCTGACCACGGCCCCATCGTGGTCCTGCTGGACAGCTCCCCGGCGAGCACGGGCGCCCTCGTCGCGGCCGCACGGCTGGCTCGACGGCAGAACCGAGACCTAGTGGCGTTGTTTGTCGAGGACAGGGATCTGTCTCGCTCGGCCGGGTACGCTTTCGCACGCGAGATCAGCGCCTTGTCCGGCAATGCCCTGCCCTTCGACACCCAGACCCTGACCGACCGGTTGCGCAACCAGCGCGAGCGCATCACGGCACTGCTGGAACACGAGGCCGGTCGAGGTGCATTGCGATGGCGCCTGCAGGTCGCATCGGGCGGCATTTACCAGACCACCACACAGGCCGCGACCGAGACGGGCGCCGATCTGATTGTACTGGGAAAGGCGGGTTGGTCCGCCGGTCGCGGGGCAAGACTGGGCTCGACCGCCCGCCAGCTGCTGCTGGATACCGGCCGCAGCCTCATGCTATGGGAAGATCGGCGCCGGCCTGGGAAGGATCAGGAAGCGGTGTATGCACTGATCACGGACCCGACCGATGCGAGCACCATCGTTCGTGCCAGTGCGGCGCTGGCGCTCGCCAACGACCACCCACTCCGACTACTGGTCTCGCGCGCCATCGGCCCTGCCCGGCTGCGCTCACTGCTGGCCGAACTCGAGCCGCTGGCGGTCGCTGTCAGCACGCAACCGTTGATCGAGCAATCGTTGCAGGGCGTGGCGCATGCCCTGCGTGGTCAAGCCGCCAGCGATTTGGTGATCGGCCGCCACACGGCCGAATCGCTGGGCTGCGACTCATCGGATCTGATCACCCTCCCCACCGCGCCGGTGCTGGTTGTCTCGTGAACCACCCCGGCACCACACGACCGCTGCGCAAAATCTCTCACTAGGGCACACGGCAGGCTTTCCGGCCCCATACCAGAGGATCGGCAAACTACCCGGTGGTTTCGGGCCATATCCAATGGGATAATCCGGCCTGCCCTGCTTCGGGCCCATTCAACCGACAAGACGCTCGCCTCCCATGGACCAGATCAACGATTTTTCTTTCGGCTACCTGACCGGGCACTGGGTCTGGATCACCCAGACATTCGTCGTCATCACCCTGTCGGTGACCCTAAACTTCATGCAAGGCCGGTTTCTCCGCTGGGTTTACCGCAAGCTGATCCGCAATGGCACGCGCTGGGCCGACTCGATCGTCGACGCACTCGCCCACCCCCTCACATTGCTGATCTGGGTGCTGGGGATCACCTTCGCCGCCGACGTGATCTATGCCGCCACCCAGCCCGCCATATTCGAGATCCGCGACGAGGTGCGCAATGTAGGCGTGATCGTGGCGATCGCCTGGTTCCTCACGGGCCTGATCAGCAATGGCGAGCGTGTCATCAAGGCCACCGAGACCATCGGCGAGCAGCATGTCGACCAGCACACCGTCGAGGCGATCGGCAAGCTACTGCGGCTGTCGGTTTTCATTACCGCCTCCCTGGTCATCCTGCAGACCCTGGGCTTTTCCATTTCCGGGGTACTGGCCTTCGGTGGCCTCGGTGGCATCGTGATCGGTTGGGCCGCCCGCGATTTTGTCGCCAACTTCTTCGGCGGGCTGACGGTCTACCTGGATCGCCCCTTTCACGTCGGCGACTGGGTGCGCTCCCCGGACCGCGAGATCGAGGGCACGGTGGAAGAAATCGGGTGGCGCCAGACCCGCATCCGCAAGTTCGACAAGCGCCCCGTCTACGTGCCGAACTCCGTGTTCACCACCATCTCGCTGGAAAACCCCTCGCGCATGACGCATCGCCGCATCTACGAGAACATCGGCATTCGCTATGCCGACATCGCCGCGATGGCCGCCATCACCCACGACGTCGAACAGATGCTGCTCGACCACCCCGACATCGCCACCACTCAGACCATGATCGTCAAGTTCAACGCCTTTTCCGCCTCCTCCGTGGATTTTATGCTCTACACCTTCACCAAGACCGTGAACTGGATGGAATACCACCGCGTCAAGCACGACGTCCTTCTCAAGGTCGCCGACATCATCACCGGCCACGGTGCGGAGATCGCCTTCCCGACACGCACACTGCATATCGAGAACGAGCAGGAACCGGAGGCGGAATCAGCGGGCCGAGACAGCACAATGGCGCCAGCCGGCACCAGACCCAGTTGACGGCCTTGGTTCAGGGGTTTCCTGGCACCCGGGCGATGCCACGCCCCTTGCTCATTGGCCGTGATTGACGGGACACGCTCAGATCCGACCTGCCGGCAATCCCGAGCGGACAAGGCGACACCGATCCCGGTCCGGCCCATTCGGGGGCGTCATTCCGGCGAGTCAATCCTATCCATGGGATAATCGTCGGTCGTATTCATTCGCCCCCTTCACCCGCCAGACAGGAGCCCTCCATGACGGCCCGTGCCACCCTTGCCCGCACAATGATCGCCCTATTCGTCACCGCGCTGGTGGCCTTGATGACCGCGCCCGCCGAGGCCAAGCGCTTCGGCGGCGGCAAGAGCTTTGGGTTCCTGGGTCAGAAGACCACCCAGAGCAATACCACCCCACGACAGAGCACCACCGACCAGAAGGCGGCCAGCCGCAGCCCGGCGGCAGGCTTTGGCGGCATGATCGCAGGCCTGGCTGCCGGCGGCCTGCTCGCATGGATGTTCATGGGTGGAGCATTCGAGGGCATGCAGCCGTTCGACTTCCTGTTGATCGCGCTGCTGGCCGCGGGTGCCTTCCTGCTCATCCGCCACCTGCGCGGTGGGGCCATGGCGGCTGGCCGTCCCGCCCTTTCTGGCATGCCCGGTCACGGCGCCGGCTCAGCGCAGACACGGTCATCCATGTTCGATCGGGACATCACGGGTGCCCAGGCACCCCGGCCCGGTTCGGTAATGGACGAGTTCGCCAGCGTTTCCGGCCCAGCCACCTACCAGCCGCCAGCCTGGTTTGACCAAGAGCGCTTCCTTGGCGCCGCCCGCACGCATTTCACCAACCTGCAACTGGCCTGGGATGCCAACCGGATGGATGACATCCGCGAATTCGTCACCCCCGCTTTTTTCCGCGAGTTGGTGCTTGAGCGAGCGTCGATGGGCGATGCCGAGAACCACACCGAGGTGGTGGCACTCGACGTGGCGATGGAAGACCTGGGCGAACAGGACGGCGATCTCGTCGCCGCCGTGCGCTTTACCGGCCACGTACGTGAAGGCCGTGAGGCAACGGCCGAGTCGCTCAACGAGACCTGGCTGGTCAGCCGCAATCTCGATGACGAGAACGCCAACTGGCTGATCGCCGAGATTCGTCAGAACGGCTGATCGAGACTGAAACCGGCCCGCAAAAACGAACCCCGCGGATCGATTGATTCGCGGGGTTTTTCATTGTCCAGACAGGATGGCGCGGCGTGTCACCGTCAGGTGAAGAACGATTCCTGAGCCAGCGCCTTCATCACCTCGGTCAAATTGGCTTCGGCATTATCGACCACCGCTACCATGCTCGACATCCCGCATACCGTGCGCTGATCGCCATGCACGATCCAGCCGTTTGCCGGTGTCCAGCCGGGCTGATTGACGAACAGGGCCAACTGGTCGGCATGACCCTGGGTCATGCGTTTGAAATCCAGCGCCAGGCGCGTCAGCCGACGTGCATCGGTGTCCGAAAGCTCACCGTGCACCTGCCACGGCTCACCGGACTCCTCGCGGAAGTGGGCGACGGCCTGAACACCCTTGATATCGAGCAGTTGCTTAAGCATGACATCCTCCTCACCCCGCCAGGGCCTTGTAGGCGGCGTCGAAGTCGGCCTTGTCGTTGGACAACACCACGCCCTGCCGGCCGCGAGAAACCGCCGACCAATCAAGCCCGACGAAGGTGAAGCCTTGTACTGGATAAAAGCCCTTGACGTCGCTCATCCCTTCCCAGCCACGGGCCTGCATGGCGCCAATGGCCATGTTTGCCACGCACAGATGACCGAGCAGATCGAGCGTATCTCGGTCGATCACCACATCATCCGTAATCACCGCGTCCTCGAGTCGCCCTTGGTCATCGAACTGGAAGGCCGCCACGGTGCCAGGCATCGAACTAAGTGTCTTGAGATCGGACATGGTCATTCCTCCTCTGTCGGACGGATCGCCCGCAGGTGTCAATTCAGGGCGTCGGGCGCATCGGCCAGGCGCTTTAGCATCATGCTGAGCACATTTCTCAAGGAGGCCCGCTCATTGTCGATCACGCAGTACACGTTGGAGATCACACAGACACTGCGCGACTCGCCATGCATCACCCAGCCCTTGGTGGGCACGAAGCCGCAACCGCCGGCACCCGGCTGGCACACGCGGGAGAACATCGCCAGCATGTCACCCTCCATCTCTACCGCCGCGGCGTTTGCCCGACACAGCGACGAGATCAGCCGGGTGTCGGCTGCAGACAAATCGCCCTTGTGGTGATAGTACTGATCCCCCCGGTAGGCGAAGTCGCCCGCCGCCACGACCCCGGGTTGGTCCATCAGATCGGTTACCAGACTCATGATGTCGCCCCTTTTTTTGGACTCCGTGTACGGTTATAGACCGGCAAAGGCGAAAACGGGCGCCTTTTCCACATTAAATATTTTGTATTTCAAGTGGTTCTGGCTTATGCGCCCCAGCCAAAAACGCGCCGGTCGCGCCTATTTAGCTGGAGGCCAATAACGCCTGCAACCGGGCGGCATCACGCGGTGCCTGCGCCTCGGCATCGTTATCGAAATAGCCGTAGACATCCCGGCCATCGCTCTGCCACTCCTGGCATCGGTTGGCCAACGCCTTCAATTGCGCGTCACTGTACCCACCCCGATACAGCCCGGCAGCCCCGTGCCAGCGCAGATAGACGAAAGCCGTCGTTTCAAGGAACGGGCTGGTCTGCCCGTCGAGATCGAATACACAAAACGCGGCCCCATGCGCGGTCAACAGCTCGGTGACCGCCGGATCCCACCAACTGCTATCGCGAAACCCGAAGGCATAGCGATGCCCTGAAGGCAGCGCGTCGAGAAACGTGGCCAACCGCCCGACGTTGAGGCGCCAGCGCGGTGGCAGCTGGAAGAGGATCGGTCCCAGTCGGTCGCCAAGCCAATCGATGCGCTCGAAGAACGTGGCGATGCTGGATTGCGGATCCTTGAGCTTTTTCAGGTGGGTAATGTAGCGGCTGGCCTTCACCGCGAAGCGAAAATCCGGCGGTACGGCATCCCGCCATGCCGCCAGCGTCTCGGGGATGGGCAGGCGGTAGAAGGTGGCGTTGATCTCGACGCTGGAAAAGTGCCGGGCATAGAACGCCAACCACTCGGCAGCGGGCACCCCGGACGGGTAAAACGCCTCCCGCCAATGGGGATAATTCCAACCGGATGTGCCGATATAGAGCACCACGCTGTACCTCCTCAATTGGGGATCAATCGAGGTTAGACGACTGAATCAAGGAAGTTGATTCGACTCGGAAATCGCCTCGAACAAACGGCACCACCAAGAAAAAACGCACCACCCCCGCGCGGGGAATGATGCGTCTAACTGACGGCCGAAAACCTGGCTTGCCTAACTGGCGAGCGCCTCGCCGGCCCCCTCGGCGATCACCCGATCGCGACCGCCCGACTTGGCGGCGTAAAGCCGCGAGTCGGCCAGCTTCATCAGCGGCTCGGCGCTGGTGACGCGGTCGTTGGCGGTGCAGGCGACCCCGAGGCTGGCGGTGACCGACAGCGTGTGCCCGGCAATCTCCACCTGGCTCTGAGCCAGGGCAAAGCGGATGCGTTCGGCCACTTCCTGACCGTCCTTGATATCCGAGCCGGGCAGAATGGCGATGAACTCTTCGCCGCCATAGCGCATCACCACGTCGCCCTTGCGCAGCATGTCGCGGATGATGCCCGCCGCGCGAACCAGCACCTTGTCGCCGGCCAGGTGTCCGTAGGTGTCGTTGAGGCGCTTGAAGTGATCCAGGTCGACGATGATCAACGACATCGGCGTCTGGTTGCGCTGGATGCGGGCCAGTTCCTCCTCGAGGCGCTTCATGCCGAAGCGACGGTTGTAGAGGCCAGTCAGCGGGTCCAGTGCCGCTACCCGCTGCAGGTCGTCGTGCAATAAGGCATTGTTCAGCGCCATGCCCAGTCCCTGGATCATCAGCGGCAACAGGCGTGTGGTGTTGTCGCTGAAGGGGGAAGCCGCGGCCAGCACCACCCAGCCCAGTAGCAGACCATGGTGCTTGATCGGCAACAGCAGCACGTCGCTGGGGGCGAAATGCGAGAGCACCGCATCGACCTTGACCTCGGCGGGCAGGTCGTAGCGGCGCACCGTTGCCTGCTCGTGGGCAGCCTGCAGTGCCGGGCTCCTGAGGATCGCCTGCGGTTCGATCAGCCCCTTGCTGGCCGGAATGGTCCAGTCACCCTGCTTTTCCAGAATGATCGCCCCACCGTCGGCGTTCGAATGCTCCATCAAGAGAATCAAGGCCTGGTCGCTGAGATCGGCGAGATCGAGCTGGCTGGAGAGGGTGTTGTTGAAGCTCTGGATGCGCTCCTCGACGCGGTGGGCCGAGTGCAGCGCCTGCAGCAGCGCGTTGTAGCTGTTGGCCACCTCGCCCAATTCGTCCTCGGCCTGCTCCTCGAGCCGGCAGACTGCCGGGTCGCATTCCGACCAGTCACCCGAGTAGGTCGCCTGGTCCATCGCCGAGCGCACCTTGCGCATCCGGCTGCTGAGACGACGCAGGCGTGGACGGACGATGCGACTCGCCAGGGCGAAGTTCAGTCCGCCGACGATCAGTCCGGCCATCAGCGTGGTGCCGATGAAGGTCGGCGAGAGAGCCAGCTCGGCGGAGACGCCCATCTGGAGTGCGGCAACCGGGAAGATCGCCCCCATGAGAATGCCCATAGCGACCATCCGCCAGGCGAGCGTTCGAAAGACGTGCTTCGATGCCTGCAGCTTCATCCTTGATTCCCTAATTCTTGTTCTTGTCGATACGTCCTGATCGAGACGGAACATTAGCACATCGTGATGCCTATATATCCCTGCTTATCATGTGGTTATCCCGGGACACTCACTCTCCGGCATGGCGGCCAAAGTACTGCCGCGTGAGGCGTACCACCAGCGGCGAGAGCAGCAGGAGTGCGATCAGGTTGGGGATGGCGATCAGGCCGTTGGCGATATCGCACAACGCCCAGATCAGCTCCAGGTTCATCGCCGCTCCCAGCGGCAGAAGCATGGCGAACACCCGGCGATAGACGGGGATGACGGAGGTGCCGAACAGGTACTGCGCCCCCTTCTCGCCGTAGTAGCTCCAGCCGATCACGCTGGAGACCGAGAAGAAGATCAGCGACAGGCTCACCGCGATCTTGCCCAGATCGGGCACCGCGGCATTGAAGGCCATGGTGGTCAGTTCCGAGCCGCTCACACCGGTCTGCCAGACCCCAGTGGTCAGGATCACCAGCGCGGTCAGGGTGCAGACGATCAACGTGTCGAACAGCGGCGAATTCATCGCCACCAGGCCTGCCTGGACAGGGTGCCCGCTGCGGCTGGCCGCCATCGCGATCGGCGCGGTCCCCAGCCCCGCCTCGTTGGAGAAGATGCCACGGGCGACGCCGAACTGGATCACCGCCATCAGACCGGCCCCGGCGAAGCCGCCCACGGCCGCCGTGCCGGTGAAGGCATCGTGGAAAATGGTAGCCAACGCCGCGGGTATGGCCTCGGCGTTGATACCCAGCACCACCAGCGCACTGCCGACGTAGACGAGGAACATCAGGGGCACCAGGCGCGAGACGACGTGACCGATGCGCCGAATGCCGCCGACGATCACCAGCCACACCACCCAGGCGTAAACGAGCCCGATCAGCAGCTTCACCCTGAGGATCAGCGCCGGGTCGTTCGCGTAGCCGAGGATGTCGCGCAGGGAGAACTCGAGCGTGTCGGCCACCGAGTTGGCCTCGACCATGTTGCCCGTGCCCATCGCGGCGATCACCAGGCAGGCGGCAAAGAACATGGCCAGCGGCTTCCAGCGCGGGCCGAGGCCCTGCTCGATGTAGTACATCGGCCCGCCGACGTACTCGCTGTTCTCCGAGCGATAGACGCGAAAGTGCAGCGCGAGCACAGTCGAGGCGTACACCGTGGCCATGCCGACGATTGCCGTGATCCACATCCACAGGATCGCCCCGGGGCCGCCCAGCGCGATGGCGGTGGCCACCCCGGCGATGTTGCCGTTGCCGATCGCCGCCGACAGCGCCACGGTCAACGCGCTGAAGTAGCTCAGCTCGCCCTCCTCCACCGCCCCCCGACGGCCGAGCAGGCGAACGGACAGCGTCAGGCGGAATACCTGGATTAGTCGCAGCCGAACGGTGAAGTAGAGCCCGGTCCCCACCAGCAGCAGGATGGTGACCGGCCCCCAGACGAACGCATTGACCGCATGGACGGCCTCCTCCATCAGCTCGCTCCTTCCTGGATCGGCGTGGTGCTCGAATGAACGGCGAGCAAGTCAGTCACGGGCCAGGTCAATCACGTCGTGGCACTGGCGATCAGTGCGTGCAACTGCTCGCCCGTCATCGGATCGGCTGGTCTTTCCCCCATGCGCACTCCCTCGCTGATCGATCTCGCTTGCCTCGTTCCGAGTATGGCCGCTCGCGCCTCGCTGTGGCCGGCAATCGCCTCGCCGTCGTCTACTCTTGCGCTACCCGAATCCACAACAGGCAATCGCGGAGACACCGCATGAGCAAGATTCTCGTTCTCTACTACTCCATGTACGGCCACATCGAGACAATGGCCCAGAGCGTCGCCGAAGGCGCACAGGCGGTAGATGGCGCCGAGGTGACGATCAAGCGTGTGCCGGAGCTGATGGACGAGGAGACGGCAACCAAGGCCGGCGCCAAGCTCGACCAGACCGCCCCGGTCGCCGACCCGAAGGAACTGGGCGACTATGACGCAGTGATCATCGGCACGCCGACACGCTTCGGCAACATGGCCGCGCAGATGCGCAACTTCCTCGACCAGACCGGCAGCCTGTGGGCCGAGGGCAAGCTGATCGGCAAGGTCGGCAGCGTATTCACCTCCACCGGCACCGGCGCGGGCAACGAGACCACCATCACTTCGACCTGGAACACGCTCGCACACCTGGGCATGGTGATCGTCGGCACGCCGTACGGCATCCCCGAGATGTTCGACATCTCCGAACCGCGCGGCGGCGGACCCTACGGGGCGGGCACCCTCGCCAGTGGCGACGGCAGCCGACAGCCCAGTGCGATCGAGCACACGATCGCCCGCTACCAAGGCCGGCATGTCGCGGAGATCACCGCCAAGCTCTGCCGTTGAGCCGCCCGGCTCAGTGAATGACCATCGCGCCGATCATGCCGAGGACGAACCCGGCCACGGCACCGGTGGCCGGCAGACTCTCGCGCTTGATATGGGCCGAGGGGGCAATGTCCTCGAAGATCAGGTAGAGGATGCCACCACTGCAGAACAGCATCAGCAGCGCGAGCAGGTAGTCGTCCGCGGCGAGGAAGGTGTAGCCCAGCCAGGCCGCGGCAGGGCCGGCCAGCGGCGCGAGCAGGAAGATGGTCCAGAGCCGACCGAGCGGGATGCCGCTCTTTCGCATCTCGTGGAAGGAGGCGAACCCCTCGGGCATGTTTTGCAGGGCGATCAGCAGGGCGAGCAGGTAGCCGACGTGCGAACCGGTCGCCACCGCCGCCCCCAGCGCGATCCCCTCGGGGTATGAAGTCCAGCAGCATGCCCAGAAAAATCGACACGGTCGTTCCACGCCGTTTCAGCCAGACACTGACCCGCCAGAAGACGATCCCGCCCAAGAGGAAGGCGGTCGCCGCGGACGCGACGTGGGTGTGCTCCATGCCGAAGGGCACCAGCACCAGCGCCACCGCGGCCAGCAGGGCCCCGCCGCCGAAGTAGGTGACGAAGCTGTCGATCTCGTACTCGAAGCAGAACGACCGCAACCAGCTTCCCGAAGCCACCAGCGCGCCCGTGGGAATGGTCAAACCAGCCAGCAGCGCCAGTCCAAGGGTGGTTTCGAAGGTCACGCGGGTCTCCTATTGCGGGTCGAGGTCGATCCGGGGGCGAATCTGGCCTTTAATTGCAGCACAGGCAATGCCACCGGGTCGACCAGAAGCGGAGATGTCTCCCTCCTCGACAGCCAACCGGTCCGGTGAACTGCCCCTGCTGTTCGGCGGAGACGTGATGCTCGGCCGTGGCATCGACCAGATCCAGCCCACACCCTCCGACCCCATCCTCTACGAGGACTACATCCAGGACGCCCGCTGCTATGTCCGCCTCGCCGAGCGGGCCAACGGCCCGGTATCGCGCGCCGTGCCGCCAGAATACGTCTGGGGCGCCGCCCGGGAACTGCTTGCCGACCCCGCCCGGCGGCGCATCCTCAACCTCGAGACGGCGATCACCACCAGCGATACGCCGTGGCCGGAAAAGGGCATCCATTACCGCATGCACCCGGCCAACATCGCCTGTCTCACCGCTATCGCCCCCGACTGCCTGGTGCTGGCGAACAACCACGTGATCGACTGGTGCCGCGACGGATTGCTGAAAACCCTCGATACCCTGGAGACGGCCGGCATCGCCACGACGGGTGCGGGCCGCGACAGGCAGGCCGCGACCGCCCCGGCGATACTGTCTCGTCCGGATGGTGGACGGCTGCTGGTCTTTGCCGCGGGTCACTCCGGCAGCGGCATCCCCGTGGACTGGGCGGCGCGAACCCAGCGTCCGGGCGTGAACTACCTGCCCGATCTCTCGGCAGAGCAGCTCAACCGACTGGCCGACATGATCGACGCGATACGCCAACCGGGCGACCAGGTAGTGTTATCCATTCACTGGGGCGGCAACTGGGGCTACGACATTGCCGAAGAGCAGCAGGCCTTCGCCCACGGCCTGATCGACCGAGGCAGCGTCGACCTGATCCACGGCCATTCCTCCCACCATCCCAAGGCGATGGAGGTCTACCGCGACCGGCTTATCCTCTACGGCTGCGGCGACCTGCTGAACGACTACGAAGGCATCGGCGGTCACGAGACCTATCGAGGCGACCTCGCCCTGCTCTATCTCCCCACCCTCCAGGCCGGTCGGCTGACCGCCTTGCACATGCTGCCTTTCCAAATCCGCAATCTGCGGCTCAACCGGCCGTCGGCAAATGACATCGACTGGCTGACCAAGAGGATCAATCGAGAGGCCGCGCGTTTTGGCGGCAACGTCCACCAAACCGCCGGGGGGCCAACTGGTGTTGGACTGGACGTCGCGCCATCACGATAGCCACGTGACCGCGGATAAAAACTGACGTGGTGATCCAGCATCAGGTCCGCCCCGGTGCGGCAACGTCCCCGCGCATGGCGCGCAACAACGTCTCAGAGGGACGGAGGTGTTTGCCGGCGAACCGACGTCCGCCTCGATTACGGTCCATGTCCCGTCCATGCCAAACCGTCACGTTCATACGGTTTGTCGATGTAAGGCTGGGAAATCACTTTCCAGGCAGCTATCAGTCGTTCTCCCGTTCGATGTCACAACAGGGGGTGGCGCTCTCAGCGGATTCCAGCACGGCACCAGTCACCGAATTGGGACGGAACGTGGTGCAGCCCTTCAGGCCCAGCGCGTGGGCGCGCCGATAGATGGCCTTGAAACGCTCGAAGGGCATGTCTTGCGGCACGTTGACGGTCTTGGACATGGCGCTATCGACATAGGGCTGCAGTGCTGCCTGCATGACCAGGTGTGCCTCCGGCTCAAGGTCGTCCGCTTGGAGAAAGGCCTCCGGCAACGCCTGGTCGGGATGCCCTTCCTGCCATAGCCGCCAGGCAGGATCCTGCACCGAATGGGTGGCATGACGGCCGTCGCGCTGCAAAACGCGGCGAGTGAACTGGAAACGGAACACCGGTTCGAGTCCGGAGGAGAGATTGTCCGCCAGCAGACTGATCGTGCCGGTGGGTGCAATGGCGGTCAGGTGGCTATTGCGGACGCCGAACCGGGCGATGCCGTCCCGGAGGTCATCCGGCAACGTGCGGATAAATGCCCCTTCCAGGTATTGCTGGCGCTCGAAAACGGGGTAGAACCCGGTCCGCCTCGACACCGGCCAGTGTCCGCGCCACGCGGCGCCAGGTATCAGGAATGCCCCGCTCGCCCGGCTGACGATACTTGGCCCGCCAGATCGTGCGACTGATAGTAGTGAGCGATGAGTCCTGTTGCATGCCGCACCTCCGAGCCGGCGGTTGCCGACCGTTGGCCCCCACCGCGTTGCGCCGGCACCTGTCTCGGCTCAGCGTCCCTCGTCGCTTACCAGCCAGCGGCTAAACCAGTCGGAGGCCAGGCGGGCCGCCTGTTCGAGCGTACTGGGCTCCTCGAACAGGTGGGTGGCGCCAGGCACGATCTCCAGTTCGCAGGTGGCCTTCATGGCCGCACGCGCCTCGCGGTTGAGCTCGATCACCTGCGGGTCATGCCCGCCGACGATCAGCAAGGTCGGCGCGGTCACGGCCGGGAGGTCGCCGCCGGCCAGGTCCGGTCGCCCGCCCCGGGATACCACCGCGCGGATCAGGTCCCCCTGCTGTGCGGCGGCCTTCAGCGCCGCCCCCGCCCCAGTGCTCGCGCCGAAATAGCCTCGCGGCAAATCGGCGATTGAGGCCTGCTGGCCGACCCACTCCGATGATTGCACCAGCCGATGGGCCAGCAGATCGATATCGAAACGGGTTTCGTAGATGCGGTCCTCTTCCTCGGTCAGGAGGTCGAACAGCAGGGTGGCCAGCCCAGCCTCCCGGAGCACACGGGCCACGAAATTGTTGCGCGGACTCAGGCGACTGCTGCCACTGCCATGGGCAAACACCACCACGCCCGCGGGGTGTTCCGGCAATCCCAGAATGCCCTCGTGGGACTGACCATCGAGGACGAGTTCGACGGTCTGCTCGTTATCGTTCGACATCGTTTGCCCCCCGGGCACCGGCCTGTTGCAGCATCTCGATCACCTCCTCGTCCGAGACCTGCGGAAAATGATCGTAATAGGCGCCCACCGCGCCCAGATACTGCTCGGGAATGTCCAGCGCGACCAGTTCGTCGACCTCGCGCCACAGTCGGTCGGCGGTGCTCGGTGGCACCACGGGGATGGCTACCACGACCTTGCGGGGGCCGCGCTGGTAGGCATCCCGGATCGCCGCCCGCATGGTCAGGCCGGTGGCGATGCCGTCATCGACGATGATGGCCAGCTTGCCCGCCACATCCGGCGCCTGGCGCTGGCCGCAATAGACCTCGCGTCGGCGGCGGGCCTCCGCACGCTCCTGCTGCTCCGCCTGCTCCAGCCACTGGGCATCGACCCGTTGCTCCTCCTGCGGATTGCAAACGCGCTCGCCAGATTCCGGGACCGCGCAGATGGCGTATTCCGGCTGGGAGGGATGTCCGATCTTGCGGGGAATCAGGAGATCCAGGGGAAGACCCAGGTAGCGAGCGATTTCCACCCCCAAGGACACGCCCCCGCGGGGTAGCGCGTACACCACGCCCTCCTGCCCGCGCAGGTGCTCAAGGGCCTCGGCCAATTGCTGCCCGGCTTGGCGACGATGACTAAATCGCATGACAACCTCCTGAAAAATTGTCCACTTAGGGATGGAGTGTAGTCATCACCAGGTGGTCTTGAGAGGAAATGCGGGCCCTGCGGCTCCGCCGTTCCCGCCAGCCGGAAAGACGGGATCGGAACGTTTTCCAACAGCCACCATGCGCCACGGGTATGACGGAGTCAGTCGACTAGCTCCGCCAAAATGCCGCGGTCCGCGGCTTTTCAGAACGCATAGCCCGTCAGGCCCAAAATGCCGATTACGATCAGGTAGGCGGCAACGATGAAGTTCAGCAGTTTAGGAAAGATCAGGATGGCAATCCCGGCGAGAAGAGAAATCAGCGGGGCAATGTCGAGATGCAATGTCATGGGAAAACTCCTTATGGGTAAGCGTTACGAGGTCCAGCACGTTTCCGTGCTCCTTCAAGCTTACACCCCTGGTCCCGGCACGCGCCCTTGCAGCTCCGCTTGGCAAACAACAACTGCAACAACAAAAACTTATCTCGCATGAGCCTGCTACGCTCTAAGCGGGAAGCGCGGCCTTCCCTTGGTCAGGCCTCAATTAGGCATGGCCCATGGCGCAAGCCAGCGCTCCCGAGCATCTGAAGATTCAGGTGATTTTCCCGAAAATACTTCCAACCCACTTAGGAGGAAGTGCACCATGCGTAATACTCGATTTGTACGCGGAATGAGCGCCTGCACGCTTGCTATCGCCCTGACGGGCGTGGCGTCGAGCGGGCTCGCCAATGAGAAACAACAACGCGGCTATGCTGGCGGGGGCATGTACGGCCCCGGCATGATGCAAGGCTATGGACCCGGTGGTTGCGAACCGGGGATGATGCCAGGCTATGGGCCCGGCGGTGGTTACGGCCCCGGCATGATGCAGGGATACGGACCCGGCGGTGGCTACGGTCCCGGCATGATGCACGGCCAAGGCTATGGGCCGGGAATGATGCAAGGGTCCGGCCAGGGCGCTTATGGTCCCGGCATGATGCAGGGCCAAGGTCGGACCGGCGCGAACCTGAGCGAGAAGCAGCAAAAGCGCCTGCAAAACATCCATCAGGAGTCTTACGAGAAAAACTGGAAACTGATGGAGCAGATGCAAAAAGAACAGCAGAATCTCTATCGCCTCAACCAGGCCCCGAAGGCTGATTACGATGCCATCGAGAAGGCCACCAAGGCACTCGGCGAGCTCCGCCAACAGATGGCCGAGGAGCAGATACAAACGAGAAAGCGTATCCAGCAGGCCCTGAGCGAGGATGAATGAACCGGCCGACGGCGGCTGGAGCCAACACCGGTCCGCCGATGGCCTAGGTCCTCGCGCAGACCAAAGAGCCGCCCACAATGTGAACTGACCCCCAAAAGTTGGACGGTTGGTTAGCCGGGCACCAAGGCCTGAGTCCTGTATTCCACGGGGCTCAGGCCTTTTAGTTTCTCCTTGATCCGGTCGTGATTGTAATAACGGATGTAGCGCTTGATCTCGAGGATGAAGGCCTCAACGCTTTTGAACGTCCGACCATGAAAGCACTCGCTCTGAAGTGGACCCCATCCTCTGGACCACCTGACAGGCGATCTAAGCTCTGACCGGATTGTCATCAGGCGTCAGGCCGCCTGGGTCAGTGGTTGATCGAAGTACACCTCATCGGGTGTCGCATCGTCCAGCCCCTGATGGG